>JAGXRF010000065.1 GCA_018335925.1 Flavobacteriales bacterium
ACTACCACATTGGCTGGTGCATCTGGAGTTGGCAATGGTACAATAGTGATTTCGAAGGTGTCTTCTGCAACACAATTTGGAGTAGTACCTGTTTCGGCATACACGTACATCGTCATACTCGCGGTGATGGTTTGGCCTGCTGTGTAAGCTGTTCCCGTTCCATTTGGACCTGAAAAGTAATTTCCTACAGCTAGGGTTGGTAAAATATAACTGTTACAGGCTACTACATCGGCTGGAGCTACTACCGTTGGTGTGGTGTTAATGGTTATCTGAAAACTGCTCTCTGCTGAACATCCGGCTAAAGTAGGAGCATCTGCAAATACATACATCGTCATGCTACTCGACACCACATCTCCTGCACTGTAAGGTGTACCTGCCCCATTTGGTGCACTGAAATAGTTCCCTACAGTTAATCCAGGTAAGGTATAACTATCACATGCAGTTACATTAGATGGGGTGTCTACATTTGGTGGGGTTACTATCGTAATATCAAAGCTATTCTCCGCAGTACAATTTGGAGTAGTACCAGTTTCTGCATAAACATACATCGTCATGCTCGAAGTAATACTTTGTCCTGCTGTATAAGGGGTACCAGTGCCGTTTGGACCTGAAAAATAATTCCCTACAGTTAACGATGGCAACACATAATTGTTGCAAACAGTAACGTTGGAAGGGGAGTCGGGAGAAGGTAAATTAATCAACAATAACTGAAACGAAGCAGTTGCAAAATTAGTTGGATCGCACAAGGCTTCAATTCTTACATAAACAGTTGTATTGTGAGTAGCAGCATAGGCAGTTGGAGTACTAATTACATCTGTTTCATTTGTTGCACCTGCAGCTGTGGTATGATAAGTAATTGCAAAACCTGATGCAGGTAGTCCGTTTAAAATATTGCTTACCTGTGTAGTTAAATCGAAAACCTCAGTATTATCACTATTCACATCACACAATGAAATATTTTGTGGTTGTGGATCCATATCTGTGCTAGGTACAACTAAGAAAAAAGAGGCCGTGAACAAACATGGCTCATCATCAGATTGAATACTAGCCCAAATTTCTTGACCGTTAACTCCTGGGTAAGCAGTTGGGTTAGTTATAGGATTAGCTCCATTAGCTGCATCTTGTAAACTTGTATGATAAGTAACCTCACCTGTTAAACCATTCAATACAATTGGAGTATTGATTGTTAAATTAAAAGTAGTACAAGACGAAATATCACTCGGATTTAAATTAAAATTTGGAGGAGGTAAAAATTCAACTATAATACTATCTGTTTGTACACAACCAGTAGAACCACCAATAGTAACTGTTACTTCATAAGTTCCTTCTTCGCAAATTTCTAACTCGTAAGTATTGGCTCCTGTAATTACTTCTCCATTTCTTTTCCATGAATAAGTAGCATTTGCGATAGGAGAAGTTCCAGCTTTTACTATTCTACACTCACTTCCACACAAACCTGCACCTCCTGTAAAATCACCTGTCCATAAGTCAAACTGCCCTGTTCCAAAAATTTGTGCAGTTCCTACATTAAAGCTCCCTGCTTCAATAAAAATGGCAGAATCCAATGCAGTATCTTGTCGATCTTGAATAACAAGTTTTATACGATAAGGTGTGTTTGGAACTACTGTAGCTGAAGCAGTCATTAATACAGTATGACCATTAAAGTTGGTTGGTGATGACGCATTTGGTTGCCCATTGGGGTTTCCATAATAGGTTGAAAAATATTCTGCATTTGCAGATGCACATCCAGCATTGTGCAAATTATTTCTAACGGTAGTTACCGCAATTGGAATATTTGTACCTGGAATAACAGCAAGATTTTGTACTACACCAGTATTTAAATCTTCCAGCAAAAAAACGAACGCATCTGAAAATGAACACTGGTAAGTTCCATATTCTTCAGATGCAAAAACGAAATTAAAGCTAAAGCTATCTGTTAAAGGGGTAAAATTAAATTGTAAAATACTTGCATTTTGATAGGTAGATGGTGTGATAACGCTATTCAAATAAGCTGTTGTTTGTGGATCATGTATCCAACCTGGTGCGGAATTACTTTGGGTTGTGTTATTTGGACCTACTGCAGCTGCAGCAAAACCAGTAGACATGACCACCCCAGCCGACATAGGAAAAGCCGGATTGGTATTTTGAAAATACCCAATACTTGCATTAGCTTGGGTTGCACCATAAGTAGTGCTTCCAACATGGGTAATATTAGAAACTAATGCACAAGGCGAATCAATTAAAACATCTGTAACTAATTGATTAACAGAATACTGAGAAGTATTCACTTGAATAAATTGTGCTTGAGTAAAAAAGTGCACTAATAAACAAAAAAGTAAGTAGTTATATTTCTTCATTATCAAGGAATTTCTTAGTAAGTAAAATCTAAATCTGTTAATTTAATTATAACAGCCAAATATATAGAATCTATTAAATTACTATTCCTAAATTTGCAAAAAATAACAAAAATGAACGCAATCATTATAAAAACTACAAAGAACCCTAGCATATTAAAATTTGAATTTGATCATAATGTCACTAGAGGGACATATGAATTCAAAAATATTGACGAAGCAGGACCTAGTCCATTAGCGAAGCAATTGTTTTATTTGCCATTTATAAAATCAGTGATGATCCATTCTAATTTTATTGCCTTAGAACGTTACCAAATTGTAGCATGGGAAGATGTACAAGAAGAAGTAAAGCAACAAATGGAAGCCTTTGTGCTGCAAGGAGGAAAAATTTTATTGGAAGAAGAAAACACCACTTTATCCAAACAACCTTTCACGGTTTACTCGGAAAGTACTCCCAACCCGAATGTGATGAAATATGTAGCAAACAAAACATTGACTAAGCAAATCGCAGAATACAAAAACATTGACGAATGTGAAAGCTCACCTTTAGCAAAAATGATTTTTCAAAAAGGATATGCCAAAGAAGTGTTTATAGACGAAAATTATGTTTCTGTAACCAAGTTTGCCAGCTATGAATGGATGGAAATTAATAACGAAATAAGAAGTGCCATTAAAGAATTTTTAGAAAATGGCGGAGTTGCAATTGATGAAACTTTATTGATACAAAAACCTCAACAGGAAAAACAAACCATTCCAAACTTTGATCATTTAGATACTACTTCGCAACAAATTGTAAACATTTTAGAGGAATATGTAAAACCGGCTGTACAAGCAGATGGTGGCAATATTTTATTCGATTCCTTTGAACCAACCACCAAAAAAGTAAAAGTGATTTTGCAAGGCTCTTGCAATGGATGTCCTTCCTCTACTTTTACCTTAAAAAATGGCATCGAAAACATGTTGAAGCAAATGTTACACGACGAAACTATTGTAGTAGAAGCTTTGTAAATACAAGCCTCTATGACTTTTGAACTCGCTCATTTTGAGCGAGTTTTTTATTTTTAAAACTTTTGAAAGATTAAAAATTTCTCAAAATAAGCATCATGAAATTACGAAAACGTTATCTTTGTTTGAAATTTCATCACTAAAATTATGGATACGAAAATTCTAATTATCGGGGCTTGTGGACAAATCGGAACGGAGCTTACCCACCAATTACGAGCTATTTATGGCAACGAAAATGTAATTGCTTCTGATATTAGAAAATTAAACCATCCGGTAGTAAACGATGGGATTTTTGAAGTGGTAAATGCTTTGGACTACAACCAAATTCAGCATTTGGTAGAAAAATACCAAATTACCGATGTGTATTTGATGGCTGCTTTGCTCAGTGCAACTGCAGAAAAAAATCCGGCATTTGCCTGGGATTTGAACATGAATTCGTTGTTTCATGTGTTGAATTTAGCCAAAGCTGGATGGATCAAAAAAATATTTTGGCCATCGAGCATTGCTGTTTTCGGACCAACTACTCCAAAAAACCAAACACCACAATACACCATTATGGAGCCAACTACCGTGTACGGTATTTCAAAACAAACCGGTGAACGTTGGTGCGAATATTACCACCAACAGTACGGGGTGGATGTAAGAAGTATTCGTTACCCAGGTTTGATCAGTTGGACAACTCCTCCTGGAGGTGGAACTACAGATTATGCAGTAGATATTTACTACAAAGCTATTTCGGAAGGAAAATACACTTGCTTTTTGAGTGAAGAAACCGAATTGCCAATGATGTACATGGACGATGCGATACGAGCTACCATTGAAATCATGCAAGCACCGGCTGAAAAAATTAAAATTCGCTCTTCTTATAATTTGTCTGCCATCAGCTTTACTCCAAAGCAAATTACAGAAGAAATTCAAAAGCACTACCCAAATTTTGAGGTGACTTACGAACCCGATTTTCGTCAGAAAATTGCAGATAGCTGGCCTAATTCTGTTAATGATAACGAAGCTAGAGAAGATTGGAATTGGAAGCATCAATTTGACTTAAATGCCATGACTTTTGAAATGCTGACCAACTTAGAAAAAACCTTGGTTTAGTTGGATTGTAGCAATTGCAATATCAATTTTTCTGTTTCCGAAGAGTTCCAATTATTTTCGATGTTTTCTTGAAGCATGACTTGCTCCATGATGGCATTTTGCTTGTCTCCAATAGCCAATGCTTCTGCGTAAGGTTGCGTGCTAAAGGTAACCCTACTATACAATGGTACCCAAAGTTGGGGGTGTTTTTCGGAAAACCATTTTTCAATTTTCTTTTGTAACAAAAACTTCGGATCGGCTGTTTTGGCACTCATTTCCATAAAGTTTCGGTACGATAATTCTGCAATGGCATCTGCATTTGGCTTTCTGGATTCTTGGTAAGCTTTAAAAATTGCTTTCCAATCATCCCCAAAAGCATCTATACATTGGTTTAAAATGGTAATATCTTCAAAACCTGCATTCATACCGTGTCCGTAAAAAGGCACAATGGCATGGCAGGCATCTCCAATCAAAGCCACTTTATCTTCGTACGTCCAAGGATAACACTTCATGGTGACTAAAAAGCTGGTAGGATTTTTGAAAAAATCTTCTACCAAATCCGGAATTACTTCCTTAGTATCCGGAAAATGATTGGCAAAAAATGCTACCAAAGTTTCTTTATCTTGTAATGATGCAAATGAATTTTCACCTTCATGAGGCATAAACAAAGTACAGGTAAAGGTGCCATCTGGATTGGCTAATGCCATCAACATAAAATTTCCTCTTGGCCAAATATGTAAGGAGTGTTGGTCTAATTTATGAGAACCATCTGCATTGGCAGGGATGTGTAATTCTTTGTACCCAACTTGTAAAAAATCTTGCGAATAGTTAAACATGCTTTGTCTTTGCATGCGATGTCTTACCCTACTAAAAGCACCATCTGCCCCAAAAACCAAATCAAAATTCAATTCTTCCCAAGCACCTCTTTCGGTTTCTCCTTCATGCAGCGTAGCAGTTGCAAGTGTAACATCCCAAATTTTTTGTTCAAAATGAAATTGTACTCCTTCTGCTTCTGCCAAGTCTACCATTTTTCGGTTTAAATTTCCTCTGGAAAGCGAATAAATGTATTCCCCATCTTTGCCGTAATGCTGGTAAGTAACTTCGTTGGTGCCGGTATGAATGGCACGTTTGTCCACCGGAATGCCAATTTTTTTCACTTCGTTTTGCAACCCTAAAAATTCCAATGCTTTCCAACCACGATTGGACATGACCAAGTTGATAGAACGACCCGAAAACTGGATTTTTCGTATATCCGGACTCCTGTCAAACACATGTACCTCGTGCCCTCTTCTTTTTAAATAAATAGAAAGCAGCGTGCCCACCAATCCGGAACCTACTACAGCAATTTTTTTGGGAGTTTGCATGCAATTAAATTAAAGTGTAAAAATAATCAAATTATTGGCTATGCACTTGCTATACATTAGATAATAAACTTTTAAAAAACAATGCAATTTTTTTAGGTAGTAAGGAAAAAGCCCTCTGAAGTTATGCTGATGAGATTACAGCTTCGAAGTATCAGATTTTGAAGTGTTGGAACGAAAAGGGAAAACTACAATTAATTGCATAAAAAAGCTGCTATTTAAAACAACAAAACCAACTTTTTAGGGTTGGTTTGTTGGCCATTTAATTGCCACGCGAAAAATTACTTTGTCTATTCGTTAAGCTTTGGAAGTGTTGGATGTAGATTATTCAGGTTTAATTTTTACAATTTTGTTTTCATGAAGAATAACTAGTTCACTTTTTTTCATTTTTTTAAATTCTAAAAGTTTTTCATATACTTTTTCGAGTCCTTTTAGTATTTTATTTTTCTCTTCTAAATGTTTTTCAGTTGCTGTCATTGTATTTTTTTAATAGGTTAAACTTGTCTTTGTTTGCAATATTTAGGGAAGTACCCAATTGTTTATCAGCAATAAGTTCGTGTTTTCCTTCAGAGTTATCAAAAATAAAAGCACCATCCACCATAGGAAGATATAGCTGGAATAAATTTTTAATTCCTCTGATATATCTTCTTTCAATAACTTCCGGTTCTATGTTATGTCCACCTTCCGAAACTCTTATTTTTACTCGTTCTTTAGCTAATGCTATATTTTGGAGCCAAAAAAATAGCAATATTACACGATACCCTATATTTTTTGCCTCGATGATGGTGTTTTTATAAGTTTTGGTTGACAAAGTAGTTTCGAATGCGAAATTTTCGTTTTCCGAAAGCAGTTCGTTTATTCTATTTAGCATTATTCGTCCGGCTTCAAACGAAACTTTTTCCGGTTGAAATGGTGAAAGTCCTTTAGCGATTTCATCTGCATTCACAAATTCTTTACAATCTAAAATTTCGGGTAAAATAGTAAACGAGGCAGTTGTTTCTCCTGCACCGTTGCAACCTGCTATGATGTAAAGTTTTTTATCCATTATATCGCAAATTTACAAATTAATTATTGTCAGTTTGGTATTTAGCGTTTTGGGGGTGTATTTATCCAGAATAAACCGCATTTTTTTGGAGAGTTAAAAGCAAAAAGTTTTTGCATTGGCTTGTTGGTTTTTTTTAGTTGCCACGCCAAAAATCACTCCGTCTGTTTGTGTTGTTGTTGTTAAAACTACTTTGTAAAACAACAAAACTAATTTGTTAGGGTTGGCTTGATGGTTTATTTTGCTCCGAAGTCAGGTTTCGATAGCTATCGGAATCGAAAAGCATGGTGTAGCTTGTTTACTTCTTTCAATCAATAAAAAGTATTTATGTCCCATACAAAACAAATTTCTGAACTAAATGAACTAAATGGAAACTTATAGATATTTACATTTTCTTTGTTATAAAATAAAGACAAAGCTAAATTGTCAATATCCAATAATTGTTCATTGCTTAAATTAAAATTTCCATTTAAATGTAAGCTATTGTTGTACCTATAACTATAATGTGTAACACTATTTTTTTCAATTATAAAGATAAAATCTAAATAAGAATTTAATTTATTGCTTACAAAAATGTTCTCAGTTATGACAGTAATTACAATTTTATTTTCAGAGTAATAATAATTTACATAATGTATCACCCCTCCATCACTGGAATCAATTATTCTTTCTTCTTTATAAAAAGAAGATGAATGCTTTTTTAGTTCTCTTTTCATAAAAATCTCGCCATTATTAAAGTTAATAATATTTACAAGATTGTTAACTTTTTTAAAAGCAAAAAAATGTAGCTCATTAGATGGATTGATATATTCTTGAGGTGTCATAGAAAAAAAATCAATTTTTTTTGTAAACATATAACCTTCAGATTTCAAGCTATCTATTTGATTTAAGTTTATGTTATTTATAGTCTCAATATTTGAATTGTTCTTATGATTACAGTTTTGATTGAGAAAAAACAATAATGATAAAAAAAATAAACTATTAATATTAAATACTGCCATCTGTTTGAAATCTTATGTTATTGTAGATTATAGTAAAAATTCCACATCCTTCGTTAAAATTATACCTACTATAGCACCTAAACAACCGCTTGACCTAATCGAAGCGAGGTTGAATTGCTCCGAAGTCAGGTTTCGATAGCTATCGTAATCGGAGAGCCTAGATGCAGTGTTATGCAACAATACAATTAATTACTATTTTTCAAAAAATTTATTACAATATTATCTCTTTCCTTTTTAAAATTACAAACAAATTTTTTGTGTATTTTTCTTAAAATAGTAACATCATTAATATCATCATAAAAAAAATACTCGTCCTCTAACATAAAGTATATATTAATATCCTTTTTTTTAAAATCTAATTCAAATGGAAATTTTACACCCTCTATTTTGTCCGGATCTATAATCGTTTTATAATCTAAAGATTTTAAAGTAATCAAATCAAATGGTTTTGGTTCAACAACTGAATAATGTATTCTGGTATATCTAGCTAATGTATCAAGATTTTCCTTTAATGAGTTATCATACTTTATAATACAATATAAAACAGAATCGTTTGTTTTTATATGATCCAATTCTATTTCAATACTTTTCCCTATATTATTTGAATTATTAATACCACTATCTTGGCAGCATAATAACAACAATGATAATGTAAAATAGATATTAATCCTTACCAAATATTTTCCAACCATTTTTTTAAAATCTTAATTATACTTTGTTCAAAACAATAATTTAAACCTCTCCAGTAGTCAGAGAGATGTTGCCTAAGCTTTGCCTCAAAGTTTTAATATTTCGAAGAAGAGATTTGTTATAAATCATTAAAATTAAATCCTGCCTTTCTTATTACTATTGTATCTGTTATTTCATTGTCGAAAAAACCCTTTACTTTTTTTGGATTTTTAGAAGAATAAATCATTTTGTAATAAGTGTTTAATTTTATTTTTTGATTTCCGATTCTATTTTCTCCTATAATCTTTCTAACATTAACATAATAAATAAATTTTACACTTTTATCTTTTGATAAAACTGAATAATTTGTTGTATAAAATATTGAAAGTAGTCCATACTTTTTATAATGGAAATCTGCGTTTACTTTTAATACAAAATATAGTATAGAAAGAGCAAATATGGTAATTATGAAATATTTTATATCTTTTTTCATTTTCAATTAAGAATTTATACTTTCATGTGAAAAACTTTAATCAAGTAGTGGAATGTAACATCATCAATATCCATGCATCGTTTTAAACAAATGTAGGAAAATATGATATTGGAAGAGATAAAAAAATCTAGTTCACCATACTTGGTAATTTTCTGTTAAATGAAAAAGAAGAATTTATTTTGTTTAACTTTTTTGTATTTTTGTTGAACAAAATAGAATTATGTACCATACACTTACCACTGCAAATATTCAAGAATTAGATAAAATCAGTCGCTTAAATTTGGTAAACAGCTGTACCGGATTCAAATCTGCCAACTTAATTGTTACCTCCAGCGAAACCCATTGGAATGTTGCGATTTTTAGTTCTGTGGTGCATTTGGGTAGCGACCCTGCCATGTTAGGCATCATTTTCCGACCAACTACCGTACCAAGAAATACGCTCCAAAATATGTTGGAACGAACCTTTTTTACGGTCAACCATATTACACAAGATCAAATCATAGATGCCCACCATACTTCGGCTAAGTACGATTATGAAGTTTCAGAATTTGACCAAACCAATTTAGAGCCGGAACAAATTGACACTTGGAAAGTAGTTGCTGTAAAAAACAGCCCGGTGCAATTGTATTGCAGTTATGTAAACTCCTACCCTATTGCAGAAAACGATACCATTTTTGTAGTAGCTAAAATTGAAGCTATTAGATTTCAAAAAGAAATACAGCATCCTGATGGTTGGTTAGATTTGAGCAAAGGCCAAGTAGTTGCCATTAATGGATTGGATGGTTATTGCTCTACCGAACTCATCCAACGGCAAGCGTATGCCCGACCGAAAAAACAATTGTAATGGCACATAAAAAACCTTTTTTACCAACCAAAATTTGCGTGACCTGTGGTTTGCCTTTTTCTTGGAGAAAGAAATGGGAAAAAAATTGGGAAAACGTAAAATATTGTAGCGACAGATGCAGAAAACAAAAAACCTAATTTGGTTTACTACCAACCTCCGTACTACCGATAACCAGACTCTTTTAGAAGCTGCAAAACATGCTTCTGCTTTAATTGCCGTTTATGTGATGGATGAAATGGAGCTCCAACTAACGCAATGGGGATTTAAGAAAATGGAGCGTTTTAGAGCCCGTTTTTTGTTAGATAGCCTGCACGACCTCCAACTTCAATTAAAAGCCTTAAACATTCCCTTATTGATTGTAAATGGCAATGTGGTAAATGAAATTCAAAAAATTGTCATCCACCATTCCATTGAATCCATTTACCATCAAAAAGAATTCACTTACCAAGAAAATAAAACCATCTACCAATTAAAAAATGTTTTACCTCAAGTAAGTTTTGTAGATTTTTACGACCAATTTTTGTGGCATCCGGAAGATGTTGGCTACAAAGATTGGAAAGAAATTCCAGAGGTATTTACCGAGTTTCGTAAAAAAGGCGAAGCAAAAGTATTGGTCAGAAAATGTTTACCTAGTCCAAATGCTTTTCCGGAAAACAATTACTTTAAAACTGAACCCATTCCAAGTTTGGAAGATTTAGGATATCTTTCTTTAGAAATTCCTTCACATACTGCATTTCCGTTTAAAGGCGGCTCCAAAGCAGCCCACCAACGCATACAACATTACTTTTGGGAAACCAAACAACTTTCTACCTACAAACTCACCCGCAACGGACTAGTAGGTACCGATTATTCGTCAAAATTATCAGCTTGGTTGGCCTTGGGTTGTATTTCTGCTAAAGAAATTTATTGGGAAATCAAAGCCTATGAAAAGAAAATAGGCAGCAACGAAAGTACCTACTGGTTGTTTTTTGAATTAATTTGGAGAGATTATTTTAAGTATATTGCTTTAAAACACGGCAATCGTATATTTTACCTTTCAGGTATTTTGAACAAACATTACACTTGGAAATCGAGCAAGAAAGCACTGGAATTATGGACCCAAGGAAAAACCAACGAAGCGTTTGTAAATGCCAATATGATAGAATTGCAACAAACAGGTTGGATGAGTAACCGAGGCAGACAAAATGTGGCTTCGTTTTGGGCAAAAGAATGGGAGCAAGATTGGAGGGTTGGAGCTGCCTATTTTGAGAGTTATTTGATTGATTATGATGTACATAGTAATTACGGGAATTGGATATATCAATCAGGCGTAGGAAACGACCCAAGAGACCGTAAATTCAACATTAAAAAGCAAGCTGAGCAATACGACCCGCAACAGGAATTTGTGAAACTTTGGACATAGTGAGGCTTGACAAGACTACTCATTTTAAAATATTTAAAAGTAAAATTTTAATAAGGAATGTCATTTTGTATTAAGCCCCCTCTCCTTTGGAGAGATCCCGATATTTCGGGAGGGGGTGAGGTTAAAAAAATAGAAATGAAAAAACTTCGATTGATTTTAGGAGACCAATTAAACATACACCATTCGTGGTACCAAGAAGTAAAGGAAAATACCCTTTATTTGCTTGCAGAAATGTCACAAGAATTGAGCTATGTGAAGCATCACATCCAAAAAATTGCGACTTTCTTTTTGGCCATGCGTGATTTTGGTCATCAATTACAAGCTAAAGGTCATCAGGTACACTACGTAAAGATTTCTGAAAACAATTGGAAAGATTTGCCTAGTCTTTTACATCATTTTATTGAATTGTATGCCATTGAAAAATTCGAATACCAATTACCGGATGAATATCGTTTAGAGGAGCAATTAAAAAAATTCTGCCATCAAATTTTGATTCCCAATGAAGCATTTGACACCGAACATTTTTACACACATCGAGACGAACTAACAACGTTTTTTGCAGGAAAAAAACAATTGTTGATGGAAAGTTTTTATCGCTACATGCGAAAAAAACATCAGGTATTGATGATAGGAGACCAACCTTTAGGTGGTAAATGGAATTTTGACCACGACAACCGAAAAACATGGAAAGAAAGCTTTCCGGTACCAAAGGAAATTGCTTTTCATAACGATGCCACTGCCATACAAAACGATTTGCAAAAGGTTAGCTATGAGAGCTTCGGAGAAATAGATTGGCAAAACATTTCTTGGCCTATTAACGAGCAACAAGCTTTAGCCACCTTACATTATTTTATTCAAAACCTTCTCCCTTATTTTGGTGATTACCAAGATGCCATGCACACCAAAGAGAAATATTTGTTTCATTCACGCTTGTCTTTTACATTAAATGCAAAAATAATTTCTCCAAAAAAAGTGGTAGATATGGTGGTGGAAGCCTACCATCAAAATCCAGAGGTTATTGCATTATCTCAAGTTGAAGGTTTTGTGCGGCAAATTATTGGTTGGAGAGAATATGTAAGAGGGATTTATTGGAAAGAAATGCCTGCTTATGGTCAAAAAAACGAATTACAAAATTACAACCGCTTGCCAAATTACTTTTGGACCGGAGAAACCAACATGCAATGCCTAAAAAAATCCATTGGACAAAGTTTAACCGATAGTTATGCACACCACATCCAACGATTGATGGTGATTGGTAATTTTTCGTTACTCACACAAATCCACCCGGACGAAGTGGATGCTTGGTATTTAGGTGTTTATATTGATGCGATTGAATGGGTGGAGATGCCAAATACTAGAGGCATGAGTCAGTATGCAGATGGGGGTATTTTGGCCACCAAACCTTATGTTTCAAGCGGAAGCTACATAAATAAAATGAGCAACTATTGCGGTAGTTGTGCCTATAAGGTAAAAGAAAAAACTTCGGAAAATGCTTGTCCGTTTAATAGTTTGTATTGGCATTTTTTGCAAGAAAAACAACCTTATTTACAAAACAATCAACGTATGCAAATGATGTATGCACTGTTAAATAAAATGCCTGAAAGCGAAAAAGAAGCCATTCAGAAAAGGGCTATATATTTATTGGAAAATATAGAAAACTTATAATTTTTGATAGTTCAACGCAAGTTTAATTTCTTTCAAGCTCATGTTGAACTATATGCTTACATATAACAAGCTATTTAACGTGATTTCGATACAAGAAATATATTTAAGCGTTTGATATTCAAGATATTATATAGTTAAATGTAGTGTTTTCTATGTGTAACTTTGTGTAAACTTAGTGCATTTTGTGTCATAGCTAATTTTTGTTGTAGCTCAAAAGTCACAGAGAAGTCACAGAGAACCACAAAGTGTTTCATACAAACTAATTTATATCGAACTCACGTTATTTAATTATTCCAAAACATCGAGACGACTCCAACAAATTTCACCAACTAAATCTGTCCAACTGAATTTATTTCAGCTTCTCTCAGATAGTTATATTTTCAAAATTTATTCAGTTTTAAAAGTAATTAAAGTGCTATTCTCCTGAATCTCCTTTTTATTTAACAACATTTTTCGGTACACTCCGTTGGCATACATTTTAGCTTGGTCTTTGTAATGCTTGCTCATAAAGTTTCCGGATTGTCCGGTTGGTAAAATACTCCAACTACCTTCTACATCAGAAAAATCAATAATTCTTCTTGTAGATGGCCCTGCTTTAATGATGTGCTTTTTGTTGTCAGAATAGGTAAACATCAAGTTATTGATCACTTCATTACTGCCAGAAACTCCAAAAGTACCCACATTAAAGTATCTTCTCAATAAAGATATTTTTCCAAAAGGATGTTGGTGTTCCAAAACATGTACCCTATCCCAGGTCCATTTGTCTACTTTTTTACCTAATTGTTTGTCTAATGATGCAACTGCCTGATGAAAAGAATTCACCAATATCTCTTTTTTAGATTCCACTTTGTCTTTGGTAGAAACATTATCCCACCAAACAGAAGCCGTATTTTTAATTTGATGCGGAATCATTTGTTTCATTACGTGGGTTTCCAATAAATTTTGAAAACCTTTTTCGCCTAATTCGTCTTCAAAGGTATTTTTCAAATAAAAATAAATCCATTTGTTAAATACCGTTGGACCAATCTCTTTTGCATGATGATTGCCATCCCAATTGAGTAAAAACTGCAAAGCGAACTCTTCTTCCTTATTAAGTTTTTCGCGTTCAATGTAGTGCGACATATACCTTGCCAATTCAACTGCAACATCCGAATGATCATCTACCATCATGTGCGAAACATCTTCTTTGGTCCAATTGTCTTTTGCTTCTAACAAATCTATAATTCGTTGTGCTCGATCTTTTGGCAAATAATACCCTGGATACAAATAACCATCTACTGCTTTGGGTTGGTTATTGGCAGAATATACATAATGTTTTTCCGGATTAATACTTTTCGGATTGCTTTCAAACGGAAGGTATTTTCGCTGTAAATGTGATTTGTTTTTGGCTTGCAATATTTGATACGTATTTACAGAATCTTGCATTTGATACAATTTACCCGAAGCTACCCACGCAATGTTTCCTTGGGCATCGCCATACATCACATTCAAGCCGGGAGCTGCAATTTTAGAAACACTTTGCACATAATCTTCCATTTGATTTACATGACTCAAGCCATACAAAGCCTCCATCATCTGGTGTTTTTCTTGCAGATATATCCACCACATGGCCAACTCTTGTTTTTCCGGAAGATGTTTTGAAAAACCTGTCATCACCGGGCCTAACGGTGTTTTTTTAACGGTTATTTCGCTATCTTTTTCTCCTTTTACTTTGATTTTTTTGGTCACCGAAGTGATCGAAGCTACAGAATCACCAATAAAAATTTTATTCTCAGCAGCATTCTCCAACTGATAAAAGTCGATGTCGTCATTTTCTAACATAGTTAAACCATAAGCATAATTTCGATTATGGCCTAGCAACGGAAAAGGAGTTCCTGGTATGTAATACCCATAAATTTCGTAATTGGAAGTATGTATATGGGTTTCATACCAAGTAGCGGGTTGCGAAAACATAATATGTGGATCGTTGGCAAAAATCACCTTTTTGTTTTGTGTTTTTTGAGGACCTATTACCCAGCTATTGCTGCCAATAAAAGCCGGAACCGGACTACTGTTTAACAATGCCACTACTTTAGCTGAAATTTCTGCCATTTCGGTAGCATCTGCTCCTAACTGGGTGGTGAAATATTTGCCATCTAATCCAAAATCAGACAAATAATCTGCTCCCCACTTTTGGTTAATTTCGGTAAGTAAAGGATCTGTTTTTTGTGCCATGGCAAAGCTAAAAGCCATGTATCCGTAAATGTTGTAAATATCTAATTCAGTGAATTGGGTTTTGTTTACACCAGTCAATAAAAACTCAATTGGTGTTTTTTCGTTTTCTATAGATTGGTTTACTCCTTCCAAATAAGCCGCTACCAAAGCTTTACTCGGATGATTAGGTGTGATATTTTGCATCAACACTTGGTTGTGTTCCTCAATGCCCAAAGCCGCAAAAAAGAGGTCTAATTCCAAAGTTTCTTTCCCAAAAACTTCCGATAATTTTCCTGGAGCAATTCTTCGCATCAATTCCATTTGCCATAAACGTTCTTTGGCATGCATGTAGCCTAAAGCTCGCATGGCATCTTGTTCATTGTTGGCATAAATATGTGGCACCCCGTAATCATCTACATAGCATGAAACTTCTTCTTGTAAACCTTTTAAAGTTAATTCTCCTTCATAAGATGGTTTATACCATTGTGCATAACCAATAATTGCTAAGACTATAAAAATTAAAAGTCCTAAAAGAATTAAAAAAAGTTTTTTCAAAAGCTTCATGGCTGCTTATTTTAAGTTAACAAAACGGGAAATTACTAAAACTGAATGGGAGTTCCAACTGCCATCCCTTGGTTTTTTGCCAAAACACCACACATGTGGTACAACATTCTGGCTCCAACATTGCCATCCCAATCATCCTCTCCAGGGGCCACTTCAACCAAATCAAACCCTATGATTTGCTTTCCGGAAACAGCCAACAAATCGAACAAATAAGTTGCTTGTTCAAAGGTAAAACCACCCGGTACCGGGGTTCCTGTATTGGGGCAATACCATGGCAACAAACCATCAATATCAAAACTAATCAATACTTTTTGTGGCAATTGTGCAATGATTTCCTCACATTGTTGGTGCCATGTTTTTCCTTGCATTTGTTCTCTTTTCAAATCAGCATCGGTAAAAATCTTGGTTCTGTTTGGATGGTTGTGCACAACTTGCACTTCTTCTTCACAAAAATCGCGAATTCCTACAGAAACAATTTTACTCACTTGCGGAATTTGTAATGTATTGTACATGATTGAAGCATGCGAATAGGTAAAATCTTCATAAGCTATTCGGTAATCCATATGGGCATCTAAATGTAAAATTCCAAAGTTTTCATGATGCTCAGCCATGGCTTTGTAATAGCCTAATGGAGTGCTATGGTCACCTCCTAGCAATACTACTTTTTTACCTTTAGCCAACCATTCGTTGGTTAATTGTTGTACTTCCTGATGTAAATTGGCACAAGCTTGGTTAATTTTTTTTAAATCTTTATACAAATCGGCATGTTTGCTTACCTCTCCACCTTCTTCTTGAAAAGCAATAATGGGCTGTGCCATTTTTTTGAATTTTTTAGATTGCTTTTTCCAATGTTTAGGAGCATCTAACAAATAAATCCCTTGTTTCCACAAATCAGGAAATTGTTGGTGCATCAAATCAACTTGAAAAGAAGCCTCTAAAATAGCTTCTGGACCTTTGGATGCTCCAGCACCATAACTTACGGTAACTTCCCAAGGTACGGGGATGACGATAATTTCACTTTGCTCTGCACTGAAAGGTAATCCGAAAACGGTTGCTGTTGCCAAACCCGGTTTACTCGGATCAAATTGTTGGATGATATCTTGTTTGTTCATTTTTGTTGTTGGCTAAAATTTAAAGTTTAAAGTTCAAGGTTTAAGGTTTGTTTCACTTTTCACTAAAACATTATCAAATTAACCCGTTGTGCATTTAGAAAAAAATGAAAAAGTTGCTCAGTGAATCATAAATAATTCGTATATTTAATTGATTACCAAGTCATTAAATATATGAGCAACTTCATTCAAAACTATGAAATTATTTTGAAACATCTACAATCATTGAATGTTTCTATTGATGCGTTTCAACAAATCCGCAAACCAAAGCTAGGAAATCTAGAACTAATTGCGATGAATATTACAGCTGAATATATGGGAATATGCTCTGAATTACA
>JAGXRF010000066.1 GCA_018335925.1 Flavobacteriales bacterium
TTCATTTCAACAACTCTTGATCCTCTTTCGTTAAAGGTAGAAAATTTATAAATCCAACGGTAAATTATGGAATTGCTAATTCCGTAAACCTTTTCAATTTGCAAAACACTTAGTTTACCACTTTCAAATAAACTAACAATCTCTCGCTTAAACTCTTCTGAGTAAAGTCGACACTTCCTGATTTTTCTCAAATTTACTTTCATAATAAGTTGACTTTTGTGGTCAACCTATATCAGGGACGGACAACCTTAATTTATCAGCTATCAGCCATCAACTATCAACTATCAACCATCAACTATCAACTATCAACCATCAACCATCAGCTATCAACCATTATCTACCCCTGCTCATTATCTAAAAAATCATGTAGCGATTTTAAATCCGGAAAGTTCACACTTCTTGCTTTGCTTCCTTCAAATGGCCCTACAATTCCAGCTGCTTCTAGCTGGTCAATAATTCTACCAGCACGATTGTATCCTAGCTTTAATTTACGTTGAAGCAAGGATGCAGAGCCTTGTTGTGCGGTTACAATTACTTCTGCAGCTTCTCTAAACATGCTGTCTCTTTCCGAAATATCTATATCAAGTACTGTGCCACCATCTTCTCCAACATATTCTGGCAATTGATAGGCTTGGGCATAAGCTTTTTGCGAACCGATAAATTCTGTGATTTTTTCAACTTCCGGGGTATCTACAAAGGCACATTGCACTCGAATCATATCGTTACCATTGGTATATAATAAATCTCCTTTTCCTATCAATTGGTCTGCTCCTTGGGTATCTAAAATGGTACGAGAGTCTATTTTAGAAGATACTCTAAAGGCAATTCTGGCAGGAAAGTTGGCTTTAATCAATCCGGTAATGACGTTTACAGACGGACGTTGTGTTGCAATAATTAAGTGAATTCCGATAGCTCTTGCCAATTGGGCCAAACGAGCAATAGGCGTTTCTACTTCCTTACCAGCTGTCATGATCAAGTCGGCAAATTCATCCACTACTAACACAATGTATGGCAAAAATCGATGTCCTTCATTCGGATTCAATTTTCGCATTTTGAATTTTTGGTTGTACTCTTTGATGTTTCGCACCATGGCATCTTTCAGTAAAGAGTAACGATCATCCATTTCAATACAAAGTGAATTCAATGTGTTGATTACTTTGCTGGTATCTGTAATGATTGCTTCTTCGGTATCGGGTAATTTTGCTAAGTAATGTCGTTCTATTTTGTTGAACAACGTTAATTCCACTTTTTTAGGATCTACCAAAACAAATTTGACTTCTGCTGGATGTTTTTTGTACAACAAAGAAGTTAATACGGCATTTAAACCAACCGATTTTCCTTGTCCGGTAGCACCAGCCATGAGCATGTGTGGCATTTTTGCCAAGTCTACCACAAAGGTTTCGTTTGATATGGTTTTTCCTAAAGCTATTGGCAATTCCATTTCTGCTTCTTGAAATTTTGGAGAAGCTATCACTGTTCGCATCGGAACCATGGTTGGTTTTTGGTTAGGGACTTCAATACCGATGGTACCTTTGCCAGGAATAGGAGCTATGATACGAATTCCTAATGCAGAAAGCGAAAGTGCAATATCGTCTTCTAAACTTTTGATTTTAGAAATACGGATACCTGCTTCCGGTACAATTTCATACAAAGTTACTGTTGGTCCAACGGTTGCTTTGATTTGGGCAATATCTATTTTATAATTTCGAAGGGTATCTACAATTCGGTTTTTATTTTCTTCTAATTCTTCCTGATTGATGGTAATTCCAACTCCTGCATAATCTTTCAATAAATCGATGGTTGGGAATTTATAATTACTTAATTCCAATGTAGGGTCAAACTCCCCAAAATCAGCTACTAATTTTGCGGCTAGGTTTTCTTCCACTGCTTCTTCTTCAATGGTTTGCTCAATTACAAAACCTTCTTCTATTTCAAAAACTTCTGTTGGAGCTTCTGTTTGTTTGGTTATCAATACAGGCTCAAAGTCTTCTTCCTCCTCATTTTTTGAATTCCACGATATTTCTGAAGCTTTTTCAATAGTAGGTTTCAAAGCTTCTTTGTTGACTTCAAAGGTAGATTTGATGGGTGAAGTTTCTTCTTCAATTGGAGCTTCGTCTTTTATTTTCAAGCTTTCAGATACAGGTGATAATGGCACTTCTGGGGTTTCAGGTTTTTCTTTTTTGGTAAACCATTGCTGAATTTTTTCAGCCGGTATTTGCACTTTATACACCAAATAAATCACCAGTAAAAATACGATGATCAATCCTGTACCACTTGAGCCGATATAGTCCTGCAACAAATCGTTCAATTCAAAACCTACCACACCACCTAATTCAGGGATGGTATTGGCAAAAAATCCGAATGCTACCGAAAGCACAATGATAGCATACAAATCCCAAAACCAAGTTTTTTGTAATTTTTTAAAACTCCATTTGGTGACTAATGAAAGTCCGGTAATTAACAACAAACGAACCAATAAAAACATGCTCACCCCAAAGCCTTGGTATATAGAAACGTGCGATATCCAAGCACCTATTTTGCCCAACCAGTTTTTAGCTTGAAAACTTCTGTCTGTAATGGCATGAATGGAGCTTTGGTCTTCTCTCCAATAAATAAAAAAAGAAAGGTATGCTAAGAAAAGAGCCACTGCCAGTAGCATTAAAAAAATCCCCCAAGTAGTTTTTGATTGCAAACTAACGCTGGGCAACTTTGGATCGATTTCGTTTGGAGTAACTTTCTTTTCTTTTTTTGCCATACTAAATAAAATATGGGATGTAAATGATTAATCCGATGGTTAAAGCAGTTATTGCTGCAAAAAACACAGCACCTGCAGCAATATCTTTGATAAACCCAATTTTTTGATGAAAATCAGGATGTACAAAATCTGCCATTTTTTCTACAGCGGTATTCAAACCTTCCACTCCCAAAACTAACCCGATGGCAAGGGTTTGAAACAACCATTCAATTTTTGTAATTCCAACATAAAACCCTAAAATGGTAATGATTATAGCAATGCTAGTTTGCACCATCACACTGTGTTCAGTGGTAATTAGTTTCCAAGCACCTTTGGCAGCAAAAACAATACTTTTTAATCGACCCGTAAAAAGGGAATTATCTTTGGTAAAATTAGAATTCATTTATAATGCAGCTAAACAAGCTTCGTAGTTAGGCTCTTGGGCAATTTCTGGAACTTGTTCGGTGTATTTTATTGTGCCATTTTCGTCTAATACAATCACCACTCTTGAATGTAAACCTTCTAAAACACTGTCTACAATAGTAAGTCCATAGTTTTTTCCAAAATCACCTGTTCTAAAATCAGAGGCATTTACCACTTGATCTAATCCTTCTGCACCACAAAATCTTTTTTGTGCAAACGGTAAATCTTTAGAAACGCATAACACAATAGTATTGTTTATAGAAGAAGCCTTTTGGTTAAAAGTTCTCACTGATGTTGCACAAACTCCTGTATCAATGCTTGGAAAAATATTTAAAATTACTTTTTTCCCTTTTAAATCGTCTAAAGTAATGGTAGATAAATCTTCTTTAACCAAAGTGAAATTTGGTGCTTTGGTTCCAACTGCCGGAAGTTCTCCAATGGTATTGATAGGATTTCCTCCTAAAGTGATATGTGCCATAGTTCTTTTATTTTAATACTTGCAAAAGTACATTTTTTTAGGAAAAGTAAGTCATCATTATTAAGCAAGCTATCACAAGATTTTATTCTGGTCGTTGGTAAAATAAATATCCGGTTAAAGGTTCCGGATAATCAGGGTCGTTTAAATATATAATGTAAAAATAGGTGCTTCTTTTTGGAGATTGGTTACCTCTTGGCAAATAGCCTTTTGTAGTAATTCCACTCCATTCCGGAGTGTTTTGGTTGCCTTTCCAAATCAAACTTCCCCATCTGTCGTACAAATAAATTTCGTGTTGTAGAAAAATGTCGCGTAAACCCTTGATATGAAAAACATCGTTGATGCCATCGTTGTTATCAGAAATGTAATTATACACAATAGGAGGGCAGTTTTTAGTTTGCAATGTCACGTTTCCAACAGAAAAACAAATGCCTTCTTCCAAGCGAAAATAAATATTGGCTGGAGTAATTATTTCAAAATTCTCCCAAGTTTGAATTGGGTTTTGTTGCGCTAGTGCATCTTGTTCTGTGTAATAAAAATTCACACTTTGGGTGGATGTTAAAAACAAAGATGCTGCTACTTCATTCAGATTAAAAATTCCTTTTCCAAACCCAATATTGCATGATTTTAATGGAGCTATCTCCGGTACAATTGGAGCACTGATTAACTGGAAGGAATTTATAAAATCGTTGTTGTTTTCTACCAATTCATTGATGATGCCAATTCCGTTTCCGGCATCATCTACCACAGCTTTTAATTCGATGGGATTTGGCATGTCATTCGGAATTAATATAGTAATAGTGCCATTTTCAGTCCCATCGATGGGAATGTCAAACAATGTAGTGGTAGTGGCAACTAACTGTCCGTTAGCATAAAAACTTATCGGAGTTGGAGCAGGTAAAAAATTAGTTGCATTCCAATTTCTTACTTCGTAGGTAATGGTAATTTCATTGGAATCACAAACCAATTGAGGGGCATGTAAAAAAATGGTGGCATCAGGCAATTGGTTATTCAATTTGGTAAGAACTGCATTTACCAAAATAAAATCCTGACCAGATGTTAACTCAATCAATGCAGTTTCATCTCCCGGTTGCAAAAAATCTTCAATTGGGTATACATCCAAGTCCATATTATACAAATCGGAGCTATTTGTAAAACTGTTGGTACCATTAAATGCATTGGTTGCTGGGTTTAAAGGAGGATTGCTTAGCACATTTCCGTTAAACTTTAAACTTTCGTTAACCGCAATATTGCTATCGCCTTCCCAAGCCAGAAAACCGATTTTTGAGTTTTCGTTGTCCAATACATTCAAGCTACTTAGTTCGATACTTAAATTAGTAGGAACTCCTTGCAAACCGTCATATAAGTTTATTTGGTTGAGTGGCAGCGAAGGGTCTTCATACACTATTACAATGGCCCAACCTGCATAATTAGTTCTTCGGGTAAAATGCAAGGACAAATGTGCGGAAACATCTAAATCAGCAAACACATAGTCACCATTTCCAGTGCTTTGAATTAAGTTGGTAATATCTGAAAATCCGGAAAAATAATAAAAGTTGCCATTCGGAAAAACTCTTACATGTGAAAAGGTTCTTGATGCAGAAATAGTTTGTCCGTTTAAGGTGACTTCAAAATCACCAGTCCCACTACCAGACCAATACAAATAGGCATTTAAAATAGTTTGATTTTCATTTAATTGCAATAAAGCACTGCTGCTGCTTAAAATGTCAGGTTGGGTTTGGAAGGAGTTTTCCATTGGGTTCAAGGTATTGCCAATCATGGTAAAATCGACTCTACCATTCCATTGTTGGTATATGGAGACTTCTTGCGAAAAAGTAATTTTCGACCAGAAGCATCCCAAAAGGATAACAAAAAAATGGTATCTTCGTTTTGTGAAGAAGGTCATACCTAAATACAATTTGACTTCGAAATGTACAAATTATTTTTTTAACCCTTGGAATTGTTCAAAGTAAGATTTTTTAAGCCAGAAGATACTGAGGCATGGAACCATTTGGTAGCCCATGCCAGCCAACCAAGCTTTTTGTTTTTTCGAGATTTTATGACCTATCACCAACATTTATTTACCGATGCTTCGATGGTGGTTGAGAATAGCTTAGGAAAGTTGGTTGCCTTATTGCCTGCCCATGTAAAAGAAAATTGCCTTTATTCTCATTTTGGTTTAACTTATGGAGGGATGGTAGTAGCTGAAAAGTGCACTAGTTTGCAATGGATGAAGTACTTTTATTTGGTATTAGAATTTTTACACCAACAAGGTTTTGAAAAAATATTTTGGAAAGAAATTCCTAGTTTTTATGGGACCTCTCCAAGAGATGAATTTTCTTACTTAGCCTTTATTACAAAAGCCAAATTACAAGAGCGTCATTTGTGTCAAGTGGTTGATTTGCAAAGTGACATACAATTAACTACCGACAGGAAAGCGGGTGTAAAAAGAGGGATACAAAACCAATTGTATGTGCAATTAAGCAATCAGTGGGAATACTTTTACCAGGAATTACTATTGCCAAATTTGCAAGACAAACACCAACAAAAACCGGTACACTCTTTAGAAGAAATACTCATGTTACAACAAAAATTTCCTGATAACATTCAGTTATACGGAGTTTTTCAAGAGCAACAAATGGTAGCCGGAACCATTTTATTTATTTCGCCTCATGTGGTTCATTCCCAATATATTGCATCTAACAAAGCCAAAAATTTATTGGGTAGTTTGGATTTTTTACACCATGAGTTGTTAACGAAGTTTTTTTCGCATAAAAAGTGTTTTGACTTTGGTATCTCTCACGAACAAAAAGGCACAAAAATTAATGAAGGTTTGTTTTATTGGAAGCAAGGTTTTGGAGCCAAGCCAATTCGACAAGATATTTATGAAATTGAATTAAAAAATTACCCTTTAATTCAAGAAGTATGGATATAGTTCCTTTTTTAAACTTGAAAAGTATCAATGCAAGTTATCAAGATGCTTTTCAGCAAATATTGCAAAACGAATTAAATCGTTCGCAATGGATTTTAGGAGATTCGGTTTCCCAATTCGAAAATCAATTTGCCCAATATATTGGCACACAACATGCCATTGGTGTTTCCAACGGGTTGGATGCGTTGACATTGATTTGGAAATCGTTGATACAATTAGGAAAATTAAATGAAGGTGACCAGGTTTTGGTGCCTGCACACACGTACATTGCTTCGGTGTTATCCATTGTACATGCAGGCTTAGAACCCGTTTTAGTGGATGTTAATATGTATTCTTACAATACTTTAGCTGCTGACTTTGAAAGAAAAGTGACTCCAAAAGTAAAAGCAATTTTAGTAGTGCATTTATACGGACAAATGGTTCCGATGACTGATATTCAGTCTTTGGCAGAAGACTCTCATTTATTAGTAGTGGAAGATGCTGCCCAAGCCCATGGAGCTACTTTTCAAGGAAAAAAAGCCGGAAGCTGGGGAATTGCTTCCGCGTTTAGTTTTTATCCATCTAAAAACTTAGGTGCATTGGGGGATGGTGGGGCAGTGACTACAGATGATGAAGATTTGGCAAAAATGGTTCGAACGCTTTTCAACTACGGAAGTCCCGAAAAATACCAACATACAAAAATTGGGTTTAATTATCGATTGGATACTTTACAAGCTGGATTTTTGTCGCATAAATTATCCGATTTAGATGCCCTAAACCAAAAACGAATACAGGTGGCACTATGGTACCAAGAGGCATTGCAAGATGCATCGATTGGTTTGCCAGATATTGTTTCCAAAGGTACGCATGTGTATCATTTGTTTGTGATAACCTCTGAAAATAGAGATGCTTTACAAAAACATTTAAAAAAATACGGTATTCAAACCATGATTCATTACCCTAAAGCCAATACCCAACACGAGGCATTTGAACATTTGACAAAAAACAAATGTCCGAATGCAGAAACCTTATCAGCTAAGATATTAAGTTTGCCTATGTGTCCGACCTTAACACAAGTCCAAGTAAAAAAAGTCACACAAGCCATTTTATCCTTTTAGGATTTTTTATAAATATTAACCAAATTTGCCATTGAGAAATGAAATGTGCATGGAAGCAAAAGAAAAAGCGATAGATACTATTATTGAAGAGCCTACTTTAAACATCATCTTAACCACGGATGAAGATGATGATAGACCTGTATATATTTCCGGAAATTTTAATCAGTGGATTACCCAAGACAGCCAATACCGTATGGACAAGGTAGGAAATGGACTTTATCATTATGTATTTCCAGAGAATTTTACCTATCCAGACCCCATGTTGTACAAATTCACAAGAGGGGATTGGAGCGAAGTGGAAATTGACCAATATGGCAATAGAACAGAAAATAGAGTTTCCAGGTTAAAAAAAGGGATTCAACGGGAACATGTGTATAAATGGCGACACAATTGGTTGCCTTTTAAATCGAAATTTTTGCCCGAAGTACACTTAATTTCACAAGAATTTGAAATTCCGCAACTAAATAAAAAAAGAAAAGTTTGGGCTTTACTACCACATAATTACCACCAAACCAACGAACGTTATCCGGTCATGTATTTGCAAGATGCCCAAAATTTATTCAATGAACAATCTGCCTATGGCAATTGGGAAATTGATAAAAAATTGGCAGTTATGGCAGAGTATAATATCGGAAAAGTAATTGTGATTGCTGTAGAACATGCTGACAAAGAGAGGGTTTTGGAATATAATGTAGGAAATACGGTTTTAGGACAAGGACAAGGAAAACAATACATTCGTTTTTTGGCAGATACCTTAAAACCATTTGTAGACCAACATTTTCGAACCAAACCCGAGCGTACCCATACTGGTATAGGTGGTAGCTCGATGGGAGGATTGGTAAGTATTTTTTCGGGATTGATGTATCCGGAAGTTTTTGGAAAATTGATGATTTTTTCTCCATCCTTATGGGTAGTGCCTAAAATTAAATTATCCTTTTTAGATTTATATGATCCGCAAGATTTTAGAGTGTATTTGTATGCAGGTGGAAGCGAAAGTGCAACGATGGTAGATCATGTAAAAAAGTTTAGAAAACGATTGCTAGAAAAAGAAAATTACACCGATAAAATGAAAGTGCGACTCAGTATTAACGAACATGGCAAACACACCGAAACTTATTGGAGTGACGAATTTCCAAAAGCAATGGAGTGGCTGTTTTTTAGTGACAAAGAGAATTAGTAAATAGTGATAAGTAATTAGGTAAAAGCCTCTAACCTGAAACCTGAAACTTTCGAGCAAACAACAAAAGACCAATAAATGAAAAACTACCAAATTTCTGTTATCAAAGATAAAAACACTTTACAAGGCGATTGGATTATTCCGGAAATGGAAAATGAAAATGGCATCAATTATTTGGGACAAGATATTCCTAAAGAAGTTTTTATAGGTAAAAAAGGGACTCATTTTTTACAAACTTCCGAGCATGGAAAGTGGGTGTTTTTAGGAATAGGGACTACTTTAATGTGCAATGAAATTACTTTAGCTTTCAGAAGTTTGTTACATCAAAATAAAGCATGGTTTACCAATGGTTTTCATTTATTGGTACCAAAAAATTGGATGGAAGAACATCTTGAAGCTGCATTGGTTGGCATTTTTTTGGCTTCCTATCAATTAAATTTTTATAAAAAGAAAAAAGATGTAGTTTCTGAAAACACTTTTGTTATTCAAATTGCTACCGATTTAAATAATTCCGAAGAGTTGATTTTAAAAGCCAAACATTTGGCACAAGCACAAATTTCGGTGATGCGTATGGTAGATTTACCACCAAATGAGGCTACTCCAACTTATCTGGCCAATTTTGCTGTTTCACTTACCCAACATCCAAATATAACTACCAAAATTATAGGTAAAGAAGAAGCTAAATCTATTGGTTTACATGCATTTTTATCGGTTTGCCAAGGTAGTGAAGAAGCTCCAAAGTTTATTGTAGTAGACTACCACCCCAGCAATGCCAAAAAACACATAGGCTTGGTTGGAAAAGCCATTACCTTTGATACCGGAGGTTACAACATCAAAACGCAAGGAATGTACTACATGAAATGCGATATGGCTGGTGGTGCAGCTGTTTTGGGTATCATGGAATGGGCTGCTTTGCAGCAATTGTCTTACCGAATTACAGCAGTAGTGCCTGCATGTGACAGCATGGTAGATCAAAAAGCATACAAACCAAGCGATGTGATTTCTAGTTATGCAGGGCATAGCATTGAAATTACAGACACCGATGCGGAAGGCAGATTGATTTTAGCTGACGGGATTACTTATTTGCTTCGTCATTTCCAACCAGAAATTATGATAGATTTTGCAACCTTAACCGGAAGTACTGTTGCTACTTTTGGTTCGGTTTGTGCAGCATTATTTACCAATAACGAATCCTTGCAGCAACAATTGTTTACAGCCGGACAACAGGTTGGTGAAAAAGTTTGGCCAATGCCTTTATGGAACGATTTTGATTCGCACCTAGAAAGCGATGTGGCAGATGTAAAAAATTACTCCCAAAAACCATTTGGTGGTGCCATAAGTGCGGCTAAATTTTTAGAATATTTCACCGAAAATCATCCATCATGGGTCCATATTGACATTGCTGGTGTGGCTTTTGTTGATGATGCTTTTGCCAAAGGAAAACACGCATCAGGTTATGGGGTAACCTTGGTAAAACAATGGTTGCAAGAGTTGGGATAATTAATTCAATTGGTTTTTTATTTCATTTCCTGTAATTTTTTAACGAAAACGTTGTAAAATTTTTTACTATTGTTTTAAAAAGTAGAATTCCCTACATTTACTTTTTTCACAATTTAAAAAGATAGGGATGGTTTCTTCAAAAACATTTTTGTGTATTTCCAATTATTTTAAAGGAAACGATTTTTTAATTGCCATGAAAGCTCTTGGCAATCGGGTGTATTTGGTGACTTCTGAAAAGTTAAAAGACAAACCTTGGGCTCGTGAATCGCTAGATGATATTTTTTACATGCCCGGGCAAGATACCGATTGGAACATGCAAGATTTGTTGTATGGTGTTGCTGCGATTATCAGACATACCAAAATTGATGCGATTATAGCACTAGATGATTTTGATGTGGAAAAAGCGACCTATTTGCGAGAGCATCTTCGCATTCCGGGAATGGGACAAACTACCGGAAGGTATTTTCGCGACAAGCTAGCCATGCGAATGAAAGCAAAAGAAGGTGGTGTTTTGGTTCCGGCTTTCAGCAGTTTGTTTCACGATGCAGATATACAGCATTTTGCAGATACAGTTCCTGCTCCATGGGTATTAAAACCTCGTTCGGAAGCTTCTGCAAATGGGATTATTAAAGTACATAATACGGAAGATTTGTGGCATCATATCCATCAATTAGGAGACCAACGAATTTATTATTTGGTAGAGCAATTTAAACCAGGAAATGTGTTGCATTGCGATGGACTCAATTGGCATGGAAAAGTATTGTATGCCAATGCTTCTCAATACTTATCTACTCCTATGGAAGTATCGCAAGGAGGAGGAGTTTTTAGAAGCAGAACCATACCATACGATAGCGATTTATATCAGGATGTTTTAAAAGCAAATGAGCAAGTTATGCAATGCTTTGGCATGCAAAACGGTGCCACGCATACCGAATTTATTCAAAGCCATGAAGATGGAAAAATATATTTTTTAGAAACATCTAGCAGAGTAGGAGGGGCTCATTTGGCAGAAATGGTAGAAGGTGCTTGTGGAATCAATATGTGGAAAGAATGGGCAGCTATAGAACATGCCTTGGTACATGGAACCAAATATAAACTACCAAAACCTAAAAAAGAATTTGCAGGGATTGTTTTGACCCTCTCCAAATATGAGTGGCCTGATTTATCAGGATTTAATGACCCTGAAATTTGCTTCATTGTACCTTTGGCTTACCATGCCGGACTAATTGTAAAAAGTAAAAAAATAGAAAGAGTACAAGCTCTTTTAGATGATTATGTAGTTCGTTTGGCCAACGACTTTGCTACTGTAGCACCACCCGAGCAAGTGAAAAAGTTGCATTAAATATTTCCCTAATCAAAATCCATGATATAATGAGAAAATTAATTTTGTTTATTTTTTTTGTGTTTATTCAACAAATAATTTATGCCCAAACACCCACGAAGACTTATGAAGGGGGACACATATTTCAGCTAAATTTGCCTACTTACATGAGTAAAACTGGTGGTTTGAATTCAGCTGCTTCTATTCAATACAAAAGTGTAATAAAAGATGTATATGGATTTGTAATTTATGACACGAAGGAAGAATTGAGTTTAGTTGAAATGAATTTTTCCTCAATTTCAGAGTTTTATGAAGAATTCATAAAAGATTTTTTGGTTGGCGAAAAAAATAGAAAAATTTCCAAGCCAAAGATTTCAAAACAAGACAAAATAAGTTTTATTGAAAGTGACGTTACTTATTATGATCAAGATGCTGAAATAGAAATTTTTTATCTGGTAGGTGTAGTTGAAACAGAAAAAGCATTTTATAAAGTAATCTCTTGGTCTGCAGCCGATAAAAAAGATCAATTCAAAGCTGATTTTCAACAAATTTTATATAGTCTAAAAGATTAATTTTTTGCCAATTGATTACTTTGTATTATTACAATAAAAAAGAGGTCAAAGTTTATAAGTTAAACTAATTGACCTCTTTTGTTACTTTAATTTGTTTTAATCTATGCTCTTATAATCTTGGCACCAATAGCTCTTAATCGTTCGTCTATTCGTTCATAGCCACGGTCAATTTGTTCGATGTTTTGGATAGTGCTCGTTCCTTTGGCAGATAAAGCAGCAATCAATAACGAAATACCCGCACGAATATCAGGAGAACTCATGGTAGTTGCTTTTAATTGCGACTGAAAGTTATGACCAATTACTGTAGCCCTATGTGGGTCGCATAAAATAATTTTTGCTCCCATATCAATCAATTTATCCACAAAGAATAACCTACTTTCAAACATTTTTTGGTGAATCAATACATCGCCTTTGGCTTGGGTAGCAACTACCAATACAATGCTCAATAAATCTGGAGTAAAGCCAGGCCAAGGAGCATCTGCAATGGTTAAAATCGATCCATCAATATCGGTTTTTACTTCGTAGCCATCTTTATGAGCAGGAATGTACATATCGTCTCCCTTTTTTTCAATAGTAATTCCCAACTTTCTAAACACATTCGGTATAACACCTAAATTTTCCCAACTCACATTTTTAATGGTCAATTCAGAGCGGGTCATGGCTGCCAAGCCAATCCAGCTACCAATTTCAATCATGTCTGGTAAAATGCGATGTACACATCCATCTAATTTCTCCACTCCTTCAATGTGCAACAAATTAGAACCAACTCCGGTGATTTTGGCTCCCATGCTATTCAACATCTTACACAACTGTTGCAAATAAGGTTCGCATGCAGCGTTGTAAATGGTGGTTTTACCTTCTGCCAAAACTGCAGCCATTACAATGTTCGCGGTTCCGGTTACAGAAGCTTCATCCAACAACATGTAAGCACCTTTTAATTTGGTGGCTTCTACACCATAAAAGTGATCTTCGCGGTTGTATCTAAAGTTAGCTCCTAATTGAATAAATCCTTCAAAGTGGGTGTCTAATCTTCTTCTACCAATTTTATCTCCTCCAGGTTTTGGAATGTATCCTTTTCCAAAACGAGCCAACAACGGACCTACAATCATAATTGAACCTCTTAATGCTCCACCTTCTTTTTTGTATTGTTCCGTTTCTAAATACCCAACATTAACTTCATCGGCTTGAAAAGTGTAGGAACCAGCACCTATTTTTTGAATTTTAACCCCTAAATTTCCAAGTAAAGTAATCAGTTTGTTTACGTCTATAATATCTGGAATGTTGTGAATTGTTACTTTTTGATCTGTAAGTAAAACGGCACAAAGTATTTGTAAACACTCGTTTTTTGCACCTTGTGGAGTAATTTCACCTTTTAAGGCATGACCGCCTTCTATTTTAAAAGTTCCCATGAATAAATTCGTCTATAGGTTGTTTTGATTAGGTTTGTTCTTTTTGTGAAAATTCTTGTTTTTGTTTTTAAAATTCGGCCGGTTGTTTTTAACCGGATTGTTTTGTTGGTTGTTTCCATTAAAAGCTTTATTAGAAACCTTTTTATTGGTTCGCAATAAGGTGCTGGTGGTTGACAATTCTTGTTGGGAAGAATGCAAATTTATTTTTCCGTTAGATAATTCTAACAAATGATCAAAAATAACAGAATCCTCCACCACATCCTTGTTCCAACTTAGGTAGGATTTTTTCATGTGGTTGGCAATCACTTTAATCAAAATATCTTTTAATTCTCCTACTTCCCAGCTATTAGCTACATCAATCATCGATTTGATGTGGTTGCCATAAAATCGGTATTTCGGATTTTTTTGTGGGTATGGCAAAGGGTCTGGCTTTAAGTGCAATAATTCTTTGGTTGGTATTGGATAAGGAGAATCTACATCTAATTTAAAATCAGACATAATAAAAATCTGGTCCCATAATTTGTGTTGAAAGTCAGGAACATCTCGCAAATGCGGGTTCAAAGTTCCCATCACATTAATAATGTGTTTGGCAGCTTTGTTGCGTTCTTCTTTGGTAGGAATTTCGCAAGCCAAATCAATTAACTTTTGTAAATGTCTGCCATATTCCGGAATTCGCAAATGTTCTCTCTCAGAGTTGTACTCCAAATGTAAATGGGTAGTAGCGATTGGTTCGGTCATATTTTTATAACGATATGATGCCTTCCACAGTGGAAAGCTCTTGGTATTTTTCTATCACATGGTCAGGATTTTGCATAGTTACCTGAATAGAAACACTAGTAAAATTGCCATTGGAAGACCTTTTGGTGTTAATAACAGCCCCCAAGTTGTTGAATGCTTGGTGAATCGTTTCAATTTTTTCTTGATCAGTTGGCACAATAAATTTGTATAAGTACAAGGTTGGCCAAAGAGAAGTGTTGGCAAGTTCTTCTTTTAAGCGTTTGTAAAATGCTTCTTTATCTGCATTCATAATTCATTTCAATATGGCACAAATATAAAGTAAATTTTGTTTAGATGAATTTTTAAAGGCTTCCAAAAGGCAATAGTGTATTTTCTTTGAATTCTTGGTATTTTTGTGCATTTTGCAAAGGATATGAGTAATTTAAAAAAGATAGTAATCACAGGAGCACCAAGCTCCGGAAAAACCACTTTGATAAACCAACTGAAGCATTTGGGATATTATTGTTTCCCTGAAATTTCCAGGCATGTAACCGAACAAGCTCAATTACAAGGTATTGAACAAATGTTTTTACATGATCCATACTTGTTTAGTGAAAAATTGTTAGAAGGAAGAATGCAACAATATTATGAAGCAAAAGAATTTTCGGGTATAGTTTTTTTAGACAGGGGTATTCCGGATGTAGAAGCTTATTTGCATTTTACAGAAAAAGAAATTCCTGAAAAATTTATCAAAGCTTCACAAAATCATGTATATGATGCCGTTTTTTTGCTCCCTCCATGGGAAGCTATTTACGAAAATGATGCCCAACGATACGAAACTTTTGCTCAAGCTGAGTTGATTGATCAACATTTAAAAGCTACTTACGAAAAATATGGTTACCAATTATATGTGGTGCCACCTGGAACCATACACGAAAGAGTTTCTTATGTTTTAGAAAGATTGTAACATGGCCACACCAGAGCAACTTTTACAGCAATATTGGGGATTGCCCTCTTTTAGAGGAGTGCAAAAAGAAGCTATTTCCAATTTGTTGCTCGGAAAAGACACTTTGGTTTTAATGCCTACGGGTGGTGGTAAATCTATTTGTTATCAAATTCCGATTTTAGCTCAAGACGGAATAGGTTTGGTGATTTCGCCTCTTATTGCTTTGATGAAAGATCAGGTGGATGCTTTGCAAAGTAAAGGAATCAAAGCCATGCAACTCTCCGGTTATTATCCTGAAGATGATTTGATTCGGATATTTGATAATTTACAATTTGGGAATTATCAGTTTCTGTACTTAGCTCCGGAGCGATTGCAAAATACTTGGTTTGTTGAAAAACTTTCCAATTTACCAATTAGTTATATTATTGTAGATGAAGCCCATTGTGTGTCGCAATGGGGGCACGATTTCCGGCCTTCTTTTTTAAAAATTAAGGAACTAAGGATTTTATTTCCAAAAATTCCTGTAATGGCATTAACTGCTACTGCTACCAAGTTAGTACAAAAAGACATTCTGGAGCAATTGGCAATGAAAGAGGCAGTGATTTTGGAATCGGAGTTTTACCGACCAAACTTGCGATACCATTTTTTGGAAACCTCTGATAAATATTTTGAACTAAGAAGATTACTTACCCAAAATACCGGTTGTGCCATTATTTACGTAAGAACCAGGAAAGCAACAACCGATATTGCTGTTTATTTAAATTTACATGACATAAAAGCCACTTATTTTCACGGTGGAATGTTGTTGGAAGAGAAGTCGAGAAACATGGAAATGTGGTTGCAAAATGAAGCAAGAGTAATGGTAGCTACCAATGCCTTTGGAATGGGAATTGACAAGCCGGATGTGCGTATGGTGATTCATGTGCAACCATCTGAAAATGTAGAAAACTATTACCAAGAGTCTGGAAGAGCCGGAAGAGCCGGCAAAGAAAGTTCTTGTTTTTTGCTGTATAGCGAACAAGATTTGTATCACCAAGATCAATTGGTAAAACAGCAAATAATTCCGAAAGAGTTTTTGCAAAAAATGTACCGTCAGTTGTGTAGTCACTTGCAAATTGCCTACGGAGAAGGAATCGGACAAACCTATGCATTGGAAATGCAATCATTTGCGGAAAAACACGCTTGGAGAATTTCTACTATCACTTCTGCTTTACAGTTTTTAGAACGTCAGGGAATTGTACAAATTCAATGGCAAGCCATGCACCATGAAAAGGCTCAAATAGTGTTGCCTCAAAGTCAGATTTTAGAGTATTTACATCAAAATTCAACCGACAAAGAGTTGCTTTTAATGATGATGCGAACATATCCCGGTATTTTTGACCATGTTTGTGAGATTAGCAGAGAGTATTTGGCAAAATTATTACAAACTTCTACTGATATTATCGCTCAAAAACTACAAAATTTGCATGCCATAGGTCTCCTATTTTATGAATATCAAAAGGCAGATGTATTAATAACTTTTTTGGAAGTTCGCGAGGATGATTATACCATTGCCAGAACTGCAAAATACTTGCAACAACAAAACCAAAAAAAACTTGACCAATGGAAAGCAATGGAGCAATTGGTATTGCAAACCAAGAGTTGTATTCCGCAGTATATGTTGCATTATTTTGACCAGCCTATGAAGCAGAAATGTGGAAAGTGTTCACATTGTCTTGCATCACAAAAAAGTAAACCTATAAATAAGGAAGAAATAAAAAAGAGCATTATTCAATTTATTCAACAAAAACCAATGAGTTCCAAAGAACTCCAATTGGCTATGACTATAGAACAACATATTCTTCTAGAAATTTTGGAAGAATTAATAGAAGAAAATCTGTTGGCTTATAATGCCGTCAATCAATTACAAATCAACAAATCATGAGAATCGTTTTTATGGGAACCCCTGAATTTGCAGAGGGTATTTTGAAATATATTATCGAAAAAAAGTGGAATGTGGTAGGTGTAGTAACTATTCCTGACAAACCTGCGGGAAGAGGGTTGCAACTGCAAAGTAGTCCGGTAAAAAAGTTAGCAGAATCAAACCAAATTCCAGTCTTACAACCAAACAAATTAAAGGATCCTGATTTTTTAAATGCTTTAGAATCCTTGCAAGCCGATGTTTTTGTAGTAGTAGCTTTCCGAATGCTACCGGAAATCGTGTGGAAAATGCCAAAACTTGGCACATTTAACTTACATGGTTCTTTATTACCTCAATTAAGAGGTGCAGCTCCCATCCAGTGGGCTTTGATTTACGGATTACCATCTACCGGAGTTTCTACTTTTTTTATAGATGATAAAATTGATACCGGTGCAGTTATTTTACAAAAAGAAATCTCAATTTTAAAAGAAGACAACCTGAGTACTTTATACCAAAAATTGATGGATTTGGGTTGTACAGTAGTTGATGATACTTTACATCTTTTACAATCTGGAAACGCAACCACTTTTTTACAACAAGAAAGCGAAGACTTACTCCCTGCTCCAAAGCTAACCAAAGAAAACACCAAAATAGATTGGAATGTATCAGCCAAACAAATTCAAAATTTAGTAAGAGGCTTGAATCCATTTCCAACAGCTTGGACAAATTTAATGGAAGATGATGATTCAGAACTGTTGGTAAAAGTTTACGAAGTAAAAATTTCTGAAGAAAAAAACAGCTTAACTCCTGGGGCATTTTTGATTGAAAATAAAAAATGGTTGGTAGGTACCAAAGACGAGGTGATAGAAATGGTTGAATTACAATTGCCAGGTAAAAAGAGAATGCAAGTAAAGGATTTGCTAAATGGTTGGAAAGGTAGTAACCACGGGAATTTTGTATAGAAAATGATAAAAATATGCTTATATGCAAAATTAATATTAACAATTCCCTCTATTTATCAACAATTTTTGCAAAAACCCTCGTATTTACTTGCGTGGTAAGGATTATCTGCTAAATTTGTTAATATATTTGTTTAACCAACTCATAAATACTTTAACTATGAACAAATCAGAATTAATCGATGCTATTGCAGCAGATGCTGGAATTTCAAAAGCAGCAGCTAAATTGGCTTTAGAGTCATTTTTAAACAACGTAGGAGCAACTCTTAAAAAAGGAGGAAGAGTTTCTTTAGTAGGTTTCGGATCTTGGTCAGTTTCTAAAAGAGCTGCTAGAGATGGAAGAAATCCACAGACAGGAAAAACCATCAAAATTGCTGCGAAAAACGTAGTAAAATTCAAAGCTGGTGCTGAATTAGAAGGTTCTGTAAACTAATTTTGAAGTACTTGAAACGTCAAAAAGCTCCTTTAAGGAGCTTTTTTTTTGTACCTATCATTTTTTTTATTAACTTTAGTTTTGTGTAATAGTAAATGGCAAGATGCATAAAACTATTTTAGAAAAAGGAATGTTATTGGTTGCCGAGCCAAGTATTATTGGAGATATGTCTTTTCATCGTTCGGTAATATTGTTGGCTGAGCATAGTACTTCAGGTTCGGTTGGATTTATATTGAACAAGCCATTGGCATATACCTTAAATGATTTGATTCCAGAAATCAATGCATTTCACACTATATATAATGGTGGTCCGGTAGAACAAGATAATTTGTATTTCATGCACACGATTCCAGAGCTAATTCCAGAAAGTATAGAAATTTCAAATGGAATTTATTGGGGGGGGGACTTTGAAATTACAAAGGATTTGTTGCAACGTTCTATGATTCCAAAAGAAAAAATTCGATTTTTTTTAGGATACTCTGGTTGGGATGCTCATCAAATTCAGGAAGAAATTGAATCTGAAACTTGGTTGGTTTATGACAACAAATATGAAAATAAAATTTTTGAACAAGTTACTTCTGGCTTTTGGAAAAAGAAAATGAAAGAATTAGGAGGTTCATATTTGTTATGGTACAACGCACCTCCAGATCCTAATTTAAATTAAAGTGTTTAGGTAGTCCACTACCAACGGTGCTAATTGGGTGGTAAACTCCTTTTTTCGATATTTGGTAACAGAAACTACTCCATGAATGGTATTGGTAATAAATATTTCATCTGCTAATTGCAAATCAAAAGAGGAAATGGTTTTTTCTAAAATTTTTATATCATTTATTTCCTTTTTTTGTAACAATTGCTTTCTGATAATACCATTCAAAGCACCATCGGTAAGCGGAGGTGTTACCAACTCCTTTTCTTTTAATATAAAAATATTGCCATTAATGGCTTCTACAACGTTTTTATGTTCATTTAATAAAAAACAATTTTGATAGTCATTCTCCTTAGCAAAAACTGCTGCCAAAACCTGTACTTGTTTATTGGTGCTTTTTATGGTGCTTAGTAAATTAGCAGGAATATAAAAGTCTTTAAACAATTCAACTTCATAAGGCAACGAATCTGAAAGAATATATTTTTCGCTATCTAATAGAGTAGCTTCTATAACATAAGAAACCTCATTGGTAGCTGGAGTATAATAACCTGTGGCATCTCTATAAACTACTATTTTTACCCTAGCGTTTGTTGCTTGGGTTGTTTTATGAATTTCCTCTGCCATCCATTCCATGGTAAAATAATTTGGAATACGCATTCTTAAAATGCGCATTGATGCCATTAATCGAAAATAATGGTCTTCCAAAAAAGCAATTTTACCATTACTTAATTTAATAGTTTCAAATACCGCGTCTGCATAATAAAACCCCCTATTTAAACTAAATTCATCTAGGGGGGCAATTATTTTTCCATTATAATTTATCATATCAAAAAGAACCAATGGTATGTTTTAAATCGTTAATTTGGTTGGCCCATAATTGTTTGGTTTCTTCGATTTCGTCTTCTTCGGCAAAATCAACTACTAAAATAGACACATCCTTGGTGATTTCATCCTCCAAAATTTTTAATTCAAAGTAATATTCTGTGTCTTTATCATTTTCATCTAACCATTTAAACTTGACTCTTTCTCCAGTTTTTTTAGAAACCAACTTAGCTTTTTGCGATTCGTCATCCCAAAAGAAAGTAAAAATTTCGCCTCTTGAATTTACATTATTTGCAAACCATTCAGCTAAACCTGAAGGAGTTGAAATATATTGGTATAGTAGCATTGGAGAGGAATGGATTGGAATTTCCATTTCGATACGTACTTTTTGATTCATAATTTATTTTTTCGAAATATATCAATTAAATGGTATATAAAAAAAATATTTTTTCTAATTTATTTTTTGATTCATATTTGTATGATTGTGTTTTATTGCTATCTTTGCACTCGCATTTCAGAAATGTGATTAGGCGAGGTAGCTCAGTTGGTTAGAGCGCAGGATTCATAACCCTGAGGTCACGGGTTCAACTCCCGTCCTCGCTACTAAAACATTAAAGACTTTACAAATAATTGTAAAGTCTTTTTTTTAAATGATAATTATTTTGTTTTTTGATTTTTACTATATAAAAATATAATTGTTTTATAGATGTTATTGTCATAAATACAATATATCGATATTATTCTTACAAAAACCCTTTTTTAAATTTTTTTTTACAATTCCAATAAAATCAACATTTTTTAGAAAATCAATTTGTTTAATTTCTTACAAAAAATGCAATATAACTATAAAATATGCATTTTAACGATAAAAAATTTGGACTTGATTTTCGGTTTTTCCTACTTTTACCTCATGATAATTTATCGCCTATGAACCATACTTTACTTTTCTATAACATTATGATGAGTTAGTAAAAAAGCATTATTGTCTTTAAAGATCCCAAATCTACTATAGCAACTAACCTACTACTACTATGAAATCAAATCTTCCAAAAGAGTTTTTGTTGTTATTACTCTTTTTACCATCTTTTTTTGTTGCCCAAGTTAACACCTATAGCACTCCAGGCGATTATACATACATAGTTCCTGCTAACATAACACAAATAAGAGTAGAATGTTGGGGAGCGGGAGGGCGAGGAGGTACTCGAACTAATGACAGCCGTGCTGGAGGTGGAGGTGGAGGAGCTTACGCTAGTTCGGTTATCTCAGTTACATCTGGGCAAAATATTTCGGTAAGAGTTGGAGCTGGTTCAAATTCTTCATCACCTGGTGGAGATACGTGGGTGTTTAATGCTAGTACTGTTATGGCTAAAGGAGGAAACTCTGTAGGCGATAGTCCTACTGGAGCAACTGGTGGCTCGGCAACGTCATCCTTTGGAACTATTAGATATAGCGGTGGAAATGGTGCTGATCAATCAAATAGTGGAGGAGGTAGATCTGGAGGAGGAGGATCTTCTGCTGGAAGTGCAACCAATGGAGTAAATGCCACAAATGAAAATGGAGCAATTGCTCCTTCCGGAGGAGGAAATGGAGGTAACGGTAGAACTAGTGCTGGAGTAGGAACTTCTGGAACCCAACCGGGTGGAGGCGGTGGAGGAGGATACAATACCAATAATTCTGGAGGTGCTGGAGGCAATGGGAGAGTGGTAATTACAGCAATAACTCCTACTACATTACAAGTTACAGGCAATAGTTCGATTATTTTATCAGGTGGAGGAAATACCCCTTCTTTAAATAATAACACAGATTTTGGAGAGGTTTTTATTAATGAAAATTACACCAAAACTTTTACCATTATTAACACTAGTACGGTAAATAATTTAACAATAGGTACATTTAGTTTTACTGGTACTCATGCAGCATTATTTTCGTTAGTTCAAGCTCCTGCCTCTAATATTGCTCCCGGACAAAGCACATCATTCACTATCGGGTTTAATTCCAATTCAACTGGAGTAAAAACAGCAAGTGTTAGTTTTTCTAACAATTCAGATGACTTTTCAAATTTTAGTTTTAATTTACAAGGAAATGGATTGGTTTATCCGGCTTTTTCTCATACAATTTATTACGAAAATTTTGATCAAGGTAGCGGAGGGTGGCTATCATCCACAGTAGACGGTAGAGTAGGGACATGGATTAGAACTTCAGCACCTTTAATTGGGCAAGGCTTTTATTTTAGGAGCGATGCTAGACCTTTTTTGAGAAACACGGGAATTTATTTAACTAGCCCTATGATAAGTACTTTAGGATATAAAGACTTGTACTTTTCTATGGATGTTAGATTTGAGTTGCCAGATAGTGGAGACGGGATACAAGTACAGTATTCTATTGATAATGGTGCTTGGACAGTTTTGAATGGAGGATCAGGATTGTATTGGTATACCAATAGTAGCATAACTGGATTAAATAATACAGCCGGATGGACAGGAACTAATGCGGAAAGTGATAATTCACCATCAAAATTTTTGGAAGTTACACTTCCTTCTGAGGTGCTAAACAATCGTTCTAATGTAAGATTTCGAATATTCTTTTCTGATGATAATGATACTAATTTAGGTAATGGAGTTGCCATTGATAATGTAGTTTTAAGAGGTAATCCAATTGAACCATTTTCAAATCCGATTAATGGACCTGCTAACGTTAACAATCACTTAAAGCTATGGCTTAAATCTGATGCGATTATGGATATGCAGGATGGTGAGTTGATACAAACTTGGAATGATTTGGCCTTTGATAACCATGCAAGTTCTTATGGATCTTTTGCTCCAGTATATAGAAACCATCCAAGTAGAAATATCAATTTTAATCCAGTGGTAGATTTTAACAGAAGTGCACAAAATCATTTAAAAGGGAAAGGTGGTTTTTGGACTAATGAATATTTTATAGTTGTACAAACCAATTCTATTTTTAATAAAACTACTTCTAATTCAATGGTACCTTTCTCAGGTAAGTTTACCAAAAACAATATGGGACAAGATGGCACAGGGCTGGGTTTAGGCAGAATTTCGAGTCGTTTTAATGAGAATGCTATGGTATCTCATATGTTAAGTACTTATAACATATCTGGTGCTCCAGGGGCAGACTCTTATGGAAGAAGTTTTGCTCCAACTAATTTGTCTTCAATGGGACAAGATGTGATGATTATAAATGTGAAATCGAATACTTTAATAAATCCACCAGTTGCAGAAATATACGTTAATGGCAAAAGAGTGGATAACCATACCGCAACTACAGGTACTTCCGGTACGGGTACCCCTCTGAATCATACTGATTTTCGAAATTTAATTTATAATATTGGAGCAGGGCAATTTACATTAAATGGATTTTCGTTAAACTCATATTTAGACGGAAAAGTCACGGAAATTTTTAGTTATTCTGAACCAAATTCATTCGAGAATCAACAAAAAATACATTCTTATTTAGCTATTAAAAATGGAGTTTCTTTACAAAAACCTGACTCACCTCTTTCAGTAATAAACAGAAAATCTGATTGGAATTTTGTAAATTCAGATGGTGTAGTAATTTGGAATGCAACCACTAACCAAAATTATGCTTTTGATGTAGCTGCAATTGGTTTAGATCAAAAAAGTCAATTAAATCAAAAACAATCTAAAAACACCCATAGCGATGCTTTAGTTTCTATTGGAATTGGCAAAATTTTCGAAACCAATTCATTAAATAATAATGCTTTTATTCAAGATCAAAACTTTTTATTTTGGGGATCTAACGGAGCTCCAATGTCAAATTCTGGAGTTCCTTTACAAATTAATTTAGGTCCTGAAACAGTAACCACTCAAACAGAAATTGTACAAAGAAAATGGAAAGCTATAGAGGTTAATGGTGATGTTGGCACAGTTGAAATTAGTATTCCTCTTTTTTCTATTACTTCTGGTTTGCCAGTATTGGCAATAAACGACGCTTATGTAATGGTAGTAGCAAATAATGAAGATTTAACAGAAGGTGTAGAAACTGTTTTTTTAAAAATCGAAGGAGATAATTTAATTGGTTGGTATGATTTTGATGCTACCAAATATTTCACTTTTGGCATAGCCCATCGAGCTACACAACCTAACCATCTTACATTTGACGGCATAAATGATTATGTAAAAATAGATAAAGTTAATACATTAAACCATGATTTTACAATTATGGTTTGGGTACAATTAAGTAACAATAACCAAAATAATTCTTTACGAACTATTTTTGCAAAAGCAAACCAAAACGAAGGTTATCAAATGTATGTTACACTAGATAATCGAATAAGAATGGAGTGGAAAGTTGGAGAAACTACTTTTGGTGTTACAAGTTCGGTTGCTTTACCAATATTTAAATGGCATCATGTTTCAGTAACGTTTAACCAACAAAAACTAACTTTATGGATAGATGGTGTTGAAGATACTTTTGCTGATATAACAATTGTTCCTTCAAATTTGGATGCTTTTTTTACTATAGGTGCAAAGTTTATTAATAAAAATGACATACAAGATTTGTATAAAGGCAGTTTGGATGAATTAAGAATATTTAATCGTTCTCTTACCAAAGAAGAAATTAGATTTATCATCAACCAAGAGATAGAACAAAACCAAAATGGAATTAAAGGAAAAGTATTACCACCAAATATTACTAAAAATGATATTAGCAACTTGTTATGGAATAATTTAATTGCATATTACTCCATGAACTCGTTTATAGGAACTCATTTGGACGATGACTCTTTATACACCAATAGAGGATGTTTGGTGGTGCCAGATAAAATTTCCATTTTGCCACAAACAGCCCCATTGCCCTACGAAAGTGAAATGGATGGGACTTGGGAAAATCCGTCAGTTTGGAAAAATGCTATTTTTAATTCTACTCCTAACAGCCTCTCTATTATCAATCAAACTACTCCGATAGATTGGAATATTGTAAGAGTTACCAATACAGTAAACTCTAATGGAAATAAAACTTTACTTGGATTATTTGTTTCAGGTCAAATTAATGCAAGTAACAATACTAAATTAGAGATTTCTCATTACTTAAAATTAGATGGAAAAATTGATTTAATAGAACGTTCTCAACTAGTACAAACTTTTCAATCAGATTTAGATCCCTTAAGTATTGGGTTTGTAGAAAGAGACCAACAAGGACACAAAAACAGGTTTAATTATAATTATTGGTCATTTCCTGTTTCAAGCATACATGCAACCAATCTAAATCATGGAGGTTCTGTAAATAACATCATGCGAGATGGTACCAACCCTAACAATCCATTGCAATTTCAATGGACCAGTAGTTTGAATGGATCTTCCACTACACCCATTACTTTAAGTACTTATTGGATCTTTAAATTTCAAAACACTACGCCTTTATATGCTAATTGGACACAATCTGGTCCTAACGGAATTATTGTATCAGGGCAAGGTTTTACTATGAAAGGACATGGGAATGTAGGGTCGGGTTTGCAAAATTATGTTTTTAGAGGAAAACCAAATAATGGAAACATTACCACCTATGTAGGTCCAAATAATTTAAACCTTTCCGGAAATCCTTATCCATCTGCTTTGGATGCAGAAAAATTTATTGACGATAATTTAGGGGTAATTACAGGAGCCATTTATTTATGGGAACATTTTGAAACCAATAACACACATAATTTGGCAGGTTACCAAGGTGGGTATGCAACTTTAACCAAGGTTGGAGCTACCCCTCCTATCGCACCAGCTGGAATTAGTGGTATGGGGACATCTGAAAAAATTGCGAGACGTTACATTCCGGTTGGTCAAGGATTTTTTATTTTCGGAAATGCAAATGGTGGTACTGTAGAGTTTAATAATTCGCAAAGAGCTTTCTTTAAAGAAGATGGCATGTTTTCTAACACATTATTTAAGCCAGGGAAAGGAAAAGACGTAATAAATCCTGAAGATCATTTTACAAATAATTCAGAAGATATTCCAAATAGTGTCATAGATTTTCCAAAAATTAGGGTTGGTTTCAATACCAACACTGGTCATCATCGTCAGGTGCTGATAGGTTTTATGGGAGCCCAAGCGGATGATGGATTCAACCCTGGTTTTGATGGCAGGCATATCGATAACCAGCCAAGTGATATGTATTTTATCATGAATAATTCCACTACTTTGTTAAACATTCAAGGAGTTGGCAATTTTGATATCACCAAATCGTATCCAATTGGGGTAAAAGCAGGAGCTAATGGTAATTTTCAGTTTACCCTAGATAGTGTTGAAAATATACCTGATGAAGTTCCTATTTTTATTTTTGATCAGCAAACAGGAATATACCATAACATAAGAAATGGTTTTGCAACCATAGCATTAACCTCTGGTAACCATCATCAAAGGTTTCAATTGCGTTTCCAAGACCAAACCTTATCAAACAATCCAAATGAGTTATTAGATAATATTCAATTATTTTACACTTCAAAAGACAAAAGCATTCATATCAAAAACAACCAACATCAAGAATTAAAAGAAATGAAGGTTTTTAATATGCTAGGACAAGAAGTTTTAACCAAATTTACATTTGATCAGGTAAGCCACGAAATCATTGCAGTAAATCAACTAAATACTGGAAGTTATTTAGTTAAATTGGTTACTGAGTTCGGAAGTTTGACTACAAAGTTTATTGTTCCTTAATTTTTTAAATATCTACCCTTAAAAGCCAAAGTGTTAAAGCTTTGGCTTTATTTATTCAAAAATATCTAAGAATTTTATACCTAATACCACGCCATCTCTTCCTTTTCCGTTTTCAAATGCTTTTATATAATCTACTCTAAAAAACTTAAACTTACCAAAACCAAGTCTATCTAAACCTATGGTATATTCCTCATAATGATTCATAGTTGGTGTTTTTAAAAAGTGATATCCAATAACTAATTGCGACTTTAAAGCTCTTAATAAAGGAATTTTATTCATAATATAGCCATTAAAATTATGTTCAGTATGGAATTCTAAAAAGCGATTTCCAGTACTAAACTCATAAAATGGAGCAATATTAAAGGTGTCGTAATTTGGTTGCCCTGTTGAAATTCTAGTTTGGTTGTCTCTAAAGTGTCTGAAATCTGCAAAACTGACACTTTTACTTCCAAAAAAAGTTCCAGCTTTAATGTTAATTCCAAACGTTCCTTTATTTCCAAACGTTTTGTCATAAAACGTAGAAGCAGCCAAATAATCAAAATCGTAATCGTGTATACTTGATAGCATTCCTTTACGATAGTTAATGTTAAAAGTTGGATAATCGGTATTACGGTAATTAAACTTGGCATCAGGTCGTTCAATATATTTTTGACCAAATCTGAATCGAAGTTCTGTATCTACAATTAAAATTTGATGTGGTTGCATTACAGTCGACCATTGGTTTTGAGGTTCTAGTGGGTTATTGGAAGTGTATTCTTTATTTCTTGTACTCCAACTATAATTGGTTCGGTTAAACAATGGCTTTCGGTGGGCATATTCCATAGTTCCGTAAAAGTATATCCCATTAACCAATTCTTGTTGGTAGCCAACTTGCACAAAATTCTTTTCATATAATTTCATAAAATTGTTTTTCAAAAACAATGTCATGATGCTATTAATGATTGGTTTAATAGGATTTTTACTATTAAACTGCTGTACTGTGTTTCCAATACTTGCATAAATAGTAGCCCTATTTATATTATTAAAACGTTCACGATAATACAAAACAGGTCTCCAAGTTTCATCTGCAAATCCATATTGAATATTTAAACCAAATGTTTTAAAAGTGTTTTTCTCGTCATTTTCTTTAAAATAATAAAAACCGGTTTCTATATTCCATCCTTGTACTGTATTAAATTGTGCAAGTTTATTGATTCCTCTGTAACCAAATCTTTTTTCTTCAAAACTATTGCGATAGGTATAACCGGAAATTATTTTGTTCCATTTAAATTTATTTTTAATAGCATCAGTGGAATCCATATACGTTTTTGACGTTCTAACTTTTTGAATACTGTCTTTTATTACATAATCGTTGTTTTCTTCTTCCGTTAATGGTACTGGTCTTTCATTGTTCCAAAAGGTTAAGTCTTTTTTGTTCGATTCTTTTTCAAACCGAACTAGTTGATTGGTAAATGTCTTTTTTTCAAAGGCTGGCACAAACACATAGTTGGTAAATACATGCTGAAATTTTCCTTGAAATTTGATGCCGAAAGCTCCGGCAACAATATCCAAGGTTTGGATGTTTTTGGCCCAAATATTTTCTTCTGCATTATAAGAAAAACTTTGTTGAATGTTTAGATTTTCCAAAAACTCATTATTTCCTCTATATCCTTTTAAATGCAAATCCACCGCATAAATAGCCCAACTATCCTCTAAAATATAAATATACCCTTCAAAAACAGGTTCAGGGTCTCTTTTCGGAATTACTTTAATTTTATTTACTAACTGATTGTCAGCCGTAAAAAAAGTTCCTTCTAATTTAAAATTGTAATATTGAAAAGCTTGATTTGCAATAGGCGAAATAATTGGTAAACTAAAATCTAAAGTATTGTCATAAAAGTCAAAGCGAGTGCTTCTTGCAGTATTAAAACTATATCCATTATCTCTTCCACTTACTTTACTTGCCAAGATAGTTTCGCTTAAATTGTCAGGTTTTTCAAATTTAATTTTAGAAAAAGTTTCCGATAAATATATTATTCCAGAACCAGTAGAATCCAATGATCCACCAAAATCTCCAATTTCTTGCCCGAGAATTTTTTTAGGAACGTTTTTTAGCTTGAATATCCCTTTGGAATAAAAATCAGCAGTAAATCTTGCGGTTTTTTCTTTGTTCTTTTCTTTTAATGAAATGGCTTTTTTAATGATTCCATTGGCAGGGTTGTCTTTTGAGCTAACTACTACCTCTGGTAAACTAACATCTTCTTCTACCAAAGTCACCACCCATTGTTTTGGTAAATTGCTTTTTTGTAAATGGTGTTTTTGTGTTTTAAATCCCAAACATTGAAAAATTACCACAAAATTTTCTTTTACTTCTTTTAAAGGCAATTCAAAAGCACCTTTATCATTGGTAGTTGTACCAATATAAGTACCCTCTACATAAATGTTGACAAAAGAGATTTTATTTTGTTTTTGGTCTTGCACCAATCCTTTTAATTGGGCATGAACTTGTAAACCTAAAAAACAAATTAGTAAGGGTAGAAATGTACTTTTCAAAATAATTTAATTGAGAAAGGATTGTAAAGCTAGTTCGTAACTCAATAGACCAAAACCAATAATCACTCCTTTGGCATTTGCAGAAATAAAAGATTGGTGTCGGAAAGTTTCACGAGAAAAAGTATTGCTTATGTGAACTTCAACAACTGGAGTTTGTATTGCTTTTACAGCATCTCCAATTCCTACAGAAGTATGCGTATAAGCTCCGGCATTTAACAATATACCGTCATAATTTTCATTTGCACGATGCAACAAATTGATAATTTCTCCTTCTACATTATCTTGATAATAATCGATAGTAATATCGGGATATTTATTTTGAAGTTGTGAAAGATATGCTTCAAATGATGTAACGCCATAAACTTCAGGCTCTCTTTTGCCTAATAAATTCAAGTTAGGACCATTAATAATGCAAATTCGCATATTTTTTATTTTATATTCAAACAAAGGTATGAATTACTTATCAAGTGAGTAGAAATTCATTATTGGTATTTTTTTAACGATTATATTTCGTTGATTTTATACTTTAGGGCATTCTAACAAAACAAATTCTTATGAACCTAAAAAACTTTTATGTGTTTTTGGTGTCGTTTTTTTTGATTGTCTTTTATTCAAATGGACAAGACACCAAGAATTATTTAACACTGGAACAAGTCCAACAAAACTTACAAAACTTAACCAAAGCAAACCAAGGTAGCTTAACAAGTATTGGAAAAAGCAGAGGAGGAAGAGATCTTTGGGTTGCCCGATTTGGGGCTGACAACCAACCAGCAATTTTATTTGTTTCCGGATTAGATGGCAACCATCCAGCTGGAGTACAATCCAATTTTTTATGGATGCAAAAATTGGTACAATCACCAAATTTTAAAACTTTAATAGCCAACAAAACCGCTTACTTTTTATTGGTTGGAAATCCAGATGCATATGTTGCCTATTTTCAGAAATTAAAACAGGAAAAGCGAGGTAATGATTTTGCTTCTGATGACAACAGAAATGGCATAATAGGCGATGATCCATTGGAAGATTTAAATAAAGATGGTATGATTACCTTAATGCGTGTGGAAGATGCCTCAGGAAATTACATGATAGATGCTGAAGATGCCAGATTGATGGTGCTTGCAGATGCTTCTAAAAATCAAGTTGGGACTCATAAATTATTCACTGAAGGAATAGATAACAATAAAAACGGAATCTTTAATGAAGATGCTTCAGATGGAGTAATTATCGATAAAAACTTTGCTTTTGATTATCCGGTTTTTGAAAAAGGTTCTGGAATTTATGCTGTTTCCGAACCAGAAACAAGAGCCATCATGGATTTTGTAATGTCAAAACCCAACATTCATTCGGTTTTTCACTTTGCTTTACAAAATAATCTATCTGAGGCATATAAGTACGATGCCAAAACTGCAACCCAACGAATTGTGAGAAGTTGGTTAGAAAAAGATGTGAAAGTGCAAGAACAAGTTTCCAAAGGTTTTAACGAATCCTATAAAACAAAAGAAACCACTAAATTAGCCATCCCTAAAGGAAGTTTTTCGGCAACCATGTACTATCACTCTGGTAAATTTAGCTTTGCACATCCGGGTTGGTATCCTAATATTGCAAAAGATACCACCAAAGGGAAAGATGCTAAAATGGAAAAGAAAACAGAATCTGCTGAAAAAATCTTTTTAAAATGGTTGGATCAAGAAAAATTAACCAACCAATTTATTAATTGGACTGCTGTTAATCACCCTGACTTTCCAGGTCAAAAAGTAGAAGTGGGAGGCATTGCTCCATATGCCATGTGGAATCCTCCATTTTCTTATTTAGAAAAATCGATAGAAGAATCTTCGGTATTCTTTTTAAAATATTTTGAATGGCTACCAACCACGTTAATTACAAATCAAAAGGTAGATAAGTTAGACAATAATTTATTTAGAATTACTGTAACCATTACCAACAAAGGCTTATTGCCATCTTATGCAGAATTAGGAGATAAGGTTAGATTTACCTCTAAAGTAAAAACTGAATTGGTTTTGCAAGGAAATCAAAAAAGAATTGCTGGTAAAAAAATCGATTTACATGCTTCTTTGCAACCAAACGAATCTTTTGAGTTAACTTGGTTAGTACAAGGAAGTGGCAAAATAACCATTCAGTCTGGCTGTGCAACTACTGGAGTTTCTAATATTACCCTTGATTTAAAATAAGACATCATGAAAAAATTATATACCTACTTTTTAATTTTATCATTCGGGATTGGGTTTGCTCAAATTGCTCCCGAAGATTTAACCGGAATGAGAGCCATTGGCTCACCTTCTAATCCAAAAGTAAAAATGTCGTGGGATAGGTACCACGATTATAAGCAAATCACTCAATTTTGTAAAGATTTGGCCAAAGCTTATCCAGAATTAGTGCAAGTAGAGTCAATCGGAAAATCATTCGAAGGTAGAGATATTTGGGCTTTAAAGATTACCGATTACAAAACCGGAAAGCCCAATGAAAAACCTGGTTTTTATATTGATGGTGGCATCCATGCCAACGAACTTCAAGGAGTTGAAATTCCAATGTACACCGCTTGGTATTTGGCTGAAAATTTTTATACCATCAAATTCATCAACCAGTTGTTAAAAGATAAAATATTTTACATTTTACCAACCATAAGTCCGGATTCTAGAGAAAAGTTTTTGTATGAAGCCAATAATCCAAATTCATCCAGAACCGGGCAACGTCCGTTTGATAATGATGGAGACGGCTTGGTAAATGAGGACAAATTAGACGATTTAGATGGCGATGGAAATATAGTGATGATGCGAAGAAAATCTAAAACGGGTAGATTCAAACAAGATCCAAAATTTCCAACCAGAATGTATCAAGTAAGAGGAGACGAACAAGGGGAATATGAAATGTTAGGGTATGAAGGAATAGATAATGATGGAGATGGATTGGTAAACGAAGATATGGAAGGAACTTATGACCCAAATAGAGACTGGGCATGGAATTGGCAACCAAATTATGTGCAAAACGGAGCATTATTTTATCCTGGAACTTTACCCGAAACCAGAGCTGTAAAAGACTTTATAGTGAAGCATCCAAATATTGCAGGAGCACAAAGTTACCACAACTACGGAGGGATGTTTTTAAGAGCTCCAGGTGCTGCAGAAGATGATGCTTTAATAGACAGGTCAGATAAAGAAGCCTATGATGTGATTGGAAAATTGGGAGAAAAAATTATTCCGGGGTATGATTATTTTGTGTTGTACAAAGATTTATACACTGTTTATGGTGGTGAAATTGACTTTTTGGCTTTAACAAGAGGTATTTTTACCTTTAGTAATGAGTTGATGACTTCTTATAAATTATTCAATCAAAAAAGTCAAGGTTGGTCCAGATGGGAAAATGACGAATTTAATCAGTTTGACAGATATTTGTTGTTTGGGGATGCTTACGTAGAATGGAAACCATTTAAGCACCCACAATTTGGGGATATCGAAATTGGAGGTCCTAAAAAGAACTATATTCGAAACCACCCAGGCTTTATGTTGCAAGAAGATGCACATCGAAACATGGCTTTTACTATTTACCATGCTTATCAAACTCCTAAATTAGAAATAGTTGATGTAAAAACTACCAAGTTAGAAGGTAATTTGTATATAGTTACTGCTACTGTAATGAACCAAAGAGTAATACCTACCCACTCAAGTTTTGATGTAAAAAACAAAATTGAGCGACCAAATCATTTTATTTTGTCAGGTGCAAAAGTAATAGCTGGGATGACTGTGCAAAACGAAGATTTGAATTTGTTTACTGAACAAAAATACCATCCTGAAAAAATTGAAATTAGTAAGGTAGGAGGGATGGATCATGAAAAAGTGAGATGGATAGTTTCTGGGAATCCTTCAGGTTCTACGGTTATTTTTTCAAGTGTAAAAGGAGGTACTGTTACGGCAAAAGTTCCTTAAGCTTTTAAGTTAAGTCAATAAAAAACTCCCGAATTTCGGGAGTTTTTTGTTTTAGTTGAATATCTTAGTTGTACAAACGTTTATTTTTTTACTTGACTCACAATTGCTTTAAAAGCTTCTGGATGATTCATAGCTAAATCTGCAAGAACTTTTCTGTTCAATTCGATTCCATTTGCTTTTACTTTGCCCATAAATTGTGAATACGACATTCCTTCCAATCTTGCACCTGCGTTGATACGCATGATCCATAAGGAACGGAAGTTTCTCTTTTTCTGCTTTCTATCACGGTAAGCGTATTGCATTGCTTTTTCAACAGCGTTTTTAGCTACCGTCCAAACGTTTTTACGTCTGCCAAAGAAACCTTTGGCTTGTTTCATTAATTTTTTTCTTCTAGCTCTTTTAGCTACAGAGTTTACTGATCTTGGCATAATTTTTAATTTTTTTTGTAGTAGGCGACTTATTGTTTCAAAGTACTTACTTGCTCTATTACAGGGTTATGAATTGTTTTAACCGGAGAATTAAATTTAAATTAGATAATTCTCAATTGCTCTTTTACGCTTTTTTCATCCGATGGATGAACTAAAGTAGCGTGAGTTAAAGCCAACTTTCTTTTCTTAGATTTCTTAGTTAAGATGTGGCTTTTGTAAGCGTGCTTTCTTTTGATTAATCCAGAACCGGTTACTTTGAATCGTTTCTTTGCACTGGATTTGGTTTTCATTTTAGGCATAATTTACCAATTTTATAGATATTCAACTTCAACTTACTTTTTCTTTTTAGGAGCGATAAACATAATCATACGCTTCCCTTCCAACACTGGCATCGATTCTACTTTTCCGTACTCCTCTAAATCTTGTGCTAATCTTAACAACAAAATTTGTCCTTGCTCTTTGTAGATAATCGAACGACCTTTAAAAAATACAAATGCTTTTAACTTAGCACCTTCGCTTAAAAACTTAACCGCATTTTTCTTTTTAAACTCGTAATCGTGTTCATCTGTTTGAGGACCGAAACGAATTTCTTTAACTACAATCTGACTTGATTTGGCTTTAAGTTCTTTTTCTCTCTTTTTTTGTTGATACAAAAACTTGCCATAATCCATCAATTTGCAAACAGGTGGCTCCGCATTTGGAGAAATTTCCACCAAATCTACCTCCAACTCTTGAGCTAATCTCAAAGCTTCGGTAATTTTATAAATCCCAGGTTCTACATTATCACCTACCAATCGAACTTCAGGAGTTCTAATTCCTTGGTTGGTTCTGTGAGCATCTTTTTTTGGCTCTCTGGGAGCATTCCTGTGGTTGTTTCTAATTGCTATGACTTAAAAGTTTTGGTTAAACAATAAATTCTTTTTCTGTTTTTTGAACTTCTTCTTGCACCAAAGCAATAAATGCTTCAATAGATAAAGAGGTTTGTTCTTTGTTTTCTCTGTTTTTAAATCGAATCGAAACTGTTTGGTTTTTCTCTTCTTCTTCCCCTACAATCAACATAAAAGGTATCTTTTTTAATTCTGCTTCGCGAATTTTTTTACCAATCGTTTCGTTTCTATTATCTACAAGGCCGCGAATTTCGTGATTTTCTAACAATTTTAAAACTTTTTGAGCATAATTTTCATATTTTTCACTCAAACTCAAAATGATAACTTGTTCTGGCATCAACCAAAGTGGGAAATTTCCTGCGGTATGTTCTAACAAAATTGCAATAAATCTTTCCATAGATCCAAAAGGAGCACGGTGAATCATCACGGGTCTGTGCAATTCATTATCACTACCTTTGTAGGTAAGTTCAAATCTTTCAGGCAAGTTGTAATCTACCTGAATGGTTCCTAATTGCCACGATCTTCCCAAGGCATCTTTTACCATAAAGTCTAACTTAGGGCCATAAAATGCTGCCTCTCCATATTCTATCACAGTATTTAAGCCTTTATCTTTCGCTGCATTAATAATGGCATTTTCAGCTTTTACCCAATTTTCCTCAGAACCTATATACTTTTCTACTTTTTCTTTGTCTCTTAAAGAAATTTGTGCTGTAAAATTCTCAAATCCTAAGGAACCAAACACGTGAAGCACTAAATCAATTACCTTTTTAAATTCACTATCTAATTGGTCAGGTGTACAAAAAATATGTGCATCGTCTTGGGTAAATCCTCTTACTCTGGTAAGTCCGTGTAATTCTCCACTTTGCTCATATCTGTAAACTGTACCAAATTCAGCATATCTTTTAGGTAAATCCTTATAACTCCAAGGTCTGCTGTTGTAAATTTCACAGTGGTGCGGACAATTCATGGGTTTTAATAAGAATTCTTCCCCTTCTGCAGGAGTATGAATTGGTTGAAAGCTATCCGCTCCATATTTTGCATAGTGACCTGAACAAACATATAATTCTTTTTGCCCAATATGTGGTGTTACTACTTGTTCGTATCCAGCTTTCTTCTGGGCTTTTTTCAAAAAGTTTTCTAATCTCTCGCGCAAAGCAGCACCTTTTGGCAGCCATAAAGGCAAACCTTGTCCAACTTTTGCTGAAAAAGTAAATAACTCTAATTCCTTGCCTAGTTTTCTGTGGTCCCTCTTTTTGGCTTCTTCTAAAAGATGTAAATAGTCGGTTAAATCTTTTTGTTTTGGGAATGATATCCCATACACCCGAGTTAATTGTTTGTTTTTTTCATCACCTCTCCAATAAGCTCCTGCAATATTTAAAATTTTAACCGCTTTAATTAGTCCAGTATTTGGAATATGACCACCTCGGCACAAGTCGGTAAAGGTGGAATGGTCGCAAAAAGTAATGGTGCCATCTTCCAAGTTTTCAATCAGTTCTACTTTATAAGGATTGTTTTCTGATTGATAAAATGCCAAAGCATCTACTTTTGTAGCACTTCTCATTTTAAAAAGATGGTTCTCTTTAGCAATTTCTAAAACTCTTTTTTCTATTTTTTCAAAGTCTTTATCTGTAATACTTTGACCATTAAAATCTATATCATAGTAAAAGCCATTATCAATAGCAGGACCTATTGTTAATTTTACTCCTGGGTACAACTCTTGAATAGCTTGTGCCGTAACATGCGAAGTAGAATGCCAAAATGCTTTTTTACCTTCTATATCATTCCATGTAAAAAATTGAATGGTTCCGCTTTCGTGAATTTCTGTTACAGTTTCAATCGTGTTATTATTAAATGAAGCAGACAATACATTTCTTGCCAAGCCTTCACTAATGCTTTTCGCTACATCAATAGCTGTAATTCCTTTTTCGTAACTTCTTTTATTTCCATCAGGAAAAATTAACTCAATCATGATTCATTAAATTTGCGTGCAAATATATAGCAATTATGCTTTTTAAAACACATGCTAAATTGTCCTTTTATGATAATTGGGTAAATTTTTAAGTTGTAAATGCTTGTTGAATAGGTGGGTTATTATTTTCTTTCAAAAATCTATTCAAAAAATTTGTTTTCTGATTTAAAAAGTAAGTATCTTTGCCCTCCCTAAACGCAATGAAAATTGGATTTTGCGAGCGAAAAAAGTTTAGGATATTGCAAATGAAGTTCTTAGAAAATATTTAAAAAAAAGCTTCAAAATAATTTGGAGAAAGAAAATAAGTTTCTACATTTGCACCCGCTTTGACAGTCAAACGGAGTTACTAGAAAAACGAGGTTTTGTAAGTTAGGGTGATGAAATATAAACAAGCTCATTGACATATTGAATTGACAGCACTTCTCAAGAGATTGAGAAAAAAAATAAGAGGTAAGTTAGCGTAAGATTATTTGATATTATTTACAATATTAAAGAACTACGATGAAGAGTTTGATCCTGGCTCAGGATGAACGCTAGCGGCAGGCCTAACACATGCAAGTCGAGGGG
>JAGXRF010000067.1 GCA_018335925.1 Flavobacteriales bacterium
GAGTTCCAAATTAAATATACGCCAATTATAATAAAAGGAACGCTCAACCATTGACCGGTACTTAAAAACTGAAACATCGGATATTTTTCAAAACCTCCTTGCGACTCTTTTACAAATTCTACTACAAATCTGATAGACCATAGTAAAACTAAAAACCAACCGAAAATTTTTCCTTGTTGCTCTGTGGCTTTGGTTTTCCAATACAAAAACATCAAAATTGCAAACACAAATACATAACCAACAGCTTCATATAATTGGGCTGGATGCTTTGCAACCACTAAGTCCATTACTTTGGTGTAGGTCGGATCGGTTGCAATGGCTTGGTATGCTTCATGATAATCAGGGATTTGTGTAATGTTAATTGCTTCTTTTTTAGAAATAGCATCTTGGATAAATCGAATTCCGAAGGCATGATCGGTTGCTTTGCCAACAATTTCAGAATTAAAAAAATTACCTAAACGTACAAAAACAGCTCCTAACGAAACAGGTAGCACTACCCTATCTAAAGTCCATAAAACAGGAAGCTTTACTACCTTCTTGCTATAAATAAACATGGCAACAATCATGGCTATTGCTGCACCATGACTAGCCAAACCAGCAAATCCGGTAAAGTGCAAAGTTGGTTTGGTGCTTATTGGCAATAAAATACTAAGAGGGTCTTCTTTAAACAATTCTGATTGATAAAAAATCACATGACCCAATCGGGCACCTAGTAAAATAGCAACAAAGGAATACAAGAAAATTTTATCTAACTTATCCTCTCCAATCCCGTCATTGTCGTATATTTTTTTCATTACATACCATCCCAGTAAAAATGCTATTACAAACATTAAACTGTAAAAGCGAATGGTAAAATTCCCTATTTCAAAGCCTTCGATAGGATTCCAAACTGGATGTAATGCAATCATAAAATCTATTTTTTTTTGTAAATGTAGTTAAATATGAGCTACAGAAAAATTAAAATTTAAGGAACTGGATCGTATCCACTTTTTCCCCAAGGATGACAGCTTGTAATTCTTTTAAATGCCAAAATCGAACCTTTAATAATACCATGCTTTTGCAAAGCTTCTACACTATATTGTGAACAAGTTGGCTGAAATCGGCAAGTAGCAGGCTTTAAAGGAGAAATTACCACTTGATAAAAACGTATTAAAAACACGAACGGAAAAATGATTATTTTTTTCCAATGCATCTTTAATTAAGTGTATAAGTTGTTCCGTCTTTACCATCTTTTAGTTGCACACCAAGTGCTAACAATTGATCTCTGATTTGGTCCGATAACGCAAAGTTTTTATTGATACGGGCTTCCATTCGCATTTCAATCAATAATTGAATTAATCCGTCAGTCAAATTGCTTTGGTCTTCAGTGTTTTTTGCAATGGTGATTCCCAGTACATCGATAATAAACTGATGAAAAGTATTTTTCAAAAGATCTTTATCTGCTTCAGTAATAAACTCTTTTTGGTCTTTAATCAAATGCACATATTTTACTCCTTCAAATAATTGAGCAATTAAAATAGGCGTATTAAAATCGTCATTCATGGCATCATAACAACTTTTTATCCATTCTGATAAATCGATGGTAGATTCTTGACTCGTTGGAATATTCTCTAACAAATCCATTGCTTCCATCATTCTGTTAAAACCTTTTTCAGCTGCAATGATGGCCTCATTTGAAAAATCTAAAATAGATCGATAATGTGCTTGTAACATAAAAAATCGAACTACCGAAGGAGCAAAAGATTTGCTTAAAAACTGGGAGCTCCCTTCAAAAATTTCGTGTGGCAAAATGTTATTACCGGTAGATTTTGCCATTTTTTTCCCGTTTAAGGTCAGCATATTGGCATGCATCCAATAATTTACCGGTTCCTGATGGGTACAAGCTTCATTTTGGGCAATTTCACATTCGTGGTGCGGAAACTTTAAATCCATCCCTCCACCATGAATATCAAATTTTTTTCCAAGATATTTGGTGCTCATTGCAGTACATTCCAAATGCCAACCCGGAAAGCCATCGCTCCATGGTGCAGACCATCGCATGATATGTTGTGGCTCTGCTTTTTTCCATAAAGCGAAATCTTGTGCGTTTCTTTTATCAGAACTTCCATCTAAATCTCGAGTTACTGCAAGCATTTCGTCTAAATTTCTACCACTTAGCTTGCCGTACTGATAATCTTGGTTAAATTTTACCACATCAAAATACACCGAGCCATTAGATTCATAAGCGTATCCATTATCTAAAATTTGTTGTACAATTTGAATCTGCTCCATGATATGTCCGGTAGCAGTTGGTTCAATGCTTGGTGGCAAGCAGTTTAATTTCTGTAAAATTTGATGAAAGTCCACCGTATAACGTTGTACAATTTCCATCGGCTCCACTTGCTCTAATCTTGCTTTTTTAGCAATTTTATCTTCTCCATCATCTGCATCATCCACCATATGCCCTACATCGGTTATATTTCTAACATATCTCACCTGAAACCCTAAATGTTGAAGATATCTGTAAATGACATCAAAACTCATGAAAGTTCTTACATTTCCCAAGTGGACTTGGCTGTAAACCGTAGGTCCGCAAACATACATTCCAACTTTACCGGGAAGTATGGGTTGGAAAACTTCTTTTTTCCCTTTGATAGAATTATAGATTTGTAAGTTTTGGGTTTCGAAAAGTTTCATAAGTATTGCTCCGAAAAATTAGAATTTGGTATCGAGTTGTATGTAATTTAAAAATTCTTTTTTAACCGCTTCATTTTTAAAAGCTCCACCATATTCTGCGGTAACGGTACTGCTTTCAATATCGCGAATACCTCTGGAATTTACACATAAATGTTTGGCATCAATCACACATGCCACATCTTCGGTATTCAAAGCTTTTTGTAATTCTTTCACTATTTGCATGGTCAAACGCTCTTGCACTTGAGGTCTCTTCGCAAAATAATCTACAATTCGATTCATTTTTGACAAACCTATTACTCTTCCGCTTGAAATATACGCTACATGTGCTCTTCCTACAATAGGCAGTAAATGATGTTCACAAGTAGAATAAACGGTAATGTTTTTTTCTACCAACATTTCTCCGTATTTATACGAATTTTCGAAGGTGGAATGACTTGGTTTATTTTTTGGGTTTAACCCACCAAAAATTTCTCTTACAAACATTTTTGCGACTCGATTTGGGGTGCCTTTCATGCTATCATCCGAAAGATCCATTCCTAAAATGGTTAAGATATTGGCTACATCTTTCTTAATTTTTTCAATTTTTTCCTCGTCAGAAATATCAAAAGCATTTTCCAATAGTGGATTTTCCACATTGGTCATTAAATGATTTTCGCCTATGGTATCATGAGAATCTTCAAAAGTACACATGTAAAATTTGGTCTTAAATTAGTTTGCAAAGATAACAATCCAAAGCAAATGTATTTGCCTAAAGATTTGATAAAAAAGTTGGTTTGTAAAATTGCTTATGATTTAAGGACTTAACTACAACGATTGTTTGTTAATATTACATTAACATTCAATTTTTTTTCTATTTTTAACCCCTCTTTTATGACCAAACAAAAATGAAAAAACTATTTTACTTACTAACGTTAGTTATTTATTTTACTAATGCTCAAAATGTTCCTCAAATTGTAGTTATAGTAGCACCTCAAACAGCTTGTGCTCCGGGAGAAACAGTTACTCTAGAGGCCGTATACACACAAGTTAGAAGCCCAAATCAAAATTATACGGTACAACAAATTAATTATCAGCCATTATTTCCTTTTTTGGGAGGGCAACTTTTTGATAATAATGCAGATGATAGGTGGTCTCCAACTTTTCCCTTACCTTTTCCTTTCTGCTTTTATGGACAATCCTATAATTCATGTTTGGTTGGGACAAATTCAGTTGTAACCTTTAACAATGGTATCACAAATCATATGCCTGATGGATTTTGCCCCTGGTCATTTTCTCAAACTATTCCAAATGAAGGTTTTCCAATTAGAAATGCTATTTATGGAGTTTACCAAGATACCGATAGAAGGCCAACTCCAGCAGGACCATTGGTTAACCCAGCTACCCAAAATGTTAATTGGTTTATAACTGGTACAGCACCTAACAGAAGATTTGTTGCTAACTTTACTGAATTACCGCAATTCGGTTGCGGAGCTACTGCTGGTTTGCAAACATCTCAAATTGTATTATATGAAGGTACCAATGTGATAGATGTTTATGTGGAAAAAAGAACTCCTTGTTTATCTTGGCAAAATGGTGTAGGTGTTATTGGTATTCAAAATGCGGCAGGCAACATCGCACATGTCCCACCTGGAAGAAACACAGGTGCATGGACAGCAAATCAAGAGGCTTGGAGATTTACCCCTAATGATGCCATTGTTGTCCCAACTATAACTTGGTTAGATAGTAATGGAAATGTATTGGGGCAAGGTAATACTATTGATGTATCACCAACCGTTGCATCTACCTACACAGCTGTAGTTTCATGGATCATTTGTGGCGAACCTTTTACTGTTAGTGGCCAAGGAACCGTTACCTTTTTGGAATCTGATTTAAATGACCCAGAAGACTTTACTTTTTGTGAAAATACTGCACCACAAACAGTAAATTTAACATCAAATATTCCAATTGCATTAGGTTCAGTTAGTGCTGGAGCGTTCGATGGAATTTACTTTCATACTTCCGAAGCAGATGCGGAAAACTTAGCGAACCCAATACCGAATCCAAGTGCATTTGTTGCAAACGGACCACAAACCATATATATGTCATTTCCATACATTAATTTTAATTGCATTGAAATTCGGTCTTTTGACATCAATTTTGTGGATTGTACTTTAAACCCACTGCCGCAAGATATGTCTTTGTGTGATACAGACAACGATGGTTTTGCTACGTTTGATTTAACTTTACAAAATGCCAATTCTTTAAACGGAGTGCCGGCTGCTGATCACACGGTTACTTACCATCTCACTGCAGCAGATGCACAGAACAATGTAAGCCCAATCAATCCAGCAAACAGCTTTAGTGCGAATAATGGAACGGTTATACACGTTCGAGTACAAAGCAATACAATAGCTGCAAGTTTTGGTGTGAGTAGTTTTACTTTAAATGTATTTTCAACTCCGGTCCCCGACTCCCCTTCCAACGTTACTGTTTGCAACAATTATGTGTTGCCATCGTTAACTGTAGGGAATTATTTTTCAGGTCCAAACGGCACGGGTACCCCTTATACAGCAGGACAAAGTATTACTTCGAGCATGACGATGTATGTTTATGCAGAAACTGGTACTACTCCAAATTGTACTGCGGAGAATAGCTTTGATATTACGATAGTAACCCCACCAAATGTAGACACCCCATCTAATGTAACTGCATGTGATAGTTATACCTTACCTGGATTAACTGTAGGGAACTATTTCAGTGCACCAAATGGGGCAGGTA
>JAGXRF010000068.1 GCA_018335925.1 Flavobacteriales bacterium
GAAGCAATCATCGGCATTAATTAATTTTTTATAATTTTCTATACCAAGAATATCAGAAAGGTCCTTAGCTAGATTTGTCTCATTAAATATCCCATCATAATCCTGAAAGCCTACAGAAAAGGTCTTGTTAGGCTTTAATAAGGCTGTTATATAGCTAGAGTCAATCCCGCCTGAAAGAAAGGAGCCCACCTTAACATCACTGATTCTATGGTAATCAACGGACTCCTGAAGGGTGGCCTTTATTTCCTCTATATAATGCTTTAGGGTGTTTTCCTTTTCATTGTAGTCCAGCTTCCAATAGGGCTTTATCTCCATTTGCCCTCTTTTATAAATCATATAATGAGCAGGCTTAAGCTTATAGACTCCCTTAAAGAAGGTCTCGTCCAACACCGAGTATTGGAAGGTTAGGTATGGCTTTAAAGCATCCTTGTTTAATTCCTTTTTAAAGGAAGCATGCTTTAGAAAGGCCTTTATTTCAGAGCCAAAAATAAGAGAATTGTCGGTGGTATTCTGAGTATAATAAAGTGGCTTAATTCCAAAGTAATCCCTTGCTATTAGCATGGTTTCCTTTTTTGAATCCCAAATAGCAAAGGCAAACATCCCCCTTAGCTTAGGCAGAAGCCCTTCACCATACTCCTCGTAGCCATGTATCAAAACCTCACTGTCAGAATCACACTTAAAAACATGTCCCTTCTTAATAAGCTCCTCTCTTAGCTCTTGAAAATTATATATCTCACCATTAAAAACTAATACACAGCTTTTATCTTCATTATACATCGGCTGACTTGCTTCATCTGAAAGGTCTATAATACTTAATCTTCTAAAGCCCAGCGTGACCTTGTCATCATTAAAGAAGTCCCCACTGTCGGGACCTCTGTGAAGAATAGCCTTCATCATATCGTTAATTGTTTTTACTCTATCTATCTCAGGAGAAGCATGGGCAAATCCCACAAAACCACACATTAATATCACCCTTTATTTTTATATTTGAATCTAGGAAGTCAAATCTGTCATCATTTCCTCTGTTATCCCTGCAACCCTATTTCGCAGAGGGAAAAATAACTTCTCTTTTGGATATTCTAACATTTTTTGATGCAGCTGTCTTAAGGCAATTTCTGCTCCGTAATCCATTCCTTGGCAGCCTGCCAATAAAATCAAATCTCCCTCCTGTGCTACCGCAAGGGAGTGGGCTATAGCATCTGTGAGCTCATCATATAAATGCACTTTAATTCCAGCATTATTCATTACCTCAAGAAAAACCTGTAGCTCCTCTGGTGTCACCATATCCTTAGCAGTTACATGGGATATGCTTTTGGTTGCTATAATTTCCTTCATGCCCAGCTTCTCAGCCCAGTTAACTATTACCTCTGAATTCTCACGATTAACAGTTGTTCCCCTTTCGCCCCTTATGGCATATACAAGGTGAAGCAGCTTAAAATCCATATAATCAAGGGTCTGAAGTGTCACGTTTATATTTCCTGGATTTGCGAAGTGGTCGTCAATAATCTTGATATCGTCTTCGAATATGAATTCAAAACGGCGTTCTACTCCAGCAAAGTTCTTTAAGGTATGTTGAATAGTTTCAGTGGATACACCTGATAGTAAAGCAACTGTAATAGCCGCCATTGAATTATATACCGAATGTAGACCTGGCACTGATAGCTCAACATCAAATTCCCCAGGCTTGAATTCTTTGTCGCCAGCCTTAAAGCCCTTAAGGATTTCTACTGTATATCTACCTCTTCCTGTCGACAAGTCAAGATTTTTACAATAAATATGTCCTTCAGTACTTTTTACACCAAAGGTTATAACCGTTGACTTTGTTTTATCAACCAAGGAGGCAGAATATATATCATCTAAATTAAGAACAGCATAGCTTTTCTCACTGGCATTGGTTATTAAGCTAGACTTAGCTTCAAAATACTTTTCAAAGGTTCCATGAGCATCAATATGATCTCGACTTATATTATTAAAGGTAACTATATCATAGTCTACCTCCTTCACACGGTGTAGCTCCAGAGCTGATGAGGAAACCTCCATTGTACAATGGGTGACCTCCTTCTCCACCATTTTGCTAAGGTAGTATTGTAGGTCTAGTGACTCGGGTGTAGTCAGCTCTGAGGGAATAGAGGAATCATCAATTTTGATGGTTACTGTTCCAATTAAGCCTGTCCTTAGTCCATGGTTTTCCAGCATAGAATTAACCATGTAGGAGGTTGTGGTTTTTCCATTTGTAGCAGTAATTCCTATCATATTCATTTTTTTTGATGGGCTGTTATAATATGCTGCCCCCAGTTGAGCAAGGGCAACCCTGCTATTTTCAACTAAATACTGAGGTATAGCAATTTCCTTATTAAATTCCTCTACTATGGCTGCTACTGCACCCTTCTCTACAGCCTGAGAAAGGTACATATGTCCATCCACCTTATAGCCCCTTATACATACAAATAAATATCCCTCTTGAACCTTTTTGGAGTGATATGCAATCCCTTCAACGTTGATATCCTGATTATTAATAGCCCCTATAACCTTAGTTGACTTCAATAGCTCATTTAATCTCAAAGTTATTCCTCATTTCTATCCCCAATAAGTGAAAGCTTATTATCGTCGGGTTATTTTACCTACAAACTTACCTGCAAGCATTTTAAAAAACATAAAGGCTGGTACAGGATCCTTCCAATCCCATATTGCATAAGCCTTTGGCTTAAATAAGGATAGGAATACCTGTCCTACTGTAAGCTGTCCTGTTTTGATATAATCTCTTATAGCTAATAGATCCTCATAGCCATACCAGAAAACAAGGTTTGTATCACCCTCTACAGCGCTCGGCGGTAAGGGTTGTCCTATTAATTCTCGATAGGTTATATAAGGAATATTGACCCCTGACTTAAATAATAAATTATTTAGGTTGGTTATTCTGACATTTATCTCTATAAGATAGAATCTACCAGTGTCAGCATCCTTTTTAAATTCTATTTCTGCAAAGCCCTTGTATTTCATCTCCTCCAAAAACCTTGCTCCTATGTCATACAGCTCAGGAACATATTTTTGCCCAGTATAAACTGATGCTCCAAAGTTAATTGGGTATTGCCTGTATTTTTGGCAGGTAACCCAATGGGTAACCTTTGCCTCTTGATTTAAATAAGCATCAAAGGTATACATATGGTCATCAAAGCCGGGTATAATTCTTTGAACTATTACCTCTAGACCTGCCTTGCTTGCCTTTTCTAAGGCTTCATCTAGCTCTGCCCTATTGTGTACCTTAAATAGCTTTTTTCTAAAC
>JAGXRF010000069.1 GCA_018335925.1 Flavobacteriales bacterium
TTAGTGGTAATAACCGCCACCAACATCACCGCACTACCCTTACGCAGTTTCACCGTAGAGAAGATGTACTTCGCCGTAGTGTCCTCGATCGTGATGTAAACATAGAACGTTTTATTCCGTGGATCAGTATCGATGTCACGGAGGTCAACCGTTCCGGTCGAAGCACGGTACAAAGTACCCTGCACCATCACAGCCACTTCTTCGAGGAAGAACACCGCCCAACCTGTCTCTGGATAACTCGTCACGGTTGCGTAGTAATCTGTTCCCCCACCAGCTCGAGGAACCGGGAAGATCCTGGCGGCACCCCCCGAACTATCACTGGTTTCATTAGGACCAGCCAGATCAGTTGGTTTTCCTTGGTAGGTATCTGGGTTGGTTAGGGTGACTCGACTACGCCCAACCTTAGGAATGTTAACCACGTACTCCCCCGTGTTCCAAGGAATGTAGGTGGCCACTGCGCCATTGAAGGAGTTGTTCCCCAGGTTAACAGTGAACAGGGTTTGATCCATAAAGAGGCTACCGCTGATATAGGTAAACCCCGAGAACCAAGTGCACTGCAATATATTCCCCGACCTGTAGATACTCAACAACGGGCGGTTGTAATAATGGACCATTACCCCCTGCGTATTGGGGGTGCCGTACATGAACTCCTGCGGAACGTTTTTAACTGACTGCCCCAGTACCTGAAAGTCAGTAATCAAATACAGACCAGGATGGTTAGCGTTAGGGGGTTCAACCACTGGGACAACCAAAAAGACCTGTCCATCCCAAGTTGGGGCACTCCCGTCCGCGACAGTAGGGTATTTGAGTTTAAGCAATGCGCAATTCAACCCGCCGAACATACCACCCTGTTCTGCGTTCAGCATCGCCAGTTCAAAAGCCCACCAAGGACCCTGTTGACCCACTGATATCAAAGAACGAATTTTGTTTCGAGCGGCTACCGACACCCCGTAATAATCATTAGGAATGTAGTTTACTTTCTGTGCTCCTACGTCTAATTCCCGACGATAGGTCTTAGGGAAACTAATGAAAGCCCCTGTCTCGTTAGGAGCCCGAAACGGAACTTGACCTTTAACAGGCATCTCGAGCATGGACGGATAACCATCATGTCTCGCTGACCACCCGCAATAGCTCAACCCCATGTTACCCTGCTCGATGCCACGCGAAGCCAACTCAGCGGCAGTCCCAGTGATCGAGATAGCCCCGGTAGAGTGGTCCATGTTGGTATCAAAAACAGCGTTAGTCAGAGGGCGGCTATACAAGGGAGCCTTAAATCGGTTGAGGACCTCTGGACGAACCGCATAATCACCGGAGACATTTCGAGCCACCACTTTCGGCAGTGGACCGCCCTTAACTGGATCAAAGGTAGTGGGATAAGTCATAAAGTTCTCACCCCCTGCTTCGTACGCCAATTGTCGGTTACCGATACCTGTGACAATTGGAGTCAGTAGATTACGACCACGTTCCCAAACAGAAGACTGACGAACGCGATCTGTTCCCACGCTTCCCTTCAACAAGTCAGCACGACTGGTTACCAACCCACCGCCTCCAACATACTGGAACTGGGTATACTCAATAACCGAGTTTAGAACAGTCTGCTCCTGTTGGGACCCAGTGATTGAGGCCAGCCGTTCGCCGTTGGGGGTGATGATAACAGCCGCCACAGTATATCGAACGAGTGCGTTGTACCACTGTATCCATTTCTCACGATCCGTAAACACTTCGGTTTGGTTATCATTCAGGTAATCAATGTTGAGCGGGGGTTGTTTGTAGACCAGTGTCATCACCCCGGTGACGATATTGAACTCGTACACCATGTTGGTAATGGTAGCCGAGTTGTTCACCCCCTTTCCTTCAGGCTGATAATCCAAGAAAGTATAAGCAATGAAGTTCATGTAGAACGTGTTGGCCACTCCTGGCTTCTTCGCAAATAACGTAAAGAGCCGTCGAGAAAACTGACCAAGGTAAGGGGCGGGTCGGATAGTGGTGAAGTTATAACGCCCCCATTTAGAGAGAACGCCATTATTCACCGTCTTTTGAGCAAACTCCCAATAGTTAACATTGTTGTACTGTACTCCATCCCAATCCTGGTAGGTGAGCTTGACCAATTCCCACGTTGCAGGAGTACCATCGATCATCGCCTGACGAGGAATGCGCCAGTAACTCATACGACCTGCTTGACCATAAGGCATGAGAAGACCATCAACGGCCAAGTAGGCGTACTGATCGAGCAGGTAAATCATCATGCGCCCGTGGTACAAGTAGCCTCCCCAAGTACCTAAGGAATCCGGATTCCCAAAGGTGGCAAAGATAGGCTTCATGTTGACTTCGATATAACGGTGACCACTAGGGTCGAAGCTATCGTTAGTCAGCGCGATGAACCAACGATCACCTGCGAAATTAAGTGGGTCCGTCTTACCCACCATGATGATGTCATTACCACTACCCGCAACGATGTGGTTCGCTTTAATGCCACTGTTGGTCAGAACTGGTGGTTCGTAACGGTAGGCTGTGTAATCAAACCGGTACGGGTTCTTCGGATCCAGTGGGTTCTTGTAGTCGCTCAGGATCGAAAAGTACAACCCCTCAGTACGGCCATCAAAGTGGTTCTGGATCGTAACCAGTCGACCACTGGCCTCAACACACATCCCCATACATTCCGACAGACTACCCAGACCTTCAAAAGAACCGAGAATGGTCGGTGGGATGTACCCTCCGTTACCGAAGTAGCTGACAGGGAGTACACCGTTACGCATAATCCCGTCGTTCTCTACGGTGTACTTATCAGCGAGCTGCATTACCCCTTCGGGTGTACTCAGCAGGTTAGCCGCGGCACCTGCCAAATCCTGTGCAGGAGTGGCCGTATCGAAGTTGTCGTGGTTACCCAACTGCAAATGGAACTTGGTGATCTGGTGAGGGTCACCATAATCTTTATCGTGGTTGTTAATCCGAGCCAACTGAGCAGCTTTAACTTCCTTCAACTTTGCGAAGCTTTCGTTAATGACACGATCAGCTTCGGTGTAGACAGCAGGATCCCGAGTACTGTAATAGTTCGCGAGATACATGAAGAAGAAAGTCAACTCGTACCAGTCACCAATCTCCGTTTTGATGGAGTGGGAGTGCTTGCTGGCAGGAAGTGTTGGCGGGACGTTATAAACTTTGGACCATGGGATAGGGATCTTGCCGATGTAGATCTCGCGTACCCATTCATCAATGCTGTTACGAGGAACGAACCAGGCACCGATGCTCTGGTAGGTCATCGAAACGAATTCATTTTCAGCCAGTACTTTGTCCGACAACTTAACGAACGAACAAATGCTCCGACCGGTTGCTTCACAGAAGGGTTCAAACTCCCCTTCAAACCAATAATCTGTGCCGAGG
>JAGXRF010000070.1 GCA_018335925.1 Flavobacteriales bacterium
TTTCATTAACATTGACATGCACTTCATTTATACCATCTGCATAAGTAATAAAAGGTGCCCCAATTGTCGAAATAATTAATGCTATTGCTACTCCCAAAATCCCTCGCTTCATTCATACTCCTCCTATAGATTTATAATCATGCAATACTAACAATTCATAGTGTACAGCTTGTTTGTTATGAAATTGTTATGGAATTATTATCAATTGTCAAAAACAGGTTAATTATTGGTAAATAATGGGTCATATATACATTAAAAAAGATGGTTTTTCTTATAGAACAACCATCTCTCCGTGTCATTTTTAATATTAATTTTTACCTTAGCCCTTCCCAGCCACAATATAGCTATTTGACCCCATAGCCCTAGGTATAATTCCCAGCTCATCCTCTCCTGCTCTAATTGCACCCTTACGATGAATTATTGTCTTTTTTCTGAATTTTAAATTTAAATGTCTTTTTAAATTCAGATTAGGTTTTAAGTTTTGGCAATAGCCTAAGACTCACAGTGTCATGCTTGGTACTATATTCACCCATAATTAACTGATAAAGTAATATTAATCAGACCATAGTTGTTGGTTTAAAGCTTAATAAAAAATAACCCTACAAAGGGTTATCCAATTATATATTTGAGTTTTATAGCACTGGTGAAAATATCCTTGCCAAGGATTCCTTTACTCTATGAAGGAGCTTTCTTTTTCTATAGTCATGCCTATTTACCTGCTTACTATCGGAAAGATCCTTCATAAAGCTTTCCTTTACCTCTAGGCATAAATCCTTATCGTAAATAAAGGCATTTACTTCAAAGTTTAGCTGAAAGCTCCTAATATCCAGATTTGCTGTTCCTATTGTGGTCATCTGGTCATCCACTAATATCATTTTGCCATGAACAAAACCTTTTTGGTATTCATATATCTTTACTCCTGCCTGTAAAAGCTCCATAAAATGCGATCTTGAAGCCCAAAATACTGTATAGTGGTCAGGACGATTAGGCAATAGGATACGAACATCTACACCACTTATCGCAGCTGTCTTTAAAGCCATTAATATACTTTCATCCGGAACAAGATAAGGAGACATTATATATACATAATTTTTCGCTGAAGTAATCGCTGTAAAATAAGCCTGATGTATAGATTCCCAAAAGGAATCTGGTCCACTGGAGGCAATCTGTATCAGCTGTTCTCCACAATAGCCCTGCTGGGGGAAGTATCTGGCATCATCAATTTCCTCTTTGGAAACAAAAAACCAATCCATTAAAAATATAGCCTGTAGAACATATAGGGCCTCGCCCTTTATACGTAGATGCAAATCCCTCCAAAAGCCAAGGACTTCATTTTTACCAAGGTACTCATCACCTATATTTAAGCCGCCTAAAAATCCTACCTTACCATCAATAATCAAAATTTTCCGATGATTTCTGTAGTTTAACCTATGCCCAGTAAGTGGTAGCCTCACGGGTAAAAATGACTTAACCTTTACACCTGCGGACCTTAAGGGCTCAAGAAAACTATCCTTAAGCCTCCAGCTGCCTACAGCATCATATATTAATCTTATCTCAATACCTTCCTTTGCCTTTTTTATCAAGGCCTCTTTAAATTGAGTCCCAATATCACTTTCCTTGATAATAAAGTACTCCATATGGATGTGGTCTTGTGCTTCCTCTATTGCCTTCAGCATCTCGGCAAAGGTTTCATCTCCATCGTTTAATACCCGACAGCTATTATTTACCGTTATAGGGGATTTGGTATTATGGATTAAGAGAGGGATAAGCTTTCCCCTTATATCAGGATTTTGTTTAAATATATCTATATTCCTGGTGAAGGAGAGCTGCTCCATCAGAAGCCTTCTCAAGAGCCTATAGTCCTGTTTTCGTTTTTTTATAAAGGTCTTTTTTCTTCTATGATTTTGACCTATCAGCAAATAGAAAAATATCCCTACCACTGGCAAAAGTATTAAAACCAATAACCAAGCTACAGTTCTTGAAGGTCCTCTGTTTTCTAGAACTATCATTATGCTGATAATAATCGTAAGTACTGTAAAGGAAATTGTTAGAGTATTAATTAATGACGGGTTCATATAGCAGCCTCCTTAATAACAGCCTGGTAATATAGCTTTAAATACCCTTGATATAAGTATTATAATCTTCTAATTTATGTTCCATTACAGCTTAAAGCTTTTATTATATTTTAGTAAAATTCTTAAGGCTTCCTTTAGTAGCAACTCCTTGTCAATACGTAATAAAATCTCACTTACTATGTAGGAATTTAAAATCCCTAGGTCCTTTTTAGTAGACCTAGTTACATTGTGCTTTTCTATCTCTCTAAATAGCTCATTGTAGGTATAAATTTGAAATATATCTATGCTTTTACAGGTTGCAAAGCTTTCTAATAGGCCTGTAGCAATATCGCTATAGGTAGCCTTCTCATCCAGTCCCATTAGCAGGCTGAGCTTTGGTATAATTCCCTCAAGTATTAATCTATTGTAGGGTAAGGCCTGCGGTAGGTTTAATAGATCAGCAAGCTTTTTAATTCCTTCCTCATTTAAATTCATAAAAAAGCTAATAGCATCAATATCACTAAGCTCCCCCTCTATATAATAATGTTTTCCCTTTAACCCCTTAAAGGCCTTAAGGGTATCGTAGTAGCCGAGGCTTATGTTAAACCTAGCCCTTTCCTTTGTAAAATCCAGCATATTTCCTAGGCCCTGTTGGGGGGTGATTTGTATTAGCTCTAGGTCATCGTAGTGGGTTCTTTTAACCCTTCCCTTACTCAGTAATCTTACAGCAACAATTTTTTTATAGCCCTTTTGATAGAGCATGCTTACTGGTAAATTATTATATAAGCCCCCATCTAAAAACTTCTTCCCATCCAGTTTCTTTGACTTAAATATCGGTAGATAAGAGGATGCTATCAAATAGTCGGATATTTTTCCAGAGGGTATATCCTCTTTAAATATCTCCATTGGCTTCATGTCAGTTAGGCAGACCGTTACAATCCCAAAATCCTTTTTTGAACCTCGGATTAGCTCCTCCTTTAGATTGTTTTTTACTAATTCCTCTAAGGGCTTTGAATCGACTCCAAATTGTCTTACTGACTTTTTTATTTCCTCGAATATAAGCTGGAGGCTGCTAGGATTAAGTTCATAGTCCGCCAATAGCTCTAGTATTTTATCATCTATATCCAAAATCGAGGTAGGGCTTATATTATACCATAGCTCGTAGGCCAAATCGA
>JAGXRF010000071.1 GCA_018335925.1 Flavobacteriales bacterium
AGAATATTTGACTTACAAAAAAGGAGTAATGGACTTCATAAAAGCACGTAACATACGAATTGACAATTATGCTAACAAACAGACGACAGAACAGAATGCCAGCCACTAACAGCCGTTTGCCGCAATGGGGGCTGAAGTGGTTAATTCAAGTGCAGTGCTTCTATCAACCTTTGTGCTTGGTTGACAGTGAAGTGCTCCGAAATCCCCCACTGCGGCAAGCGGCAAAACGTTAGCGGTCAGGCTAAAAAACGACAACATAACAGAAATATGAATAAACGAAACTTAAACGCAGTTCACGACAAAGACCTAAATCAACTACTGAAAAATTTAGGACTTATGGAAAAAATGAACGAAGGGAAGCTGAAATGTAAATTCACAGGGACACCAATAGACTTTGAAAATCTTTATTCAATTTTCCCAGAATCAGGCGACATAAAAGTTGTTTGTGACAGCCCGGAAGCAATTAAACTATTTACCGACTATGTTAATGAACACAAGCTTTAGTCTATTTGACGACCTTAATATAAACTTCAATTTTCATATTTCTATGTGGACTGTATCAACTGTAGCTTTACTTGGACTTTTTGGTTACTATCTTAAAAACCCCGAAAAGTTTGAAAAACTTGTCGCTTTAATTGCAAAGTTCGCAACATATATTTCAAACAAGTTTGACAAAACCTATATAAAGTATGACCTTCAAGGAAAAGTGAATGATTATCTGAAAACAGTCTCTAAAAAAGTTAAACACATTGACATTGAAAAAATAAATATCGCTTGGGTTGACGTAGAAAATCAAAACCCTGAAACATATGTTAAAAATGGTGAGCTTATAGTTAGACTACATAAAAGTAATAATCAAAACAAGAATATTGTTAATGCCTCATTAGCTTTTATTTCATATGCCTTTTTAAAAAAAGCAAAATCATACATTGCAAAATATCAACGTGAATCACTTGACTTATACGCTTGTTACGATTTTCTGAAACACGAAAAATCAGAGATTCTTGACCAGTTTGTTCAAGATTTTATGAAAGAGAAAATGGACAATGATAAAATTGCTTCTCTTTTTGAAATATACCACGACATAGACAAAGCAGGAATTTTTTATCCAATTCTTGTTCAAGAATTAACATTTCTCGGAGAAAAGGTATTTGCACAAAAGCGTGATGCAAACAAAATTTATGATGAAGTAAAACAACTAATCATTTATTTGAACAATTACGCAAAACGAAAATTGAAAGAAGATTCAATAAACGATTTTAATGGGCAATATTGCAAGTTCGCAATTAGAATTATCGGCAAGCAATATAAGGTGACAAACCTTGGTGAGCAGACTTACATAAAAAACATAGAAAAAATTAATCACGGTAACGAGACAATATATTTAATTGGCAATGCAGAGAATAAAGCATTTATGAAATCAGTCTATCAAAAATGCAAAGACAAAATAGGATATACAATTCTAACAGATGACAGTTACGAAGCAATAATTAAAGACACTGAAGGAGAAGATTATAAGGTGAAAAATTATTTAATGATTTTGAGAAACAATAAAGTGACAGTATATCACAGAAAATAGAAGCCCGAACCGCTAACAGCCGTTTGCCGCAATGGGGGCTAACGTGGTTAAATCAAGTGCAGTGCTTCTATCAACATTTGTGCTTGGGTGACAGTGAAGTGCTCCGAAATCCCCCACTGCGGCAAGCGCCAAAACGTTAGCTACAATAATATTTGACCACAAAAATTTGAAAATAATTATGAAATTAAATTTTCTTCTTCTGACAACATTAAACATTTTGACTTCCGTTGCTTTTGGACAAACCAAATACATAAAGACAACCGAAGGAGAAATTGTGGACACAGTTACTTACTCTAAACTAAAAGATGCCCAAGTTGAAAAGATGAAAAGCATTTTTCAAACAAAAGATATTAAAATAGTTATAAAAGATAATTTCAAAGAAATAAAAAGGACTAAAGACAGTTTAATCTATTCTTATAAGTGGGACATTAAAATAGGTGACCCAAAAATTAAAGAAAGTAAATCATTTGAACCTGATGACTATATTGACAAGGAATTTCCTTTACCAACCTTAAGGACATTAGACAATAAAAAAATTAGCATAAATGACTTAAAAGGCAAACCAACATTAATTAATTTTTGGTTTACAACTTGCAAACCTTGCATTGAAGAAATGCCAGTTTTGAATATAATTAAAACCCAATTAAAGGACAGCGTAAACTTTATTGCAATAACATTTGAACCAACTGAAAAGGTTAAAGCATTTTACAAAAAGCATAAGTTTAGTTTTACGCAGATTGCAAATGCTAAAAAATTTACTGACTCTATGAATATGACGGCATTTCCAGTAAACATATTTTTAGACAAAAACGGCGTTGTTAAAAAAATAGAAAGCGGCATCCCTTACATAATTGACGACAAAAAGAAAATGAAAATGGGTGATGGAAAAGAATTTGTAGCAGCTCTGAGAGAATTACTGTAGCTAACATTAGGTTTGGCATTATTGGGGCTTGACGAATATTGCCTCAGCTTTTGTTCATTATTGTGCTTCAGTTCGGGCTTGACGTTATAAATTTGGCTTATGAATAGAACATCAGCAATATTGCAATCATTGGGCTTTGGTTATGGGCAGACGGAATGCTAATTCCCCAACAACGCCAAGCCTTTTTCGTTACCGGCAAGTGTAAAACGACACCTCAAAGATATAAGAACGAACAAAAAGAATATGAAGAAATATACCTGTCCAATGCACTTACAAGTGATTAAGGACGAACCGGGAAAATGTCCGCTTTGCGGAATGGATTTAGTGCCTATGGGTGGAGCAAAAAAAGAAACGCATAGTCATCACGGACACCAACACCATCATGGCAACAAAGAACATTCGCATCATAGCGAAGACCATAGCCAACATTCGGAAAGCGGTTATGACAAGCACGAAGGGCATCATACCAATGATTTCCTCAAACGTTTTTGGGTAAGTTTAATCATTACCGTTCCCATTTTGCTGTTATCGCAAATGATACAGGAATGGTTTGGTTTTAGCATTTCCTTTCCGGGAGACAAATATGTTCTATTGGCGTTGGGAACCTTCATATACATCTATGGCGGAATGCCTTTCTTGAAAGGAATGGTAGGCGAAATAAAAGCAAAAGCTATTGGAATGATGACCTTGGTAGCCATCGCCATTTCGGTCGCTTATATCTATTCTGTTGCGGTTACGTTTGGGCTTAAAGGAATGGATTTCTATTGGGAATTGGCAACCCTTATCGTGATAATGCTTTTAGGCCATTGGTTAGAGATGCGTTCTACAATGGCTGCTTCAAAAGCCTTACAGTCATTAGTGGCATTGTTACCCAATGATGTTACTGTTGAACGGCACGGAGAAGCCATAAAAATAAAACTCGAAGAGCTGAAAAATGGGGAAACCATAATCATCAAACCGGGCGAAAAAATTCCTGCAGATGGATTAGTAATTGATGGCGTTTCGTATGTGAACGAAAGTATGCTCACTGGCGAAAGTGTTCCCGTAAAAAAAGAAGCGGACGGAAAAGTAATTGCAGGTTCTATCAATGGCGAAGGGGCTTTACGAGTTACGGCAACTGGAGTGGGCAAAGACAGCTACCTTAATAAGGTAATCAATTTGGTTCAAGATGCACAAGCAGCAAAGTCGAATACACAAAACCTTGCTGACAAAGTAGCCAAATGGCTTACCTATATTGCCATTGCCGTAGGTGTAATCACTTTTATTTATTGGTTTAGCAGTAGCGGAGATATTGCTTTTGCATTGGAAAGAATGGTAACAGTAATGGTTACGGCTTGTCCGCATGCTTTGGGTGTGGCTATTCCATTGGTGGTTGCCATTTCTACAACGCTTTCAGCTACCAACGGTTTACTCATTCGAAATCGCACCGCTTTTGAAACCACAAGAAAATTATCCACCATTATTTTCGATAAAACAGGAACGCTTACCAAAGGCTCTCACGCAGTGGAAAAGATTATTCCATTAACCGACAAATATTCTGCCAATGATATGATACAATATGCAGCAGCCGTTCAGCAATATTCCGAACATCATATCGCAAAAGGAATTTTAAAAACATTGAAAGAAAGAAACCTTGAATTGTGGAAGTCGGAAAACTTCAGTTATATGGCAGGTATTGGTGTAAAAGCAGTTGTAAAAGGAAAGGAAGTTGTAGCGGCTGGACCTAATTATTTCAAGCAGAACAACCTTACAGAACCTGAAACTCCAAAAGAAATCAATCAAAATATTGAAACGGTAAATTATGTTTTTATTGACGGAGAAGTTGTTGGTATTATCACCCTGGCAGACAGTATCCGTGAAGGTTCACGAGAAGCAATTGACGATTTGAGAAAAATGAACATCAAATCCATTTTGCTTACAGGTGATAATGAAAAAATTGCAAAAGCAGTTTCAGAGCAATTAGGAATGGACGATTATATTGCCAACGTATTGCCTCACGAAAAGCAGGAAAAAGTAAAGGAATATCAAGCAAAAGGTGAAGTAGTAGCAATGACAGGCGATGGTGTGAATGATGCACCCGCATTGGCACAAGCTGATGTTGGTATTGCAGTAGGTTCAGGAACAGATGTAGCAGCCGAAACAGCCGACATTATTTTGGTAAACAGCGACCCAAGAGATGTAGTAAAAATGATTGATTTTGGTAAACGGACATATAAAAAGATGATTCAAAATCTTCTCTGGGCAGTTGGTTACAACGTGATTGCTATTCCACTTGCAGCAGGTGTGCTTTATCCGCATTTTATGCTAAGTCCTGCTATGGGGGCAGTTTTAATGAGTGTTAGTACGATTGTAGTTGCCATCAATGCAAGCTTTTTAAAAATTAATAAATGACAAGACGGACAGAACACCAGCCGGTAACAAGGTATTGCCAAAAGCGGGGCTGAACGGCTTCGATTTAACATTTGTGCAAGGTTCAACAGCAGTAATTCTATTGAACTTTTGTGCTAAAAATTCCCGCCTTCGGCAATACCCAAACCGTTACCAGCAAGCGTAAAAAGACACGACACAGCAGACAGACACGAACTTAAACAGAGAAAAAAGCAAACCATTTTGACAGGTGAACACAGACATAAAAACGATACAACAAACGGACAGCGAGTAAGCCGACACTCATTGCCGACCCTTCTGTGTTTTAATTTTTTCCCCACCGCACAAAAAAAATTGAATTTCATTGCCACCGCACAAATGGCACATTTGCTTTTGCCCCTACCGCACAAACCAACCCTTCAGCAAAAGCAAAAGAGCCATTTTTTAGCCAACGCACCGACATTAAAATGTAAATTAGCAAACTGACAAATAAAGACATTTTCAAATGAGTGAAGACCAAAAAAAGATACTTGAACAACAACTTTGGAATATAGCCAACACCCTGAGAGGCAAGATGAATGCGGACGAGTTCCGAGATTATATTTTGGGTTTCATTTTCTATAAATATCTATCCGAGAGAATGGACATTTATGCGAACAGCATATTGAAAGCGGATAAGATTAAATACAAAGACATTAAAGAAAACTCCAAACAAGGCAAAGAATATATTGAAGCCATCCGTGAGGAATCGTTGGAGAAATTGGGTTATTTCTTGAAACCATCTGAATTGTTCAGCGAAGTGGCTAAACGTGGCAACAGCGACAAAGAAGAAGATGAAAGCAACTTTATACTGGAAGACCTGCAAAAAATCCTGACCAACATTCAGCAAAGCACAATGGGAACAGAATCGGAAGAAGATTTTGACCATTTGTTTGAGGACATGGATTTAAACAGCACCAAATTGGGCAAAACACCCGAAGCAAGAAATGCAATTATTGCCAAGGTGCTATCGCACCTTGACAAGATTGATTTCAAGTTGGAAAATACCGAACTGGATGTGTTGGGTGATGCTTACGAATATCTGATTGGGCAATTTGCGAGCGGTGCAGGGAAAAAAGCAGGTGAGTTTTACACGCCACAGGAAGTAAGCATGGTGCTTGCAAAACTTGTAACCACTGGTAAACAAAAACTGAAATCGGTTTATGACCCAACTTGTGGTTCGGGTTCTTTGTTGCTTCGAGTGGCTAAGGAAGTAAAAGAAGTAAGCACTTTTTACGGACAGGAACTTAACCGAACAACTTACAACCTTGCCCGAATGAACATGATTTTGCACGGTGTTCATTATCGCAAATTCGATATTAAGCAAGAGGACACGTTAGAGCATCCGCAGCACATTGACAAGACTTTTGAAGCCATTGTAGCCAATCCGCCTTTTTCAGCTCAATGGAGTGCAAACCCATTGTTTACAAGTGATGACCGCTTTAGCCAATACGGGAAGTTAGCACCAAGCAGTAAAGCCGACTTTGCTTTTGTGCAACACATGATTTACCATTTGGCAGAAAACGGAATCATGGCAATTGTTTTACCGCATGGAGCATTGTTTCGCAGTGGTGCAGAGCAACACATTCGCAGGTATTTGATTGAGGACAAAAACTATTTGGACGCAGTAATTGGTTTGCCAGCCAACTTGTTTTACGGAACGCCAATTCCTACTTGTATCATGGTTTTCAAAAAGTGCAGAGAAAACCCCGAAGATGTTTTGTTCATCAATGCAGCAGAACACTTTGAAAGAGGAACACAAAACACCTTGCGACAAGAAGACATTGACCGCATTATAGATACTTACCGAAACCGAAAAGAAGTTCCGAAATATAGCAGTTTGGCAAGTCTTGAATTTATTGCCGAAAACGAATACAACCTAAATATTCCACGCTATGTAAACACGTTTGAGGAAGAAGAAAAGATTGACATTGCAGCAGTTGCCAAACAACTGAAAAGTTTGGAAAAGGAAATGAAAAATACAGATGCCGAATTATCGGCATTTTGTAAAGAACTTAAAATTGACACACCGTTTTAACCATGGAAAAACTGAAAGGCAAAAAACCGAGCATCCGTTTTCCAGAGTTTAAAGACGACTGGCAACATACAAAGCTGAGTGAACTGTTAAGCGAAGCGAAAAAGCGGAACGAAGATTTGAAATACGGCAAAGACGAAGTGCTTTCTGTTTCGGGTGAATTGGGCATTGTAAACCAAATTGAACATTTGGGCAGAAGCTATGCCGGTGCTTCGGTGCACAACTACCATGTGGTAGAAACGGGCGATATTGTTTACACCAAAAGTCCGTTGAAGGCAAATCCCTTTGGCATTATTAAACTCAATAAAGGCAAAGCGGGCATTGTTTCTACACTTTATGCCGTTTACAAGGTGAACAACAAAACCTGTTACGGACCTTGGTTAGATTATTACTTCTCGTTAGATGCCAACACCAACCGCTATTTGAGACCCTTGGTAAAGAAGGGTGCAAAAAACGACATGAAGATTAACAACGCTTATGTGTTGCACGACAGAATTTTTGCCCCAAGCATTCCCGAACAAAAACGCATTGCTTCTTTCTTTACGGTGGTGGACAAGAAAATTGCCGAACTCAAACAAAAGAAAGCCCTTTTGGAGCAATACAAAAAAGGCGTGATGCAAAAATTACTATCACAGGAGTTGAGATTTAAGGACGACAATGGCAAGGAGTTTCCTAAATGGCAAAAGAAAAGATTAGGGGAAATTGGTGAATGCTTTATTGGTTTAACATACTCTCCAAATGATGTTGTTGAAAGTGGAGGAACATTAGTTCTACGTTCTTCAAATATTCAAAACGGAACATTAGCCTTTGAAGATAATGTCTATGTTGACACCACAATTTCAGAAAAGAATTTTGTCAAGGAGAATGACATACTTATTTGTGCTCGGAATGGAAGCAGAAGTCTAATTGGCAAATGTGCACTAATTAGAAAAGAACATGAGGGATTTGCTTTTGGTGCATTTATGTCAATTTTCCGAAGTAATCAGAATCATTTCATTTACCAATTATTCCAAACTGATTTGTTTTTCAAACAAGTAAACGAACATCTTGGAGCTACAATAAATCAAGTAACAACGAAAAGTCTTAATTCATTTTCGTTCTTATTTCCTTGCGAGAAGGAACAAAATAAAATCACAGACTTTTTAAGTCGTATCGATAGAAAAATTGAACACTCCCAACAACTTATTTCAAGAAATGAAGAATACAAAAAAGGGCTTCTACAAAATATGTGTATTTAATGGCTAAACAACCCGAACAGATATTAGAAGAACAGTTAGTTGCACAGCTTCAAAAGTTGGGTTATGGCCTGGTGTATATCAAAGACGAAAAAGAACTGCTTGCCAACCTGAAAACGCAATTAGAGAAACACAACAACATTCAGTTCAGCCCCAAAGAATTTGAACGAGTGCTGAATATTTTAAGTAAAGGTTCGGTATTTGAAAAAGCCAAAACCCTTCGCCAAAAACAGCACATTGTAAGAGATAACGGAGACAACCTGTATTTTGAGTTTATCAATGTAGAACACTGGTGCCAAAACCAATTTCAGGTTACGCATCAGGTAACCATGGAGGGCAAATACAAAAACCGCTATGATGTTACCATTCTCATCAACGGTTTGCCTTTGGTGCAAATAGAACTGAAACGCAGAGGGCTGGAACTGAAAGAAGCCTTTAACCAAATCAACCGCTATCAACGCCATTCATTCGGGGCAAATTCTGCCTTATATCAATACGTTCAAATTTTCATTATCAGCAACGGTGTAAATACCAAGTATTACGCCAACAATAGGCATCAATCATTCAAGCAAACCTTTTACTGGACAGACAAGGAAAACAAACGCCTGACCAACATTGTAAACGGCTTTACTTCTGAATTTTTAGAACCGTGCCACATCAGCAAAATGATATGCAAATACATTGTGCTGAATGAAACCAACAAGATTTTGATGGTGCTTCGCCCCTATCAGTTTTATGCCGTTGAAGCTTTGATTGACCGAGTAAAGAACACCAACAAAAACGGTTATATCTGGCACACCACGGGTTCGGGAAAAACCTTAACCAGTTTTAAAGCCAGTCAGATTTTAATGAATCTGCCACAGGTTAAAAAAGTGGTTTTTGTGGTGGACAGAAAAGATTTGGATTACCAAACCAACAAAGAGTTCAACAGCTTTAGCAAAGGTTGCATTGACGGCACAGACAACACCAAGCAATTGGTAAAACAGTTTTCAGACGATACCAAACTGATTGTAACCACCATTCAGAAACTCAATACTGCCATCAGCAAAAAGCAGTATTTGGGTAAAATGGAAAAGCTGAAAGACGAAAAAATCGTTTTCATTTTTGACGAGTGCCACCGTTCGCAGTTTGGCGAAACACACAGCCGTATCAAATCATTTTTCAACAACATTCAAATGTTCGGTTTTACAGGCACACCCATATTTGCCGACAATGCCGTGAAAAATGAATTGGGCAAACGAACCACCAAAGAATTGTTTGCCGACTGCCTGCACAAATATGTGATTACAGATGCCATTAAAGACGAAAACGTATTGAAGTTTTCTGTTGAATATGTGGGCAGATACAAACGCAAAGAAACCGCCACCGAAATTGATATAGAGGTAGAAGACATTGACAAAAAGGAGTTGATGGAATCGCCTGTGCGATTGGAGAAAATTGCCGATTACATTTTGGCACATCACAACCGTAAAACACACAATCGGGATTTTACTGCCATGTTTTGCGTAAGCAGTGTGGAAACGCTGATAAAGTATTATGACATTTTTCAACGCAAGAAAGAAGAAGGTAAACACAACCTGAGAATTGCGACCATTTTCAGCTATGCCAGCAATGAAGATGACGCAGATGCCAACGGATTTTTACCTGAAGAATTATCGGTTGTAGAGGAACCAAAAGCCCTTTACGGTTTAGCAGCACACAGCCGTGAGAAACTGGATGAATTTATCGGGCATTACAACCAAATGTTTGAAACGAAATTCTCCACCAAAGACAGTGAGAGTTTCTACAATTACTACAACGACATTTCCAAGAAAGTAAAGGAACGCAAGATTGATATTTTGTTGGTGGTAAATATGTTCCTGACAGGTTTTGACAGCCCGACCTTGAACACCTTGTATGTAGATAAGAATTTGCGTTATCATGGCTTGATACAAGCGTATTCAAGAACCAACCGAATTTTAAACGAACAGAAATCACAAGGCAACATCATTGTTTTCCGAAACCTGAAAAACGCTACTGACGAAGCGATTACGTTGTTCAGCAACAAAGAAGCGATTGAGGTTATCATTATGAAACCTTATGAGGATTATGTAAAGAAATTCAATGAAGCATTTATTGCCTTGCTGAAAATTACGCCAACCGTAAACAGCGTAAACGACTTGCAAACCGAAAATGACGAACTGGAATTTATCAAAGCGTTTCGTGAACTGATACGGATTAAAAACATTTTGGCTGCATTTGCCGACTTCAAATGGGAAGATTTGGCAATGAATGAGCAGTTGTTTGAAGATTACAAAAGCAAATACCTTGACCTATACGACAAAGTAAAAAGCGACCACCAAAAAGAGAAAGTTTCTATTTTGGAAGATGTGGACTTTGAACTGGAACTCATCCACCGTGACGAAATAAATGTTGCTTACATCATTCAGTTGCTCATAAAACTGAAATCGAAAGTGCAGAATGACGTTTCGCAAGCCGAAAAAGAAATCTTCAATTTACTGAACACCGAAGCACATTTAAGAAGCAAGCGGGAATTGATAGAAAAATTCATCCAAGAGAATTTGCCTGTGTTGGAAGATGAAGAAGACATTCCCGAAGCATTTGACAAGTTTTGGAACGAAGAACAACAAAACGCTTTCAACAAATTGGTGAAGGAGGAAAACCTTTCCCCCGATAAAACCCAATTGCTAATTGAAGATTACTTATATGCAGAGAGAGAACCGTTGAGAGATGAAATTTTGGAATTATTGGAAGGCGAAAAACCTTCGGTATTGGAACGCAAGAAAACAGGCGACAGAATTTTGAGTAAAATCCTGGGCTTTGTAGAAACTTTTATAAATGGAATGACAAATTGATATGAATGTAATAAACCTTTTGTTCCGCTTGTTCCTGACTTTCAATGCAACATCATTGATTTTGGTGGTGTATTTGGTAAAGGAGCAGAAAGTAATTAATGGCTGGTCTTGTTATTTAGCAGGATTGCCACAATGGGTTTCTTACGTTCTGTATTTTGCCGTTCCTGTTCTGTTCACTTTTTTGAGTTTGTTGCTTTCTAACAAGTTGGCAGACGACAATATAGAAGCCGAAAAAGGGCAATCTGCAATCAGAGAAGTTGAACAAGCTAACAACGCATATTTGCCAAGCTATTTAGGTTATTTCTTTGTTGCGTTAAGTGTTCCGCATTGCGACACATTAATTTTCGTTTTTGCAATTCTGTTTCTATTTACATTTTTATCGCAGACATTGTATTTCAATCCGTTGTTTTTGGTTTTCGGTTATCATTTTTACTACCTGACAACTGAAACGAACATCAAAATATTTGTGATTTCTAAACGGAATTTGAAAAACCCAAGCGGACTGAATTTTCCAAACCTGAAACGCATCAATGATTTTACATTCATAGATAAAGACAAGTAATACCATGAATCATCTTTTAGCAAAAACGAAAGGCAGAAACGGAAACTTTTTCAAAGTGATTTCCAACAGGCAAATATTTGATATGCCTGACGATTTGAACAATGCCGTTGAATACAATTCCGATTACAAATTGGAAGATGATGAATGGTTTGCCGTTACCGAATTTTCAGAAAAGGAATATTGCATTGACTTTTTAACTACACGATTTATTTCAACCGACTACAACCAGTTGCCAAGAGCAGAATATACCAATGTGGAATATTTGGTTGCTTATCAAACAGGTGTTTACTGTTTTCAGAAACTTTCATCAAGCCAAATAATCCGTAAAAAGTATTTTTCAATTTCCGACCAACCCGACTTAGTTGACTCTCCAATAATTGTAATAAATGAAATTCCAGATGCGATTTATGTAAAAGATGATGACACTTTGTATTTCAAAAGACTTCCAGCTATAACAACAATTTTCAAAGGCATTTACGAACTCTACAAAGAAGCGACACAGGAAGAAACTGAAGAGTTTTTACAAAATGACTTTATCAATCTGGACGAGAGTTTCACGGCAGACAGTGTGAAAAAAGCAAACAGAAAACGTATTGCAATGGCTCAAGAGACATTGAAGAAATTCAAGCCAAAAGAGAAAAAACAAATTTTCAGTTACATCAGAGAATATTGTGCAGACTTGGAATTTGACGAGAATGACGAGAACTTTTCAATATCAAACGAAGAAGACTTGAAAAAACTACTTTACGGAATTGAACAGCGTTACTATACGACAAGAATAGGAAATGAAAAAAGATTGGCGAACTCAATAACAACGGTATGACAATGACAAGCCAACGCACAAAAGCACACACATTGCCAAGTCGCACAAGCCGACACACAAGCCAAAACTTGGCAAAGAGTGTGCTTTTCCCAACGCAGAAAGAAATTCAATTTTTTTTCTCCCTTCCTTCTGAAAAAATTAAAACACCCGACACACAGACCAACACGACAAAGACACGAAAACTCAACAATGACAATGGTTTACAGACACGGTGGACAAGAACGCCAGCTGGTAACAGCGGTTTTGCGTCATGCGGGGTGAAGTGCTTAAATTCAAGTGCAGTTTTTCAATTTAACTTTAGTGCTGGGTTGACAGTTTTGTGCCCTGAAATCCCGCACGAACGCAAAGCCGCAAAACGTTGGCAGCAAGTGTAACAGACGACCGTGCAACGACATACAGAAGGCTAAAAACTGAAAAAAAGTAAACCATTTTGACAAGTGGACAAGGACATATTAACGATAGAACAAACGACCAACGTGTAAGCCGACACTCATTGCCTACGCTTCTGTATTTTTTATTTTCCCCACCGCACATTTTTTTTAATTCAAATAAGCGAAGCGATTCACGAGCACCGCTGAAAGAGAAATCAAACAAGCGAGTAATTTTAGAGCTACCCGCAAACGGCACATTGGCTTTTGCCCCAACCGCACAAGACAACCCTTCAGGCAAAATCCAAAGAGCCTTTTTTTGCCAACGCTACGACAGCAATAATCTTTACATTCAGTAGTTTTGCATTTATGAAAGTTTTAATAATAGAGGACGACCATACATTAAACAAAAACATTAGTGAAGCACTAAAAGCGGAGAGCTATGACGTAACAACACTATTTGACGGCTCTTTGGCAGAACGGACAACCAAAAGAGAACAATTTGACTGCATTATTTTGGATATTAACCTACCCGGTAAAAATGGGTTTGAGTTATGCAAAGATTTCAGAAAAACCAACATTGCTACTCCCATTATTATGTTGACCGCATTTAGCGAATTGGAAGACAAAATTCAGGGGTTTGACTGTGGTGCAGACGACTATTTAACAAAGCCTTTCTTTATGAGGGAATTACTGATAAGAGTAAATACCTTAATCAAAAGAAAAGGACAGAATTTATATTCAACTGAGCCTGTTTTCACCTTTGATGATATTACGCTGAATGATTCGACTAAAAAAGTATTTAGGGATAATAATGAAATCGTTTTAACTCCAAGGGAATTTCAAATACTTTTGAAATTAATTCAACGTCCGGGAGAAATTGTTTCAAAAGCGGATTTGGTAAAACAAATTTGGGGAACTTCTTTTGATGCCAACACCAATACCATTGAAGTATATATCAATTTTCTACGCAATAAATTGGATAAGCCATTCAATAAAAGCAGTATCAAAACAAAAGTGGGATTTGGATATTACCTTGATGCAAAATGAAAATAAGGAACAAAATATTACTCTTCTTTTCCACTACTGTAATTGGGCTTACAATTATTTCGTCAGTAATAATTTATTTGCTTTTTTCTGAATATAGAGAAGAGGAATTTCATCAAAGGCAAAAAGAGAAAATAAAATATACCATTGGACTAATTGCCGAATACAAAGAGCTAAGCGAAAATCTTAGCTCAATAATGGACAAGCACACTATTCACGATTTTTATGATGAAAAAATGTTGATTTATGATAAGCACAAAAATTTAATTTATAAAAGCATTGATGATTTACCGATAAATAATGCCGATAATCTTTTGAACGGCTTATCACCTGCTAAACAGTGGATTGAAACCAAAGAAGATAAATACGACATCATCGCAGTTTATATTCAGAATGACGCAAATCACTTTTATGCCATCAGCAAAGCCTATGATGCATTTGGTTATACTAAACTTACATTCCTTAGGAACGTGCTTATTGGAATCACGGCAATTATTTCCACAATTGTTTTACTTGTTACTGTTTTTTTATCAAAAAGAATTGCAAAGCCGATAACAGAAATAGCAGAACAATTAGGGAAACTGGATATTGAAAGTGAAAATATATTAGCCTTACAGAGCGATGCAAATTCCTATGAACTAAAGTATCTGACCGTAAAATTCAATCAATTAATTCAAAGAACAAATGAAGCCTTCGCCTTTCAAAAACACACGATTCACCACATCTCGCATCAGCTAAAAACGCCTATTGCCATCTTGGTTTCCGAATTGGAGAAAATAGAGAGGAATGCAAAATCTCAAGCACTCAAAGCAGATATTCAATCTCAAATTGTAAAAACAAAATCTTTGGGAAACATCATCAGTATCTTACTGGATATTTCCAAAATTGAATCAGGTAATAAAATCAAAAAGCAACTTTTGCGTATAGATGAATTAATTTTTGACACCATTGCTGAATTAAACATCATATCTCCCGATTTTCATTTCGAGGTGAATTATACACCCAAACAATTCAGTGAATCTATTCTTGAAATTAAAGCCAATCAATCACTTATTAAGCAGGCATTCCTGAATATTTTGAGTAACTGCCTTACATACAGCGATAATGCAAAGGCAATTATACTTTTCGACTGCACGAAATCAGACAAATTAAAAATCGTTGTATCAAATTCGGGTGTTCCGATAACATCAGACGAAGAAAAATTTCTCTTTAACCATTTTTTCAGAGGGCATAACAGCCAAGACAAAACGGGCTTTGGTTTGGGTCTTGTGCTATCCAAAAGAATTTTTGAAATGCATTCTGCAACGATACACTATTCCAGTCCATCACCAAATCAGAATGTGTTTGAAATCACCTTCCCCTTAAGCTAAATTTTATCGGCTTTAAGGTCTTTTTAAGGTTGTTCGTTCCACTTTTGCACTTTAATTAAGTGCAGGTTCATAATGGAGATTTCAAAATACGGAGCAACAACAATCCTTTTTCTATGTTTTTCTTTTCAGGCTATGGCTCAAGATACCTTGAAACTTAGCCGACAACAATGTGAAGCCGTTTTTCTTAAAGAGAATTTGCTGCTCATTGCCGAAAGATTGGAAGTGCCAAAAGCCGAAGCAATGGTATTGCAAGCCAAGCTATGGCCAAACCCAACGGTTTCTTTAGATGAAATAAACCTATGGGCTACACAAAAACAGTTGGGAGTATTTGGTCAGGAATTGCAGGGATTTAATGGAGGTAACTTTGGAAGAAACCAACAAATCAGCTTTTCCATTGAACAACTCATACTTACTGCCGGAAAACGAAAAAAATTGACGGCTTTGGAACAAGTAAATGTTGAAAAATCAAAGCAGTATTTTGAAGATTTAATGCGACATCTGAAAATTGAGTTCCGACAGCAACTTACACAACTACAATACCTGCAATTCAATAGAATCATTTACCAAAATCAAATCAGCAGCGTTAGGCAGCTCACCCAAGCTTATCAAAAGCAAATGGAATTGGGCAATATTCCCAAAGGTGAATACATCAGGTTAAAGGCATTGGAATTGGAATTTTCAAAGCAAATCAATGAGTTGAACAAAGAAATAAACGAAGCGCAAAAGGAACTCAAATTGCTCATGCGATTGCCTGCAAATGTTCAATTGGTATTAACAGATGAAGCATATTTGAAAAATGCTGAATCTTTCAAACTGATAAGCCTTGCTGCATTGTTAGACACTGCAAAATCAACAAGACCCGATTTAAAAATTGCTGAATTAGACCAAACCTATTTCAGCAAATTATATGCTTACGAAAAAGCTCAAAGAACGCCAAACGTAACACTAAAAGGAGGCTATGACCGAGGCGGAAACTTTATGTATAATTTCGTTGGGTTTGGTGTGGCAATGGACTTACCGGTATTCAACCGAAATCAGGGAAATATTCGATATGCCAACTTAGGTATTGAACAATCGAAAATCCGTTTCGAACAACAGACTTTAAGTATAACCAATGAAATCGTTTTGGCTTGGCAAAACCTAAATGCTTCCCTGCAATTTTACGAAAGCATTGAGCCTGATTATGAAAAGACATTGGACGACTTGCTGAATGCATATACCAGGAATTTCACCAATCGCAATATGAGTTTGCTTGAATACCTTGATTTTTTGGACGCTTATCTGGAAAACAAAAAAATCATTTTGGAAGCAGGAAAAGAGGTTAACGATAAAGTAGAAGAATTGAATTTTTCGGTAGGAACAGATTTGATTAAATAAAAACATCAGTATAAAATGAACAGCGTATCACTCAAGAATACAATTATCGGTTGTTTGGCAATTAGCTTTCTTTTAAGCGGTTGCGGAAATTCGGAAGAAAAAAGCAACTCAACGGAAAGTAAAGACTATTGTTTGGGCGAAAATTTCAAAGTAATAATTGAAACAGTAAGTCCCGTAAATCAAATCGTTACCGAGAGCATTCCGCTGACAGGTGCAGTAGAACCCAATCCTGATAAGGTCATTCATTTTGTGAGTTTGGTGGGTGGAATTATTTCCAACACCTATTTTTCTTTGGGCGATAAAGTAACCAAAGGGCAAGTATTAGCCGAATTGAAAAGTTCGCAACTTTTAGAACTTCAATCACAATCGAAAACTATTGATGCTCAAATAAAAGTGGCAGAAAAAAAGTTGCAAAGTGTTCAGTCAATGTTTGATGATGGCGTAGCTTCTCAAAAAGATTTGATGGAAGCACAAAGCGAACTGACCATTTTAAAAGCTGAACTAGAAAAAATCAATGCCAACCTTAGTCTTTTTAGTGCCAGTTCAGAGAAAGGTGTTTTTCTAATAAAATCACCCGCTACGGGAATAGTTACGGCAAAATCCATTGCAGCAGGTCAGCAAATATCGGCTGAAGGCGAACCCCTGTTTACCATTTCCGACCTGAATGAAGTTTGGGTTTTGGTAAATGTATATGCTACCAACGTAAAGAACATACAGCCGGGGATGGAAGTAATCATCAAAACTCTTTCTTATCCTGACGAACTATTTAAAGGAAAAATTGCAGCTATTTCACAGGTTTTAGATGCAGACGCAAAAGTGATGAAAGCAAGGGTAGTCTTGCAGAATACCGATTTGAAATTAAAACCGGGGATGTTGGTTGATGTAAACGCTCTAAAAGAACTTAAAACAGAAGCCCTGAGTATTCCAACAGCAGCAATGGTATTTGATAACAATCAAAACTATGTGGTGGTGTATAAATCTGATTGTGAAATTGAAGTAAGGCAAGTAGAAATTCTTACGAAGAGCAACGGCACAACATTCCTATCAAGCGGTTTAAGTGAAAACGAAAAAATCATCACGAAGAACCATCTGCTGATTTACGAACAGATTAAAAACTTCAACAACTAATTGTTATGCAGAAATTTGTTCAAGGTATCGTTGCTTTTTCACTCAAGAATTCGATTATCGTCTTCTTTCTTACTGCATTACTATTAATTGCAGGGATTATCAGTTATATCCATACGCCTATTGAAGCCTTTCCAGATGTAACCAATACCCGTGCAAGAATCATTACCCAATGGCCCGGAAGAAGTGCAGAGGAAGTAGAGAAATTTGTAACCCTGCCAATTATGAAGGCAGTGAACACCATTCCTAAAAAGGCAAGTGTTCGTTCCATTTCTCTTTTTGGTCTGTCGGTAGTTACCGTAATTTTTGAAGATGAGGTAGATGATTTTTATGCTCAACAATACGCTGCCAACCGCTTGCAAGGGGTTGATTTACCTGACGGAGCAGATGCAGGAATTGAACCGCCCTACGGAGCAACAGGAGAGATTTTTCGCTATGTAATAAAAAGTAGCCGTCCCATTAAAGAACTAACAGCAATACACGATTGGGTTATTGAAAGAGAATTGGTTGCTGTTCCGGGAGTGGCAGATGTGGTGAGTTTTGGAGGAGAAGAAAAAATTTATGAAATCAAAATCAATCCCACCGAATTGGCGAATTACGACCTGTCTCCTTTGGAAGTTTTTGAAGCCGTATCAAAGAGCAATGTCAATGTTGGCGGTGATGTAATTGAAAGAGGTTCGCAAGCCTATGTAGTGCGTGGTGTTGGGCTATTAGAAAGCATTGAGGACATTGAAAATATCTTGATTGAAACCAAAGGAACGACTCCCATTTTGGTGAAACACGTAGCAGAAGTTAAAGTTTCTGCCAAACCAAGATTGGGCGTAGTGGGCTTACAAGATGAAGAAGATTTGGTTCAGGGCATTGTAGTGATGCTTCGGGGTGAAAATCCGGGTGAGGTAATTGCAAGGGTAAAGGAAAAGATTGCCGACTTGAATGAAAGAATTTTACCCAAAGATGTAAAGATTGAACCCTTTATTGATAGAACAGAATTGGTAAATGCCACAGTAAACACTGTTAGCAAAAATATTGTAGAAGGTATTTTACTCGTTTCCATCATTGTTTTTATCTTTTTGTTCAATTGGCGAACTACGGTAATTGTTGCTTCCGTTATTCCCCTTTCATTCCTGTTTGCAATTGTAATGCTTCGCATACAAGGATTGCCCGCTAACCTTATTTCAATGGGAGCCATTGATTTTGGATTATTGTTGGAAGGAACACTTGTAATAGTTGAAACTGTTTTTGTAGCAATGGAGCGGAAAGCCCACCATTTGGGGATGGATAAATTCAACCGAATCAGTAAAATGGGCTTAATAAAGAAAAGTGCTGGAAGTGTTGCCACGTATATTGTTTTTGCTCAAATCATTTTGATTGTCGCTCTGCTTCCTATATTCTCATTCCAAAAAGTAGAAGGCAAAATGTTTTCTCCATTGGCATTTACTTTGGGTTACGCATTGCTTGGCTCTCTCTTATTAAGTATTACGTATGTTCCTGCATTGTGTAAAGTATTGTTGAAAAAAAACATTGTTGAAAAAGAGAATTTCATTTCCCGCTTTTTCCGCAATAATCTTTTCAAACTCTTTTTATGGAGTAACCGAAGAAGAAGAATTACGCTCATTGGTTTTGCTTCTATTTTAACTATTTGTACCGTTAGTTTTCTTTTTTATGGTTCTGAATTTATTCCTAAACTCAATGAAGGAGCTATCTACGTTCGGGCAACTTTACCCAACAGCGTGAACATTGAAGAATCGCAACGCTTAGCCAAAGAAATGAAAGCCAAGTTGCGTGAATTTGAAGAAGTAAAATTTGTTCTGAATCAGGTAGGACGACCCAATGACGGCACTGACCCGACAGGCTTTTTTAATATAGAATTTCACATCCAACTACATCTCGAAAAGGAATGGAAACGCAACATTAAAAAGGATGGTTTGATAGATGAAATGAGGCAGGTTTTACAAACCTATCCGGGAATTGTTTTTGGATTCAGCCAACCCATTCAGGATAATGTGGAAGAATATGTTGCAGGGGTAAAAAGCTCGTTGGTAGTTAAAATTTTCGGAGACGATTTATTTGAACTGGAAAAGTATGCCGACCAAGTTGCCAATAGTATAAAAAATGTAGAGGGTATAACTGACCTGAATGTGTATAGAAATATTGGCTTGCCCGAATTAAGAATCAAATTGAATGAAGTGAAAATGGGTAAATATGGTGTAGCAATGGCAGATGCTCAAGCCGTTATTGAAATGGCAATTGGCGGACGAGCAGCAACAACTTTCTACGAAAATGAAAGAATGTTTGATGTGCGTATTCGCTTTCAAAAAGAATACAGAGACAATCAGCAAAAGATTGGAGAAATACTGATACCTACTATGGGCGGTAAAAAAATCCCATTGCGTGAAATCGCTGATATCAATTTTATTACCGGACCAACATTCATTTACCGTGAAGGTAGCAGTCGCTACATAGCCGTTGGTTTTAGCATCGAAGGTAGGGATTTGGGAAGCACGATTGCAGAAGCAAAAAAGAAAGTTGCTGAAAATGTGCAGTTGCCAAAAGCAAACAAATTAGTTTGGGCAGGAGAATTTGAAAGCAAAGAAAGAGCAAGTAAACAATTGGCTGTAATTGTTCCTGCTGTATTGTTATTGATATTGTTCTTGCTCTACTTCAATTTCGGAACAATCAAAGACACGCTAATTGCAGCAAGCACCATCCCGTATGCATTTATTGGTGGATTCATTTCGCTTTGGGTAACGCAAACTATTTTTGGAATTTCCGCAGGTATTGGATTTATCATTTTGTTTGGGGTGAATACCATCAACAGTATCATTTTGATTGCTGTAATGAAAGAAAATATGCGAAAAATGGGTTTACACGAAGCCATTTCTAATGGGGTTCATAGTCGTATTCGTCCAATTGTAATGATTGCTCTGATGGGTTCAATGGGATTATTGCCTGCTGCACTTTCAACAGGAATGGGTTCTGAAATTCAAAAACCCTTGGCAATTATGATTGTTGGCGGTTTACTCATTTGTATGATTCTATCGCTAACCGTGTTGCCACAAGTTTTTTATTGGGCTTATCGTAAAACAGAACATCTAAAATGAAAGTTAGGTATTTAATTATTCTGATTTTGTTTGCAGGTTTTTCAACAACCTTGTTTGCTCAACGTTCTATTGAAATGCCCAATGATTCTTCGGGATTTTACTTGACGTATAATGACTATGTGAATGGAAAAATTACCAATGGTTTTCCCAACTACAAGAAAGGTTATACACTTTGGCCAAAAGGATTTTTTATAAACAAAGACCCTGAACTAAAAACACCTGACACAAGCATAGTTCACAAACGTGCTGACATTTGGGGATATACTGACCATCGTGGACAGTTCATTAGGATATTTAAAGAGAAACACTACAAGGTTCTTTGCGATAAGGGAATTATAATTTACATCATTTACTCCCCGACAAGAACTTCATACCATTTCAGTAAAACACTAAATGACCCAATTTACCATTTGACAAGGAAGAATTTAACAAACAATTATGCAGACAATTCAGAGTTCCTAAAGAAAATCTATTCCACTAAGAAAAATACTTGGTTGATTTGGGACGACAAAAAAGAACGATATTTCTTAAACAAACTGTTCTTGGAATAACCCGCCCACAGGTGTAAGCACATTTGCAAACCGCTACAAGCCACCCCGCAGACCGAAGTTTGCAAAAGAGCTTCCACCTTTCCGACCCAAGAAAAATTGAATTAAAAAAAATCTCCTCCCCTTCTGAAAATAAAAAATACTCCTACGCTCAATCCGACAAGGACAAAAAAGCAGACTGACATTGACGAAAACTCAATAGTGACAATGGTTTACAGACACGGTGGACAAGAACACCAGCTGCCAACACGGGTTTTGCAAAAGTGGCGGTGCAGTGCTTCGTATGACAGTTTTTCGTAAATTTGAAGACCGTGCTTCGTAGGTAGTTTTGTGGTGAAAATCGCCACCTTCGCAAAGCCCGAAACCGTTACAAGCAAGCCTATGACGACAACGTATAGAATATTGACAATTGGTTTTTTAATCACAGTTTTCGGTTGCAACAACAACAACAACAACAACACGGACAGCAAAAAAACTGCCAAAACCGAAAATGAGACCGTTTGTAAACCATATTTTGATTTTAATGAAGTTGAACATTATTATTTAGACATTGACGAAGACAAAATTTGGGAAATTGAAGAAAAGACTCAAAAAACAGAAAAAGAAGAAAAACAATTGGAGTTATTA
>JAGXRF010000072.1 GCA_018335925.1 Flavobacteriales bacterium
TATTGAAAAAATATGTTGCCAAAATAAACAGTCCAGCTATTAAACATAAATAATGGAACCAGTACCAACTGTTTTTAAGTGAAAATTTATGCTTTATTATTAATATATCTTTTCTCGATAATATATCCAAAAAAGCTTGGTCAGCTATTTCTAATATTTCTTTATTTATTGGTTTCAATATGAAATTTTATTACGTAATGTGAATAAACTTGCCACTAACGTTTTGCTGCTTTGCCTAGTGCTGGGTTTTGGAGCCCGTCACTGTCAGGCAAACCTTTAGTTTATTGTTGTAAGGCGTTTAAAGTTAGTGAATTAGCCAGCATTAGGCAAAACAGTTGTTAGCAGCCGTAATTCTATTCAGTCGCTTCATTTTCAGTCTGTTTCTTTATTATTGGGTATAAAATTAGTCCAACTACAAACCCACTTAAAAGCCCGCCAATGTGAGCAGCATTGTCTATGCCACCTGTCAAACCCATAAGCAAGTTAAAGCCAACAAAAATTGCTGTGCTGATTAAAAATGTTTTTGCAAAGTCTGGTGGAAATACTTTTGTCAAAAGCAACGCAAGAAAAACTCCGTAAAGTCCGAAAATTGCTCCCGAAGCACCAACACTTACAGTTGCGTCATACCACCAAATACTGGCGACACTTGCAAGAATACCTGTCAAAATATAAGCTGTTAGATATTTGGCTCTTCCTAAAAGTGGTTCAAGAAAAATACCGACAAAAAGAAGTCCATACATATTTGCTAATAAGTGCATTAGTCCACCGTGTAGGAAAGTGCTTGTCAAAAGTCGCCACCAATCACCACCTTTTGTTAGCGGTCCATAGTTGGCTCCCCATTGTAAAAGGTCTTGTCCTTTGAAAGAGATAAACCCAAGACCCATAACTGCCATTAGTAGGTAAATTCCAATGTTTGCATAAATAAGAATTGGTGTAATAAAATATCCTTCTTTTGGTTTTAAGAAGTCTATGAAGTCTTGTATTTCTTCTTGTGCTTCTTTATCAGGCTTTCCTTCTTTTATTCTTTTTAAGTGTTGTTCGTCAATTTTGGGAATAAGAAGCATAATCAACCAAATGATTGAACCAATTAATGAAGAACCGAAAATCCAAGCTAACTTATTTCCGTTTCTCGCTTCAAAGGGTTCATTTACTGCTTCAAGAACAATGTCATTAGGTTTATAAAGCTGGTTAGTCTTAATTGCTTCAATAAAACCTTCTCTTTTATCAGAATGTCTTAGTCTGTCTAAATAAACAAAGTCAGAAACGTTTTTATTGTCAAAATCCTTTTGACTTTCATTTGCAAACTCTTGATATTTCTGCTCTTTTTCGTTCGGTTCAAGTCTGTTGCTAATTGTCTTTCGGTATTCTGTGCCTAACCAAGCTGCTGGTTCTACTTTTCCTGTGTCGCTTGCTTTCTCAAAAATTGGAAGGGCTACATAAATATGCATATTGAAACTCTCATTGTTTTTTCCGCTCACGTCAAATGCTGAATGAACCCCAATTGCATTTTTGTCAATATAGAAGTCCTTTATGGAGTAGTATTTTGTTAGTTCAAACTTGTTGATTTCGTTGATTGAATTTAATTCTGTCAGTTTACCTGTTGCTGAAACAACGTATTCTTGAGCTATGATAAGAGGAACTGTCAAAGCTATCCACAAAATGAAACTATAAAAGTCTCTTAGATTTCCATTTTTCTTTTCTAGGTTTAGAATTTTAAATCTTGGTCTTAATATGAACCAAGCAGCAAGTCCTGTCAAAACGATAGGAATACCAAAGTTTGTAATTATCTCTTTCAGTTGAAATAATTCAAGTTCAATAAAAATTATCCAATGTAAAAATGTGTAACCAATTGTCAGACCTAAAAGTGTCAGGATAAATGGTTTGAAAAGTAAATTAATTTTGTCTTTCATTCTCTGTCTTGTTATGGTGTTCGTTATTATGGCTGCTAACGTATTGCTGCTTTGCCTAGTGCTGGGTTTTGGAGCCCGTCACTGTCAGTTTAACCTTTAGTTTATTGTTGTAAGGCGTTTAAAGTTAGTAAATTAGCCAGTATTAGGCAAAACAGTTGTTGGCAACAGTATTTTTTATAATGAGTAATACATTCTGATTAAAATCTTATTACCCTCTTTCCATTTTAACCATCCAATTTCTTTTTTAATTGTTTCAATTCTTAACCATTCATTTTTAATTTCTAGAGTTGTAGCTCTCCAAATTTTATATTTTTTTTCTTCAGTGTGGAATATAATTTCACTCTTTTCGTCTGGTTCTTTTCGTAATGGATTATTTCTTCTGTCAAAGTCAAGCCCCATAGGGTCGGCTGTATATTCTAAAACAAACTCATCTATTTTTTGCCTTTTAAAATTCGTATCGGATTTGTTAATCCAACCAAAATCAACATTATTTAATTTTACTTTGTAATAGTTTCCAATTGTGTCAACACATTCTAAAACAAAATTGAAATAATCTGGATTTTCACTCCAAAACCATGGTTTAAAAGGGTTTAATAAGTTTTCATTTTTAGAATAAATTTTATTCTTATAGGTAGTTAGAAATCCAACTGTTTCGTTGTATTCAATATTTAGAATGACATTTTGATTTTCATTATTTATAATTATTGGACTTTTATAATAATTAAATTCTTCGGATAGTATTACAAAACAAACTCCATTAATGTCATTTTCGACTATAAATGGGTTTTCAGCAGAAAAATTTAAGAAGTCTAATACTGTCCAATTTTTTTTACTTTGTGCATTTGAAAATGAGCAAAATAAAGTTATGAGAAAAATTTTTATTAGTTTTTTCATTTTAATATTGTTGCCAACGGTTTGCAGCTACCCGAAGGTGGCGATTTCGGAGCACTTCACTGTCAACCAAGCACGAACTATGATAGAAGCACAAAGCTTGATTTAACCACTGAACCGCCACTTTTGGGTAGGTGCTGTTACAGGCTGGCGTTAATGTTTTCATCAAGTTGTCAAATGTCATATTGTCAATTTGTTATGCTTTTTAATATTCGTTGGTTTCTGTTGTTCATTAGGTCTAAAGTATGTTCCCTATATTTTTTATACTCGTCAATTGTCTGCGGTAATGGCGGTCTGTTGAAATTGTTAAATGGTAAAGAAA
>JAGXRF010000073.1 GCA_018335925.1 Flavobacteriales bacterium
AAACTCTAAAACCATTCGCTCATTCGCTAATTATCTAATTAACTAATCTCCCATCAGGTCGAGCGTAGTCGAGACCCATATTTAATTTCAATTTCAATTTCAATTAAAATGAAAATGTCAATATTTAATTGATGAAAACTCTAAAACCATTCGCTAATTCGCTAATTTACTAATTCGCTAATTTACTAATTCGCTAATCTACTAACTCGCTCATTAGCTCCTCACTTCCTCACCACCCTTTGCTGCACCACCCTTTGTCCTTGTTTTTTGCCTACCACCAAATACAAGCCTTGCGAAAGCGATTGCAAGGATACTGTAAACAAACTTTGAGAGGTATCCAAGGCTTGTTGCTGTACCAAATGGCCTTGCATATTGTAAACTTCTATGGCATCCAGCAAGCCGGGACTTTCAAATTGTAGGTTGATCCAATCGTGGGTAGGGTTGGGGTATGCCACACTTTTTGGGGCTACGGTAAAAGAAGTGCCAAGGGTTTGCACACAAATACCGGTACTCTGTATGGGCACATTGCTTTGGGTGGTGGTGCCATTGCCAAATTGGCCATACTCGTTTCTGCCCCATACCCAAACACTGCCATCGGTTTTAACCCCCAAAGCGGTGTATTGTCCTCCGGCATAAATACGGTCCCATTGGTTGTCGATGCCTACTTGGGTGGGACTGGTCACATTGTCGGTATGCCCCAAACCCAATTGCCCAAAATGGTTTCTCCCCCAAGCCCACAAGGTACCATCGCTTTTGATGGCCAAGGCAAATGATTGTCCAACTGCAAAGTCTTTCCAAGTATCGGTGCCAATTTCAATCGGTATAGAACCTCCAAAATAACTCAATGGCATTGCCAACTGACCATAATCATTTTGTCCCCAAACCAACAAAGTACCATCGGTTTTTTGGGCCAACATAAAACCAGTCCCTGCTTTGATTTTGGCAATGTCGGTAATAGGTGGGGTAAAAAAACTTGGAATGGCTTGTCGCAACACATTACTAGGGTCATTACCAGGACCTAAAAATTGGGTAAGTGCCCCGCCTGCCCCCCAAATGGTCCCATCGTTTCTTACGGCAAAGGAGCCACAGCAACTTACAGCGATATCTATCCAATGGTTTGCGGTACCAATTTGCGTTGGCACCAACAACTGGGTTGGGGCACCAATGCCTTGGGCACATCGCCCGTTGTTGTTGTCTCCCCAAGCCCAAATGGTACCATCTGCCCGCAAACCCAACGAATGGGATTGGGTAGAGAGTATTTTAGTCCAGCCAACCCCTGTAGTAATAGGTGTTATCAAATGAGTAGGAAAGATATTACCAATTCCAAGACTACCAAGATTGTTACTGCCGAATCCCCACAAAGTTTCATCACTTTTTTGAACAAAAGTATTCAAACCGGTAGCCCAAACTTTTGACCACTCACTTTGGTTATTTATCAAAATAGGGCTAGCAACAAAGTTTGGAATAGATTGATTGATTCCTAAAGAATTTCCACTTGTTCTACCCCAACCGGAAAGTTCATTGTTGGCTCCAACAACCACTATATGATCCCCACCAAGGCTTAATTGTTTAAAACACTGGGCAGTGGCCAAAAGACTAAAAATCGATAAAAGCAAAATATTTCTCATAGCATTCTAAATGTATCCAAGCAATTCAAGTTTTTAATTTTTTACCAATTTGTGTTGACTTACCACCACACCTTGTTGGCTACACACCACCAAATATAATCCTTTTGGCAATACATTGGTAGTGAAAGTGAAAGAACTATTGGCACCTGCAATCGAATTTTCCCATACTTTTCTCCCTTGCATATCGTACAAAACAATCTTATCTACAGTTGCATCCAAACCTTCGATGGTTACCAGATCGCTGGTCGGATTCGGATACAATTGGATCTTTCTGTGGGTGTTGGTAATTTCTTTCGAATCAATAATTTCATTCCCTTCTTTATTTGCCATAGGCTCCAAAGGAATTTGATATAATTGGTTGATACATAGGATCTCTTCCAGCTCTTCGTTAAAGCTGCTTCCAAAAAAGTCGATACTCAAATTGGTAGCAACAGGCGGAGTTACCAAAGGTACCACCTGAAAGCTAATTTGGTTTAGCCCCGGTAGCAAAGTAACCGTCGAGGGAATTAGTAAAAAGTTACCTGATGGGTCTTGCATGGTCAATTGGATCGGAAAAGCAGTTGCATTCACCATCGGAATAGTGAGTTGGTAATATAAGTATGGACTGGTAAAAGATAATTGCTCAATTCGACTTTCTTGAAATTCAATTTTGCATTTGTCACATCTATCAAAACGTATCTGCAAAGGTGTAGTTGAATGTGCACATCCATAGTCATTTTCCATATAAGCATGATAACTTCCATTCAAAGGGAGGTCAAAGGTAGGTTGAGTTTCGTAACTATAGCTTTGCAAGGTTCCTTCTCTGTCGTGTTCCCAGCCAATATACCTAATCGGTTGCAGAGGACCTAATATTTGAGGTCCCATTTCTTCACACCATTCCAAGCAACCACTCGGAAAACTCCAAGCGTATTCGCTAGGGTGTCTTGGTACTTGGATGGTTTGGCTAAAGGCACAACCCCCTGCATAAGCAGTTACTTGGTACACCCCACCATGGTTTACCACCACACTATTGCCACTTACCCCATTGCTCCACAAATAATGGGTAGCACCTAAAGCATTGGCAGTTAACCTTACCTCATAAGGAGCACAATTTTCTATGGAGGTGCCCACCGCAATAGATTCTATTTGTGGTACCACCGTAAAACTTCTATACACATAGTTTATACATTGGGTGGTATTGTCGTGAATTTCTAGCACTACCTCATAGGTACCAACCGGCAAGCTACCAATGAGCAAATTTTCATTGGTACTAATAAAGGACAATTCGGTCAAATACAAACTATAGGTCACATTGCCATAGGTTTTGGCACCAAGGTTGATTTCTTCGTTGGTACAATACACTTCTTGACACAAAATTCTCCCTTTTGGCAATTGGGTAAATTTTGGAGCGATTCTATTGGGGACTTCGTACCTACAGTTGGCAAATGGTTTGATCAGTTGCAACCAATAATAACCCGGGGTACTTACAGTAATGCTGTTTTGGTTGGCGAATTGTGGCATAGGGGTATCGTTATGCATCCACAAATATTGCACAGCACAATCTTGTAGGGTAGATTGGTAGGTAATGGTTACTGCTTGCCCTTGGCACACGGTGGCATTGGCAGGACTCGCTACCAAACTGCCTTCAAAGCATTTTTCCGGAATTACAATACTCGTTTCAAAAGTTCTGCTGCAACCCAATTGGTTGGTCACCACCACACTGATAGGGTAGGTGCCGGGAGTATTGAATACTCTTTTAGGGTAAGGAAGTGTATTGGTAATACCAGATTCAAAACTCCATAAAAAATTATAAGAGGACGAGTTTTCAATAAATTGACTAAATGAAAATTCAACAGCACTATCATGACACAAAAGGTTTTGTATTGGAGTAAAACTAATATCCAAATTCGGAATTCCTGCCAAACTCATGGTCAAATTTTGGGTGCAATTGGGCAAGGCATGGTACACACTGGTGCCACTTAGGGTAATACGCAACTCATAGTTTCCGGAGGTTAGATTAATACTTTGATTGGCAGTAGCAGTCGTCCAAGTAGTTGCCCCTTGCAAACGGTATTGGATTACAGCTTGGTAATTATCTACCAAAGAAGAAACGGTGCTATTGTCAAAAAAGGTCAATTCAAATTGGTTGTTGTTCAAACAACTTACACTGTAACGCAAATCTGGTTCATACGGAATCAAAATGGGTTGGTACTCCGATAGGGTATTGGTATTATTGTTGGTACATAAATAGCTTACGCTATAAAAAGTATGGTACAAACCAACCGGTCCGGTAACTGTTTGGGTGGTTTGGTCGTATAGATAGCCTGGAGGCCCATATACATCATAGCCGGCAAAAGTTCCATTGCTATTCCCTTGGAGTTGTATGGTACTACAATCCATTAAAAAGGAACTATTGGTCATATCAGGTGTCACAATGATCGTACATGCGTCCGAATCGTTGCAGTTTTGTACGATTTCAATGCTATTGGAATTGGCAACACACCCATTGGCATGCGTAACCACACAATAATAACTACCAAAGCCATAACTACTATTAACCAACAAATTTGCATTGGTTTCATTTGGCAATGCTTGGTTGCCCCGAAACCATTGAAAAGTAACATTGCTGCTATTGGTAGCCACACTTAGTTGGGTTGAAATATGTTGTTGCGAGCAATAAACATTTCCGCCACTAACAATGCTTACAACTGCAGGTGGATTTGGCAAAACTTCTACATTAAAACTGGCAACATTAGAACTCACCCCACAAGTGCCAAATCCTGTAATTTGTGCTGTAATTGTAGTAGTGATGGTGGCATTGGTTGTGTTTACCAAATGTATCGTTTGTTGCAATTGATTGCCATTGATAGGTTGCCCATTCACTCGCCAAGATACTTGTGCAGTTTGGATGTTGATGCCATTGGTGGCACTTACAATAAACAACGGACTTGCACCACCGCAAATAGAGGTTACTGGGCCATTGATTTGTATCATTGGTGCCGGATCCAACAATTGTAGTGTTTTGGTAATGGCCACAGCAGGTAAGGTACATTTGGTTAGGGTAGCGATCAATTGTACCGATTGTTGTGAACTGCTGTTGTTCCAAGTTATTTGAATGGTATTGGTGCCTTGTCCTTGTGAAACACTTCCTGCAGAGGGGTCGGATAAACTCCAATGATAAGTATCTGCCGATTGATGTAAATTGGAAGAATTAAGTTCGTTTAATTGAAATAAGGTAACGGAATTCGGACATACAGTAGACGATCCAACAATGGTGCCTTGTAAGGGGATTGGTTGGATGGTGGCATTCCTTGGGTCGGAGTAACAACCCAATTCCGGATGAATGGCACGAACACTAATTTGGGCAGGCAATTGCTGGAATACTGCCTGCACACTAGTGCCTATGGCACTACCAATAATTTGACCTTGGTTGTTCAAAATACTCCATTCATAATCCATGGCTGAATTCGGATTGCTTACTGCATAAGTATAGGCAATATTCGGACATACTTGTAAAGGACCGGAAATGGTTCCCGGAACAGCTGGCTTTGGCAATACATCAAACCAAAACCTAGGAATGTCGCAAAATGCAGAGCTATTTACAATCACATAATATTTGCCAACTTGCGATATCACATGATTTAAATCAATCACATTAGGTACCGTTGCAATCAATTGATTGGTTGTAGTGCCAAACAGTCGGTAAATTTGATAAATTACAGGAACCCCCAACGAATTGCTCACTTGAATGGCTTCGCCTACACATATTTTGGAAGTTACTCCAATGAGTTCCAATTTGGGTTTGATGGTAATGGTCATAGTAGCCTCGCCACTACAGCCCAAAAGGGTATTGTGATACATGGCCTTTAAAAGAAAAGTCCCTTGTTGCAAATTAGTTGAAATAGCCACTTCATTGCGTTGGTCGGTTAAAAATATAGACACATCTTCTGCAGCTGCTATAGTCAATGGAACAACAGTCCAGGTGACATCTGTAGTGGGCCAAGCCGGAATTTGATATCTTTCTTGTACACCACTGCAAATATTTTCACTCCCTTGAATAGTTCCGTTACTCAGTATCACGGGTATTTTAACCGTGGTGGGCTTTCTGCACTCTATATTACAGTCTTCCGGAACAAAGGTAACATAGCCAAATCCACTGGCATCTACTTGATTCCAAATAATTTGAACTATACCATTTACTTCATTAATAATTTCACCACCTTCTACTTGCCAAGTAAAACTGCTACAATCATGCATGGCATCAAAGGAAACGTGGTAAGTTTCAATCGAGTTTTCACAAACTACCGTAGGGCATTCAATGGCATAAGCCCTTTCAGGAACCACTTCCACATCATATTGCATGCTGTTGCTGCAACCACAAGCATTGGTAACCACTAAGCTAACTTGGTAAAAGCCTGGCTGCGAATAAGTGTATACAGGGTTGGGTTCATAACTAAAAGAACCATCACCAAAATCCCACAAATAATTTACTATTTCAGAGCCGTGTGAAATACTCAAATTGGTAAATACCAACGATTCTTCATAACATGAAACAATAGGTGCATTAGGCATATTGTTTACCATAAAGTCTACTTCCGGCAAATCTAATTTTTCAATACAAAGGCTTCTGCTAATCAAATGGCCATTTAAGGTATAGGAAAAACTCAATTCACCGGATGTTTGATGGGTAAAATTTACACGAACTCTGTGGGGTTGCAATACCTGTAACACCCCTCCACTCGCATACCAAGTTACCACCACATTCGAGGGCAATTGATGTAATTCAAACACCACCTCACTTCCTTTACATACCCGCATACAATTGGCGGGTTCGATATCCTCTAAATATTTTCTGTTTTGATCGGGATCTGTCCAAATCTGACATGCAAATTCTTTGTCCCACGACAAATAAACCCCGGTATTGTTTTGGGCCTGCAATGCAGAAAATCCATGAATAATTAAAATGACCAATAGTAGTTTGAAATACAAATGGGTGAATAAAGTTTTCATATAAGTTGGTTTGGTTAGTGGTTTATTGCATTTTCAATCCATCCATGAAGTCATAAATGGATTTGGCAACTTAATGCGGAATTTTGGTTACTACAATACGTATTTATACGCCATTTAAAAATGATTTAAATGAAAAGCAATTAACTACTACAATAAACTTTTTGTCAGGTTTTACGGGGCTTTATACGAAGTTAATGCTGACTTATTAGGTTGATTTGTTGTATTTGTCACTTTTCAAAAGTGGTATACTAATAAGTAGATTACATAAAGAAATCTAAATCCAAATTCGATAAAAAAGAACTATCTGCCTTTAGACAGATAGCTTTTTTAAAAAATGCAAAAAAATCAAGGATTGAATGTAATTTAAATGCCTTTAAGGGGATGGATTCTCCATAATTGCTGCTTTTAACGATGCCGTCAAACCATTGGCATCCCCTTGAGCCGTACCTTCCACAGTGCCAAGTACACTTGCAGTAAGCCAATCCCAATCTAAATCGGTATTTTTCTTTGGTCTTTTTCTTTTGGCATAAGTGCTGTGACGCAATATGGAACTTACAGTTAACAAATATTGTTTATCGGTGGTACCAATTTCTTTATCATCCAAAATACGGTCTTCATAATCTAAAATGTATTCGTGAATAACCAAATAGTCTTCTCGCTCATTTAGTTTGTCTATCAATAGTTCCACAAATTCTTCATGAGAAGACTTTACTTCTGTACTCAAGTTCAGTTGTTGAATGATACCCGGAAGCAAAGTTTTTCCATAAGTGATATAATCTTCTAATCTACCCAATTCAATTTTTGAATATTGCTGGTAGGAAAGCGAATGGAAAAAGGAATGTTGTACCACCAACTGATTCACATAGGCATAAATGCTGTCATTGCTAGTAGGTGTTGCAGCAGCATCTAAATGAGCTTGCAAAATCTCACCATACACTGCCCCAATGGCATCATACGGATTGTTGGAATAAAACGGGATACTATCGATACCTCTTTGCATATAGCTGCTAGGGAGTGCAGCTTGGGTGCTGTCTTCATGCATAGGTTTTTCGCAAGAAAAGAATAGTATCATAACAGGAATAAAGAATAAGATTTTCATCATTTTTAAAATTTAAAGGGTTGTGGTGAAACAAAAATGATATCCTCCCGGGTAGTGGATTTTGCATGCAAGTGATTTGAATTCGACACAAATCTAGGAGGCACAAAACACCCCAACAAGCACAAGGTTAAAGCATTCCCGAATCCAATAATTCATTTTCAGAATTTAATGAGCTAAGGGATTTAGGGTACCATCAGCACCATCAATGAGAAGCCATATAAAAACTACTTTTGATATTAGATTTGGAAATTAAACCCTCTTTCTATTAAATTTGAAATATTTTGCTCCAACTTTTGCCCTCCAATGAGGCTTTTACAAAGCCTATGACAATTTTTTTTTTACAGTTGATTTTAATTATCCCAAACCTTACTTTTATGTGCTACTTAAGAAAAATCTATTATGCATGTTTACTCTGCATGACCTTTTGGCAAGTCTCAGCCTATCAAGGTTCCGAAAATGAGTATGGGAATTTGGAAAGCCAATTGATGAGATACAAAAAAGATACTGCCAAGTCATGGAAAATTGCAGAAGAATGGTTGAAAAAAGCTAAAAAAGACAACAACCCAATGCAAATGGTACAAGCTTTCAAAGCAAAAATGCATCTTTCAGAATACAAGTTTCGAAAAATTTATGCCGATAGCATGCTCCAATTGGCGTTAGATGCGAACAACAATGAATTAATTGGCAATGCCTATTTATCTATTGGTGCTTCCCATTACGGAGATAAAAATTTTTCCTTGGCATTGGAAAACTATATTTTGGCAAATAATTATTTGGTCCATTCTCAAGATGAGTACCTCATCCATAAAGTAAAATACAGCATGGCACTAACCAAACACATGTTAGGGTACCACCACGAAGCAGTAGCATTGTTGTCAGATTGCATTCTTTTTTTTAAAGAAGAAAACGACATGGCATACCTAAAATCCATGCATGCCATTTCACTTGCCTACATCCAATTAAACAGATCCGATTTAGCTGCCTATTACAATAAGATGGGGGAGAAGCTGGCAAAAGAATACGAAATTCCTTACATGCAATATTACTTTCAAAATGCAGAGGGAATCAATCTGTTTTTTCAAAAAAAATACCAAGAGGCCATTGCATTGTTTGAAAAAACCTTAGGGGTTTTACAAAAAGAAAACGATTTTGCCAACACCATTGCCACCTATAATTATTTAGGTCGTTCCAATTGGGAGCTGCACAACCCAACCAAAGCACTTCATTGGTACCTTAAAATGAACGAAGGCATTGTAAAAAATAACTATTACCGGCCTGAATTTCGCGATGGGTACGAAAAAATCATTGAGTACTACCAAAATACTGGCAAAATTTCTGAACAGTTATTTTATGTTAATTTGCTATTGGAGTTCGACAAAAAAAGCAATCTACAATTCAAGGATTTAACCCAAAAGGTACACCAAGAATACGACACCAAAACGCTTTTGGCCAAAAAAGAAAGCTTACAACAAAGCCTAAAACAAAAGAACACCTCTAACCATATACTGATGGGAGTAATTGGGTTGATCGTTTTAAGTGCAATTATTTGGAGGATTAAAAATAAACTTCAAAAAAGTAAAAAAGTAAAACGCATTCTCGAAATTGCCAACAAACCAAAAGAATGGCATACCAACCCAGAAGAGTCCAATATCCCTATCAACCCGGAGTTGCAGAAAAGCATCCTCAAAAATTTAGAAAAGTTTGAGCAGCACAAAAAGTATATTGAAAAAGACATGACCTTGAGTAAGTTGGCAAACCTACTGCATACCAACACCAAATATGTGTCGTTAATCATTGCCCATTATCGAGGCAAAAAAACCATCAACTACATCAACGACCTCAAAGTTGACCATGTGGTTGATTTATTGGTGCACCACCATAAGTTTCGCAATTACACCAACCAAGCTTTGGCGGAAGAGGCTGGATTTGGTTCTACCCAAATTTTTACCAAGTCTTTTAAATCCAAAACGGGATTGTCTCCCACTTCTTTTATCAACGAGTTAAATAAAAGTGCCAAAAACGCAACTTCTTAACAACCTAGAAATCAATTGTTTTTGAAATAATTCGAAACTTTTTGTTTTCCACTTCGGTGGCACTTCTGAAATAAAGCATTGCAAATAATACAATTTTGTGCCATAGCAATTTAAAACAAGTGATATGGGAACAAAAGAAATGCCTGTAGCCAAAAATAAAAGGGTATTGTATCAAAACCAATTGGCAACTTTAGAAGACCTCTTAGAAGTAAAAGAAGAAATAATCAACGACCTCAAAGCATTGTTGAAAAGCAAATCACCCTCCACCAAACAATGGCTTAAGTCAAAAGAAGTTCGTGAATTGCTCCAAATTTCTCCTGGCACCCTTCAAAATCTCCGCATCAACGGGACCCTTTCGTATACCAAAATTGGAGGCATTATTTATTATAATCTGGAGGAGATTCAGAAAATGCTTGTTTAGTGAAAAGTGAACTGTGAATAGTCAATAGTGAAAAGGTTGAGGTAGTTAGAGAAAAAAAACCACTAAAACCTATGCAACCTTTGATACCACATTTCTATGAAAAACTGATAAAAGTATTTAAAATTTAAAATATTTAATAGCAGTGTCAATCCGTTAAATCCATGTCATCCGTGTGCCAATATTTTTCAAGCTGTAAGCTGTAGGCAGAATGTTTTAGGCATTAAGCTATCAGCATATTAATTGGTAAAAAATTTAAAATTTAAAATATTTAATAGCAGTGTCAATCCGCCCAATCCGCGTCATCAGTGTGCCAATATTTTATAAGCTGTAGGCAGTATGCTTTAAGCCTTTAGCATAATCTCAAATCTCAAACCTCAAACCTCAATCTCAAACTTTAAACCTTAAACTTTAAACTTTAAACCTTAAACCTTAACCCTTAAACCTCCCACCCATGAACTACATCAAACACCTCACCGGATTTTTCGAAAAAGTGACTGCCGACAAAATGTTGAATCCCACCCATGTGAGTCTATACATGGCATTGTTTCAATTTTGGAATTGTAATCGATTTAAAAACCCCATCAGTATTAGTCGTGACGAAGTAATGCGAATCAGCAAAATCAGCTCCAAAGCAACCTACCACAAGTGCCTAAAAAACTTACACCAATTTGGCTATATCCATTACGAACCATCGTACAATCCATTCAAAGGGAGCCATGTGATCATGTTTAATTTTTCGGAGGAGTTAAAGCCAACTACACGAAATGACAGAAAACCAAAAAATGAACCTCCTTTTGAGCAGGTTACCAAACCGGTTCTGAACCAGTTTGGTACAAGCACTGAAACAAGTACTGAACAAGCAGTAGTACCTTATATAAACCATACAAACCAACCAAACATTCCAAATAGTTCTAACGTTGCAAACGAGTTTATGCCATCCAAAAATTTTGAGGAAATAGCAGATGTTGCCAAAGATTTGGTTTTTCATCAAGAGATCGAGGCTGAAAAGAAAGAAAAAAAGTTGCGAAAAAAAAAGAAAGAAACATCCATGCCTTTTGCAACAGAGCAGAAAGGAGGGCATCCAACCATGGAGCAAGTGAGTGCATATTTTATGCAAAACAATTTTCCGGGAGTAGAAGCCCAAAAGTTCTTCCATTATTTTTCAAGCGTTGGCTGGTTAATTGGCGGAAAAACCCCAATGGTCAATTGGCAAGCAGCAGCCCAAAGTTGGATGTTAAATAGCCATTCTGTATCACCACAATACACATCTATACCACACCAACGAGCCAAACAGCTTGCTACAACCACCGATAAAAATTATGCAGAACCTTTGTAGACTTTATTCATCAAAAGTTTAATTTTTCTACCAATGCGATGCTCGCAATCTGCCTAAAATACATCGGTGCGAATTCATTTCAAGCTATAAGCTGTAGGCAATATGCTTTAAGCCATTTGCTATCAGGATATTAATTGGTAATAAATTTAAAATTTAAAATATTTAATAACAACATAAATCCGTACAAATCCGCCTAATTCGTGTCATCCGTGTGCCAATATTTTTCAAGCTATAAGCTGTAGGCAATATGCTTTAAGCCATTTGCTATCAGGATATTAATTGGTAAAAAATTTAAAATTTAAAATATTTAATAACAACATAAATCCATATAAATTCCCCAAATCCGTGTCATCTGTGTGCAAATATTTTATAAGCTGTAAGCTGTAGGTAGTATGATTTAAGCTATTTGCTATCAGCATATTAATTGGTAAAACATTTAAAATTTAAAATATTTAATAACAACATAAATCCGTATAAATTCCCCAAATCCGTGTCATCCGTGTGCCAATATTTTTAAGCTATAAGCTGTAGGTAATATGCTTTAAGCTATTTGCTATCAGCATATTAATTGGTAAAACATTTAAAATTTAAAATATTTAATAACAACATAAATCCGTATAAATCCGCCTAATCCGTGTCATCCGTATGCAAATATTTTATAAGCTATAAGCTGTAGGCAGTATGCTTTAAGCCTTTAGCTTTTAACCTTAAACTTTAAACCTTAAACTTTAAACCTTAAACCTCAAACCTCCAATGCATCCATCACCCACCTCCCAATACAACTATCCCGAAATCATTGCATGGCTACAAAGCAAAGGCATGGAGCTGTTTGGCAAAAAGTTTACCATTTCACCAGCAGACCATCTATGGATACACCAATTAGTTGCCTATTTTTTGAGAGATGAAAAAGCGTGTTTGCAAAATAACATCGATTTAGAAAAAGGAATCTTACTGGCTGGCCCCATTGGTTGTGGCAAGACCACTTGGATGCATTTAATGAAATTTGTTGCCCAGACCAATCATAAATTCATCCTCAAATCCTGTCGCGAAGTAAGTTTTGAGTTTATCCAAGAAGGCTACCAAACCATTCACAAATATAGCATCGGACAATTATACCATGCAGAATTGCGAAACTATTGCTTTGACGATTTGGGTGTAGAGAGCAATTTAAAATACTATGGTAACGAGTGCAATGTGATGGCTGAAATCATGCTCAGCAGATACGATTTATTTGTCTCCAAAAAGCTAATCACCCACATCACCACCAATCTTTCGGCATCTGAAATTGAAAGTACTTATGGCAACCGAGTCCGCAGCAGAATGAGAGAAATGTTTAACCTGATAGCTTTTCCGCCCAATAGTCTCGACAAGCGATAATAATTCTACCCAACCACCAACCAATCCCTAACCACATCATCCCATGCAATCCATCACCAACTTTTGGCACTACTTTCAACAAAACCATTTTGTGTTTTTGCTATTTAAGGAAATTCCTGAAGCAAAAATTAAAAAACAATTTGACCTATTGCTCCAAAAATTACACCAGTACCACCGCGATTTAGGTTTGATCATTAGCTACCATGATAGCACCAATGCCGAATTAATTGTTACCGCCAATGGCAATCCGTATTTATTTAAAGAGGTGCAGCTGTTGGTGTACCATGCCCCGGTTGTAAAGCATTGGAAAATAACCGCTTTTTTACAACCCCAAACCAATTTAGTGCCCTTTCTAGAGGGTACCGACCAACCTTTTTCCTATTTTGGGGTGACCCTTCACATCAGTAAAATGTATTTCTTGCCTTTGGTTTGTTCTGAATGGCCAAAAGAACTAGGGATACAAGTTTTACTCAACAATTACTATGTGCAGCAAAACCATCCTAGGTTACAAGAAGCAGTATATACGGTATTGGAACATTTGGTAGGGGAGAAATCCTTTGCCAACGAATTGTATTTTATTGACATTACCCAATTGCACCAACACCACCAAGATGCCATCGAACTGTATCAACTGAAATTGTATGTAGACCTTTTTTATGGTTCGAGTTGAGTATTACATAACTAACTAAACTATGAACAGTTGGAGCTTAAGTTGAGTCCCTGTCCGTCACTGATATAGGTTGACCACAAAATGTCCGTCCCTGATATAGGTTGACCACAAAAGTCAACTTATTATGAAAGCAAATTTAAGAAAAATCAGAAAGCATCGAGTTTACTCAGAAGAGTTTAAACGAGAGATTGTTAGTTTATTTGAAAGTGGTAAACTAAGTGTTTGCCAAATTAAAAAGATTTACGGCATTAGTGCCACTGTAATTTACCGTTGGATTTATAAATTTTCTACCTTTAACGAAAGAGGATCAAGAGTTGTTGAAATGAAAGATAG
>JAGXRF010000074.1 GCA_018335925.1 Flavobacteriales bacterium
TTTCAGCGTGCCCAGCAAGCCGTTAATTGTTAGTTGGTGAAAGTCCAACCAAGGTAAGAGCCAAGTCGCCTTGTAGCTGGTGGACAACTGGTGGAGAAATCCTAAGGTTGAAGCTCCATGACAAAGTAACCCGACAGGGGGCGAGCAAAACAGCAGACCGTAACATAAAGTGAATCCTGCCGCTTCGTTAAAAGAGACCGCTAACGCGGACAAGGAGGAGTCGAGACTGGTGAAATTGGTCGAAGACCATGGAAGGTGTGTAGAACTTGGAAACAGCACTGATGAACCTCTCGGAGTAAGGGGAATGGTATGTTGTGAAAGTAATTAACGGAACTGGGGATACCCTCCTCGGTCACTCTAAAAGAGTAAAACAGATACCTATAAGCATACGCGAAATGGTTGATGGACTGAGAGGGAGTCGGAGGGGGTCATATTACCGATGATGGTAACGACAACACAACGTTACCTAGGGAAGGACGGCATAAGCCAATACCCTACTTTGTTCACAAGTTGGAAGGAGGTAAGAGTAAGTGAATGCAATTAAAATTGCTAACTACACCAAGGTAAAAGCTCGAGAACTTCAGAAGACTTTATATCTTTGTGCCAAGGAAAATCCTAAACGCAAATTTCATGCTTTGTATGATAAAATCTATCGTTCAGATATTCTTTTAGAAGCGTGGAAAAGAGTCAAAAGCAACAAAGGAAGTGGAGGTATAGATGGGCAGGATATCGATTTGATTGTTCATCAATATGGAGAGGAAAAATTTCTCGAAGGAATACAAGAAGCTCTAAAACAAAAGAAATATCGTCCGCAACCTGTAAGACGTACCTATATTCCAAAGGGCGATGGTAAAACAAGACCTCTAGGAATTCCAACTATTAAAGATAGAGTAGTTCAAATGGCGACAAAGATTGTTATTGAGCCAATATTTGAATCAGATTTCAAGGACTGTTCCTATGGGTTTAGACCTAAGAAAAATGCACATCAGGCAATGGCTCAGATACGTAAATACAGTAAGAAGTGTTGGTGGGTAGTAGATATTGACATCAAGGGTTACTTTGATAATATCAATCACGAAAAATTAATGATATTGGTGGAAAAGAGAATCAATGACCGTAGAGTATTGAAGCTAATTAGAAAATGGCTAAGGGCTGGAGTCATGGAAGGTGATCAGTTCCATGAATCAGAGATAGGTAGCCCGCAAGGCGGGGTAATCTCACCACTATTATCAAATATCTACCTCAATTATATGGACTCCCTATGGGAAAAATATTTTAGTAACCACGGACACCTTATTAGGTATGCTGATGACTGTGCGCCACGAAGGCGTGTCCAAGTAGCGTAGCTACTTGAAGACAGCTATGCTGTACAGATGATGGCGGAGGGCCCGCCGAAGTCGCTATACAGGTGGAGACTTCAAACTACCTTAAGGTGCTATGGTCAAAAGCCATGGTATTGAGCGTTAAGGAAAAGGCAGTGATAAAACTGTCAAGTGCGTATTAAGTAGATGAATGAACAAGTGAACCACTTACGGAAATGTCGAAAGCGTAGAGATTCCATCAAAACCAGGGGGTAGTCGTTAACCTGGGACAAGTCTAAGGGGAAACCTGTTTACTGCCTAGACGGTGGGCGGCATAAAGGTGGCATGAACTTAATACAGGCGTCCGTACGGAACGTGGGAACCCACGGGCTGATGTTAAGGGAGTATATCAAGCGGAAGAACCGTAAGATAAGAGTACCGATGCAGTCATGGGGACAGATTGGGTTGTAGTAGTGAAGAAGTCCTTGTAATGGGGATGGAGCGAAGAACTCGAATTATTCAGTTTCAAGGATAGGTCAACTTTGAAAGGAGGAGGAACTTATGCAAGAAACAAAGCCATACAGTATTTCAAAAAGGGCAGTACTTACTGCCTATGAAAGAGTAAAAGCAAACAAGGGAACCTATGGAGTTGATGAGCAATCTATCGAAGATTTTGAAAGAAAGTTAAATAACAATCTCTACAAGATTTGGAATAGGATGTCATCAGGAAGTTATTTCCCCAAACCTGTAAGAGCAGTAGCAATTCCGAAAAAGAATGGTGGAACTCGTATTCTGGGAATACCAACCGTAGAGGATAGGATAGCACAAATGGTAGTCAAGCTATATTCTGAGCCATGTGTAGAACCGATATTTTACGAAGATTCCTATGGTTACAGACCGAACAAATCAGCAATACAGGCAATAGAAATAACAAGGACAAGATGTTGGAGAAAAGACTGGGTTTTAGAGTTTGATATAAAGGGTCTTTTTGATAATATCAGGCACGATTATCTAATGGAAATGGTAAAGCACCACTTGAAAGAAGAATGGATTCTTCTATATATACAAAGATGGTTAGTTGCACCATTTCAAATGAAAGATGGAACGATTGTTCCAAGAACTTCTGGAACACCGCAAGGTGGGGTGATTAGTCCGGTGCTTGCAAATCTATTTTTACATTATGTATTCGACGAGTTCATGACAAAAGAGTTTCCGAGTATACCGTGGGCTAGATATGCGGATGATGGAATTGCACACTGTGCATCATTGAAACAGGCAAAATATCTGCAGCGAAGACTACAGGAACGATTTGCAGGTTTTGGATTGGAGTTAAATCTGGAGAAGACAAGAATTGTATACTGTAAAGATGATGATCGTAGAGGTAATCATGAATGCATATCTTTTGATTTTCTGGGATATACATTCAGACCAAGGCATGCAAAGAATAAATATGGAAAGTTCTTCACTAACTTTCTACCAGCGATGGGAGAAAAAGCAAAAAAAGCCATACGAAAAGAAGTTCGAGGGTGGAAGTTGCAGTTAAAGCCGGATAAAGATTTGAAGGACATAGCAAATATGTTTAACAGTCAGATACAGGGATGGATTAACTATTACACGCACTTTTACAAATCAGAGATATATGACGTTTTACGATATATCAATGGATGTCTTGTGAAATGGGTTCGTAGGAAATACAAGAAAAGAAAATCAAGACAAAGAGCCGAATATTGGCTTGGTAAAATAGCAAAGCGTGATAGGAAACTGTTTGCACACTGGAAATTTGGGATACTGCCAACGGCTGGATAATGGGAGCTGTATGAGCCGAGAGGTTCACGTACAGTTCTGAGAGAGACTTAGGGGGAAGTTCCCTAGGTCTACTTACTTTGTTGTAATGTGTAAGTCTAAGAAAGACGCTCTAAAGAGTATCCAATTAATCAAAGAAATTATGAGGAGATTGGAACTAGAACTTAATCCGGAGAAATCAAAACTAGTTAATATATGGGATAACAAAGAGGGATTTGATTTTCTAGGGTTTCATAACAGGAAATTTCCTGTTAGAAACAAAGGTGGCAGTGAAGTATATGTTTTAAACCACATTCCTAGCAAAAAGGCTATGAAGAAAATGAGAAAGAAAATCAAAGAATATACCGAACCAAGAAACAAATTATATTGGGATATGGAAGATATGATTAAAGGATTAAACAGAAAGTTAAGGGGATTTAAGAACTATTATTTAATTACTCCTATAGCGAAAAAGTGGCTTAATCGTATCGATTGGTATGTGCTTGAAAGATTGAATCTATTCTGGAATAAAAAGAAGAATAGGCGACTCAGACATGCTCGTATAAAAGAAGTAATAGACATAACATCAGAAAAGTGTAAATGTCAATATAAAAATGCACAAAAATTATAATCTCAAAATGTACAATTTTTATAATTAATTGTTATTTTTCTTAGACTCCATTAACTCAATCTTACCCTTTAGTCTATAAGATGGTCCTGTTATTTTAATAATAGTAGAGTGATGAATAAGTCTATCCAGTATTGCATTTGCAAGAGTACTATCTGAAAATACTTCTCCCCATTTACTAAATTGTTGATTTGTGGTTATAATGGTAGAGTTCTTTTCGTAACGTTTATTTATCAGTTGAAATAATAAGTTAGCTCCCTGTCTATCAATAGGTAAGTAACCTATTTCATCAATTATTAAGAGTTTATATTTGGCATAATGCTTTAGCTTTGATTCTAAGCGGTTTTCAGCATGGGCCTTATTTAGCTGCATGATTAAATCATTACAAGAAATAAAGTAAGTAATGTATCTTTTCTTAGCTGCAGCTACTCCTAGTGCTACAGCTAAGTGAGTTTTTCCAACTCCGGAAGATCCGAAAAACAGAACATTTTCTTTGTTTTCTAAGAATCTCAAACTCTCCAAATCCAATAATTGAGATTTATTAATTGAGGGTTGAAAATCAAAATCAAAGTCTGATAAGGTTTTTTCGTAGGGGAAAGCAGAAACCGCTATTTGTATTTTCGAAGCTCTTTCATTTCTAAACTCTAGTTCTTTTTCAGTTAGCTCTAAAAGAGCGTCTGTAAACGGAATATCTCGCTTAGATATCTCACCTAAGTAATTAGGTAAAAAGGCTCGGAATTTATCTAATTTAAGGGATTCTAGATTATTAAGTAATTTAGTATATGAACTCATGGGCTCACTCCTCCAAAAATATATCCATATTTCTTAAATTCTGCTCGATGAATAACTCAACATCTTCATCTGAATAATGTCTTAAAACATCCGAGAGTAATATATCTTTTGCATGACCCTTTTTATAGTGTAAAATTTTATCCGATATTTGGTGACAAACAATTAAATCTTGATTAAAATAGATGTATAATTCAGTACCAATTTGTGATACTGTTAAATAGCAACCAATATAAATGGTTGGAACAGAGTATTTTTTACCTTTATATCTGATCATGGATTCGTTTGATACCTTATATTGTTTTTCGTGGTGGAAATATGATAAAAGGACATCCATTGTAGGTAGAGGGTTTAAATACTCTTTTTCTTTTTCAAATCTTAAGTTTGGTATCTCGTTTGTTGCCTGTGAAATCTCATTATTTATATCTTCATTAAAAGACTTAACAATGTTTTCTAATTCATCAAATGTATCAAACTCTCCATTATACGGTGTTAGCCTATCTACTAGCTTTGCAAGTGCTTCCACCTTTCCTTTGGTTTCTGGTCTATATGGCCTACATGTTATTACTTCAAATCCGGCATCCATAGAGAAATGTTTAAAAACTTTATTTATTGATATATTTTTAAACGTAGTACTATTTCTATCTACAACTGTCGACATATTATCAAACAATATTTCTTTAGGAACTCCTTGGTAATATCTAAATCCTTCAAACAAGCACTCAAATAGTGTTTCCTGAGTTCTGTTTGTTGTAAGCTTTAAAAACTTAAGCCTGGAATAGCCTAGGACCATAAGAAATATGTTTATTTCGAAAACCTCTCCGTATTTACTAATCATCTTTATACTTTCTTTCCAGTCAACCTGTGCTTGAAGCCCAGGGCTAGTATCAAATCTAATTGTTGCTTTTTTTACTTCTGACTTTCTATGCTTTTTAATAAAATTATTTACAGTTTGATAACCTCCATCATATCCTTTCTTTTGAATAAATTTAAATACTGCCATAGATTTTGAGCCGTAGTTATCAACCTTATCTATTACGATCTCTTTATATTGATCCAATTTACTTTTTGATTCTCTTGGCTTTCTTGTATCATTTCCTAAATTAGAAATGTATCTATCTACAGTTCTTCTATCACAGTTAAATCTTCTAGCTAGTTCACTCTTGTTCAACAACCCAAACTCCTCTCTCAATAAATTTATTTGATTAGCCACATCCCTACGCATAATATTTCCCCTATCGTTTTTTTGAAAATATTATACAATAGAAAATGTACAAATCTGTGTATTTTGAGATTAGAATTTTTGGCTAATTTAATTATATAATTTACA
>JAGXRF010000075.1 GCA_018335925.1 Flavobacteriales bacterium
AGTAGTAAATGAACCAACTTGCGACCAAACACTGTTTTCAGGTCCTGCACAAACTCCTCTTACATAAAACTGGTAAGTAGTAGCTGGAGTTAAACCGGTTAAAACAAATGGATTGGTTGATGCTGACACAATAGTCCCACTTCCTTGTGTGAATCCTGTTATTCCATATTCTATTTCCCAAGAGGTATTGTTTACACTTGCACTCCATGCCAAAGTAGCTTGGGTTGAAGTAACTCCACTTGTACTTAGTGCTGTTGGATTTGGACATGATGGAATTGGCTCCCATGCTACATTATCAAAAAATACCGATACAGAACCAGCAGCTGATTGGTTTCTGATAGCTAAATAATTTACTCCTGCTGGAACAGTGTTAGGTACTTCATAAAAAATTTCTTGTGCATTAGCTGCAACAATTCCAGGTAAAGTTAAATTAGATAATACCACAAAAGACCCTGGATCATCCGGATTAGTTAAATAACCAATAGAAATTTGTGCGTTGGCTGTAGTTGAAAATGCAGTAAATCTTAAACGATGGGTTCCCGCATTCAAATTGCTTACTCCTGGCATTACCGCTAAACCAAAAGTTGGCGGGGCAGCTGCAAAATTGGATACAATATTATATCTGTTTGAAGGAGACATTGGAGCAACTGAACCGGTAACAACATTGTTAGTAGCAGTATTTCCTAATCTACCCCAGCAATTAGCCAAAGTATTTGCACCTGCAGTTAATGCATCAAAGTTTTCTGAAAAAGTGGTAACCAAATCACACTTGGTTCTAAAATTAAATGGACCTTCCCAAGGACTAACATTATTTGATCCACTATCACAAACCGCTCTCACATAATAGGAGTAATTTGTAGCTCCTGCTAATCCAGTTAACACATAAGGATTATCAAAAATACCTGCAACTAAAGTACCTTCGGTAGCTGGGTTAAATCCGGGTGCTCCATACTTGATGTCCCACTCAAATTCACCAGCATTGCTAACCCATTGCAATTGAGCAGAATTATGTTGAATATTGGTAGCACTTAAAAAAGTTGGATTTAAACAATCCGGAATTGGTTGCCAAATTACATCATCAATATAAATTAAAGAAGTTCCTGTAGCACTTGGTAAATTTCTAAATACCAATCTAGATACTCCTGTTGGAATGCCTGCAGGAAATGCAAAAAGTTCTTCTGCAATAGCTTGTGTAGTTCCTGGAACTGGTATAGACTCTAGTAATACGAAAGTGTTTAAGTCGCTCTCATCAGTAAAATATCCTAAATCAATGTTTCTACCGGTAGTTGTTGCAAATGCTTTAAATCTTAAACGATGGGTTTCAGCTTGTAAATTTGAAACTGGTGGCATCAAAACATAGGCAACAGTAGAGTTGAATACTGCCGACATTTGTAAACGATTTGGTGCAGAAAATGGAGCAGCTGCACTGCCTATTACATTGGCAACAGTACTTGACCCAGATCTACTCCAGCATGGAGGCAAAATACCTGTACCTGCTGTTGTTGTATCAAAATTTTGAGAAAACTCAGTAACCAAGTCACACAATGTTGTAAAATTAGGACCTTGTATCCAAACGCTGTTATCGGTTGCTGAACAAACTGATCTTACATAATATTGATAAGCTGTAGATGGAGTAAGTCCGGAAACAGCAGCTGTAGTTATCCCTACTCCAACACTACCACTTTGTACTAATCCTGTCGTTCCACTACCTGCAGCACCAGAAGTTCTTACCTCCCATTGGTAGCCATCTGCTGGATTAGAAACTGAAGCAGTCCAATTTAAGTTAACAGAATTAGTAGTTGGAGATGACGTACTTAATGAAGAAGGAGGCAAGCAACTTGCTACAGAAAAATTATCTACAAATACATCATAATCAGTTGATGGTGTATTGGTTGGTCCGGAATTTGCAAAAAACGCAAAACGAACAGTTGGTGAATTTACAGATGCAATGTTGTAAGTTCTGGTAGTTCCATTTACAGGGGGCGTATTGGATTCGTTAAACAATTCAACAGTTGTCCAAGTAGTACCATTATCAACAGACATCAAAAAATACAACTCATCGTCTGGTCCCATATTGCCATTGTTACCAGTAATTGCAGTTGTTAGTCCAAATTGTGTTGCTCCAATATCATAAAATACTTGATAACCTCCAGCAGATAAATCATAGGTTGGTGTAATTAACCAGCCTTGTCTGTTAGTTGTGTATATATTAAATTTTGCAGCCCCAGTAGTTCCATTATTCAAAAAACCATCAGCAACCCAGTTAAAAGTTGTACCGCCTTGAGGTCCAGTTGCAGGCGTTCCATTCTGAGCACGGGTCCAACAAATAGGAGGAAACGTGTTAAACGTTTCCAAAGCTGGTGGAATAATATTTGCACAAGCAGTAGTAAAAGTGCCAACTGCTGACCAAGGAGTTGCTTGTGGACCAGCACAAATTGCTCTTACATAAAATTGGTAAGCTGTTGATGAATTAATACTAGCTAAAACAAATGGGTTAGTATTTGCAGGAACGATAGTTCCGGTACCTTGTGTAAAACCGGTTGGACCATATTCAATTTCCCATGAAGTATGGTTAATACTTCCATTCCAAGCAAGTGTAGCTTGAGTTGTAGAAACATTTGAAGCCGACAAGCCGTTTGGCGTAGAACATGCAGGGATTGGTTCCCATGCTACATTGTCAAAATATACAGTGTAAGCAACTCCAGTAGGTGGTTGGTTTCTTAAAGCTAAATTAGTAGCTCCAGCTGGAACGGAGGTAGGAACTTCAAAAGTAAATTCTTGAGCGGTTGACGCTGCAGTTCCAGGTAATGAAAAGTTAGTTAACAAAACAAAAGTTGACGCATCAGCAGGATCTGTCATATATCCTAAACCGATTGATGCACCAGCAGTAGTTCCATAAGCCGTAAATCTAAAGCGATGAGTACCCGCATTTAAATTTGTAACTTGCGGAAGAACTGCAATTCCAGTTGTTGGAGGAGTTGCTGTTCCCGATGCCGTCATAAGCATTCTATTGGATGGAGACATTGGAGCTACAGAACCTGTAGTAACGTATGTAGTAGTTGATGTGCCTATTCTACTCCAACAATTAGCCAAAGTAGTTGTACCAGAAACTGTTAAAGCATCAAAATTCTCAAAAAATGAAGTTACTGGAGCACATTGGGTAGAAAAATTAATTGGTCCTACCCATACACTTGTATCCCCTACACCACAAAATGCTCTAACATAAAATTGGTAATTGGAAGCTGGTTGTAAGCCTGTTAAACTAATATTGTTAGAAGTAGTAGTTTGAATGTTAGTAGTTGGAATTCCTCCCCCGGAAGGTTGAACCGCATATTCCCATGTTGTTTCTGCCGAAGCACCAGCAGTCCAAGTTGCTGTAGCACTATTAGTCGAAACATTATTTACAATTGCTCCGGTAGGTGCATTACAGGAAACTAAAAAATCAAAAGCAATCCATGGCCTTCTGTAATCTTGTGAAGCTAATGAAGCTCCAGGAGTACCTGTCGTATTGTTCGTATATTTAGTGGTATTGCTATCGCCTGTATTCACACAAGGAGAAGAATATTCGTACTCCCAACCAATTGTTAGTGTATTTCCTGTATTCACATACTCCATGATAACCATTAAATTACTGGTTCCTGTATACAAGAAATTATTGGAAAATTGGAATTGTTTCCAACCCAAAGTAGTACCAATGGCAGCACTTGGATTGGTATCGTAAACTAAAGTAGCACCAGAAATTAAAGTTGCCCAATCTTGAGCCCCAGTTCCAAAAGTAGTTAAGGAAGTCTGCTTTAAATAAACTTTAAAATTTGGTGTTCCGGTCATTGCACCAGCAGCACCTAATCTTTTAAAATAAATTGCGTTTAGCGTTTGACCTGACATTCCAGCTAATTGTGAAGATGGATAAATCACTGCTGTTCTGTTTGTTGCACCAGAGGTAGCGGTGCTGTTCATTGGTCCATAGGTATTAGATGCAATTGTACCATTACAAGTTGCCACTTGAAACAGCTGTGCTTGCATCCATGTACTTACAAGCAAAAGCATGGCTAGCCATTTAGTAAAGTTTTTCATAATAGTGTTTTAATTATTTGCCATCAAACATAAAAAAACAAAACATGGAAAGATTATCTATCCATGTTTTATTCGAAACATATTTATACTTTTTTGTTTTTTTTTAACAAAAAAAAGGAGGATAATTTTACATATCCTCCTTTATTATCAATTTATTAATTTTTTTTAATTTTTAATAATCTTAAAGGTATGCTCTGCACCATCTGCATAAGCTTTTACAATGTAAGCACCTTTGGCAAGTTCCCCAACTTGTACACTAGTTTGTGTAGCGTTGGTTCTTACATGCATTACTTGTTGACCAAGCAAGTTGTAAATTTCAACTCTTTCAATAGTGGTATTGTTTACCAAGTTTAATACATCTTTTACCGGGTTAGGATAAAAGGTTAATTGGTTGGTTGGTAATTCTACCAAAGAAAGATTCTCTTGAATATTTAACGCAAAATCTAAAGTTACTCCCCAAGATCCATTATAACATGGATTTGGTGGAACTTGTCCAAAATCAGGATCTGCAGTTCCAATTCGCATTCTTCTATTTCCTAGTGGTGCACTCGCAGGCATCGTAAAGGAAGCATTAAACACGGTTGGATTAGCACTAGTTGAAGTTCCTTGGAATACTAACTCGGATGTTTCAAAAGTCAAGTTGTTATTGAAGTCAATCCAAACGTTAGTAGCATAAGCATAACCTGTAGCAAAAGTAATTTGTAAGTTTACATTTTCTCCCTGCTCAACATTTACCACTGTTGCGGTATGGTTGGTATAAGAAGCATTGGTGTTAGCAAAATTTGTAGCACCAAGTACAATGTTTGTAATTCCTTGACCATCAACCGAAGCTGGTACAGAAGCACAATAGCTTAATGATACGTTAGTTGCTCCGGACCAATCACTAATTGCAGAAGCATCACACAAACTTCTCACATACACTTGGTAGGTGTTTCCGGTTACTAAACCAGTAGCTAATGCTGTAGTTACACCTGATGCCGTATTACCACTCGCGGCAGGAGTACCGGTAGCAACTGGGTCGTTGTTGTTCATTACTCTCCACTCATATCCTCCTGTGGCACTAGCAATATTGGTCCAGTTGATATTTAGTGAAGTTGAAGAAGCTATCGTAGTTGTAATACCTGATGGAGCAGGACATGCTGCTGGTGGTGTTACCGTTAAAGTAAAATCTAATGCCTCACCAAATGAAATGGAGCCACATGCAGTTGGATCTGCTCCAGTACCCCATTGTGCTCTTACTCTCATTCTGTAATTACCTGGTATGGCATTTACAGGGATGGTAATAGAACCTGTTTTAACCAAGTCAGGATTGGTTAAGAAGAAAACTGATTCAGAAGCATCAAAGTTAAAGTCGTTATTCCAGTCTACCCAAATTCTTAATCCATTAGCACCTCCAACAAAGGTATTGCTAAAGTTAAAATTAGCACCAGCTGCCTGCGTTACAGTTTGAGTCGCAGAAAAATTACCATAACCAGTTGGGGATATTACTGCTTTTGAAACTGTAATATTGGTAGCACCACCTGTTGTAGTGAAATTAGAAATATAATCAGAAGTAAAGGCAGAAGAAGGTACACAATAACAACCAGTTGTAGCTGTAGTAAATGACTGTTCTGCACAACCAGTTGCATCACCATTTCCATTAAAAGGAACAATGGTGTAATAATAGGTAGTATTTATTGTTGGAGTATTAAATACAAAGGAAGTTACATTGCCTAAATTTTGTGCATTTGCTAAGTTAGTACCTCCAGGAGTAGTACCAGCAGTAATTTTATATCCATCTGCACCTGAAACAGGATTCCATGTAATTGTTATTGGGAAATTTCCACAACCTGCAGGTTGTGTTGCTTGTACATTAGTTGCACAAACTGGAGGAACAGTAGAAACCACATCCAACAAGAAATCATCAAATGCTAAAGCATAACTTGCTGAACCTCCAGCTGTAATACCTTGGGCAATCAAGTAGACTTGTGAGCCAGTTTGAATTGAACCTGGAAACTCCATTGCATATGAGTACCAACCGTTTGCAGCAACTGCAGCAACTGCAGGAGCATAAGCTGTGGCAGGAGAAGTTTCTGTCCATAATGAAGGATAACTTTGTAGCAATGTAGCACCTGTTAGATTTGGTTGACTGTTGATGTACCAATTTACTCTATCGGATGCATGAGCTGGAGACCTTCTATGATTTTTAAATGTTAATTTTAAGTTTTGAGCAGCATATGCAGACAAATCAATAGCATTTGAAATTAGTAATGCCTCAGAGTTTGTCCAAACCTTATGAACAAAATTACCGTCATTATTAGAGGTAACTTCTCCGTTTTGAGCAGTTGTACCAACTAACCAATTAGTTGTACCACTAACCAAAGATGTTGACCAACAAAGAGGTATAAATCCTATAGCAGTACTGTTAAAATTTTGAGCATAAGGAATTACAGTTTCTGTAGCACATAAAGTAGTAAATGAACCAACTTGCGACCAAACACTGTTTTCAGGTCCTGCACAAACTCCTCTTACATAAAACTGGTAAGTAGTAGCTGGAGTTAAACCGGTTAAAACAAATGGATTGGTTGATGCTGACACAATAGTCCCACTTCCTTGTGTGAATCCTGTTATTCCATATTCTATTTCCCAAGAGGTATTGTTTACACTTGCACTCCATGCCAAAGTAGCTTGGGTTGAAGTAACTCCACTTGTACTTAGTGCTGTTGGATTTGGACATGATGGAATTGGCTCCCATGCTACATTATCAAAAAATACCGATACAGAACCAGCAGCTGATTGGTTTCTGATAGCTAAATAATTTACTCCTGCTGGAACAGTGTTAGGTACTTCATAAAAAATTTCTTGTGCATTAGCTGCAACAATTCCAGGTAAAGTTAAATTAGATAATACCACAAAAGACCCTGGATCATCCGGATTAGTTAAATAACCAATAGAAATTTGTGCGTTGGCTGTAGTTGAAAATGCAGTAAATCTTAAACGATGGGTTCCCGCATTCAAATTGCTTACTCCTGGCATTACCGCTAAACCAAAAGTTGGCGGGGCAGCTGCAAAATTGGATACAATATTATATCTGTTTGAAGGAGACATTGGAGCAACTGAACCAGTAACAACATTATTAGTAGCAGTATTTCCTAATCTACCCCAGCAATTAGCCAAAGTATTTGCACCTGCAGTTAATGCATCAAAGTTTTCTGAAAAAGTGGTAACCAAATCACACTTGGTTCTAAAATTAAATGGACCTTCCCAAGGACTAACATTATTTGATCCACTATCACAAACCGCTCTCACATAATAGGAGTAATTTGTAGCTCCTGCTAATCCAGTTAACACATAAGGATTATCAAAAATACCCGCAACTAAAGTACCTTCGGTAGCTGGGTTAAATCCGGGTGCTCCATACTTGATGTCCCACTCAAATTCACCAGCATTGCTAACCCATTGCAATTGAGCAGAATTATGTTGAATATTGGTAGCACTTAAAAAAGTTGGATTTAAACAATCCGGAATTGGTTGCCAAATTACATCATCAATATAAATTAAAGAAGTTCCTGTAGCACTTGGTAAATTTCTAAATACCAATCTAGATACTCCTGTTGGAATGCCTGCAGGAAATGCAAAAAGTTCTTCTGCAATAGCTTGTGTAGTTCCTGGAACTGGTATAGACTCTAGTAATACGAAAGTGTTTAAGTCGCTCTCATCAGTAAAATATCCTAAATCAATGTTTCTACCGGTAGTTGTTGCAAATGCTTTAAATCTTAAACGATGGGTTTCAGCTTGTAAATTTGAAACTGGTGGCATCAAAACATAGGCAACAGTAGAGTTGAATACTGCCGACATTTGTAAACGATTTGGTGCAGAAAATGGAGCAGCTGCACTGCCTATTACATTGG
>JAGXRF010000076.1 GCA_018335925.1 Flavobacteriales bacterium
ATGGAAGGGCCATCGCTCAAAGGATAAAAGGTACGCCGGGGATAACAGGCTGATCTCCCCCAAGAGCTCACATCGACGGGGGGGTTTGGCACCTCGATGTCGGCTCGTCACATCCTGGGGCTGGAGAAGGTCCCAAGGGTTGGGCTGTTCGCCCATTAAAGTGGCACGCGAGCTGGGTTCAGAACGTCGTGAGACAGTTCGGTCTCTATCTACTGCGGGCGTTAGAAATTTGCGTGGATCTGACTCTAGTACGAGAGGACCGAGTTGGACTAACCTCTAGTGTATCTGTTGTCTCGCCAGGGGCACCGCAGAGTAGCTATGTTGGGAAGGGATAAGTGCTGAAAGCATATAAGTACGAAACCCACCACAAGATGAGATTTCTTTTAAGAGTCCCCAAAGATGATGGGGTTGATAGGCTATAGGTGTAAAGGCAGTAATGTCATAGCCAAGTAGTACTAATCACTCGTAAGCTTATTGTCACAGTCCCCTGTTTACAGGGGACTGGAAAATTCTTTCGAAAGAAACACATTGTAATTATTTATCTCAGTATGTTAAGATATTTGCCTCGACAAAGGCGAGGCGTTTATTGTTCCAAGTTTAAAGTTTAAGGTTCAAAAAACTTGAAACTTCAAACCTGAAACCTTAAACAAAAATTTAAGGTGGTTATTGCGGTGGGGCTCACCTCTTCCCATTCCGAACAGAGAAGTTAAGCCCACCTGCGCAGATGGTACTACATCCGTGGGAGAGTATGTCACCGCCTTCTTCAACCCTTCATCATTACGATGAAGGGTTTTTTGTTTGGTATGTAAAAAAAAATCTCTAATTTTTATTTATATTTTTTTGAAATATTTAGGGTTGAAAATTTTTAATGATTTAAAATATTCAGTCACCCCTATATAAAATAGGGGGTAAATGTTTATATTTGAATATATTTTAAATGTATTTGTCGTGAAAATAGGGGTTCCAAAAGAAATTAAAAAAAATGAAAGCAGGGTGGGGATGACTCCAGCTGGGGTTTATGAACTAATAAAGAATAACCATACAGTATATGTTGAAAAGAGTGCTGGAATGGGTAGTGGTTTTTTTGATGAAGATTACATTTCAGTAGGTGCTAGCATTTTAAATTCATCAAAAGAAGTATATTCTATTGCCGACATGATAGTAAAAGTTAAAGAACCTATCCATGAGGAATTTGAATTGATTAAAAAGGATCAAATTATATTTACTTATTTTCATTTTGCTTCTTGTGAGTTGTTAACAAAAGCAATGATTCAATCTAATGCTATTTGTATTGCATATGAAACAGTTGAAGATTCCGATGGCTCCTTACCATTGTTAACTCCAATGTCGGAAGTTGCAGGCAGAATGGCGGTTCAGCAAGGAGCTAAATATTTAGAAAAACCTATCAAAGGTCGTGGGGTTTTATTAGGTGGAGTACCAGGTGTACCACCCGGGAAAGTGCTAATTTTAGGAGCAGGAATAGTTGGTATACAAGCTGCAAAAATGGCAGCAGGTTTGGGAGCACATGTTACAATTCTAGATGTAAACATGAAGCGATTGAGATATGTTAATGATGTAATGCCAAGCCATGTTGTTACAGAGTTTTCTAGTGAATTTAATATAAGGAGACATATTAAAAACCACGATTTGATTATTGGAGCAGTGTTGATCCCAGGAGGGAAAGCACCAAGATTAATTACTCGTGACATGTTAAAAGAAATGCATCCAGGTACTGTAATGGTTGACGTTGCTGTAGATCAGGGTGGATGTTTTGAGACCACTAGACCTACTACCCATGAAAATCCAACATATATAATTGATGATGTGGTGCATTATTGCGTAGCAAATATGCCTGGAGCAGTGCCTTATACTTCTACTTTAGCATTGACCAATGTGACTTTACCTTATGTTCTTAAAATTGCAAATTTAGGTTGGATAAAAGCAACAGAAACCTATAATGATTTACAGAAAGGGTTAAATATAGTTCATGGAAAGATTGTTTATGATAAGCTTGCAGAAACGTTTTCGTTTTAAGCTTATAAAAATTCGTAAATAGTTTCCAATTTAATTCCTCTAGAACCTTTGATTAAGATTGTTTTGTTTTGTAGATTATCTAAAATTTTGCTATCAATTAATTCATCCACACTTTCAAAAAATCTAAAGTTTGGATAAAACTCTTTTAGGATTTTAAAGTTTTTACCAACCAAGTAGGCTTTTAGATTTAGGTTAGATAACAAACTAAGTATATTTTGATGTTCTATTTTACTTGAATTTCCTAGTTCAAACATATCTCCTAGAATACATAACTTTTCGTTTTCAGTTTTTAGATGATAAAATTCATTTATTGCAAACTGCATGCTGGAGGGGTTGGCATTGTAGGCATCCAAAATTAATTGGTTTTTCAAAGTTGTTTTCCATTGTGAACGATTATTTGTTGGAAAGTAACTTTCAATTGCTTCTTTAATTTCATAGTCAGGTACTTTAAAATAATTTCCAATTAAAACAGCATACATAATATTTTGAGCATTATAACTTCCAAATAAATTACTCTTTATTTCATTTTCAAGATAGGTAATCTCAACTTTTTCTGATTGGTTGTTTACTTCGTAATTTAAGCAAAGGGGTATATTTTTCTTGGTAAACCCATTTTTGTTTGCATAATTCTTCAAGATTTCTTTTTGCTTTTCATCATCTGCATTATAAAATATAGTTCCATTTGAATCAAAAAGATTGTTGTAAAGCTCAGATTTTCCTTTAATAACTCCTTCCACTCCACCAAAACCTTCTAAATGTGCTTTTCCAAAGTTTGTGATTAAACCATAATTTGGTTGACATATATCACTTAAAAATTCAATTTCTTTTTGATGGTTGGCACCCATTTCAACAATACCAATTTCTAAATCTAACGGAAAGGACAACAAAGTTAATGGGACACCTATATGGTTATTCAGGTTTCCTATAGTAGCCATAGTTTTAAATTTTTTAGATAAAACTGCTTGAATCAACTCTTTGGTAGTTGTTTTTCCGTTACTTCCTGTTAAACCTAAGATAGGAAAATTAAATTGTTTTCGGTGGTATTTTGCTAATTCTTGTAAGGCCAACAAACAGTCATCTACTAAAAATGTATTAGGAATATTGATAAATTCAATTTCATCAATTACAATCAATTTAGCCCCTTTTTCAAAAGCAAGTTCTGCGAATTGATTCCCGTTAAAGGTTGGACCTTTTAAGGCGAAAAATATATTTTCTGGTTCTATTTTTCTAGTATCAGTGGTTACACCGCTAGAGCTTAAAAATGTTTGATATAATTGTTCTATTTTCTCCATACTAATTATCCATAAAAAAAGCCCTATAAAAGGGCTTCTTATTTAAATTATTTTGCTTTTGGCTTCCCTCTAGCAGTTTTTTTGTTTGATTTTGGACCAACTTTTGACATGGCACATCTGAATCCAATATCGTCTGTTGCCATATCTTGTGGGAAGAATCTTCTTTGAGCCGGATCTAACCAATAAGCTCGATCTCTCCATGAACCACCTTTGTATACTCTAACATTATCGTCAATTAAAGAAGTTCTTTTAGATGATTTGTCGTACTTTCTAACCATCATACCAATACTATCTGACTTTACTTCATGCATTGGAGAGTTATACATTCTTTTGTTGTCTTTTAACTCTGCATTAGCTTCTTCATTATCTCCACCACCAAACTTATAGTATTTAGAAGATTGTTTGTCACCATCTCTGTAATTTCTATTATCGCTTCTGTCAAAGTTTTGTCTTAAATAAGTTTCATTTTCATCTACAGCAACCTGAGCAATTTGTCCGGGAAAGTTTCTAGCAATAATTTTTCCATTAGACAAAGTATCATATTTAATGTTATCGGTAGTTACTAATTCAATTTTGCCATCTTCTCCAATTTTATTTTTAAAGTAAACATTACCTCTGTAGTAATTAAAATCATTGGCTTCATCATCTACGATAGGTCTGTAAACATCCGCAACCCATTCGTTCACGTTTCCAGCCATATCATACAAACCAAAGTCGTTAGGAGGGTAAGATTTAACTATTTGAGTAATATCAGCTCCGTCGTCAGACCATCCTGCAATTCCACCATAGTCTCCTTTTCCTTGTTTGTAATTTGCTAATTGATCACCTCTCATTTGACGCTTACCAGCTCTGGTGTACATGCCTGACCAAGGATATTTTTTTTGACCTTTATACAAGTTGTATTCTCTATTTCCAACGTTAGCTACTGCTGCATATTCCCATTCAGCTTCTGTTGGTAAGCGATAATCTGGTAAAAATACTCCTGAAGATCGGGTAGCGTAAACGCCTTTTGCATCCGGTTTTGAACGTCCCCTTCTTCCTTTTAAAACTATTTGCTCATCGCCTCCAAATGTTTGGGTAGGAGCATTAATATAAGTTTCTGTGCTAAATGTTTTATCAGCGGCAACATCTAAAACTTTTGCGTCTCTTTTTAAATAACCTTCTCTTTCTAGTACATTTTCATTTACACGATCAGTTCTCCATTTGGCATATTCCATTGCTTGAATCCAATTAACACCAACAACAGGATAGTTAGCGTATGCAGGATGACGCAAGTAATAATTGGTCATGGTTTCATTATATCCTAATCGATTTCTCCACACTAAAGTATCTGGCAAAGCACCATAATAAATGTATTTATAGTTTTCTTCATTTGGGTCAAAAACTCTTTTTACCCAATCTAAATACTCCATGTACATCATGTTGGTAACCTCATGCTCATCCATGTAAAAGGATTGTACATGTTGTTGATTAGGGGAGTTGTTCCAATCATGCATCACATCGTCTTGTACTTTACCCATGGTAAAAGTACCTCCTTCAACAGCAACCATTCCTGGTGGAGTTTCTTGCTTTTTGTAATTAGAGGCAAATTGAAATCCTCCTTTTTTGTCGTTGATTTTCCACCCAGTAGCAGAAGAGGTGTTTTTAGAACTGTTCTTTTTACCACAGCTCACAAATCCAACCATTAACAATAAACTTAATAAAAGTCTAACGGTCATAATCTTGTTTCGTTTCATTATTAGAAATAGGTCAATTTTAGGCACGCAATATAGCAATAATGCATTACATTGCAACATAAATTTTAGGTTACCATGGAAAATTATTTCCAAATGGTGACTATATAACGAATTGGGTTATTTTTTATTGTTTTTATAACTTAAGTTATCGCTTTTACAATATATTTTTGCTAATATCGTTTCATTGAACATGAAGAATTTTCGTTTTTTATTTTTTGTTTTCTTTTATGTTATATCCAATGCTCAACAGAGTTTTGATATAAATTTAGAGTGGAAATTACAAAATTACACTACAACGAACCAAGAATTTTTACTTCCTATGTTTGAAGTGAAAAATTTTTATTTCGATGAAGGGAAGGGTCAGGTATTTTACCAAAACCTGATCAAATCCAAGTCGACATTGGATGAAAATAGCGTAACCATTGGTAGGTTTCAAACGGAAATAGTTGCTTCTTCAGATTTGGGGAGCATAAAAGTTTCTGAAATCCCATCAAAATTTACGTACCAAGTTTCCAATGTTACCGAAAGAAATCAATTTTCTCATTGGGTACAATTCAATCCTTTTTATAAAGAGAACAATCAAATTTATCGTGTAAAAAATGTTTCATTTAATTATGATTTAGAAAGTTCAAGTCAAAACAAGTCAACTTTATTGAATTTTCAAGGAATTTCTAATTCGGTTTTGAGAACTGGAGAATGGTATCGATTTTTTGTAGAAAAATCAGGAATTTATCGAATTAACAGAAGTTTTTTGCAAAGTTTAGGGATGAATGTTAACGTTGATCCACGAAGAATTCAGCTTTTCGGTCATGGTGGAAAAATGTTACCACTTTCTAATGCAGTAAATTTTCCTACAGACCCACAAGAAATGTCTATCAGGATTATTGGAGAAGAAGATGGTAGCTTTGATAATTCAGATTACATTCTAGTCTACTTAGAAGGCCATGATCAATGGTCACAAGAAAATTTTACCCATTTAAATTATTATAGCGACAAGGCTTACTACTTTATTACAGTAGGAAGTTCATTTGGTAAAAGAATTCAAAGTTACCAAGAGCCTACTTCTACCGCAACAGTTACAACCAATACTTTTGACGATTATCATTTTCATGAAAGAGACTTAGTAAATATTGGTAGATTGGGAAGAAGATGGTTTGGAGAACAATTCGGAATTCAAAACAATTACTCTTTTACATTCAATATTCCTAATATAGATAATTCTGAGCCAATTCAAGCACAAGTTCGAATGGCATCTGCGGCAACTTCCTCAACTTCTTTAGCAATTAGAGCTAACGGAACCGAGGCGGCTAATGCTACTTTGGTTGGAACAGGAACCGTGAGTCCTCCTTATTATGTAGATACACCAATTAATTTTACCATCAACGCACAAAGTAATATCGACTTACAATTGGCATTTACTAATAATGGTGTGCCAAATGCTAGAGTTTTCTTGGATTTTATTACGCTAAGAGCAAAGCGATTTTTAACTGGAGGAAACCAACAATACCATATACAGTCTCAACAATTAGATTCTGGAAATGGAGTGGTGCAAATGAACTTTCAGAATACCCAAAATTTGATTGCTGTTTGGGATATTTCAGACATTTATAATGTTTCTGCTATTGTTATCAACGGGAATAATTCTTTTGGTTTTAAAGCGGCACAAGGTCAAGGGAAAAGATTTGTAGCAGTGCATCAATCGGACTTTTTAACCCCACAAAGAGAGTCGAATACAAGGGTAACCAACCAAAACTTAAAAGGTACTATTTTTCAAAACAACGGACAATTTCAGGATATTGATTATTTGATTATCACTCCAAGAAATTTACGGTCGGAAGCACAACGATTGGCTAATTTTCATCAGAACACAAATCAATTAGTGGTAAGGGTAGTAGATTTGGAGAGTATTTACCAAGAATTTTCATCCGGTAGACAAGATATTTCTGCCATTAGAAATTTTGTTCGTTATGTGTATTGGAATGCTTCTGCACCTTCAAATAGGCTTAAATATTTGAATTTATTTGGAGATGCTTCATTCGATTTTAAAAGCAGAGTTCCTGCAAGTATCAATACCAATATTGTACCGATATATCATGCAATTAATGGCAACACTACCGGAATAAGCTCTTTTATGTCGGATGATTTTTATGGATATATGGATGCTAATGAAGGTAATTTAGATCAGTTTTTTCCGAACGGAATCGATATTGCTGTGGGAAGGATGCTTGTTTCAAACACTATGCAAGCAAAAGAAATGGTAGATAAGGTAATAGATTACCACGATGAAAAATCTTATGGGAGATGGCGTAACAATTTGGTAGTTGTTTCTGATGATACTGACAAGCCTTCAGATGCTACCTTACAATCTAGAATGAACCAAGCAGCAGATGTGATTGTTGCCGAAAAGCCATTTTTTAATATGACTAAAATATTTTTAGATGCTTATCAACAAGAAACTTCTGCTGGAGGACAGCGATATCCAAAGGCTAGAGAGGACTTTAAAAATGCATTTGAAAATGGTACTTTAGTAATCAATTATCTTGGTCATGGAGGGGAAGAAGGTTTGGCTGCAGAGCGAGTATATGAGAAAAGTGATGGACAAAATTTTTCCAACAAATTCAGATATCCATTATTTATCACACTTACTTGCGAGTTTTCACGTTTTGACAATCCATACCGACCAGCTGCAGGAGAATACACTTATTGGAATCCGAATGGTGGTGCTATTGCAATGATTACCACTACCAGAGAAATTGGACAAATTACTGCAGAAAATGCCAATTTTGTATTAAATGAGTATTTGTTTGGTTACGGAGCTTCCAACGAAGTAGTTAGCATGGCAGAAGCACTTCGAAGAACTAAAAATAGTTTTGGGAATTCTAGTTTAAGGGTAATTTCATTCATTGGTTGTCCGGCTACCAAATTGGCAATTCCGAAACCAAAAATTACCATCACAAAAGTAAATGATGTGCCATTGGCACAATCCAATACGGTATTAAATGCCTTATCTAGTGTGAAATTATCAGGTGAAGTTCTCGATGAATCTGGCAACCAACTTTTAAGTAATTATAACGGACAATTGGCAGTACAAGTGTTTGACAAAAACAGAACTGCCACTACATTGAACAACGATTTTTTGAGTCCACCAATCAATTTCAATATTTTAGGAGAAACCATTTTTAGAGGAAATGCTTCTGTAACTAACGGTGTATTTGAATTTTCATTTGTTGTGCCAAGAGATATAAGGGTAAATGTTGGTAATGGTAGGGTAAGTTTGTATGCCAAGACTTCTAATCCATCTTTGCAAAATCAAACAGGTTATGAGCTTGGAATTCAAGTAGGAGGTGTAGATGCAAACGCTCCGGTAGATAACATTGCTCCAACTGCAAGGCTGTACATGAATGATGAAACATTTATTAACGGAGGAATTACCAATAATAATCCTATTTTTTTAGCAATTATGGAAGATGATAGTGGTATGAACACTGCTGGAGGTATTGGACATGATATGGTTGCAATTTTAGATGGGGATGAAAGCAATCCAATCATTATGAATGATTTTTATGAGGCTGATGCAGATGATTTTACCAAAGGAAGCGTACGTTTTCCTTTCAGAAATTTAGAAAAAGGGTTACATCATATCAAATTTACTGCTTGGGATACCCATAACAATCCGGTTACCTCTGAATTAAATTTTGTAGTGGCTGGTGAAGATCAAATCACACTAACCAATGTATTAAATTATCCAAACCCGTTTGTAAGTTACACCCAATTTTGGTTTAGTCACGATAGGCCTTTTGAGCCTTTAGATGTACAAGTGCAAATTTTTACCGTAACAGGTAAAGTGGTAAAAACCATCAATCAAACTGTGATGACAGAAGGATTTTTGTCTAGAGAAATTACATGGGATGGCAGAGATGATTTTGGAGATAAAATAGGGAAAGGGGTTTATATTTATCGATTAAAAGTAAAATCAACGTTGACCAATAAAATTTCTGAAAAAGTAGAAAAATTGGTGATTCTATAATAATAGTTTTATATTTGCTATCCTTGTTAAAACAACAAACACAATAAAAACAATTTGTTCAAGTTATCATAGGGACATCAGCAAGGTTCACTTTTTATGAAAAAAAATATTTTAGTTGTATTATTGGTATTCATTACCTTGGTTTCATTTGCTCAAAATCAAGATAGTAGAGTAATTACCACCGGAGTTCCATTTTTAATGATTGCAGCAGATGCTCGCTCTGGAGGGATGGCAGACCAAGGTGTGGCAACTTCTCCAGATGCATTTTCCCAACAATGGAATCCAGCGAAATATGCTTTTGCAAACGAAAAAGTTGGAATTACTGCAAGTTATATTCCTTATTTGGTTGAGTTAGCAAATGATATTTCTTTGGCACAAGTAACTTATTACAATCGAATCAACGAGCGTAGTGCATTTGCTGGGAGTTTGCGTTACTTTAGTTTAGGACAAATTGAACTTCGTCAGGATTTTGATGGTCCGGTTACTATTGTTAAGCCAAATGAGTTGGCTTTAGATGCTTCCTATTCTTTAAGACTTGGGGATAGATTTTCTATGGCTGTTGCCGGTAGATATATTCGCTCACAATTGCGAATTCAAGACGTGAATAACGATGCTTCTGCAGCCAATGCCTTTGCAGTAGATATTGCGGGTTACTATCAGTCAGAAGAAATTGCGTACAACACTTTTAACGGCCGATGGAGAGCAGGTTTTAACTTTCAAAATTTAGGACCAAAAATTAGTTACGATTTCGATCAAAACGATTTTAATGCCAATTTTTTACCATCTAATTTAAAAATTGGTGCTGGGTTTGATTTTATTTTAGACGACTACAATAAAGTAGCATTAAATTTAGAGTTAAATAAATTACTTGTTCCAACACCACCACAAGTTACTGATGTAAATGGAGATGGTGTGGTAGATAGCCAAGATGCTGCTATTGTTTTTAACGATTATAGAAGCACCAATTGGTTTTCCGGAATTTTTCGATCATTTGGAGATGCTCCGGGTGGATTTAAGGAAGAATTACAAGAAGTAACTTGGGCTTTAGGTGCAGAGTATATGTATCAAGATTCCTTTGCCTTTAGATTAGGATATTTTAACGAAAGCGAATTAAAAGGAGCAAGAAAGTTCTTCTCTCTAGGAGCAGGATTTAAATACAATGTAGTAAAAGTAGATGTTTCTTACTTGTTCTCTGCATCTAAAGTGAGAAATCCGTTAGAAAACACCTTGCGTTTTTCACTAACATTTAATTTCGGTGATTCTTACGATGAGTATTAAAATGAAAAGAAAATAAAATACAACTCCAAAAGCTTTATTGTTTTTGGAGTTTTTTGTCTATAAACAGTTTATGAGAGAAATTACATTACAAACTACTTTTGTTGAGTTTGACGGATTGCAAGAATTGCCAATTCAGGTTAAAGATTTAATGTTGTTGGCAATAGAAGTTCGGAAAAAAGCTTATGCTCCATATTCAAACTTTCAAGTTGGTGCAGCTATTTTGTTAGAAAACCATCAAATAGTAACTGGATCTAACCAAGAAAATGCTGCATTTCCTTCTGGACTATGTGCAGAGAGAGTGGCAATTTTTCAGGCAGGTAGCTTGTACCCTGACCAAAAAATTAAAACCATTTGTATTTCTGCAACTTCTATCGAAAAACCTGTTTTAGAACCTATTCCGCCTTGTGGAGCATGTAGGCAAAGTATAGCAGAATACGAACAAAAACAACAAGAAAACATCGAAATTTATTTTATGGGAGCTGATGGCAAAGTTTTAAAAACAAATTCCTTAAAAGATTTGTTGCCATTATCGTTTGATAAGAAGTTTCTGTAATTCTGAAAACGTTTTCGTAAAAAGTTTTAGAATTTAAGGTCTGTTTAATTTTTACATGTTATGCAGAAGTTTTAATTTTGCATTTCGATTTTTAAGCAACTTTTGTGGATTAAACAACAATCATTCAAAAGAATACCAAATAAAATATAACTGCTGTGCAAACGGCATCTTAAAACTACTGACAAATGAAACCTATTACCAAAGAAGTTTACCTAAAATGGTATGAAGAAATGCTCTTCTGGAGAAAATTTGAAGACCGTTTAGCAGCTTTATATATCCAACAAAAAGTAAGAGGATTTTTGCATTTATACAACGGACAAGAAGCAGTATTAGCAGGTGCTTTGCATGCCATGGACTTGTCTAAAGACAAAATGATTACAGCGTATCGTAACCACGTACAGCCAATTGGAATGGGAGTAGACCCAAGAAGAGTAATGGCCGAATTGTTAGGAAAAGCAACAGGTACTTCCAAAGGGTTAGGTGGATCGATGCATATTTTTTCCAAAGAACATGGGTTTTATGGAGGTCACGGAATTGTAGGTGCACAAATTCCGGTAGGAGCGGGAATGGCATTTGCAGAAAAGTATTTAAAAACAGGTGGTGTGTCATTAACTTATTTTGGAGATGGTGCTGCACGACAAGGATCATTACATGAAGCATTTAATATGGCTATGTTGTGGAAACTTCCGGTAGTATTTATTTGTGAAAACAACGGATATGCCATGGGAACATCGGTGGAGAGAACAGCTAACCACACCGATGTTTGGAAACTTGGTTTAGGTTACGAAATGCCTTGCGGGCCGGTAGATGGAATGAATCCGGTTAAAGTTGCTGAAGCAATGCACGAAGCTATTGAAAGAGCTCGCAGAGGTGATGGGCCAACTTTCTTAGAAATGAAAACTTATCGATATAGAGGTCATTCCATGTCAGATGCACAACACTACCGTACCAAAGATGAAGTAGAAGAGTACAGAAAAATTGATCCTATTACCCAAGTGTTAGACATTATCAAAGACAAAGGGTATGCTACAGATGCAGAAATTGAAGTAATAGACCAAAGAGTAAATGACTTGGTAGACGAATGCGAAAAATTTGCAGAAGAGTCGCCTTATCCAGATTTATCTGTGATGTATGACGTAGTGTACGAACAAGAAAATTATCCATTTTTACCTCATAAATTGTAAGCATTATGGCAAAAGTAATTACCATGCCACGTTTGAGTGATACCATGACCGAAGGGGTAGTGGCTAGTTGGCTTAAGCAAGTTGGAGATACGATTAAACAAGGAGACATTTTAGCGGAAATTGAAACCGATAAAGCAACCATGGAATTCGAAAGTTTTCATGATGGTGTTTTGTTGCATATTGGAGTGCAAGTTGGAGAAACTGCTCCCGTAGATTCTCTTTTAGCTATCATTGGTCAAGCTGGAGAGGATATCTCTTCTTTGCTAAACAATTCTGCAGACAGCAATGTTACAGAAGAGAAAAAAATTGAAAATACAACTCCTGCTTCCACTGCATCAAGTATTCCTGCGGGAGTGAAAGTGGTTACAATGCCTCGATTGAGTGATACGATGACAGATGGTACTGTGGCAACGTGGTTGAAAAAAGAGGGAGATGTAGTAAAACAAGGAGATATTTTGGCTGAAATTGAAACAGACAAAGCAACTATGGAGTTTGAAAGTTTCAATGACGGTACCTTGTTGTATATTGGAGTACAAGAAGGGCAAACGGCTCCGGTAGATAGTATTTTAGCTGTTTTAGGCCCGGCTGGCACCGATGTTAGTGGTGTAATTGCAGGGTTTTCAGCAGGAGCAGCAAATGCTTCTCCAGCAAAAGAAGAAGCTCCAGCAGTACAAGCCCCACTGGTTACTTCCAATGTTTCTTCTGTAGAAGTTATTACCAATAACGATAGAGTATTTGCTTCTCCTTTAGCTAAAAAAATAGCCAAAGAAAAAGGAGTGCAACTTTCTCAAATTAAAGGAACCGGAGAAAACGGTAGAATTACCAAAAAAGATGTGGAGCAATTCCAAGCTCCAGCAGCTGTAGCTCCAACACCTGTTGTTGCAACTTCAAATATAGAAGTTGCAACTCCGGTAAAACCATTTGTGCCAGCAGGAGAAGAGTTTACGCAAGAAGTGAAAAATTCGCAAATGCGTAAAACCATTGCAAAACGTTTGAGTGAATCTAAATTTACTGCTCCACATTACTATTTAACCATCGAAATTAGAATGGATAAAGCCATGACTTCTCGTGAAGTAATCAATGGCTTGCCAGATACCAAAGTTTCTTTCAACGACATGGTAATCAAAGCTTGTGCTATGGCATTGAAAAAGCATCCACAAGTAAACTCTCAATGGAAAGACGATGCCATGATGTTACACCATCATGTACACGTTGGTGTTGCAGTTGCTGTTGAAGACGGTTTGGTAGTTCCGGTACTAAAATATGCCGATCAAATGAGCTTGACCCAAATTGGTGCTCAGGTGAAAGAAATGGCAGGAAAAGCAAGAAACAAAAAATTACAACCTCAAGAAATGGAAGGAAGTACTTTTACAGTTTCTAACTTAGGAATGTTTGGTATCCAATCATTTACTTCCATCATCAACCAACCAAATTCTGCAATTTTATCGGTAGGTGCTATTGAACAAAAACCAGTAGTGGACAACGGACAAATTGTGGTTGGAAATACCATGACGGTAACTTTGGCTTGTGACCACCGAACTGTAGATGGTGCAACCGGTGCACAGTTTTTACAAACTTTAAGAAGTTATATTGAAAATCCGGTAACTATGTTGGCATAGTTCGGATAAAACAAATCATTAAAAACAGAAATCCACCTCAAAAGGGTGGATTTTTTACTACTTATCGGCTGCTATTAATTAGTATTTTCTAAACATTTCATTGCCATATACCTCGTAGGTAATTTGTACCTTTGCACCTCATTTTGCAAATACAAGTATGAATCGGTTTTTTTCGGTTGGATTTTGGGAAACCATTGCTAGAATTATTTTGCGTAATCGCATCACCATTTTAGCGATTATTATTGCTTTAACGGTATTAATGGCCATGCAATGGAAGCACATGCGTTTTTCCTACACCGAAGCCAATCTGCTTCCGAAGGACCACCCGGTAAACAGTGATTATGAAGCCTTTTTAAAAGTTTTTGGGGAGGAAGGAAATCTTATTGTTTTAGGAATACAAGACGAAAAATTTTGGGAGGTAAAAAATTTTGAAGCTTGGCAGCAATTCGTGCAAAAATTACAAGATGCTAATGAGGTTACTTCTGTCATTTCCATTGATCAATTGTACGTACTGCAAAAAGATACTTTACAAGAAAAATTGGTAGCCAAACCTTTTTTGGACCAAACCAAAATAAGTACAGCCAAGTATCTTTCGGAAAAAGAAAGTGAATTATACCAAAAGCTTCCTTTTTATGAAGGATTGATTTATAATGCCAAATCTAAAACCATTCGCTCTGCAGTATATTTAGATAAGGCAATTGTGAATACGGAAGCACGTAAAATATTTATCGATTCTGTGTTAATTCCAGAAAAAGAAAAATTTGAACAAAACACTGGCATGCAACTTCGTGTTTCCGGGATGCCTTATGTGCGGACTTTAAATTCGCAAAATATTATTGATGAAATTGGTTTATTTGTTCTGGGAGCACTGCTAGTAACCTCTATCATTTTCTTCTTCTTCTTCCGAAGCTTTAGGGCAACTTTTATCTCCATGTGCGTAGTAATTGTTGGGGTGATGTGGGCTTTTGGAACCTTAGGTTTGTTTAAGTATGAAATCACGGTTTTAACTGCAATTATTCCGCCATTAATTATCGTAATCGGAATTCCAAATTGCATCTTCCTTATTAATAAATACCAACAAGAAGTCAAAAATCATGGCAACCAAGCCAAGTCGTTACAAAGAGTAGTTTCTAAAATTGGAAATGCTACCTTAATGACCAATTTAACCACAGCCTCCGGTTTTGCAACTTTTATGTTTACCAATAGTCAGTTGTTAAAAGAGTTTGGTATTGTTGCTTCCATCAATATTGTAGTGTTGTTTTTATTGTGCATTACCGTAATTCCAATCATATATAGTTTTATGCCTTTGCCCAAAGAGCGTCATTTACAACACTTAAATAAAAAATACATTGCAAGTTTGGTAAAGTGGTTTGAGCATGTGGTAAAAAACAAAAATGTGACCGTTTATGTAGTATCTGTTATTTTATTGATTTTTAGCATTATTGGAATTTACCAAATGCGAATATCCGGAAGTTTGATAGAGGACATGCCTCGTAAAGCAGACTTCTTTAAAGACATTCGTTTTTTTGAACAAGAGTTTGAAGGTATCATGCCTTTGGAAATTTTAATCGATACCAAAAAAGACAAAGGAGTGCAAAAAATGAATGTACTCAAACGAATGGATCGATTACAAGAGACCATTGACGACATTCCGGAACTCTCCAAATCAATGTCGGTTGTCAATTTGGTGAAATACGGAAAACAGGCATATTATAACGGTAACCCCGAATATTATGAATTGCCAACTGCGCAAGAAGTCAGTTTTATTTTGCCATATGTGAAAAACAGCACCGAAGGCAATACCCAAAATTTAATGAAAACCTATGTGGATTCAACAGGCAGATATGCCAGAATTACCACGTTTATGAAGGATATAGGCACCGATAAAATGGAGAGAATTCAAGAAGAATTAAAAGAGCTCATTGCAAAAGAGTTTCCAAGTCCACAATTTGAAGTAGCCATTACCGGAAAAGCATATTTGTTTCAAAAAGGAACGAAGTATTTGATTGATAATTTAGTAGTATCGTTATTATTAGCCATTTTTCTGATTTCCTTGTTCATGGCTTATTTGTTCCGATCGTTTAAAATGATTGTAATTTCTTTAGTGCCAAACTTATTGCCATTGTTGCTAACTGCTGGAATTATGGGGTATTTTGGTGTACCCTTAAAGCCATCTACCATTTTAGTATTTAGTATCGCTTTTGGTATTTCGGTGGATGATACCATTCACTTTTTAGCAAAGTATCGTCAGGAGCTCAAAGCCAATAATTGGAGAATTAGAAAATCGGTTTTTAATGCCCTTCGCGAAACTGGGGTGAGCATGTTTTACACTTCCATTGTATTATTTTTTGGATTTTCTGTTTTCATGATTTCCAGCTTTGGAGGCACGGTAGCATTGGGTGGTTTGGTTTCATTAACCTTGGTTTTTGCCATGTTGTCTAATTTAATTTTACTTCCGGTATTATTGTTGTCTTTAGAAAAAACCATTGCCAACGAAAAAGAATTTATAGAGCCAAAAATTGACATTCTTCCGGAAAATGATTCCGAAGATTCCATCTAACCAAGTATATTTGTATAATAAAATTGAACTTATGAAGCGTGTTGTAACTGTGCAAGAAGCATTAACTAAAATTCCGGTAACCTCAGAAGTAACTGTAAAAGGTTGGGTAAGAACTTTTAGAAACAATCAGTTTATTGCCTTAAATGATGGTTCTACCATACATAATATCCAATGTGTTGTTGATTTTGAAAACACTCCTGAATCTTTGCTAAAAAGAATCACTACCGGAGCAGCTATAGAAGTCTTCGGAGTTTTGGCAGAAAGCCAAGGGAAAGGACAAAATGTAGAAATACAAGCAAAGAATGTTATCGTACACGGAGATTCTGACCCGGATAAATACCCGATGCAACCTAAAAAACATTCCTTAGAATTTTTACGTGAAAACGCACATTTGCGAATTCGAACCAATGCTTTTGGAGCTATCATGCGTTTGCGTTCATCTTTAGCTTTTGCGGTACACCAATACTTTAACCAAAAAGGATTCTTTTACGTAAACACTCCAATCATCACCGGAAGTGATGCAGAAGGTGCTGGAGAAATGTTTAGGGTAAGTACTTTGCCTTTAAATAACGCTCCTTTAAAAGAAGATGGGACCATCAATTTTAAAGAAGATTTTTTTGGAAAAGAAACTAATTTAACCGTTTCCGGACAGTTAGAAGCCGAAACTTATGCCATGGGCTTAAGTAAAGTGTATACTTTCGGGCCAACTTTTAGAGCTGAAAATTCCAATACTTCTCGTCATTTGGCTGAGTTTTGGATGATTGAACCGGAGGTTGCTTACAACGACTTAGATGCCAACATGGATTTGGCAGAAGATTTCATCAAATATGTGATTGGATATGTAGTAGAAAAACACGAAGACGATTTGAAGTTTTTAGAGCAACGTTTGTTGGAAGAAGAAAAGTCAAAACCTCAGTCAGAACGAAGTGAAATGACGTTGTTAGAAAAATTAAACTTTGTATTGCAAAACAACTTTAAGCGAGTTAGTTATACCGAGGCCATCGATATTTTAAAAAATTCCAAGCCAAACAAAAACAAAAAATTCCAATTTTTAATTGACGAATGGGGAGCTGATTTACAAAGTGAACACGAACGCTATTTGGTAGAAAAACACTTTAAGTGTCCGGTGATATTGTTTGATTACCCAGCCAACATCAAAGCGTTTTACATGCGTTTAAACGAAGATGGTAAAACAGTAAGAGCCATGGATATTTTATTTCCTGGAATTGGGGAAATTGTTGGAGGGTCACAAAGAGAAGAGCGATACGATGTGTTGGTAGAAAAAATGAAAGCTTTAGGCATAGATGAAGAAGAATTGTGGTGGTATTTAGATACCCGTAAATTTGGAACTTGTGTGCACTCTGGTTTTGGATTAGGATTTGAAAGATTGGTATTATTTGTAACCGGAATGACCAATATTCGCGATGTAATTCCTTATCCAAGAACCCCACAAAACGCAGAATTTTAATCGAAAACAACCATACTATTTTAGGTTAGTGATAGCATGCTCAAACAAAATTTACAACTCAAACTAAGTCAAAAACTATCTCCTCAACAAATTCAGTTGATGAAGTTGATCCAATTGCCTACCCAAGCATTGGAGCAACGAATTAAAGAGGAAATGATAGACAATCCGGCTTTGGAAGGAGCATCGATGGAAGAAACCTATGAAGAGGATTCTTATGAAGAGGATTACAATGAGTTTGAAGAAGATAGCGATCACATTGATGCGGAAGACATCAACATTGATGAGTATTTGAGTGATGATGAAATTCCGGATTACAAAACCCAAAGCAATAACTATTCTGACGATGATGACGATAGAGAAATGCCAGTGGTTGCCACAGCTACCTTTCATCAGGATTTATTACAACAACTAAATACTTTTATTTTAGAGGAAGAAGATCGTGTAATTGCAGAGTTCTTGGTAGGAAGTTTAGATGATGCTGGTTATTTGCGAAGAACCTCGCAAGAAATTGTAGATGATTTGGCTTTTACCCAAGGAGTTTATACCACCGAAGAGCACGTGGAAAAGGTATTACAAATAGTGCATCAATTAGAGCCATCGGGAGTAGGAGCAAGGGATTTGCAGGAGTGCTTGTTATTACAATTAAAGCATAAAACCCCAACGGAGGCTACCGATTTAGCTATTGATGTTTTGCAAAATCAATTTGATGCATTTACCAAAAAACACTACGATAAGCTATTACAGAAATTCGGGATTTCGCAAGAAACGCTTAAAAAAGCCATTGCAGAAATAGAAAAATTAAACCCAAAACCAGGTGGAGCTTTTGCTGGAAGCGGTAAAAATACCGAACACATTGTACCGGATTTTATCATTCGAGTGGTAGAAGATCAATTAGAATTGCATTTAAATAGCAGAAATGCACCAGAATTGCACGTTTCTAAAGACTACCAAGTGATGCTGCAAACCTATAAGCAAACCAATGAAAAATCGCACGCACAAAAAGATGCCGTGCAGTTTATCAAACAAAAATTGGATGCTGCCAAATGGTTTATCGATGCCATTAAGCAACGTCAGGAAACTTTGTATGTTACCATGAGTGCAATTATGGAATACCAAAAGGAGTATTTTTTAGATGGCGAAGAAACCAAGTTAAAGCCAATGATTTTAAAAGATATTGCGGATATGGTTGGGTTAGATATTTCTACCATTAGTCGAGTTGCTAATAGTAAATATGTAGATACTCCTTATGGAACCAAACTATTGAAAGATTTCTTTTCAGAAGCCATGAAAAATGCAGAGGGAGAAGATGTTTCAACCATCGAAATCAAAAAAATACTAGAGCAAGTGATTGAGCAAGAAGATAAAAACAAACCTTTGCCAGACGACCAACTGGCAGATATTTTAAAAGAAAAAGGATATCCGATTGCCAGAAGAACCATTGCCAAATACCGGGAACAATTAGACATACCGGTAGCCAGACTTCGAAAAAAAATGATGTAATGATATTTATGAAAGACTCTTTTGGAGTCTTTTTTTGTTTATATTATTGATTATTACTCACGTTGATTCCAAAATTCCGCAAGCATTGTAATGCAAGTTTCTATAGGGGTAAATGTAAAACCAATGGCATCTTTAATTTTCTGATTGCTAATTACCTCTTTGCTATGCATCGATTTTGCAGTGGCTCTGTCCAAACTTCTTTTCCTAAAAAAGAGGGTGCTAAAAATGGCATCCAATCTCCAAGCTATAGATGTCATCCATGGTTTTACCCAAATTTTTGGAGTAGGTTTTTGCAAGGCTTTGCAAATGTTCTTAATTAGGTTTTCGTAGGTCACATTTTCAGCAATACAAATAAAACGGTCTTGCACCAGATTGGCATGCATTAATTGGTGCATGATTTTAACCAAATCGGTAACGGCAATAAATCCGGTGGAACCTTTGGTGTAAAAAGGCAAACCTTTGGCAACTTTGCTAAAAATTACTCCGCTGCCTTCGTTCCAAAATCCTGGACCTAAAATCACACCAGGATTCACCACCACCATTGGTAGTCCTTCGTAAGATGCTTTAAAAACCTCTAATTCTGCTCCGTATTTTGATAGTGCATAGTCGCTATGTGGTTTTTCCGAAAGCCAAGGAGTCTCTTCATCAATCCATGGCATGGGAGCTACCCAATCACCAAGGGCAGCTATGGAACTTACATGACAAAACTTTTTAATTTTTTTGTGCATACAAACATGTACCATATTTGCAGTACCTTCTATGTTGGTTTTTAGTAAGCTCTCTCTATCAGAAGGGTCAAATGAAATTTTTGCAGCACAATGGTACACCATTTGGTTTGCTTGGATTTGCTTTTCTAAGGATGGAATGTCTAAAATATCCCCATGGACCCATTCAATTTCATCAAATAAATGACTTTGTTGATAGCAGTCAAATAACTCTTTGGTTTTGTTTTTAGCTTTTTCGGTTCGGTACAATGCCACCACTTTTTCTTGATGTTGTAACAAGTACAAACACAAGTGTGCACCAACCAATCCGGTTGCACCGGTAACAAAATTTACAGGTTTTGATTCCATAACTACAAAGATACATTTTTGTTATTGGAGCCAAGTTAATCTGTCGTGAAATAGGTTAAAAAACTAATCGATTTTTTCAAGAGATACCTATCTTTGCAACTTTCAAAAATAATTTCAAGCATGAAGAATTTAGTGGAAGAATTGCGTTGGAGAGGCTTATTACACGATGTAATGCCAGGAACTGAAGAACAATTATTAAAAGAATCTACCACAGCATATATAGGTTTTGATCCAACTTCTGATTCATTACATATTGGGAGCTTGGTGCCGATTATTTTATTGGTTCATTTGCAACAGTTTGGTCACAGACCTGTTGCATTAGTTGGTGGAGCAACCGGAATGATTGGAGATCCATCCGGAAAGTCAGACGAAAGAAATTTGCTAGACGAAGCCACTTTAGAAAAAAATGTAGCAGGAATTAAAAACTTGTTAAGCAAGTTTTTGACTTTTGACGAAAACAACCCTTCTGCTCCTATTTTGGTAAATAACTATGATTGGATGAAAGATTTTTCTTTTATCCAATTTGCCAGAGATGTTGGGAAAAGAATTACTGTAAATTATATGATGGCCAAAGATTCGGTAAAGAAAAGATTTACAGGAGATGGTCCGGGGATGTCGTTTACAGAGTTTACCTATCAATTAATACAAGGATACGATTTTTACCATTTGTACAAAAATTACGGATGTTTGTTGCAAATGGGAGGTTCTGACCAATGGGGAAATATTACTACTGGAACAGAATTGATCAGAAGAATGAACGTTGGAGAAGAAGCCAAAGCGTATGCAATGACTTGCCCGTTAATTACCAAATCAGATGGTTCAAAATTCGGAAAGTCTGAAGGTGGAAATATTTGGTTAACTGCGGATAAAACTTCTGTATATAAATTTTACCAATTCTGGTTAAACGTGTCTGATGAAGATGCTGCGAAGTACATCAAAATTTTTACTTTTTTAGACCAATCAACTATTGAAGCTTTAATAGAAGAACACCAACAAACTCCTCATTTGAGAATTTTACAAAAGCGTTTGGCAGAGGAAGTAACCGTGTTTGTGCATTCTCGTGAAGCTTTTGATAAAGCTGTAGAAGCATCACAAGTGTTATTTGGTGGGAGTTCAGAAAGTTTAAAGCGATTAGACGAAATTACCTTCTTAGAAATTTTTGAAGGAGTTCCTCAAAAGGAAATGCCTAAAGAGACATTAAACGAACCGATTGATTTGGTAGAGTTTTTGGTGCAACATTCCGGATTCCTACCTTCTAATGCAGAAGCAAGACGTGCTTTAAAAGAAAATTCTATTGCTATTAATAAAGACAAAGTTGGGGAGACTTATCAAATTACAACTAACGATTTGATTAACAAACAATTTGTTCTGTTGCAAAGGGGAAAGAAAAATTATTTTGTAGTAAGAATGGTGTGATAATTATTGCACCATTAAATTACATCCTCTGACATCAGAAAAATCAAAGCGACCTAAAATTTCAAAGGAGCCATTTTCGTACACTTTACCTAGGTCTTCCGTAGCAATAAAAGAACACGAATGCCAATTGGCCAAGTCGATGATATTGATGCCTCCGGTTTTGCCGTAGTTTGCCATCGAAAGCGGATCTTCCGTTTGCCGAGCAAACACTCTCATCCAAGGTGGGCATTCAAATATGCCGTTTCCGAATGAATATGCTTGACTCAATAATTCAGTCATTCCATATTCTGAATGAATGCTTGGTGTTTGAAAGGCTTTTTGTAAAGTTTCGTGCAATTCTGAACGAACCATTTCTTTTCTTTTACCTTTCATCCCACCGGTTTCCATCACAATGGTATGCATTAATGACATCGGAAATTGTTCTGCCAAATCCAATAGGGCATATGTAACTCCTAATAAAATAGTAGGCTGTTGTTCCTTTTCTAATTGTAGCAAGGTAGTTGCTAGCTTTTCATAATCATGTAAATAAAAGCCATTGTTAGGTTGGGCCGAGGTTTTTATCCATTCTTTGGCCATATACACCAAAGAGGAACCTTCTCTTTCTAAATAGGAAGGCAACAAGGCCAAAATACAATAGTCTTGTAAATTACCATAAAAGTGCGAAAATCCGGACAAAAAACTCTGTTCATACAATGCCAAATCTTTTACCAAATGTTTGCTGGTGGTTTGTCCGGTGGTACCACTACTGGTAAAAACACTTTGTGGGTTAAAGCTACCTGAAACCACTTCATGACTTTTAAAAAAAGAAATAGGTAAAAAAGGCAAATCGGTAAACTCTTTTACATTGCTTGGGTTTCGTTGTAAGTGGTTACAAAAAGTTTGGTACACCAAATTGTTTTCGTATTGGTAACGAAAGGCTTTAAACACCCACTTATGAAATTGTTTTTGATTTTGTATATAAAAGACTTCCTCCAAGTTAGTGGTTTTATGATTTGCAAAAGTAATCGATACATATAAAAAAACACCAACCGTAGTTGGTGCTTTTCCAATATTTTAACCTGAAAATTAATTATTGAATTACTAATTTTCTGGTAGAAGTTTTTCCTTCTTCTGTAATTTTAACCATATAAACACCAGTAGTTAACCCATTGGTATTGATGGTGTTTTGCTGGGTAGTAGCTTCTAAAACTTTTCTTCCTAACACATTGTAAATTGCTACATTTTTCTCTACAGAACTATCTGAAGTAATGAAAAGTGTTTGTCCGTTTTTGGCTGGGTTAGGATACATTTTCAAACCAGATATTGCATCAAAAGAAGTTACATCTAAGGTTATGTCAGATAAGTTTCTTGCAACAATTTGGGCTAATGCATTGTTTCTTGCAACAATAGCAACAATGTCTTGTTCTCCTGATGGGATAGTTTGGGTAATATAGTTAGCTTCACCAAACAATGTTCTGAAAACTAAAGTTTCACTATTATTGGTAACATTGTAATTGGTATTTACTGCAAAAGTTGAACCAGCATCGGTAAAAGTAAGGTTATTAACTCTAACTAGTTCACTTTCGTAAGCATCTAAATTACTGTTTAAATCGTTAATAGTTACTACTTGAGGAGTAACAGTGTTTCCACTACTTGCTACAGTTGCATTAGTTAATGGGGTAAATTGTAAACCACCTAAAAACGAGGTTGTAAAACCTTTTAAGCCAGCAATGGCATCACCAATTACCATTGGAGTGGTAATTATTCCTGGAGCAGGTGTGTTGTCGTCAATCAATACTGCTGCACTTGCATCTTGAATGTATTTTTGATTTCTGTTGGTTCTTGTATAAGTAATAACAGGATTGCTGTTGATTTGATAATATCTTCCTAAACCATTGCCAGAAACATCTTGTCTCATTTCAGCTATGTTGTTTACAACAATGTAAGAAGCTACAGTGAAGCTTACGTTAGCATTAACCGTAGGGTTTAATGCATTGTGATTGTTGTCTACTAACTGCATAGTAATGCTATAAGTTCCCGGAGTTAAGCCTGATAAAGTAATTGGTGTTGTATCGTATTTCATTACAGTTGCTCCACCATTTACAGAATAATGAATGTGTCCGTCAATACCTGCACCTGGGTTTCCCACTACGAAGTTTGAAACAGATATAACAATATTAACAGAAGTTGTTTCTGGATTAAATATGGCATTGTTAGAGGGAGAAGAAATAATTAAGCTTGGGGCATTTGAACATACGTTTGTAGCTGAACTTGAATTTCTAGGAGCAGCAGCAGCAGCACTAAAATCAGCACTGTTGTTATTTGTATCTGAACATCCACCATTTAATCTGAAAATTGCATTGGTTGTACTTGGAGCCGGAGCTGCACCAGTGCCTTCAAAGGCATTAGCTGTTCCGAAACCAACAAAATCTATTAAATTAGTTGCTCCAACTGGACTAGATCCAGTTAATACTACATTATCATTAGTTAGTGCTATCTTACCATTTGCAGTTGCAAGATTAATAGCAGATGTAGTAATAATTGCGTCTGCTATAACTGGTAATGGACTTCCGTTACTTCCGCCTGCTAATTGGATTAGAAAATAACTGTTTGCATTTATAATTGTACCAGCAGGTAAGGTGTTTCTTGACCAACTTGTACCGGTTGCAGCTGCATATTGCAAAGTCCAACCTGAAATATCAATAGGAGATGAAGTGGTGTTAAAAAGTTCTACATAATCATGTGTAAAAACAGCACCAGAATTTCCACCAGCACCATAAATTTGACTAATCACTACCTGTGCTTGTGTTGTAAAAGTAAAAAGCGACAAGATTAATAAAGCGTAAAGTTTTTTCATATTTGAATAGATTTATTTTGTTACAAAAGTAACAAAAAATGGGTTTAAAATGCTAAAAAATAGTTATTTAATTACTAACTTTCTGGTTGCTGTAGCTTCGCCTTCTTTGATTTTAATAATGTAAATCCCAGGATTTAAGGCAGAAACGTTTAACTCCTTAGAGTTGATGGTAGTGTTTAAGACTTCTTTACCCAATACATCAAAAATACTGATTTCTTTGGTTAAAGAGTTTTTAGTGGTAATGTATAATTTACCATTACTTACTGGATTCGGGTAAAAAGAAAGTCCCTCAATGGTAGGTTCTCCTTTGGATTTGGTGTCTTGTGCAGAACCAATCAAAGGGAGTATACATAAAAATAATATGAGGTAGATTTGCTTCATAGGCTATTTAACAGAACAAATTTAGAAAAATTATTTCAAATCTAATGCCAAGAAACTAATTTGTCGAAAAAATTTGCAAATCAACAGCTTATTTTGTTTTCCAGGATCTGCTTTTGTCGTCAAAATAAGTATGGTCGTCTGGAAATTCTACCCAAAATTCAGGTTGGGAATTTTTGGTTAAATATTTTTCAAAACTTTTATTTTGAATCACCAAATCAAACAACACCTTGGTTTTTTCCTGTAGTTCCGGAACTTCCATTTTCCAGGTTCGTAAAACTTCCTTGTACAAAATAACGCTATCTTTTTCTCTTTTGATTTGAATAATAGTAGCTACTTTTTTTAGTTTTATACTAGGAGCAATTTTGCTTATTGCAAAAAATTCTTCTCCTTGATCGTTTTTGAAGTAGAGAAACAAATCTGCTTCTTTTGCTTTTTGGGAATAATACTCGTTAAAAATGGTGTCAAATTTATTTTGTTCCGTTGCTTTTGCAGGCAAACGTTCAAAATAACGAACGGTTTGTTGTTTTAAAGTAAGTATTTCTTGATTATTTAATTGATGTAACGGATTGGTATTTAAATTTTTTTGTTGACAAGCTAGTACTAGTAAAATACCAATGATGATTAAAATTGCTTTTTGCATGGGTATAGGTTTAAAAATAAACACCTCAAAGGTACGAAACCGATGAGGTGTTTAAAATATTATAAAAAGTATTAATATGTTTTTGTATTTGGTAAAAATTCAGCCCAACCATCTGTCCAGTCTGACGTACCAAAAGCTCCTCTGTAAGTTACCGATTGGAAACCGGCTAACTTAGCATCTGTAAAAGAAGCACCTGTAGCTAAAGTACCTGAAGTAACAGCAAAATTAGGATTGCTTGGGTAGTTTGAAGTTACATTATTACCAAAAGCTAAGTTTGAAGCTAAACCTAAAACGGCAAATTGATCTTCAATTGCAGCTGTGATAGTTGTATTGGTTAAGTTAAACCAAGTTTGAATGTCAGTTGCAGTTGCGGTCATACCACTACCTACAGAAAAAGTTGTATTAGGTGCCACCATAATGTTGTTTAATAATTTACCAGTACCAGCAGCATAGTTATCATATACTGATTGTTGGTTCATTCTTAAACCTCTTGGGTATCCTGTAAATACAGAGTTAGCAATGGTTACAGCAGTTCTTCTTCTTAAGTCCATTGAATGCTGATAATTTGCATTGATACTTTGTGCATTTGTTGCACGAGGACCTATACATGTAAAGTTAGAGAAAACTCCTGTAGTTAAAAAAGCTGTTGTGTTATCATTTGGTCCATTGTCACATTCAAAAGCATTTGATCCTGATTGGTCTGCAAAAGATGGATATCTTACAGATAAACCAAATTGCACTTTTCCGGAATAACCAAAATCTACATCAAAACAATCATCCCACATACCGAAAGCAATTAAGTATTTTCCATCTACGGAACCACCAAACCATTCAAATCCATCATCACCACCATAAGTTACCATACAATATTCCATTACGGTTTGGCTACCAACACCACCCATGGTAATAGAGTTGGTTTCGTTATTTGGTGATAATTCAATACCAGCATATTCTACTCTCAAGTATCTGTATGTACCAGAATTATCAGCTGCATTAGTTCCACCAAAAGTTACCGATGGTGTAATTCCTTCAATTGAAGGGTCTGTTTGGTTAACAGGTGCATTCCCTAAGATAACCAATCCACCCCAGTCACCTCTGTCTCTTGAACCAGCAGGTAAATTAGAAGTCATTACAATTGGTTCTGCAGCTGTGCCATTTGCTTCAATTCTTCCTCCTCTATCAACAATTAAAGTTCCTTTGGTTGCCTTATCACCTTTGATGATAGTACCTGGCTGAATGGTTAAAACTTTACCTGTTCTAACAAAAGTTTGACCTTTAATTAAATACTTTTTGTCTTTAGTTAAAGTTTGTGTTTCTAAATTACCCTCTAATACTACTACTGTATCAATTGGAGTATTGTTGTTGTTGTCATCGTCGCTACTGCATCCAATCATGCTTAATGCAGCCACTAAAATTCCTGAAAAAATTAATTTGTTGATTTTCATAAATAAATGGTTTAGTTGTTATGTTTAAAATTTATATGTTACGGTTAAGTTGTACAGAGTACCTGTTCTGTGAACAAAAAGTGGTACATCAGTACTACTGTTAAGATCAATTTTATTGTCGCTATTAGTGTCTTGATAAAATCTAAACTTATCATCCAATAAATTGGAAATGCCAAGTTTTAAACTCATTTTTTGGAATGACTTTGCAATGGTAAAATCTAACTGATTACGAGCAACCTCAAAAATTGCTGGAAATATTTGGTCTCCTACAGAAAAAATTCTGTCACCAAATCTGTTAAAAATAATATTACTACTCCAACCATTGTCTTTATTGTCATAACCTAAAGCAGCATTAATCACATATGGAGATTGTCCTTGTAAAGGTCTTACCGTAAAGATATCATTAGATGCTGCACCTAAATCTACTTCAGAGAATATATAAGAAGCATTAACATTTATTGCTAAATCAGATAGAAAGCCTTGTTTAAAAATATTTTTCATTGATTTTCTTAATTCAATCTCAGCACCATATACTACAGCTGAGTTTGCATTTCTGAATGTGAAAGCTCTTTGTTGTGTTCTTACTAACAAACTGTTCTCAATAGGTTTATCAAAGTTTTTGTAAAACAAACCTAAACTAACTGTTTCTCCTTTTTCAGGATAAAGCTCATAACGTAAGTCAAAATTATCAATAGTTGCCGTTGTTAATAATTCATTACCTGAAACATCAGCGTCTAATTGAAAGTTGTAAAAGTTGAAAGGAGCAATTTCTCTAAACTCTGGTCTGTTTACTGTTCTGCTATATGCAAGCCTTAATAAGTTCTTTTCATTTATGGTGTAACTAAAATTTAATGATGGTAAGACTGAAGTAATAGGTTGTTTAACATTACTAGTTCCAGTTAATTCAAGAATGTTGTGCTCTACCCTAACCCCACCAGTTAACAATAATTTTGAGATTGGAACTTCACCATAAACATATCCAGCCATTAATAAATTGTTTGCTTTGTATGAATCTCTTGCATTAGAACCTTCTCTAAAAACCCATCCATCAGTTGCATTTACATTTAATGGGCTGAAAACTTCTGTTAGAGGTAATCTTACTAACTCATTTCTTCTTTCCAAGCTAATAAATCCAGGTATGATGTATGAAAAATATCTAGCACTGAAATCTCTATTTTTATAATCAGCAAAAGCCCCTGCTTTTATAACTATGTTTGCCAATTCCTCATCATCTTTTATTCGCTCAAATTCTTTTTTAAAGTCAACACCACCATTGAATGAAAATTCATTTAATTCAGAAAAAAACCTACCTGTATCAAAAGGGTTAGAACTTGGTGGGTCAATCATTGCAAATGGTTCATTTGGAGTATCTTGATCCCTGAATGTTCTAAATCTTCTTAAATCAGGCATTATATCATTGATTAAATTACCTCCAAGTACCCATTGTATATTTCGATTGTTTGAAAAATTATGAGTTCCGTTGAATTGTCCGGTATAAATTCTTCTTCCTGAATATCCAAACTCATAATTTCTTAAATCTTCTCCAGCTCTTTGGTCAAAATCGAAACCTGTTCTAAGTGTACTAAAACTATCTCCAATTTGATTGTATAGGTTTTTAAAAGTAATTTTATTGTTATCATTAATTCTTAACGACCAATTTGATAATAAAGTCAATCGCACTTCATTAGAGTAATAATTATCGTCATAATCTCTTTGCAATTGTGCAGTTTGACTTCCTAATAAGTCGTTGATATAATTATTTGTGTTTCTTATGTAACTTTGAAATTTATTAGAATATGACAATGCGTTTACTGTACTTAAAACTTTCCCGTTTTTAAAATCAATTTTTCTGCCTAAACTAAATCCAATTCCAGTGTCAAAAAATGCATTACTTTGTTCAGGATTAAAGTTATTTGGTAGTTGGTTTGCATAAAATACACTTTGGTTATTGTCATTCAAAACGTTTGAGTCTTTAGGAAAACCTGAAGGCAATTGTCTAAAACCATTATCAAATCCTAAGAAATCGGTACCAGAACCTTTTGTTTCAAAAAAATCGTTAAATGTAGTATTGTTTCTAAAACCAACGTTAAATGATAATTGAGTAAATTCAGTAAAATTATCCGATGTAGTTACATTAATTAATCCACCAGAAAAATCTCCTGGTAAATAAGCTGCACCAGTTTTACTAATGGTCATTTTCTCCAAAGAGTTTGTTGGTAATAAATCAAATGAAAAAGTTCTTCTGTCAACTTCGGTACTTGGTGCCAAAGCATTATTGATCATCACATTGTTATATCGTTCATTTAATCCTCTAACCATTACAAATTTACCATCGTTAATAGTTACTCCAGGAACCCTCTGAATAGCTTGTGCAGCATTTCCATCGGTTCCTTTGCTCATTTGTTCTGCAGAAATGGCACTGATCACCTGCTTGGCTTCTTTCATTTCTAACAACAAAGCCGATTCGGTATTTTTTCTTCTTTGAACAGCTACAACTACATCTTGTAATTGCACTCCATCACCTGACCCTAAAGATTGGTTAAGCTTAATATTATCTCCAGCTTTTATTTTAATAGCTTTTTCTACCGTTTCATATCCTAAAAAACTAAATTCTATCACATAGCTTCCTGCTTCTACTTGTATAGAATATTTTCCTTTTTCATCTGAAGTAGTTCCTATACTAGTACCTTTAATTAAAACGTTTGCAAATGGTAATGGTGAATTATTAGCGTCTTTGTCAGTAATCGTTCCAGAAACAGTACCTTTCTGTGAATAGCTATTCAATGTAATAAGAGCTAAAACTAAATATAAGTATTTCATTATCTGTTGTTAAAATTTCTGCAAAGAACAACCCAAATTGTTAATTGCGAGTTATTCGAAAATGATGCTTACGTTTAGTTTTGGTTAAGGAATTGTTAGCATATTAAATAATGGTTAACAGCTTGTTTGGTTTTTTTTTATATTTACCTTTACTTTTTGTAAACAACAACAACCTCATGAAAAAAAAGGACATCAAAATTTTACTAGTAGATGATGAACCGGATATCTTAGAAATATTAGAGTATAATTTGGCACAAGAAGGTTACCAAATTAGTACTGCTAATAACGGGAAAGAAGCCATTGCCAAAGCCAAAAAAGAATTGCCCCATTTGATTATTTTAGATGTGATGATGCCCGAAATGGATGGCATTGAGGCTTGCGAGCAAATTCGTAAAATTCCGGAACTACAACAAACCATCATTACCTTTTTAACTGCACGTAATGAAGATTATTCGCAAGTTGCAGGTTTTGATGCTGGGGCAGATGATTACATAGCCAAACCAATCAAGCCTAAAGTGTTGGTTAGTAAAATCAAAGCCTTGTTGCGAAGATTTAAAGAAGATGAGATGCTAGGAGATGTGTTAAAAGTAGGAGATATCGAAATTAACAGAGAAAGCTACAAAATCATTAAAGATGGAGAGGAGATTGTTTTACCACGTAAAGAGTTTGAGTTATTTTATTTATTAGCTTCCAAACCCGGAAAAGTTTTTAAAAGAGAAGAAATTTTAGACAAAGTTTGGGGGAATGAAGTTATTGTAGGTGGAAGAACCATTGATGTGCACATACGGAAATTACGTGAAAAAATTGGAGATGATTGGTTCAAAACCATTAAGGGAGTGGGGTATAAGATGGAAATTTAATGGCAATTCGATTTAAAAAAACATACAAATTTGCAGTTAAATCTGCATTATACGTTACCTTATTTACCTTAGCAACCTTCGGGTTGTTTTCTTATTTTTTTTACCAATTTCATTTAGGCATCAGTTTGTTGTTTGGCTTATTTGTGTTTGTTTTTGCCTTTTTTGTCATCCAATATCGCGTAGAGCATTTTATTTATCGAAGGGTAAAAAAAATATACGACGATGTTTCTTTGCTTGAGCAAAGTTCGCTTCGAAGCCAACCCATCACTACCGACATGGCTACTTTAACACGGGAAGTGAAAAAGTTTGCCATGGATAAAAAGCTGGAAATTGAAGCTTTAAAAATTAGAGAAGAATACCGAAGAGAGTTTTTAGGCAATGTTTCGCACGAATTAAAAACCCCATTGTTTATGGTACAAGGCTATTTATCTACCTTGCTGGATGGTGCTATGAAAGACAAAAACTTGTTGAAAAAGTATTTGGAAAGAGCCGAACATGGGGTAGAAAGACTCATTTTTATAGTAAAAGATTTGGACATGATTACCAAATTAGAAACCGGAGATGTGCATTTGGAATATGCTTATTTTGATTTGGTGGAGTTGACTCAAAGAGTGTTCGAATTGTTGGAGATGAAAGCCCAAAAGAAGAATATTTCTTTAGACTTAGAATCGAAAAACTCGGTAAAAGTATATGCCGATCAGGAAAAAATTCAACAAGTATTAACTAACTTAATTGAAAACTCTATCAAATACGGAAAAGTAGGTGGAACTACCGAGGTTACCATTGAATCGTTGACCAAAAACAAAGTAATAGTTCGTGTAACAGATAATGGAGAAGGTATTGAAAAGAACATGATTCCACGGCTATTTGAACGATTTTTCAGGGTAGATAAAAGTGGAGCACGTTCCGAAGGTGGTTCTGGTTTAGGTTTGGCAATTGTAAAACACATCATCGAAGCCCACAACGAAAAAATTTATGTGGAAAGTCAGATTGGAGTTGGTTCCGAATTTTCGTTTACTTTAGAGAAAATGAAAACCAATTAACCTTCGAACAAGTGGAATAATTTTTTCCAATTTACATCGGTGTTAAAGTTTCTCAAACCTTGATAAAAAGGCACCTCGTTTAACTTTTCGATTTTAAACTTGTCTTGTTTTGCATAAGGTACCAAACCTTCTTTTTTGTACTTTTTTGCCAAGTATTCTTGTTCAAATTGTCCGGGAGTTGGAATAAAAAATGCTTTTTTATGCAATTTGGCCAAATCCATTACCGTAGTATAGCCCGACCTGCTTAAAATCATATTGCTTTGCTGAATGGCATCTTCTAATTGCTCACTTGTCATGAAATTATAAATTTCAACATGGTTATGGATGTCAATAAGCTGCTCTTTTTCCATTTTTCCCTTAACAAATAAAACTTCCCCAGTAAATCTTTGAACTTCCTCCAATAATTTTTCTTCCAGCATGGTGCGTTGAGGTTCTGGTCCGGAAAGTAAAACCATCAAATCGTATTTTGTTTCTAGTTTTTTTTGTTCCATTCTACTTAAAGGTCCCAGATAAGTAATAGGAAAATCTGGGTTTTTTAAGTGCCCTAATTTGCCGGTTAAATTTGGGGTTCCAGCTACATCAGGTACCCAGCATTCTGTGTATTTTTTTATGATATATTGATGTATTTTAGAGCTTAACCAAGTGGTATTTCCGGTAATCACGTTTAATTGGTGGGTAATAAACACACTAGGAACTTTTTTGCTAAAAACACCCAATCGATTGTCGGATATGATGCCGGATAACTCATGCTCTTTTACCCATTTTTTTACCAATTTTCGCTCTTTTTTAATGGCTTTCAGCATTTTTGGGCTATCAAACAACAATTTCCATTTAAAAAAGATGCCCTTTTTGGCATAGCTAATTTCGTAGGATGGTAAGGTTAAAAAAGTAAGCGTTGGAAATTCTTTTTGCAATAAGGTAAGAGCTACTCCATCTGTAGCAACCATAGGTTCAAATCCTAGTTGTTGTAATGCTTTAATAATCGGAATGCATCTGGTGGCATGACCTAATCCCCAATTTAACGGAGCAACCAATATTTTTTTGGCAAGCATGGTTTTTTTAACAAAGGTATTTATTTAGCCAAACGATAGGTTAGGGAAATATGAAGCCTTTGTGAATTTTTGGTTAGTAGTTGCTAGTGAATAGTGAATAGTGAAAAGTCCTTATATGTATCAGGGACAGACATGACTCAACCATCAACTGCAGACGCTACGGTCTGCATCGAGACAAGCTTCGCTTCGTCTCGACATCAACTAATCTTTAACCGATTCACTACCGGATTGGCATACATGGTTAAAAAGCTTTCTACCATTTGAGGGTTGTTTTTGTCAATTTTTAACTCCAATCTTCGTTCAAATATTTGCAACTCGTTTTCGGTGTAATGATTTTTCATTTGATTGCTGCCATGCAACAAATCATAAGCAATGTAATTGGTTGGCCACAAATGATAATTTTTCTGAATTTTACCATCTAAACATTGTACCAAGGCTTGAATTTGCTTGTTTGCATTGTCATTTTCCGAACTAATTTGGTCTAATTCTTTGTCAAGCGGAGTATCTACATGGATGTGAATTCTCTTCTTTTGTCCTAAAATTCCACTCATCAAATTGATAAAGTCTTCGTTTTTTTCTTTCACATATACTTCGTCGTTTGCTTGTGCCATTAATTGTGGCATTTTTAAGGCATCGGTTGGGTCGTATTCGTACGAAATAGAAACGGGCACTATTTTCAGTTTTTTAAAATAGTCCATTAAGTTGGATTCCTGACTTGCCATTCCTAACATTTTCAATACTCCTGTTTGGGTAATGTCATTACCATCTTTGGTTCTTCCTTCTCTTTGGGCAATCCAAACCGAACGGTTTTCATGTAAAAGCATCTGTTGGATGTATTCCGATAACAGTTTGGAACTTTCTAATAATTCTCTTGGTCCTAAATTTCGTTGCACCACAAAATTTCGATTCAAACGAGACAAGGTTTTTAAGAATTGTTTTTGAATCAAATTGTCTCCAATGGCAGAAGCAGTCATGATCATGCCTTTGTCAAACAAGGAAACATTTAGTAAAGAAGTATCTAACAAGATATCTCTATGGTTAGAGATAAATAAATATGGGGTATGGGTGTCTAAGTTTTCAAAGCCAGTAGTGGTTAATCCATCAGAGCTTCTTTCCAACACTTTTTTGGCAGCATGGTAAATAAAATTACACTGAAAATCGCGAATAGAATGGGTTTTACTCAATTGGTTTTTCCATACGTCTTCTTCCATTTCCGGAAACGTGAACTGCATCAATGCCTTCATCATCGGATGATGCATGGCTTGTTGCAAGGCAGCATTCACTTCGGTATCATGATAGGGTCTTATGGCATCAAATTTAGGCATGGCTTTATCAAAAGTTAAAACGCAAAAAAACAAAAAATAAAGCGATTTGTATCTATTTGTGGCAAAGCTTTTACTTAACTTAATGTTACGATTGCTTTATATTAAAAATTTTAAAAGCATTTTCGGTGGTAATTTTTGCAATTTCTTCCACACTAATTTGATACAATTGGGCTAATTTTTCTGCCACCAAAACAGTGTAACTGCTTTCGTTTCGTTTGCCTCTGTAAGGTACCGGTGCCAAGTAAGGGGCATCGGTTTCTAAAACCAGTTTTTCTAACGGAAGCTGGTTCAAAAAGGCATCAATTTTTCCGTTTTTAAATGTCACCACTCCTCCAATTCCTAAATAAAAACCCAATGCAATGGCTTCTTGGGCTTCCTCTAAAGTGCCACTAAAACAATGCAAAACCCCACGTAATTTGGGATGCTTTTTTTGTTGTAAAATTTCGAGGATTTCTCGGGTGCTTTCTCTGCTGTGGATTACAATGGGTAAATCCGATGCAATAGCCCAATCTATTTGCTGCTCAAAGGCAATTTTTTGTATCTCAAAAGTGGTTTTATCCCAATACAAGTCAATACCAATTTCTCCAACGGCAACATAATTTCCGGTTAACAATTGTTCTTGCACATGATGTAACTCTTCTTGGTAGTTTTCTTTTACATAGCAAGGATGCAACCCCATCATTAAGTGTATATTGTTCGGAAATGCTTGCTTTAGCTCCAACATGCTATGGGTGTATTTTTGCTCTATAGCTGGCAATACAAAATGTGTCACACCAGCTTGTAAGGCTCTTTCAATTACTTCCGCTCGGTCATTGGCAAATTCTTCTACATACAAATGGGTGTGGGTATCAACTAAAGTCATGAATAAGTTATTGAGGACTCAAAAGTAAAGTTTTTGCCCAACTTTGTCCAAGCTTTCCATTGGCTTTTTGTATTTTTGTGCGTTCAAAAAACAGATTCTACATAAAAACCAATCTTATGAAAAAAGCATATATTTTTCCTGGCCAAGGGTCGCAATTTCCTGGCATGGCAAAAGATTTATACGAGCAAAGTCCGGTTGCCAAAGCGTTGTTAGACCAAGCCAATGAAATTTTAGGTTTTTCTATTACCGATATCATGTTTCATGGTACTGCAGACGATTTAAAGCAAACCAAAGTAACCCAACCTGCGGTTTTTTTACATTCGGTAGCTTTGGCCAAATCTTTAGGAGATGCCTTTCAGCCAGATATGGTGGCAGGACATTCCTTAGGAGAGTTTTCGGCTTTGGTTGCTAACGGAGCTTTGGCTTTTGAAGATGGATTGCGATTGGTATACCAACGAGCTTTGGCAATGCAAAAAGCATGCGAAATGAAGCCTTCTACCATGGCTGCAGTTTTAGGTTTGGACGATGCTATCGTGGAGCAAGTTTGTGCTTCGGTAGATGGGGTAGTGGTTGCTGCCAATTACAACTGTCCGGGGCAATTGGTGATTTCCGGAGAAACTTCGGCAGTGGAAGTTGCTTGCGAAAAATTAAAAGAAGCTGGAGCCAAAAGAGCTTTGTTGTTACCTGTTGGTGGTGCTTTTCACTCTCCAATGATGGAGCCTGCAAGAGAGGAATTGGCTCAAGCCATTCAAAATACCCAATTCCAAACTCCAATTTGTCCGGTTTATCAAAATGTAACAGCAACGGCTATTTCCAATCCGGAAGAAATCAAACAAAATTTATTGATTCAATTAACAGCTCCAGTAAAATGGACCCAATCTGTACAACAAATGGTTGCAGATGGTGCCACTGATTTTATTGAAGTTGGACCGGGGAAAGTGTTACAAGGATTGGTGCAAAAAATCCATAAAGAAGCAAATGTCGTAAGTGCCTAAAAAAAAGTCATGCAAGTAAATACTGTACATCACGTTGAAGAAGCAATTGCAGCTACCAAACAACAATTGTTGCAACATCTGTTATACCAACACATCCAAAACTTGGACGATTTAAAAGTGTTTTTGAACTATCATGTATATGCCGTTTGGGATTTTATGTCGTTACTAAAAGCCTTGCAACAAAAATTAACATGTACTACCACTCCATGGGTGCCGGTTGGCAATCCGAAAGTGAGGTATTTAATCAACGAAATTGTATTGGCAGAAGAAACCGATGTAGATGCTTTGGGTAACCGCAAAAGTCATTATGAATTGTATATAGATGCCATGAAAGCTTGTGGAGCCAACACCCAAGCAATAGAACAATTGGTGGCACAATTTGGCAATGGAGCCACTTGGGAAGAAGTTTCTAAAAGCATCAAATTGCCCGAAGCGGTTCGTAATTTTTTAAATTTTACTTTTCAAGTCATTCAACAAGGAAAGCCACATGAAATTGCAGCAGCTTTTACTTTTGGAAGGGAAGATTTGATACCGGGAATGTTCACGGAAATTTTACACCACTTTCAAAATCAATTAAACGAAACTTCGTTAGATAAGTTGATTTATTATCTTGAACGACATATCGAGTTAGATGGCGATGAGCATGGGCCAATGGCTATGTTGATGATAGAAGAACTTTGCGAAGGAGACGAGCAAAAGTGGAATGAAGTGGCTGCAGTTTCTGAACAAGCATTGCAAATGCGAATTCAATTATGGGATGCCATGTTGCAACACATCCAGTTGAGCAAGCAATTTTCTGTAAACTAGAGTAGATGAGAAAAATCAAGTTTTGGCAGTTGTTGTTTTTCGGATTGTTTTTTCTTTTAGGTTCTTGCCAAGAAGATACTACCCAAGAAATAGTGCCTCCAAAGAATTTGAAATTACTTTCGTTGGGAGATAGCTACACCATTGGAGAAAGCGTTTGTGCTAGCTGTCGTTTTCCGGTGCAGTTAAAAGATTCTATTGCCAAACGATTGCGTTCGGAGGATGCTATTTCGGTGCAAGTAATTGCAACAACGGGCTGGACCACTACGCAGTTGAAAAATGCAGTTGCTTCTGCCAATTTAACCAATCAGTTCGATTTGGTTACCTTATTAATAGGTGTAAACAACCAATACCAAAACAAGCCTTTTACATTATACGAGCAAGAATTTCCGGAATTGTTACAAACTGCCATCGATTTGGCCAAAGGAGACGTAAAAAAAGTAGTAGTAGTTTCTATTCCCGATTATGCTTATACCCCTTTTGGGCAAAACAGACCCAATCCTGCTTTAATTTCGCAACAACTGGATGCGTATAATGCCTTTGCGGAACAAACAGCTACCAATAGAGGAGTGGCTTTTGTTAACATAACCGATATTACTCGTTTGGGCTTGCAACAACCTAATTTGGTAGCTTCGGATGGTTTGCATCCTTCTAGCCTTGCTTATACCAAATTTGTAGAGAGGATTTTACCTAAGGTGACGTATTTGTGGGAGTAATTTACACTCCCTTAATCACATAAGTCACAATACCCCAAACGATCAATTCGTTTTCTTCGGTAATTTTGATGGGAGAAAAATTGCTGTTTTCGGGCATCAAATACAAACCATCTTTTTGAAACAAAATCCGCTTTACGGTAAAAGCACCATCCAAGTAGCACACGGCTATTTTATTGTTAGCAGGTTCTAAGCTTCGGTCAATTACCAAAATATCGCCATCTTGTATGCCTGCATCTATCATAGAGTTTCCTTTTACTTTGGCATAAAATGTAGCTTCTTTGTGTTTTACCAAAGTTTGGTCGAGGCTAATTCGCAATTCCGAAAAATCGTCTGCCGGAGATGGAAATCCTGCGGCTATTCCTCCTGCCACAAAAGGTCGCTCTACCGATTGTGTCCAATCTGGAGTAAAAAACGTAAGGGTATTTTCAACAGGTAATTTTTTTACTCGCATAGTACTTCTATAATATCGTTAACGTTGGTGGTGTATTTTGGAGACAGACTTTCCTGTCGCATTTTCCAAGTACGATGCATGTCCTGTCCGGCTAATTTTAAATGGTGTTTGCCCCACTTTTGGTTAATTTGATCCATGGTTTGCATCAACGATTGATGTTTTGGGTTTTCTTGCACAAACAAATCGAGTTGTTGGTGGGTTTGCGAAATCAAATCGGTAACGATAATTCCGGCTTTTTTGTATTCAAAACCTTCTACAAACAAATCTTTCAAGCCTTGCAACGCATACTGGGTTAAGGTAATGGCAGAGTTGGAAGCATAAGGCAAAGTAACTGCTTTGGAGTAGTAGTATCTGCCAGAGGCTTGTTTGAATTTATTGGTTTTTAACAATACAATCACGGTATGACATTTGCTTTTTTGCTTGCGAAGTTTTTCAGCACAAATCACCGAAAAGGTGGTAATACGTTCTCTTAATTCCTCTATGGTATAAATAGAGCGGTCAAAACTTCGGGTGGTAGCAATATTCTTTTTACAGGCTGGCAACTCTAAGTCTAAAGTTGGTTTGCCTTGCAATTCGTGCTTTAATCTAAGTCCAACTACGCTCATGTGTTTTTGCACCCAAGCATCGGGTAGTTGCGTAAAGTCGTAGGCAGTATGTACTTGTAACGCTTGTAGTCGTTTGGCATGTTGGCCTCCAATGCCCCAAACGTCTTCTATTTTGGTCCATCGGAGTGCTTTGATGCGTTTTTCTTCGGTATCAATGGCATAGCTGCCTTGCGTTTGGTTGCTGAACTTTTTCGCAATTTTGTTGGCTACTTTAGCCAATGCCTTGGTAGGAGCAAAGCCTATACTAATCGGAATGCCAGTCCACTTTTGTACCCGTTTTCGCATTTCTATACCATAGTTACTTAAGTCGTAGTGTTGGTATCCGGTAAACTTTAAAAAAGCTTCGTCAATACTATACACTTCCACTTCCGGTGTAAACTGTTGCAAAATGCTCATTACTCGGTTGCTCATATCTCCGTATAGAGCATAATTGGAAGAAAATACGTGTATTTGGTGTTTTTCAAAAGCATCTCGGTACATAAATGCTACTGCTCCCATCGGGATGCCACAAGCTTTGGCTTCGCTACTTCGGGCAATCACACAGCCATCGTTGTTAGACAATACCACTACGGGCTTCCCGATCAAATCCGGACGAAAAACCCTTTCGCAAGAAGCATAAAAGTTATTACAATCTACCAATGCAAACATGGGTTAAAGGTAATTTTTTTTTGCTGGTTTAAAGTTTAACGTTTCGTAAAATTTAAAACTTTGAACTTTAAACTTAACCATCATTAAATTTTCAAATCACTATATTTGTGCATCTACAAAACCCATCATGCAAACAACCCCACGCATACTTTTATTGTACACCGGAGGCACCATTGGGATGCAAAAAGATTTTAAAACCGGAGCTCTTAAAGCATTCGACTTTAATAAACTATTGAAGCAAATACCGGAATTAAAATTATTAGACTGCGAAATCCAATCGCTGTCTATGCAGCAACCTATCGATTCTTCGGATATGCAGCCAGCCTATTGGGTGCAAATTGCCAAATTAATTGAAAAGGTATACAACGATTTTCAGGGATTTGTGGTGTTGCATGGTTCCGATACCATGTCGTATACCGCAAGTGCGTTGAGTTTTTTATTGGAGAATTTGACCAAACCAGTGATTTTAACAGGGTCGCAATTGCCTATAGGCGACTTACGTACCGATGCCAAAGAAAATTTAATTACTGCCATTCAATTGGCTTCATTGCAACAAAACGGCATGCCTGTGATACAAGAGGTAGGCTTGTATTTTGAGTACAAATTATATAGAGGCAATCGGACTACTAAAATAAGTGCTGAACAATTCAATGCATTTACCTCCCCAAATTATCCGCCTTTGGCAGAAAGCGGGGTGCATTTGAATGTACAAATAGATGCTTTGTGGAAGCCAAAAACAAAAAAGAAGTTGTTGGTGCACGAAAAACTGGATACCAACGTTATATTGATTAAGTTGTTTCCCGGTTTATCGGTAGAAACTTTGCAATACATGTTGCACCAACCTAAAATAAAGGCAGTATTGTTAGAAACTTACGGGGCAGGGAATGCCCCAAGTGATGAACAGTTTTTGAAAGTTTTAAACGATGCCACAAAAAGAGGAATTCACTTGATCAATGTTACCCAATGTAGTGGGGGAAGGGTGCAAATGGGGGTGTACGAAACAAGTGTAGGATTGCAAAAAATAGGCGTGATTTCGGGAAAAGACATTACTACCGAAGCAGCGATTTGCAAAATCATGTATTTGTTAGGAGAAGAGGTTTCGCCTAACTTATTCAAAACCATGTTTGAAACTTCTCTGCGTGGAGAATTAGTATAAAAATAATAGATTATATTTTTTCAAGTTATTTTTTTTTTGTTATTTGGCACTCGCAAATTCTATAGGTGAAAAACCAATGGAGAGGTGTCCGAGTGGTCGAAGGAGCACGCCTGGAAAGTGTGTATACTCCAAAAGGGTATCAAGGGTTCGAATCCCTTTCTCTCCGCCACATTTTTTGTTTGTAGAACTGTATCATTAAAAATAATTTATAACTTTAACATCATTAACTAATTAATCAAGAACAGAACAATGAAAAAACTATTTTCTATTTTGGCTATGATGAGTTTGATGACCTTTGGTACCATTCAAGCTCAAGAAACTGAAGCTGCTGAATCTCAGGCAGATTCTACGCAAGCTGTAGAAGCTACGTCAGAAGAAGCTGCACCAGCAGAAGAAGCTGCAGTAGTGGAAGAATCAGACGAAACAGCTGCAGAAGGCAGAGGATTTACACAAGAATTAAAGCAAAGATTTATTGAAGGTGGTCCTGGTTTTATGGGGATCGTATTGCTTTGTTTGATTTTAGGTTTGGCAATTTCTATCGAAAGAATTTTGTATTTAAACCTTTCTACTACCAATTCTAAAAAATTAATTGACGATGTAGAAGCTGCATTAAAATCAGGTGGTGTAAATGCTGCTAAAGAAGTATGTAGAAATACTGCAGGTCCGGTTGCATCTATCTTTTACCAAGGTTTAGACAGATCTGGTCACGGGGTGGAATCCGCTGAAAAAGCAGTAATGGCTTATGGTGGTGTACAAATGGGTCAATTAGAGAAAAACGTATCTTGGATTTCATTGTTTATCGCTTTGGCTCCGATGTTAGGTTTCATGGGTACAGTAATCGGGATGATTCAGGCGTTTGACCGTATCGAAGCTGCAGGTACTATGGATGCTTCGTTGGTAGCTGGAGGTATTAAAGTAGCGTTATTAACTACCGTATTTGGTTTGATTGTTGCGATTATCTTACAAGTATTTTACAACTATATTGTTGCAAAAATTGATGCTATCGTAAACGATATGGAAGATGCTTCTATTAGCTTAGTTGATATTCTTTCTGACTTAGAAAAGAAATAATACTAACCCTCAAATAACTTTAAGATGAACTTAAAAAAGTTTACGAGAATTGCAGTATTGGCTTTATCTGTTATATCAATTATCCTATGGTTTTTTGTTGCAACATCGGATTCGGTTGATGAACAAGGAAGGCCAGATGGTGGTGTAATGACATCTCCTTTAATTTTTACATCATTAATTATCACCTTTGTTACGGTTGTATTAACTTTAATTTACTCTTTTAAAGGAATTTTATCTAGTAATAACTTAAAGAAGACTTTAACTCCTTTTGCATTAATGATAGGATTATTTATTTTATCATATATAATTGGTAATAGTGATCCAGTAATAAAAGATGGTGTTGAAATTGTTTCAAGCGGGACTTCGAAGTTAGTTAGTGCTAGTTTGAATATGTTTTATATCCTGGCATTAGCTGCATTTGGTTTATTACTATACTCTAGTTTCGTAAGATTTAAAAAATAAATTATGGCAAAAAGAAGTGCACCTGAAGTAAACGCAGGTTCGATGGCTGACATCGCTTTCTTGTTGCTCATCTTTTTCTTGGTAACCACGACCATCGAAACAGATAGAGGGATCAACAGAAAGTTGCCACCAATTGAGGAGCAAAACGACCCACCACCAATTAAAGAAAAAAACATCTTTATGGTAATGGTGAACAGAAACAACCAATTGTTGGTAGAAGATCAGTTAATGGAACTTCAAGATTTAAGAGCAGCTGCTGTTAAATTTTTAGACAATAATGGAGATGGTTCTTGTGCTCATTGTAAAGGAGAAAAAAATCCTGATTCTTCTGATAATCCAGAAAAGGCAGTTATTTCTTTACAAAATGATTCTGAAACTAGCTACAAAACTTACATAGCTGTGCAAAACGAATTGGTTGCAGCATACTATGAGTTAAGGGATAAGGTTTGTTTGCAAAAGTATAACAAAACATATCGTGAGTTAGAAGCAAGATACGATGATCCTAAAACTAAAGAGGCAGAAAGATTGCGTTTGGAGCCATTGGTAAAAGAAATTCAAGCCATGTATCCACAAAAGCTTTCTGAAGCTGAACCAAAAAGAAATTAACCTGTAAAATCAAAACCTATGTCGATTTTTAAAAAGAAGAAAAAAGGCGATTTGCCTGCTATTTCAACCGCTTCTCTACCTGACATTGTGTTTATGTTGTTATTCTTTTTTATGGTGGCTACCGTAATGAGAGATACCGAATTAATCGTTCAAAACTCTCTTCCTAAAGCGGATCAAGTAACCAAATTAGATAAAAAAGATCGTGTGATGTTTATCTACATTGGTAAACCACACGAAAGATACCAACAAAGATATGGTACAGGTGACATGATTCAGTTGAATGACAGACCAGCTACAGCTCAGGATATTCAAGAATTTATTAAGAAAGAAAGAGCTGCTAGAAATCCGGAATTAGAAAAAGTATTAACTGCTGCATTAAAAGTAGATAGAGATTCTAAAATGGGATTGGTTGGGGAAGTAAAACAAGAGCTTCGCAAAATTCAACAGTACAAAGTGAACTACACAACTGTAGTTGGTAGTGCCTTAGATCAATAGTTTTTTTAATGATATTAATACCGAAAGGCATCCGTTAATTGGATGCCTTTTTTTATTTTTACCAAAAAAACAAATGCGTTGGGTTTTAGTTTATTTATTTTTAATGCTTGCTTTTTTTGGCTTAGCTCAAGACAGCCTCTACAAATACCCTATAGATTATAAATATCGCGAAGATCAATTTTATGCAACCATTGCTCATCAAGTATTTGTTAACCGACCAAGCGACATAGCCCAAAATTCTTTTTCTCCTGAGATAAGGATAGGCTTTTTAAGAGATATGCCTATCAATCAGAGCAGACAATTAGCAATTGCACCGGGGTTAGGTTTGTCTTATAAAAACATTAATACCAGTGCCTCTTTTAGTAAATTTAATACCAAAGATAACTTTGGGAATGTAGTATACAATAAGCAGTCGATTAATCAGTTTTTAGTAGAGTTTCCGTTAGAACTTCGTTTTAGAGCTTCTACGCCAACTACTCACGAGTTTTTTAGATCGCATCTTGGAATAAAAGCTGCTTATTTGTTTTGGCACCAATCTTCATTTAGTGGTTTTGATTCATTCACTGTAAATAATCGAGCCGACTTTAATTCCTTACTTTGGGATGTTTACGTTTCCTTAGGCTATAATACGCTCAATGCCTACATTTCTTATGGATTAAATCCGATGTTAAAAAACCAAGAGAATTTTGATGGGACTTCGATTAACTTTAAAAGATTAAGTTTTGGTTTGATGTTTTACATCTTGTAAGCTATACCCAATACACTGCCAACAGCAAATTAGGAATGCTACCAGCGACATATCCTGCTGCCAATTCCGAATTGTTATGTGCTTGCAAATATAGTCTGGAACTTCCTACCAATCCACTCAAAATCAAAGCAAAGATTGGGAAAAGCCATTGGGTTAATCCGAAATGGATTTGTAATAAAAAAACAAAAGTGGTAAACAGCTGTATGCCTATGGCATGTAAGCTTATTTTAAATTTAAACCAACTCGCTATCAATGCTAATAAGAGGGAGCAAAAACTTGCAGTATAAAGCATGCAAAGTTCGAGGTATATGCCTGATTGCAATAATTTGTAAGTCAACAACCAAAACAAAAACAATCCCAAAAGCAATGGAATTCTTCTTTGGTTTAGATTAGGAAGCATTAAAGAGTCTGCTTTTTTTAAGTAAAGCAATAAAAAAAATATAGTAATCGGAATCACTAAAGTTAGGTTACCAACCAATAGTAAAGTGTGGCCTATTTGGGTGTAGCTGTAATATTCTTTGGTAATCCAAAAATAGTATGAAGTAGCATATAACCCCATAAAAATTGGGTGAAAAAGATAAGAAGGGGTTTTAAAAACAAAGTCTTTCAAGGCTACTACGAACTTGGAATCAATCTTTTACGAGGGCTTTTTGGTTTTACAGTATCTAATTCTAATTTTGGGCTTTTATTTTTTGTGCCTAACAAAAGGGTATCGTTTTCTGCTTTTTGTTGTTCCAACTTTTTTCTTACCCGATCAAATAGATGCTTGTAGTTTTTTACATCAGATGCATAATATTTGTTGTTTTGTACCCATTGTAAGCTATCTATTTGGTATTTCTCATATATGTAAGCATAAGGGTTAATTCCGTTGTCTTCCAACATATTCGGTTGGCTGTTCTTAATGGCTTCTAACAACACCAAGTCGTAAACTATGGCTTCCATAGTTTCCTCATTAAGTAGCTTGTCAGGTTTTGGCACAGCAGACTCATTACATGAAAGAAAACAAAGCAAAACAATTAAAGGAACTAATTTCATCGGTCAAAAGTTAAACGTTGGCCACTTTTTATACCTGTTAATTGGCCATTTTGATATACCCATTGGCCATTAATCATAGTGGATTTTACAGAACTTTGAAACGTAGTTCCTTCAAACGGACTCCAGCCACAATGGTACAAAATATTATTTTTTTCCACTTTCCAAGATTGGTTTAAATCTACCAAAACCAAATCTGCAAAGTAGCCTTCTCTTACAAAACCTCTTTTCTCAACTTGAAATATGATGGCAGGATTGTGACACATTTTTTCAATAATCTTTTCTAAAGTAATCATTCCTTCATGGTATTTTTGCAACATGGCAGGAAGTGCGTGTTGTACCAAAGGGCCCCCAGAAGGAGCTTTGCCATATTTGTTTTGTTTTTCTTCTAAAGTATGCGGAGCATGGTCGGTTGCAATGCAATCTAAAGTATCGTTTAAAAGTCCTTCCCAAAGTTGGCTTCTGTCTTTTGCGGTTTTCACTGCAGGATTCCATTTAATAAAGTTGCCTTTGGTTTCGTAATCTTCTTCCGAAAACCACAAATGATGGATGCAAACTTCCGCAGTAATTTTTTTGTCTTTTAACGGAATATCATTTCTAAACAAACTTAACTCTTTACCGGTAGATAAGTGAAAAACATGCAATTTGGCTCCGGTTTTTTTTGCCAATTCCACTGTTTTGGAAGAAGAAATAAAACATGCTTCTTCACTTCTAATATACGGATGGTATTTTACCGGTATATCTTCACCAAATTCCGCTTGGTATTTTGCCAAGTTGGCTTTGATAGTTTCTTCGTCTTCACAATGGGTAGCAATAGGTAAAGGAGTATTTCTGAAAATAGCTTCAATGGCTTCTTCTTTATCTACCAACATATTTCCGGTAGAAGACCCTAAAAACAATTTAATTCCTGCAATATTCTTTCCGTTGGTTTTTTTCACTTCTTCTATGTTGTGGTTGGTACCACCTAACATAAATGAAAAATTGGTAGTAGAAGTAAGAGTAGCAATGGCATATTTTTCTTCTAGTACTTCATGGGTAACAGCATTAGGTACTGTGTTGGGTTGTTCTATAAAACTGGTAATGCCACCTGCAGCTGCAGCTTTGCTTTCTGATGCAATATTGCCTTTGTGGGTGAGTCCGGGTTCACGAAAATGCACCTGGTCATCAATTACCCCTGGGAATAAATGCAAACCTGAAGCATCCATTACTTCATCATTTTCAGATGGTGTAATGGATGTATCAATTCTTTCGATGTGTTGGTTTACAATGCGAACATCTACTATTTTAGAAATGCCTTCATTTACCAAGCATGCATTTTTAATGACTATACCCATGGTTATAATTTTTTAAACAAATGGTTGATTCGTAATTTTATGACTCCAAAAACAGCTTCTCTTATAATGGCATTGCTCATTTTAGAGGTGCCTTTGGTTCTATCGGTAAAAATAATTGGAACTTCTGTAATTTTAAATTTTCTTACAAAAGCTCTGTATTTCATTTCAATTTGAAAAGCATAGCCTACAAATTTGATTTTTTTGATGCCAATTCTTTCTAAAACTTCTCTTTTATAACAAATAAATCCTGCGGTAGCATCGTGGATTTTCATTCCGGTAATCCACTTTACATAGATAGAAGCAAAATAGCTTAACAAAACTCTACTCAATGGCCAATTTACCACATTTACACCATTCACATATCTAGAACCAATTGCAACATCATAACCGTGTTCTGCACAAGCTTTCCATAATTTTATCAAATCTTGTGGATTGTGTGAAAAATCGGCATCCATTTCAAAAATATACTTGTATCCATTTGCTAAAGCCCATTCAAAACCGTGAACATAGGCTCTGCCTAAACCAGATTTCTTTTTCCGAATTTCTAAAAACAAAGATTCCGGATATTTTTTTTGTAGTTCTTGTACATGTAAATAAGTGCCATCTGGAGAAGAATCATCCACAATAAGCACGTGAAATGCACCCGGTAATTGCATAACAGCATGGATGATTTCTTCGATATTTTCACGTTCGTTATACGTTGGAATGATTACAATTTTTGACATGCACTTAATTTGTAAGCAAAAGTAAACGATTTTATATCGAAGCTGTAAATTTTAAATAATTTTAAACTAAAAAAAATCAGCTAAAATAAAATACCTTTGCAACGCATGGAAGCTTTACAAGAAAGAATTATTGGTATACAAGACTGGGCAGTGTATTTTTTTACATTGGCATTTTTGTTTTTAGTGATGAGTAAGGCATATTTCCCGGTAAAATTTTATGATTACATTCGGTTGTTTTACACCGATAAATATTGGAGGATTTACAAGGATTCTCCAAGTACATCCTCCGGATTTCATTTGCTTTTATTTGTAACACAAACCATTAGTTTTGCTTTTTTATTGCAATTATTATTGGCTACAATGGGGTGGGGTAATTTATACGATTTGAATTTATTTATTCAAATCATGGTGCTTCTTTTTTTTGTGATTTTAAGTAAGTATTTTCTAGAGAAAATTATTGCAGTTACTTTTCATATAGAAGATTTTGCTGAGCAATTTCATTTTTACAAACTAAGTTATAGAAGCTATTTAGGAGTTATTCTTTTACCATTAGTAGCAATCTTGTATTTTAACGAAATAATTATTTCTTCTGTATTATATCTTCTGATCGGATTACTTTTGTTAATCAATATCGCATTGTATTTGAATAGTATTAGAATTTTTAGATCGTTAATTTTTCCTAAATTTTATTATTTTATTTTGTATCTTTGTGCCCTTGAAATGGCACCCTATTATTTAGTGTATCGTTTCCTGATTAAAAACTAAGCATTAGATAACTTATGAAAGTGAAAACTATCTTGGTTTCTCAACCAGAGCCTAAAGATGAGAAGTCCCCTTATCTCGATATAGCCCAAAAACATAAAGTTAAGATAGATTTTCGACCTTTTATTCATGTTGAAGGGCTTACTGCCAAAGATGTTAGAGCTCAAAAAATAGATTTAAATAACTTTAACGCTATAATTCTTACCAGTAAAAATGCTGTAGACCATTTTTTTAGAGTAGCTGAAGAAATGCGTTATAAAGTTCCGGAAGATTTAAGATATTTTTGTCAATCTGAAGCTATTGCTTTTTATTTGCAACGTTACGTAGTTTATAGAAAGCGTAAGATATATGTAGGACAGAAAGATTTTGCGGATTTAACCCCATTATTTAAAAAGTATAAAGAAGAAAAGTTTTTGCTGCCATCTACAGATGTTTTGAATGCGGATGTACCTGAAACATTAAATAACTTAAATTTAAATTGGAAACAAGGAATTTTTTACCGAACCGTAATGAGTGACTTGTCTGATTTGGCAGATGTGTATTACGATGTGTTGGCCTTTTTTAGTCCAACCGGTATTAAATCATTATTTAAAAATTTCCCTGATTTTAAACAAAACAACACTCGTATTGCAGTTTTTGGTAGCACTACCCAAAAAGAAGCATTAGACCACGGATTGCGTATAGATATCATGGCTCCTTCACCAGAGGCCCCATCCATGACCATGGCTTTGGAAAAGTATATTGCCAAAGTAAATAAGGATAAATAATCAAAAAGGATTTAAATATAAAAAAGAGCTGGAATTTTCCAGCTCTTTTTAGTTAATAGTATGTAAGTTTGGTTAGTTTATTTTTGGACCTGCCGCTACCAATCGTTTTCCTAATTCATTTTGGGTGTATTGTGCAAAGTTTGCAATAAACAAATTGGCTAACTTGGTTGCTTTTTCTTCCCAAATGCTTGCATTTTCATAGGTATCTCTTGGGTCTAAAATTGCAGAATTTACATCGTGTAAAGCAGTAGGAACTTCTAAATTAAATACCGGAATTATTTTGGTTTCAGCTTGTTCAATGCTGCCATCTAAAATAGCATCAATAATTGCTCTGGTATCCTTGATGGAGATTCTTTTTCCGGTACCATTCCATCCGGTATTGATCATATAAGCAGTTGCCTGGTGTTGTTCCATTTTTTTCACCAATTCTTTCCCATACTTGGTAGGATGTAAGGTTAAAAAGGCTTTTCCGAAACAAGCAGAAAAAGTAGGTTGTGGTTCTGTTACTCCTCTTTCTGTACCAGCTAATTTAGCAGTAAATCCGGATAAGAAATAATATTGTGTTTGCTCTGGAGTTAATTTAGATACCGGAGGCATCACACCAAATGCATCAGCAGTTAAAAAGATTACTTTATTGGCATGACCAGCTTTAGAAACGGGTTTTACAATATTGTCAATGTGATAAATTGGGTAAGAAACTCTGGTATTCTGAGTTACTGAACCATCGGTAAAATCAATTTTTCCATTTTCGTCCAGTGTTACGTTTTCTAACAAAGCATCTTTGCGAATGGCTTGATAAATATCCGGTTCGTTTTCTTTACTCAAATCGATGGTTTTGGCATAACACCCTCCTTCAAAATTAAATACTCCTTCATCGTCCCATCCGTGTTCGTCATCTCCAATCAACTCTCTTTTTGGGTCGGTAGACAAAGTGGTTTTTCCTGTACCTGACAATCCAAAAAATACCGCTACATCCCCATTTTCTCCTTTATTGGCTGAACAATGCATGCTTGCAATTCCTTTTAAAGGCAAGTAATAATTCATCATAGCAAACAAGCCTTTTTTCATTTCTCCACCATACCAAGTACCACCAATAATTTGCATTTTCTCGGTTAAATTAAAAGCAATAAATACTTCTGAATTTAATCTATGTGCCGCATAATCTTTAAAAGTAGCCTTGGAGGCATTCATTACTACAAAATCAGGCTCTCCAAAGTTTTCTAATTCTTCTTCAGTCGGACGAATAAACATATTTTTTACAAAGTGGGCTTGCCATGCTACTTCCATCACAAAACGCACTTTTAATCGGGTATCTTCATTGGCACCGCAAAAAGCATCTACCACATATAAAGTTTTATTGGAAAGTTGTGTAACAACGGTTTCTTTTAAAGCATTCCAAGTTTCCGTAGTAATTGGTTTGTTGTCGTTTGGAGCTTCGTTGCTATTCCACCAAATGGTATTTTCTGTGGTGGCATCTTTCACAATATACTTGTCTTTTGGAGATCTTCCAGTAAATTCTCCGGTCATCACATTAACGGCTCCTAATTCACTTAGTTGCCCTTTTTCAAAGCCAGTGAGGTTTTGGTTCAATTCTTCTTGGTATAAAAAGTCGTAAGAAGGATTGTAAATTACTTTAACGGTGTTACTTATTCCATATTTTTCCAACGAAATCGTTTTCGTAAAGGAGGTGTATGTTTCCATAAAATTGTGGTTTGTTGTGTAATTTGGCTACAAATGTAAGGGATTTTAGTGTTTGAATGGACAAAAAAATACTAAAAACAAAGCCTTTTTAACAAAAAGTAAATGGTCTTTTTAGTTCGTTAAACATTTGATGACATTCACTTTAAAAGTTTGCTTTTAACGCATTCCAAAGTGTTAAAATCCAAGCAATAATTAAAAGAGTTCCTCCAATTGGAGTAATCCAAGCAAATTTTTTGATGCTAAAACCAATCAAACTTTCGGTAGTTAATAAAAAAATAGAGCCTGAAAAAAACAAAGCCCCAATTACTACCAACCAATAGATACTAGACAGAGCGGTAGATGGAATGAAATCAAATTTAGCAAGTGCTAATAAGAACAATCCATGATACATTAAATATTTCACCCCTGTTTCAAACGAAATCAATTGCTCTGGCAATAAATGCTTTTTTAAACCGTGTGCTCCAAAAGCTCCCAAAACAATGGCAATAATTCCGAATAGTAATCCTGTAATAATTATTTGTTTGCTCATCTTATCTAGATATAAAACCCAAAATTAAGATTTTTATTTTGCAGGAAAGTAAGAAATGATAGGAACTTTTGTTACAAAAAACTTTAACATGTTAAAATTGTTATAGATGTAACGCTTTTTATAGATTTGTAGCATAAAACACACAACTACTATTTATGAAACGCATTTTGTTGATTGGTGCCGGACGATCTACTTCCTCTATGATTTCTTATTGGTTGCAAAAAATGGAAGACCATTCCTTTGGACTTACCATTGTAGATGTATATACAGAATTGGCAACCAAAATCGTGAAAAACCATCCCAATGTTGCCATTTTAGCTATCAATATATTAGAGGATGAAGCACAACGCAAACAACTAATAACTTCACATGATATAGTGGTTTCGATGTTGCCTGCCCATTTGCATTTAGAAGTTGCGAAAGATTGTATATTATTTAAAAAGCATTTGTTCACAGCATCGTATGTAAGTGAAGGGATGAAGCAATTGCACGAAGAAGCCGTTCAAAACGGTGTCATGTTGCTCAACGAAATGGGAGTGGATCCTGGGATTGACCACATGAGTGCCATGCAAGTAATTGATAAAATTAAAATCCAAGGCGGAAAAATGATTTTGTTTGAATCGTTTACCGGAGGTTTGGTTGCTCCGGAAAGTGATGATAACTTATGGAACTACAAATTTACCTGGAATCCAAGAAATGTGGTTTTGGCTGGCCAAGGTGGTGTTTCTAAATTTATTCAGGAAGGAAAATACAAATACATACCGTACCAAAAATTATTTCGAAGAACAGAGTTTTTGCAAGTAGAAGGATACGGAACTTTTGAAGGATATGCCAACCGAGATTCTTTAAAATATAGAAGCATATACGGTTTAGATGATATCGCTACCATGTATCGTGGTACTTTGCGTAGGGTAGGTTTTTCTAAAGCTTGGGATATGTTGGTGCAATTAGGAATGACGGATGATAGCTATACCATCGAAGATTCTGAAAACATGAGTTATCGCGATTTTACCAATGCTTTTTTAGCTTACCACCCAACCGATTCGGTGGAATTGAAATTAAGGCATTATTTAAAAATTGACCAAGATGATGTGCTGTGGTACAAATTGGTTGAATTGGATTTATTCAACTCCAATAAAATGGTTGGTTTAAAAAATGCAACACCAGCCCAAATTTTAGAAAAGATTTTGTCTGAAAAATGGAAACTACAAGCCCAAGACAAAGATATGATTGTGATGTACCATAAGTTTGGTTATGAAATAGATGGCCAACAAAAACAAATAGATGCTACCATGGTTTGTTTGGGAGAAGACCAAACTTACACAGCTATGGCAAAAACAGTAGGTTTGCCATTAGCAATTGCTGCTTTGCGAACATTAACCAAAGGATGGTGTATTCCGGGAGTGCAAATTCCAATTTTACCGGAAATTTATCAGCCAATTTTATTGGAACTACAAGAACATGGGATAATATTCCATGAAAAAGATACCATGTACCAAGGGTACAATTCAGAGAATTTGGTATATTAAAAGTATCAAGAAAAGCATTTCTTTTTAAAATCATTAGATTTCCAATCAAAAACATTAGTTTTGGTAAAATTTTTTATCAAAACTTTTTTTATGGATAAAAATGTTAAGATGGATGGTATCGATAAAGAAATCATCCGTAGTTTGATGGAAGATGCCAGAGTGCCTTTGTTGCAAATAGCCAAAAAAGTAGGTGTGTCTGGAACTGCAATTCACCAACGCATTAAGAAATTAGAAGAATCCGGACTATTGTTAGGTTCTAAATATGTGTTAAATACTAAAGCATTAGGGTACAAAACCCTTTCGTTTGTAGGGATTTATTTAGACAGAGCTACCAATAATTCGGACACTGTAAGAGAACTAAAAAAAATCCCGGAAGTATTGGAATGTCATTACACCACCGGAAACTGGAGTATTTTAATAAAGATTCTTTGCCAAGATAACGAGCATTTGATGCAATTGCTTTCTAAAAAAATACAATCGATACCGGGTGTTTCCAGAACCGAAACTTTTATTTCGTTAGAACAACAAATTGATCGTCAGTTACTGGTATAAAAAAACCTTGAAGGGTGGCTTCAAGGTTTTGTATGATTTCAGATCGATAAAAAATCAATCTCTTCTGCCTAAAATCAAATACGCGTAGTATACTAAAGTAGCCAAAGCTCCTAAAGCTGCAACCACATAGGTTCTGGCTGCCCATTTTAAAGAATCTTGTGTTCCTTCCATTTCTTGTTGGCCTAACATGCCTTTGGTTTTTAACCAAACTAATGCACGGTTACTGGCATCGTATTCAACAGGAAGTGTAATGAATGAAAACAAAACTCCCAACGACATCAATCCTAAGCCTATCAAAGCAACAGTAAAACCAATATTAGAAGTTGCCATTAATACCAAACCTCCAATAATTACCCATTGCGACATCCCGGAAGCAACGCTTACAACTGGAACTAATTTGGAACGCATGGTTAGCCATTGATACGCAGTAGCATGTTGTACAGCGTGTCCAACTTCGTGAGCTGCTACTGCTGCTGCAGCCGCATTGCGTTGGTTGTATACTGCTTCACTTAAATTCACCGTTTTGTCAACCGGATTGTAGTGATCGGTTAATCTACCTGGGGTAGAAATCACTTTCACATCATAAATGCCGTGATCCTCCAACATCTTTTGTGCAATTTCTGCACCACTCATCCCATTTCGTAAATGTACTTTGCTGTAGTGTTCAAATTTGCTTTTTAAGCGTGAACTAACCAACCAGCTTACTAGGGCAATGACACCCATTAAAATATAAAATTCCATTTCTTTCTATTTTTTGTAATATTAATCAAAAGTTACACCAAAAACAAACAACTGACATTATAGCATGATGCCAAATAGCCATCTGCCTTGACCTTGTTCTTGTACGGTATTGGTAATGCTTGCAAAATCAGATTTCCATCTACCTCTGGTGATTCCATATTCGTATGCAATGTTAAATCGAATCGATTTTTTTGGATCTTTTCCAAAACCAAAAGAAATATTTGGACCGGCAGACCACAATTGATTTCGCAAACGCAAATAGCCGCTGTTGTTTTCCGGAACCAAATCATTCATGTCAATTACGTTGGATTTGCTGTATAAATTAAGCTCGTTAAATCCATAACTGGTTTGTAAACCAGCAGTTAAGTGAAAGTTTTTGGTGTTCACCACAAACCGATTCACTCTTAATCGCACATTAAAATTTTGCAATTTGTTTTCGTGCTGGTTGGTTTCTTTGGAATTTTGGAACCAACCGAATTCTGTATCAATGGTGTATTTTTCTCCGGTATAACGCCATCCTAAGAAAAATTCAACTCCTACATTATTTACTTCTGGTAAGTTGGCAGCAGCCAAATTATCGTTGATTTTCCATCGGTCAAAAACATTGGTTTGTAATCCGATAGACATTCTGATATTTTCGGTTGTTTTCATCGAATCTCCCGTAAATGGAACCGTTTCTTCTTGAGAAAATGCGAAAGAACCAATCAACAAAGCGAGTAACCAAAGTCTTTTTGTCATGTTACAATAGTTTTTAAGTTTAAAATATAAAGGTAATTCAAGTTTTTTGGTTAAAAGAAATGCTTAACGAAATTTTATTGCTGTTTAATCCCATAAGCCTTTGATGGTAACACCTGTGCCAAACCAAAAGTTTTCTGCTTCCTGACGATAACTAAAATTAGAGTTTCCAAATGCTTTTCTATACTTTAATTGGGTCGTCCAGTACACCGGATGTTTTGCATCGGGTTTGGTTAATAATATTTTTGCAGTAACACCAGGTTCTAACACAAAATAATAGTCTATAGCAATAGGTGTGTCATCTACAAAAAATCCCCCAACGATGCCTTCATTTAACTGCACCGACATGAGCCCAGAATGTAGGTTTACCCCAAGTTCCCATCGTTTGGTTTGGGCAATTTTCAATTCATTGATCCATCCTACTTGTACCATGCTTAACATAGGGTTTGGTAATCCAAATCCGAAATCGTTAAAACTACTACCCCAAGCAAATCCAGCTAAAATTCCGGATGATAGTTTTTCGCTTAACGGATATTTGGCTTCTACCTGAATGCCGTATAAGGTTTCATGGTATAAACGAGTTTGTCCTAATAAAAAATCTGCGGCAATTTCTCTTTCCGTATTTTGACTAAAATAGTTTTCTGCATCTTGTCCGAAGGATTGGGTGGTAATACAAAGCAAAAGGATTAAATAAAAATACCTCATAAACAAACTGTTTGATGAGGTATTTGTATCCAAAATAGTGCCAAAGTTACATCACAATATTGATGATTTTACCCGGAACTATGATTGTTTTTTTAGGGGTGTTTCCTTGCAAATAATTTTGGGTGCGTTCGTCTTGCATTACGATGGTTTCTATCTGTGCAGCAGTTAAATCTAATGGCAAGTTAAGGGTAAAACGCATTTTTCCGTTAAATGAAACCGGGTACTCTTTGGTTGATTCTACCAAATATTTCTCCTCAAATTTTGGAAATGGTGCAAATGCTACGGAAGTAGAATGACCTAATTTTTCCCACAATTCTTCAGCAATATGCGGAGCATATGGAGAAATTAAAATTGCCAAAGGTTCCAATATAGCTCGATGACGACATTTTTGTTGGCTTAACTCATTCACACAAATCATGAATTGCGAAACCGAAGTGTTGAAGGAGAAATTCTCAATGTCTTCGGTCACTTTTTTAATGGTTTTGTGCAAGCTTTTGTACATTTCTGCGGTAGGCTCATCATTGGAGATGTTTAAACCATTATCATCAAAATACAATCGCCATAGTTTTTTCAAGAAGCCAAATACTCCAGTAATCCCAGCGGTATTCCATGGTTTGGCTTGCTCCAGAGGCCCTAAAAACATTTCGTACAATCGCAAGGTATCTGCTCCATATTCGTTGCAAATATCATCCGGATTTACCACGTTGTATTTGGATTTCGACATTTTTTCGACTTCTCGGCCTACGATGAATTTGTTGACAGCTCTCGAGCTGTCATCTTCAGAATTTTCATAAATAAATTCTACATTTTTATAATCTACATACAACGGGTGATTTCTGAATTTTTCGATATCTAATTCGTTGGTAATGTCATTGATACAGGATAAATCTACGTGGATAGGTTGCGTTTTGTAATTGGAAATTTGTCCTTTTGAAATGATTTTTTTGGAATCTTCTGTACGGTATACAAAAGCACTCATTCCTAAAATCATCCCTTGATTGATCAACTTTTTGAAAGGTTCTTCCGTGGGAGCCAATCCTTTGTCTTTTAAAAATTTATTCCAAAAACGGGCATACAATAAGTGACCGGTTGCGTGTTCGCTTCCTCCAATGTATAGGTCTACACTTTCCCAAAAGTTTAAAGCTTCCTTTCCAACAAATTCTTGTTCATTAGTTGCATCCATATAACGCATCCAATACCAAGAGGAGCCAGCCCAACCAGGCATGGTATTTAGTTCCAATGGAAAAATTTTTACGTTATCTATCAACTCACAACTCACAACTCCCGACTTTTCAACGTCCCATGCCCAAACAGTTGCGTTTCCTAAAGGTGGTTGTCCGTCTTCCGTTGGGAGGTATTTTTCCACTTCCGGCAATTCCAAAGGCAAACATTCGGTTGGAATAGGGTAGGGTACTCCGTTTTTATAGTACATCGGAATGGGTTCTCCCCAATATCTTTGTCGGGAAAAAACCGCATCTCGCAAACGATAATTTACTTTTGCTTTACCGGCTTCTACGTCTTCTAATGCTTCAATCACTTTTTTGGTAGCTTCCTTATAACTTAAACCATTCAAGAAGTCTGAGTTTATCAATTCAAATCCATCTTTTGAAGTAAAAGCAGCTCCAGAAATGTCTAGGTTAAAAATATTTTTAATTTCAGGCATCCCTTTAGTTCCTTTAAAGAAATTTGCAAACGCATAATCTCTTTCATCTCCACAGGGTACTGCCATCACTGCTCCGGTACCATAACCAGCCAACACATAATCCCCAATCCAAATCGGAATAGGTTCCTTGGTAAGAGGATGTTCTGCATAAGCTCCGGTAAACACACCCGAGATGGTTTTTACATCTGCCATTCGCTCTCTTTCCGATCTTTTAGAGGTAGCTTCTATATAAGCCTCTACAGCTTCCTTTTGCTCAGGAGCAGTAATTTGGGTCACCAATTCGTGCTCAGGAGCCAAGGTTAAAAAAGTTACCCCAAAAATAGTGTCAGGACGGGTGGTGAAAACCTCAACTTTAAACTTGAAACCTGAAACTTTGAACTTTACGGATGCCCCCACACTCTTCCCAATCCAGTTTCGTTGCGATTCTTTGATTGATTCGCTCCAATCAATCGTGTCTAAACCTTGCAAAAGTCTTTCGGAGTAAGCAGTAATTCGCATACTCCATTGGGTCATTTTTTTTCTTACCACCGGATGTCCTCCTCTTTCTGAAACACCATTGATGATTTCGTCATTTGCCAATACTGTTCCTAAAGCCGGACACCAGTTTACTTCGGTTTCTGCCAAATAGGTCAAGCGATATTGCAACAATATTTTTTGTTGTTTTTCTTCTGAAAAAGAATGCCACTCTTCTGCAGTAAAAGTTTCTACATTTTCATCGCAAACTGCATGTATTTTGGTGTTCCCGTTTTGTTGAAATTCTTTTACCAAAGTTTCGATACTTTCGGCTTTATCGGTAGCAAGGTTGTACCATGATTCAAATAATTGGATAAAAATCCATTGGGTCCAACGGTAATAGTCGGGGTTAGAGGTGCGAACTTCTCTGCTCCAATCAAACGAAAAACCAATTTTATCTAATTGCTCTCTGTAACGAGCAATGTTTGCTTTGGTAGTTTTTTCCGGATGCTGCCCGGTTTGTATGGCATACTGCTCAGCCGGAAGTCCGAAAGAGTCGTATCCCATTGGGTGTAAAACTTCAAAGCCTTGGTGACGCTTGTATCGGGCTACTATATCCGAAGCAATGTATCCTAATGGATGCCCTACGTGTAGTCCTGCTCCACTTGGATACGGAAACATGTCCAACACATAATATTTTGGCTTTCCTGAATTTTCAGGAAGATTAGTCGCTTTAAAAGTTTGGTTTTCTTTCCAATATTGTTGCCATTTGGCTTCTATAGAATTGGCTTCGTACTTCATATTTTTTTCAAAATTCCTGTGGTTATCAAAAGGTAATTTGCGAGCACAAAAGTAGTAATTTTTACCCAACAGATATTTGTAGAGATAGGATTCCTAGTATTTAAATGAAGCTTGGGTTTGCATAACATTTGCCCTTTACCCTTTTAAATAAAATAGTTTCTTATTTTTGTGACAAATTAAGCATTACGTATGTCCGGATCATTTGAAAAATATCAAAAACGAAGATTAATTAGTTCTTACTTTTCCGTAGTGATTAGTGTGGCATTGGTATTGTTTTTATTGGGCTTCTTAGGAGTTTTTATGATCCAATCTAAAAAGTTGATTGCTAATTTTAAAGAACAAGTGCCTGTTACAGTTTTTTTAAATAAAGAAGTAACCAAAGCGGAAATCCAAGAGTTGGACAAATATCTTTCGGTAAAAAAATATATCAAAAAAAGAGAATATGTTTCTGCAGAAACCGCTGCATCGAAACATACAGATATTGTTGGTGAAGATTTTATGGAGTTTTTGGGTTTTAATCCTCTCGAAGATTCTTTTGATATCGAATTGCAAGCAGATTATGTGCAAATGGATAGCATTTATAAAATAGAGAAAGAGCTTAAAAGTTTTTCTTTTGTTTCGGATGTTTTTTACGATAAAAATTTGGTAGATTTAGTTCATGAAAATATTCAGAAAATTACCTTTTGGATGTTGGTTTTGGCAGGAATTTTAACCGTGGTAGCCATACTTTTGATCAATAGTTCGATGCGATTGAGTATTTATGCCAACCGGTTTATCATCAAAACCATGCAAATGGTTGGAGCTACCAAGTCGTTTATCCGAAAGCCATTTATTTGGAAAAACATTCGATTGGGAATTGCAGGAGCATTATTGGCTATTTTAAGTTTGACCTTATTGTTGTTTTACTTAAACGAAGAGTTTCCGGAGTTGGAGTTGTTGCAAGACCCTTTAATGATTGGGTTGGTAATGGTAGGTGTTTTGGTTGTAGGAATTTTAATTGCTTGGATCAGTACTTTTTTTGCAACCCAACGTTATTTAAATTTAAAAACAGACGATTTATATTAGTATGAGTAAAGAAAACCAACCGGAATTTTTGTTCGATAAAAAGAATTATCGCTTACTATTGGCAGGTATTGCCACTATTTTTATTGGATTTGTGTTGATGAGTGGAGGAGGAAGTCCAAATCCGGAAGAATTTAGTGAAGCAATATTTAGTTTTCGCAGAATTCGTTTGGCACCAACTGTAGTATTACTTGGTTTTGGAATAGTGTTTTTTGCTATTTTTTACCAACCTAAAAGCAAGGCATGAATTTATTAGAAGCCATTGTATTGGCCATCATCGAAGGGATTACGGAGTTTTTACCGGTATCTTCTACCGGGCACATGATCATAGCTTCGTCTTTTTTCGGGATAGCCCAAGAAGATTTCACCAAGTTATTTACTATCGTTATCCAATTAGGTACCATATTGTCGGTAGTGGTGTTGTATTGGAAACGGTTTTTTCAGAGCATCGATTTTTACTTTAAGTTATTGGTGGGTTTTATTCCTGCCGTAGTGTTAGGATTGTTGCTGTCTGACTGGATTGACAGTTTGCTCGAAAACCCAATTACTGTGGCCATTTCTTTGGTAATTGGAGGATTTATTTTATTAAAAGTAGATGATTGGTTTAACGATGGCACACAAACAGAAATTAGTTATCTCACTGCTTTTAAAATAGGACTATTTCAGTGTTTGGCAATGATTCCTGGAGTTTCACGAAGTGGAGCAAGTATCGTTGGAGGGATGACACAAAAGTTAAGCAGGACCGTGGCTGCAGAATTCTCTTTCTTTTTGGCTTTGCCAACCATGTTAGGAGCAACGGCTAAAAAATCCTACGATTTTTACCAAGCTGGTATGGTGTTAACCAATGAGCAAATACAATTATTGGTGGTAGGTAATGTGGTGGGCTTTGTGGTGGCCATGATAGCTATCAAAAGTTTTATCGGGTACTTAAGCAAGCATGGCTTTAAAGTGTTTGGTTACTACCGAATCATTGCCGGGATTGCCATTTTACTCATACACTTTTTTGTGCAAAAACTAACCGTTATTTGATGGAAGCAGCAGATTATTTGTCTGGGCAAACCATTTTGTTAGACAAACCTCTTACTTGGAGTTCCTTTCAGACAGTAAATAAATTAAAGTATGCTTTGAAGCGTAAAGATGTGTTGCTAAAAAACATCAAAGTGGGGCATGCCGGAACTTTAGACCCCTTGGCATCCGGATTGTTGATTGTTTGTGTAGGAAAAAATACCAAGAAAATTTCTGAATACCAAGGCTTGCCAAAAGAGTACACCGGTACCATTCGCTTGGGAGCAACCACACCTTCTTATGATTTAGAAACTGCCATCCACCAAACTTTTCCAACAAATCATCTTACAGAGGCGTTGGTACAAGATGTCATTCCTCAGTTTTTAGGAGAAATCATGCAAAAGCCTCCTATTTTTTCTGCCATCAAAAAAGAAGGCAAACGTTTGTATGAGCATGCCCGGAACCAGGAAGAGGTTGAGATTTCAGCCCGACCAGTCACCATTCATGCCTTTGAAATTACTGCCTTTCGATTGCCGGAAATAGATTTCAGAATAGTGTGCAGCAAAGGCACTTACATCCGAAGTATAGCCCATGATTTGGGAGAAGCATTAAAATGTGGGGGATATCTTACTGCTTTACGCAGGACTAAAATTGGAGATTTCTCTGTAGAAGATGCTTGGCAAATTACCGATTTGGAGCAGTATTTGTGATACATTTGGAAGTAAAAATTATTCTTACATGTACTTTAAACAACCAAATTTTTTCTAAGATAATTAAAGACTGAGAGGTAAAGAGTGGGGTCAATTAAGAATTTAAGAATTTAAAAGAATGATAAAGAATTATATTTTACTTTTTCTCCTCTGCCTACAGCCAATATCTGCTCAAAAAGAGGCAACTTTAAAGTCAGGGGATTTGTTGTTTATCACCATGGATTGTGGTCCATTATGTGAAGCCATCCATGCCGTTACCCAAGGATGGAATCAGATGCCCATCAGTCACCTTGGTTTAGTGGTGGTAGAAAAAGAAAATATTTTTGTGATAGAAGCAGCCGGATCCGCAGTAAGAAAAGTCACTTTAGAGCAATTCAAACAAAGCACCAAAAAGCCTATTTTGGTGACTAGAGTTCGTATTAAATACCAAAAGAAAATTCCTGATGTTATTGTATTTGCCGAACAACAAATAGGCGTGCCTTATGACGATGCTTTTTTGTTGAACAACCAAAAGTATTATTGTTCCGAATTAATTTATGACGCCTTTGCACATGCTTTTGGAGCTCCATTTTTTAGCATGCAACCCATGACTTTTAAGCAACCGGGTTCGGGAGATTTCTTTCCGGCTTGGATAGCCTATTATCAAGAACTTGGAATAGAAATTCCAGAAGGTGCTTTAGGTTGTAATCCAGCCAATTTTTCGCAATCAAAAAAATTAAAAAAAATAGGGTGGATTTATCCGTAAATGCCTATTTTTAACCAATGAGTATTCTACAGGCATTTTTATTTGGCTATGCAGCCGCTTTTGTTGGCACCCTTCCTCCAGGATTGTTAAATATGACTGCGATTAAAATTTCCTATCGTGATAACAAAAATCGAGCATTGTGGTTTGCTTTTGGTGCTAGTACCGTGATTTTATTTCAAACTTTTATTGCAGTGGTTTTTGGTAGATACATTAGCAAGCGAGCCGATATTAGCGATGCCATACACGAAATTGGAATATTTATTTTTCTTGGCCTTACTATTTATTTCTTTTGGAGCAACCGCCAAAAAAAGAAACAAAAAAAAGGAAAAGAAGAAGTAAAAGTTCGCACCAAAAGTAGTCGGTTTATGATTGGGGCATTGCTTTCTGCTTTAAATTTATTCCCGATTCCATATTATGCAGTGGTAAGCTTAAGTTTGGCAACTTTAGGTTGGTTTTCGTTTGAAAACAGTTTTTTGGTGTCGTTTTCTATAGGAACAGCTTTGGCCGCTTTTAGTGTATTTGTGTTATATGTGTGGGGATTTCCTACCAAAAAATCGGAAGATTCTTACTTGTTGCAAAACTTTAATAAAGTCCTCGGAATCATTACCGGAATCATTACAGTTTTTGGCCTCATAAAATTGGTTTTTTAATTTATGGATGCTACTTTTTTTGAAAGAGTGTATGCGGTGGTTAGACAAATCCCTTATGGGAAAGTGACTTCCTACGGAGCCATTGCCAAAGCCATTGGGGCAGGAAAATCAGCTAGAATGGTGGGTTATGCCATGAATGCTTCGCATGCTTTAGAAGACGTGCCTGCACATCGGGTAGTGAATCGGGTTGGGATGCTCACCGGAAAACACCATTTTCCGGGTTCAAACTTAATGCAACAACTCCTCGAAAGCGAGGGTATTCGGGTGGAGAACAACCAAATAATAGACTTTCAACAACACTTTTGGGATCCACAAAAAAGTTAATATAAACTACTTTCAACAGCTTTCCCATCTATTTTCTGTCTCACTCCTTTGACAAGAAAGAGACTATGGGTGAAGTATCAAAAAACTTTTATAAACCTCTTTAATTATTTTTTTAAATTAAAATCAAAACCTTTGAAGGTGTCTCAAAAGTAATGATTCTGTCATTATGAATTTATTTACTTAATCTGTTCGCTACGCTCGGGTCAGAGTCTAAATGATTTGATATTCAATTTTTTGCAGAAGCTGAAACGAGTTCAGCTTGACAAAAATTGAGTTTTGAGACATCGTCTTTGGGGTGAGGTTTTAAGTGAGCTTTGATTTCACAACTTTTAAAAGCAATAAACTTTCTTCATTATTAACAGGATGCAATTCCCCTCTCCTTTGGAGAAGTCCCGAATTCTTTCGGGTTAGAGGTGAGGTTTTAAGTGTTCTTTAATTTCACAACTTTTAAATACAATAATCTTTCTTCATTATAAACGGTATGCAATTCCCCTCTCCTTTGGAGAAGGGTTAGGGGTGAGGCCTATATACTATTAATTACTTAAGTTATACAAACCAATCAATTATATTCATTTTATATGGGGGTAGGGGGGTAGGTTTTAACAATAAATTTTTTCCAAAAAGCCTCTCCTCTAATTTTCATATCCTTAACATCAGTTTTCAAAGGGCATGTTGTATCTTTGCACTTTAAAATCATTTTAAATAAAGAAGGTTCCTATGGTGAAGATAGATAAAAAGCAAGTATTGACTGCACTGGAAACCATTACGGTTGCTGGAGAAGGAAAAAACATGGTAGAAAGTGGTGCCGTACAAAACGTGGTTTGTTTTGGTGATGAGGTGATAGTGGATTTGTTGTTACACACACCTGCTTTACATATCAAAAAAAGAGCAGAAGTAGATGTGTTGAAAGTGATCCACGAAAAAGTATACGAAAAAGCAAAAGTAAAAGTCAATATTAAAGTAGAAGCCACCGAAAAGCCAACCATTAAAGGGAAAGCAATTCCGGGAATCCAAAATATTGTTGCTGTAGCTTCTGGCAAAGGAGGGGTAGGAAAATCTACTGTAACGGCCAATTTAGCAGTTACTTTAGCCAAGATGGGCTTTAAAGTAGGGGTGTTGGATGCAGATATTTACGGGCCTTCTATGCCAATTATGTTTGATGTGGAGCACGAAAAACCCATTTCGATAGAAGTAGATGGCAAATCGAAAATGAAACCTATCGAAAGTTATGAGGTTAAAATTTTATCTATCGGATTTTTTACCAAACCTGACCAAGCGGTGGTGTGGAGAGGGCCTATGGCTGCCAAAGCATTGAACCAAATGATTTTTGATGCCCACTGGGGAGAATTGGATTTTATGCTGATTGATTTGCCTCCGGGGACAGGGGATATTCACTTATCCATCATGCAGTCGTTACCAATTACCGGAGCGGTAGTGGTAAGTACCCCACAAGCAGTTGCATTGGCAGATGCGAAAAAAGGAGTAGCCATGTTTCAGTCAGAAGCCATTCAGGTTCCGGTATTGGGAATCATTGAAAATATGGCGTATTTTACCCCAGCAGAATTGCCCGAAAACAAATACTACATCTTTGGAAAAGAGGGAGCTAAAAACTTGGCAGAAGACTTAGGGGTACCTGTTTTAGGAGAAATTCCCTTGGTACAAAGTATTCGCGAAGCAGGAGATTACGGTCGTCCAGCTGCCTTGCAAACCGCTACACCGGTAGAAGAAGCTTTTGAAGCAGTTACCAGAAATGTGGTGCAAGAAGTAGTAAACAGAAACGAAAATTTACCTCCAACCGAGGCCATCAAAATTACTACAATGGCAGGTTGTTCTGCGGTGAGAAAAAAATAAACAGGATGGAACCACAAGAAATATTAGCCCAAATAGAAAAGGCATTAGACGAAATTCGCCCTTTTTTGCAATCAGATGGAGGAAACATCACGTTATTAGATGTGGTGGATGGCAAGCATGTAAAAGTCCGCTTAGAGGGAGCCTGCAGTGGATGTAGTGTGAACCAAATGACTTTAAAAGCAGGGGTAGAAACTACCATCAAAAAATATCTTCCACAAATAGAAACCGTAGAAAATGTGGCATGACAAATGTCAATATTTTTTGGGGACAATGCTTCTAACTTTGAAGCTCAATTATAAATAAAATGATACAAACAGATATATTGATAATTGGTGCAGGTCCTACGGGACTTTTTGCCGTTTTTGAAGCCGGATTACTCAAATTAAAATGTCATTTAATCGATGCCTTGCCTCAACCAGGTGGGCAATTGGCAGAGTTGTATCCAAAGAAACCAATTTATGACATTCCGGGTTTTCCGGAAGTATTGGCTGGGGATTTGGTAAATAATTTGATGGAGCAAATCAAACAATTCCAACCAGGTTTTACCTTAGGAGAAACAGCAGAAACTATTGACAAGTTAGAAGACGGGACTTTTATAGTAACCACCAATAAAGGTACGAAACATCATGCCAAAGCAGTGGCCATTGCTGGAGGGTTAGGCACCTTTGAACCACGAAAACCGGAAGTGGAAAACCTGTCGCACTTTGAAGAAAAAGGCATCGAATATTTTGTGAAAAATCCGGAGCAATTCCGCAACCAACGTATTGTGATTGCCGGTGGCGGAGATTCTGCTTTAGACTGGGCCATTTTTTTAAGTGAAGTTGCCAAAGAAGTTACCTTAATTCACCGAAGAAATGAATTTAGAGGAGCTTTGGATTCGGTTGAAAAAGTACAAGAGTTAAAAAAATTAGGAAAGATTCAGTTGATTACTCCTGCTGAGGTAACCGCTTTACATGGTACCAACCATTTAGAAGCTATCACGATGAAAACAGAGGAAGGAGAGCTTTATAAAGAAACCGATTATTTGATACCGTTGTTTGGTTTAACACCCAAATTAGGTGCCATTGCCAATTGGGGGTTAGAGATTGAGAAAAATGCTATCAAGGTGAACAATGCGTTAGACTACCAAACCAATATCGAAGGTATTTATGCCATTGGAGATGTGAATATTTATCCCGGAAAATTAAAACTAATTTTGTGTGGTTTTCATGAGGCAACCTTGATGTGCCAAAGTGTATACAACCGATTGAATCCCGGAAAGAAGTTTATCTTAAAATACACTACTGTATCTGGAGTAGATGGCTTTGATGGCACCAGAAAAGAAGCAGAAAAAGCAGTGGTAAAATCAATTGATTAAAATGTGTGATATACAGATACAAATTATTGACAGAGAAGGGATCACCCACCAAATAGAGGCTCCAACCGATATGAATTTAAATTTAATGGAGGTAGTGCGAATGTATGAATTGGCTGAAGAAGGCACCATAGGAATTTGTGGTGGCATGGCCATGTGTGCTTCTTGTCAGTGCTATGTGTTAAATGACGTTGCCTTACCTGATCGCAACGACGACGAAGAAGCCATGCTCAGTGAAGCTAAGTTTGTACAAAGCAACAGTCGCTTAGGTTGCCAGATACTTATCACCGAATCTCTACATGGACTACAAGTGCAGTTGGCCCCTGCGGAGTAATTCCGAGGGAGATGTTGAATCGATGATCGATGCTCGACAATCGATGTTCGACGGTCGGAAAAAAACATTTTCAAATTGACACATTTTCAAAATAAAATTGTTGAAGCGTTGAAGCGTTGAAAAGCCTGCCCTGAGCCTGCCGAAGGGTTGAATCGATGATCGATGCTCGATGGTCGAAAATCGATGCTCGAAAACCGATTCTCGAAATCTCAAATTCCTTTTTACTTTTTTCTGGTGTTATCGCTAAAAAATCAAATTTCGTTCATGAATTAGAATGGCTATATGTCAAAAGAATTTGAAGAAATTGGTTACATTTGAATCGATGGATAGCGAGAATAAAAAATTAACTGACCAATACTTTGATGTCTATATCTCCTTGTTAGAGGTGGACCTAGCACATGCTATGGAACAATTGGAGCAACGAGAATGGACAGCAGAAAATTTCCGATTTTATACGGCAGTATCTGTGATATCTTCTTCTAGAATAGAGGGAGAGACCATGGAAATAGACAGCTACTTAAAGCATAAATTACAAAACATTTCCTATCTCCCAAACTTAACGGAAAAGCCGAACGATTTATATGCGGCTTATGAATTTGCAAGAGATCATAAGTTAACACTTTCCAATTTTTTAGAAGCCCATCGCATTGCTACCCAACATTTATTGCCTGAAAGATTACGTGGTGTGGTAAGAACCAACCACATGATTATTTTAGACCACCAAACCCAGCAAGTGCAATATGAAGCAGCTTTAGCATCGGTGGTGAAAAAAGAGTTTGAAGATTTTTGGTTGGAGGTAGATACGTTGATTACAAAAGAATTAGACCTCCATCACATATTTTACTATGCCGCATGGATGCATTTGGTATTCGTGAAAATACATCCATTTAACGATGGAAATGGAAGAACTGCACGGCTACTAGAAAAATGGTTTTTAGCAACCAAACTAGGTGAAAAGGCTTGGTATATTCCAAGTGAAAATTATTACTACCATCAATTGGCTTCTTATTACCAGCACCTTGCCAGTGTAGGATTGTTTTATGAAACACTACAATACGAAAAAGCCATCCCTTTTTTATTGATGCTCCCGAATTCGTTGAATCGTTGAAAAGCCTGCCCTGAGCCTGCCGAAGGGTTGAATCGTTGATCGACCACCGATTTTCGACCACCGGTCATCGACCACCGGTCATCGAACATATAAACACATTTTAGTTTATTTTTAGTCTACCATTGTTCGAGGATTCTTTATAAAAACCCCTATTTTTAAAGGTGTTCACAGAGGTTTTTGAAAACTAAAGGTACCACAACCTGCAACCAATGTAGAACAAAACCCGAACCAAACCCGAACCAAAGTGCTTTTAATAGGTTGGTATAAGAGCAATAATTGGTCTTTTTTTTTAAGGGTGTTTTATGATTTTTTTGGAGTTATCTTATTGATATTTATATATTTGTGTTGAATTACTGTTTGCAAAGGTACCACAAGTATAGGGTATGTATACTTCAAGCATACACTTGCTATACTGTAAGCTACTTCCATGCATTAGTGATTGAAACTTTTAAGGTAAAATCTTCGTTTAAAAATTTTAGCAATGGGATTTATAACTTCCAAAGGACCAATGCCCAAACGTGTAGGCGACTGTGTGATTTATCCTTATGAAGGGAAGTATTTGATTAGAAAGAAAAGTGGATTTACCTCTCAGGCACTAAAAAAACATCCAAAATATGCCAAGAGCAGAGAGAATGCCAGTAATTTTGGTCGATTGAGTAGGGAAGCCAAAATATTGCGAGATCCTTTGAAACCGTATTTGCCCAAGCGAAATGCGATGCAAGTTTTTAACGGGTGGAACAAAAAATTACACCAACTATCGTTGTTGGATAATGCCGAGCCCGGAAAGCGAAGTGTTTTTCATGTGGTGCACCTTCCGGAAGTTGCTTCACAGGTGTTTGGTTATGCTTTTGCTCCAACAAGTATAGTATTGCATGGGGAATTTAAAAAGAATGCCTTCCGATTGTTTACCTCCGGATGGAAGCGAAAAGACCGACAAGGGCATTTTGGTTTTCGAATCATTGCTTTGCAATTAAATTTGGAATCACGGGAAACAGAGGTGTTGGAAGGCGATTGGAAGTTGTATGCCAAAGCTACGTTGCCTAAAAAAATCAATTTGACGCTTCCCGATGAGCCCAAACAAGGGATGTGTTGGTGCTTTTTGCAAAGCGATTTATTCCAAGAACAAGAGGGCAGCTTTTACCCGTTAGGAGGGGAGGTGCAAAATTTGTTTTTACTTCAGGTAACTACTCCTGCCCATAGGTGAGGCAAGTGAGGTGTTTTTTTGTAATGTTAAATTTTTACACATTCCCAACTAAATAAAACCATAACGTTAAAAAACAATGCGTTTTGTCGATTATTTTAAAAACTTAAACTTTTAATGAGTACTTTTGTTATTCATTTGAATTCTTTTATTGTTGGATCACACCCTGTGACTGACGTGGCGGAGCCGTAATTTGTTGAATCGTTGAGTCGATTATCGATCACCGACCACCGACCACCGATTGCCGATTGCCGACCGTCGAAAATCGGCCACGACCATCGAGCATCAGCTACCGAACATCGGTCATCGAACATCGGTCATCGAACATCGAAATAAAACGACCACCAATTGCCGACCATAACATCGACCATCGAACATCGAACATCGAAATAAAACGACCACCGATTGCCGACCATAACATCGAACATCGAACATCGAACATCGAACATCGGTCATCGAACATCGCTTGTCGACCACATAAACAACAAATTTTGCTTCCCGAATTAATTACTTCTAAAACCCGATTGCGATTGTTGGTAAAGTTTTTTATCAATGCGGCCAACCATGGGTATTTGCGTGGTTTGGCAACCGAAATGCAGGAAAATACCAATGCCATTCGTAAAGAACTCAACCATTTGAGTGAAGCAGGTTATTTAGAAAAAGAGGAAATTGGCAATAAAGTTTCTTACAAAGCCAATACCCAACACCCGTTGTTTGGGTTGTTGCAACAAATCATTCATAAATATATTGGACTTGATGTGTTGGTAGAAACCATATTGAGCAGAATGGGTAAGGTGCAACAAATATGGTTAATTGGGGATTACGCTGCAGGGAGAGATTCAGGGGTTTTAGAAGTTGTGATTGTTGGCTCTGATTTAAATTATGACTATATATACCAATTAGCTCCAAAAGTGGAAAAAGAAGTAAAAAAACAAGTAAAATTAATACCAGTATCAGATTTTAAGGATAAAGGATTGCTTTTATTTGATGAAACAATATTGTGAAGTTAATTATTGGACTAAAAAATTTATAAAATGAACACCAAAATAGCAGTAATAGGATTAGGCTACGTAGGCCTACCATTAGCCCGTTTATTTGCTACTAAATACCCTGTGGTAGGATTCGATATCAATCAAACTCGTATTCAAGAATTACGCTCAGGTACAGACAGTACTTTAGAGGTGGAAGATGAAATTTTACAAGCGGTTATAGTAAATAACAACCCGGTGGCTGAGGTTCTCGAAGCCACCGGATTATACTGCTCCTCAGATATTTCCGACATCCAAGAAGCTAATTTTTATATCGTTACCGTACCGACTCCGGTAGACAAAAACAACCGTCCGGATTTGACACCATTGTATAAAGCGAGTGAAACCGTTGGGAAGGTGTTAAAAAAAGGCGACATCGTGATTTACGAATCTACCGTGTACCCTGGGGTAACGGAAGAAGAATGTGTGCCGGTGTTGGAACGTATTTCAGGTTTGCAATTTAACGTTGACTTTTTCGCGGGCTACTCACCGGAGCGAATCAACCCGGGAGACAAGGAGCATACCGTAGAAAAAATATTGAAAGTTACTGCCGGCTCTACTCCTGAGATTGGAGAAAAAGTAGATACTTTGTACAAAAGTGTGATTACTGCCGGGACGCATTTGGCACCTACCATCAAAGTAGCAGAAGCAGCCAAAGTGATTGAAAACTCCCAACGTGATATCAACATTGCGTTTGTAAACGAGTTGGCAAAAATTTTTCAATTGATGAACATAGATACCCATGCAGTTTTAGAAGCAGCTGGCACCAAATGGAACTTCTTACCTTTTAAACCAGGTTTGGTTGGGGGGCACTGCATAGGAGTGGATCCGTATTATTTGGCACAAAAAGCACAGGAATTGGGCTACCACCCGGAGATTATTTTGGCAGGTAGAAGATTGAACGACAGCATGGGAGAATACGTGGCTACCCAAGTGGTAAAAACCATGATTAAAAAAGACATCAAAGTAAACGGTGCCAACATCTTGATGTTGGGTATTACCTTTAAAGAAAACTGCCCCGATGTGCGTAACACCAAAATAGTTGATGTGATAAAAGCTTTGGCAGATTATGGTACCCACGTCACCATTTACGATCCATGGGCCAACCCCGCAGAGGTCATGCATGAGTATGGCTTGGTTTGTCATGCTGAATTAAACACTGAGCAAAGTCGAAGTGCAGCATCTCTTGTTTCGGAATCTCTTGTTTCAGGATCTGAATCCAACCCATCACCCATCACCCATCACGATTCTTGTCATCCTGAACTTGTTTCAGGAACTCTTGATAGTCAAACTAAGCTAAGCTTAGGTACTATCAAGTTCGACGCAATCGTATTAGGTGTTGCCCATCAGGAATTCAAAACATTAAATTTAGAAGCCTTGAAAAAAGACCATGCCATCGTGTATGATGTGAAGGGGATTTTGGAGAAAAGTGATGCAACATTATAGTAAGAATCGAGAATTGAAATAAATGAAAAAAAACTTAATAATTTTTGGTACAAGGCCTGAAGCCATTAAAATGGCACCTTTGGTAAAGGAATTTCAAAAGCATTCTAATTTAATTACCAAAGTATGTGTTACTGCACAACATAGGGAAATGTTAGATCAAGTTTTAGATTTTTTTGAAATTGTACCTGATTACGATTTGGATTTAATGAAACCTAATCAAGATTTGTTTTCTATTTCGTCAGATATTATTTTAGAAATGAAAGGAGTTTTGAATGATTTTCAACCTGATTATGTATATGTTCATGGAGATACTACTACGTCAACTATTGCTGCATTGGCAGCCTTTTATGTAGGGGTAAAGGTTTGTCATGTAGAAGCCGGTTTGAGAACTTTTAACAAATGGTCGCCATTTCCGGAGGAAATGAACCGACAAATCACCGGAAGAATAGCAGATATTCATTTTGCACCAACTTTGCAGTCTAAAGATAATTTGTTAAAAGAAAATGTACCTAATCATAGCATTTTAGTAACGGGAAATACAGTAATAGACGCTTTATTGTATAGTGCTGAAAAAGTTAATCAATTAGAGAATACTGAAATTGATTTTTTAAAGACAATCGTAAATCCTAATAAGAAAGTTATTTTAGTTACCGGACATCGGAGAGAAAATCACGGACAAGGCTTTATACATATCTGTGAAGCTTTGAAACAGATTGCAGAACAAAATAAGGAAGTACAAATTATTTATCCAGTTCATTTAAATCCAAATGTGCAAAAGCCTGTATATGATTTATTGTCAGAAGTTTCCAATATACACTTGATTCATCCATTGGCTTATCCTGCATTTGTTTGGTTAATGACCCAAAGTTATTTAATTATTACCGATTCTGGTGGAGTACAAGAAGAAGCACCAAGTTTAGGAAAGCCTGTGTTGGTAATGAGAGATACCACGGAAAGACCAGAAGCGGTTGAAGCTGGAACAGTAATTTTGGTAGGAACCAATAGGGAAATGATTGTAAAAGAAACAGAAATACTTTTACATGATCCTATCAAATACCAACAAATGAGTTCTTTACACAATCCATATGGAGATGGCAAGGCGTGTGAAAGAATAGTAAATTTTATTCTACAATCAACAAATTAATTAAGTGTTTTAATTAAAAACTAGTCAAAATAAATGAAAGCACAAGTAGTTACTGTAGGGCTTGGTTATATAGGTCTTCCAACTTCGGCTTTAATTGCCAATAATCAAATGAAGGTTCACGGTGTAGATATTTCTAAACATGTGGTAGATACCATTAATGAAGGGAAAATTCATATCATAGAGCCTGAATTAGATATTGCGGTAGCAAAGGCAGTTAAGGAAGGATATTTAAAAGCGGATACCAAACCTGTGGAAGCGGATACCTACTTAATTGTGGTGCCCACACCATTTAAAGGAAATCATGAACCGGATATTTCTTATGTAGAAGCTGCAACCCATGGAATTATCCCGTTATTAAAAGAAGGCGATTTATACATTATCGAATCTACTTCACCGGTGGGGACTACAGAAAAAATGATGCAATTAATTTATTCTATTCGTCCGGAGTTAGAGGATAAAATATACCTAGCTTATTGTCCGGAAAGGGTATTGCCAGGTAATGTGATGTATGAATTGGTACATAACGACAGAGTAATAGGTGGTGTAAACGAACAATCTACCAAAAAGGCTGTTGCGTTTTACAAAAACTTTGTAAAAGGAGCTTTGCATCCAACCAATGCCAAAACTGCAGAGATGTGTAAGCTAACAGAAAATTCATCTAGAGATGTACAAATTGCATTTGCTAACGAACTATCGTTGATATGTGACAAAGCCGGAATAAATGTGTGGGAGTTAATTGAATTGGCAAACAAACACCCAAGAGTAAATATTTTACAGCCAGGTTGTGGGGTTGGAGGACATTGCATAGCGGTAGACCCATATTTTATTGTAGCTGATTTTCCGATGGAATCACAAATGATTGCACAAGCAAGAGCAACCAATAATTACAAATCGTTTTGGTGTGCAGAAAAAATTAAAACAGCCAGATTAGAATATGAAATTAAACATGGCAAAGCACCAGCCATAGCTTTGATGGGTTTGGCATTTAAACCAAATATTGACGATTTAAGAGAATCTCCAGCCATTTATATTACCGAAAGGGTGTTGCAAGATGCTGGTAACTCTATGTTGTATATTGTAGAACCTAACGTACAAAACCACCAAATATTTAAACTAACCAACTACCAAGAAGCCATTGAAAAAGCAGATATTATTGTGTTCTTAGTTGCACATAAAGAATTTAAGTTGTTAAAATTGGATGGTAATAAAGTAGTGATAGACTTTTGTGGGGTAACAAAAAAGATTTAATTATGTTGAAATTTAAAGTATTTATAGCTAAAATTTTAGTTAACAATTTTACAGGAAATATAATTTCTTATTTATTTTCCAATAAAATTCCTTTTTACGACATTAAAATTGATGTGTCCAACCCTATTTTAAAAAAAAGAACTGCAGCTGCATTATTTTTTAAAACCTATGAGAGTTCTGAAATAAGATATATAAAAAAACACATTCATAATTATGACAAAAATATTATTGAGTTAGGTTCTAGTATTGGAGTTGTTTCTTCAATTTTGGCAAAAAGCAATCCAAATGCAAATATATATACATTTGAAGCAGATGAAAGGTTTATTCCAATAATTAAAAATAATTATAAATTAAATAATATTAAAAATGCCATAAGTTACCAAGGAATAATTGGGGAAGCTGGTTATGAATTCCATATTGGGGAAGATAATACCATGGGGAAAATATTAAAAAGTAACAATTCCACACAAAAACTTATCAGTTTATCCAGTATTTTAAAACAAGAAAATATAGTTGATTACGTTTTAATATCTGATATAGAAGGAGCTGAGTATTTTATCTTAAATGAGGATAAAAATGTATTAAATAACTGTTCATTAATAATTATGGAAATCCACAATATAGAAATTGAAGACAGAGTTATAGAAGTTGAAGATTTAGTTAATATGATAATAGAACATGGCTTTTCAATTATAGAAAGGTATGGTTCAAATGTAGTTGCAAAAAAGATATAATGAATAAGAGCAAATCAAATCTTCAAATTATTATATATCATGTTGGTGCAAGGGATTATTATAGTGTTTCTGAAGTTTTTGATGCAAAAGAAAATTTAAAATTTTTAATTACTGATTATTGGTTTTCAAAATGGAATTTTTTAAAAATTTTCAACAAAAGCATCTCACGAAGAAATAATAGCACTATTAATAACAGTAAAGTAAAATCATATAATTTTTTAAAAATAATATTTACAGAGCTTTCTAAAAAAAGAAACTCTAATAAATTCAACAAATGGATTTTTACAGGAAAAAAGTTTACATCATTCGTAATTAAAACCTTAAAAGACAATTTAAAAGAAGAAAATAGGTATATTTTATGGGGTTACACTGCAGGAAACTTAGAAGTTCTAAAAGAATTTAAAAATAAAAAAAATGTTTTCTTATTGCATAATCAAATCGATCCTGGATTAGTTTATTATGAAATTGAGGATTTACCTAATCATGTTGATAAAACTAATTTTTTAAATAGAGTTACGGAAGAATGGGATTTAGCAGATGTTATCTTAGTGAATTCAAAATACTCAAAAAAATGCCTCGTTGAAAAAAAAGTGGACGAAAAAAAAGTAATTGTCGTACCTCTTATTTATAAAAAAAATAATCTTATCCAAAATAAAGAATTTAATAAAAGACTAAATATTGCATTTGTTGGCAATATTACTAAATTAAAAGGATTTGATACTTTTTTAAAAATAGCAATAAAATTACATAATAAGTTTAATTTTATAGCTGTAGGAAATATTCACTATAATGAAAAATTTGTAAATGAAGCAAAAAAATATGTTGAATTTAAAGGATTTTTAGATAGAGATAGCTTAAATACTTTATATGAAAAAATAGATTTATTATTATTCCCTACATTATGTGATGGTTTTGGAATGGTACAATTAGAAGCTATGTCTTATGGAATTCCTGTAATTTCATCTACTAATTGTGCAGATGTGGTAATAGATAATAAAAATGGTTTTATTGCAAGTAATACAGATGAATATATAGACAAAATTAACTATTTAAATGAAAATCGAACTCAATTAAAAGAGTTTTCAGAAAATTCACTAAATAGGATAAAAGATTTTTCAGAAGAAAATTTTTTAGAAGAGCTTAATAAAGGCCTCGTAAATTTTAATATAAAAATTTAATAATTTATGAAACAAAAAACTTTAAGCTTAATAAAAAAAATAAAATCTACTGAAATATTTAATGGTATTACATGGACAATAATTGGAAGTGGAACATCAAGGATTTTAATCTTACTTGGAACTTTGATTTCGTCTAATATTTTAGGTGTTGAAAAATTTGGTGAATTTAGTATGACAAGATCAACAATTAATGTTATTTTAGTAATTGCTGGTCTAAATTTAGGAGTTGTATTAACAAAAGATATTGCAAAATATAAGGATTCTGACACATTAAAATGCTCAAGATTAATAACTTTGAATTATTTTGCAATATTAACAATAACGTTAATATTATCTTTGTTTTTGTTTATTTCATCTTCTTATATTTCTGCTAATTTTTTTAATAATTTAGAATTTTCAATACAATTTAAATTAAGTAGTGCAATTATATTGTTTTCAATAATTTTTTCATTGAATGAATCCATTTACAGAGGATTAGGTTTATATAAAAAATTAGGGAAATTACAAATTATTTCATCGTTTGCCTTTTTAATTTTTGTTCCATTAGGATCATTCATTTATAATGTTAATGGTGCTATTTTGGGATATTTAATTTATTCTGTACTTATGGTATTAATTACAGTTTATGACTTAACTGTTTTTTCTAAAAAAAGTAATTTTATTTTTTTTAATTTTAATAATTTAAGAAGTGAATTAAAAGAAATAAAAGAAGTAACATTACCCATTTTTTTTTCTTCAATACTCGAAGCTCCTGTGTTTTGGTTGGCACAAGTAATATTAATAAAATATTCTGGTATGGCATCTAACGGTGTGGCCAGTGCACTATTGCAAACAAGAAATTTAATACTAATTGTTCCAGGTTATGTGAGTTTAGTGGCACTCCCAATTTTAAGTAAAAATTTAAAAAACAAAAAAGAATACAACCAAAACTTTAAGTTAGCTTTAAAAATAAATGTCTTAATTTCTGTAATATGTATCCTTCCTTTATTGGTTTTTCCGACTTTTTTTTTAAAAATTTATGGTGAAGGATTTGATGAAAATTATAAATACTTAGATTCATTTCTTGCATATATAAGTATTCCTGTAGTTGTAATATCAAATGTATATCAACAAAGCATTGTTGCAAATAATAAAGGATGGAATAGTTTAATAATTTCTATCATTTGGAATGCTGTTTTATTAATAACTACTTATATATTTTGTAAGAACTTAGGTCTAGGAGTTACAGGTTATATGTTATCCTTATTATTAACCATTATTTTGCAATTAATTTTAAGATGGGTTTATGAAAGAAAATTTATATAAATTAAATATTAAAAACAGAAGTCTTTTGCGTTTTATAATCGGACTTTTTCCTAGATTTTATAAGTATCATTGTAATAGTTTAATTGTCTCTATTGCAAGATTAAGAGGAGCAAATATTGGAAAAAATTCTAGTATTACTTTACTACTAGCAATTAAAAGTAATAAGAATCTAACTATTGGCAATTACTCCATAATAGAAGCTTCTGAACTGGACTTAAGAGAAAAAATAACAATAGGTAATAAAGTAATAATAAATAAAGGTGCAATTATATTGAGACAATCTCATGATTTGAATTCAAATGTCTTCAAAACTATTGGAAGCGAATTAATAATAGAAGACTATGCTTGGATAACTTCCAATACAATTATTACACCATCTTGTAAAATTATCCAAAACTCTGCTGTGATTGCAACAGGTTCTGTTGTAGTGAAAGATGTAGAACAAAATATTGTGGTTGGTGGAAACCCGGCAAAATTTATAAAAGATAGACCCAACATACCAAATGAACTTGAATTTGATAGCTTACAAGGAAGAGATTTTTTTAAATACATAAAAGCTAGGTTTTTTAATTAGATTATGAATAATTGTAAGCTCCCCCAAAAATAGTACAGTTTAAAAGTAGAAAAAAAAGTATTAATTTTAAACTGTAAATATGAAGAAGAGTAAATTCACCCCGACCCAAATTGCCAAGATTTTAAAAGAATTTGAACTTGGCAAAGATGCAGAGACTCTATCACGGGAGTATGGAGTTAGCAAAGCAACCTTTTATAAATGGCGTCAACGCTATGGTGGTATGGAAGCCAGTGAACTCAAACGCATTAAGCAATTAGAGGAAGAGAACACGAAGTTAAAACGCATGTATGCGGATTTGGCCTTAGAGTTAGATATGGCAAAATATATCATCGAAAAAAAGCTTTAAAGCCTTGTCGCAAAAGAGTAATCGTTAAGGATTTAATATTACATTATCCTCAAGGCATCAGCAAGGCGTGCCGTCTTTTAAGAACCAGCAGGAGTTCATTAAAGTATCAATCAAAGAAAAATGATTTAACTTTAATAGAGCAATTAACCTCCTTGAGTGAAGCTCATCCACGGGAAGGATTTTGGAAGAGTTATTATAGGCTCCGTAACAAAGGAGAGAAAGTCAATCACAAAAGGCTCCATCGCGTTTACAAACAGATGGGTCTGCCTTTACGTAGAAAGGTAAAAAAAAGATTACCAGCCAGAGTAAAAGAAGCTATTGTTATTCCAACTAATTACACCCATACTTGGAGTATTGATTTTATGAGCGATGCATTAAGTAATGGCAGTAAGTTTAGATCATTTAATGTGATGGATGACTTTAACCGGGAGATACTTCATATTGAAATTGATTATAGCTTAAAAAGTAGTAGAGTGATTTGGGTTTTGAATCGATTGATTAACAAACATGGGAAACCACAAAAAATAAGAATGGATAATGGTCCGGAATTTATTGCAAAATTAGCCCAAGAATGGAGTGAAATACACCAAATAGAGTTCAAATACATTCAGCCAGGAAAGCCAACTCAAAATGCACTAATAGAGCGATTTAACAAAACCTATCGCAACGGTGTTTTAGATGCTTATTTATTTGATTCCTTAGACGAAGTAAGAGAACTTACAGACCAATGGATAAATGATTATAATCTTTATAGACCACATGAATCATTGGCAGGATTAAGTCCTGTAAAATACAGAGAACAGTCTATTGTTCATGGGTTTCATTCCGCTACGCTTCATTCAACCCATGAACAATATCAAAAACATCTTTATGTGGAATAAATGTTATAATTTAGAACTGTACTAAAAATGGGGAGTCTACAATATTTAAAATCATTTTTTTTCAATTTAATTTTATAAGTTGTGGAATTCTTTATTTTATTAGTTCTTTTTATCTATGGTTTTTATATTGTTAGTTCAGATACTAAAAGACATTTTCTTCTATCATTTGTTTTAATACTATATTTTGTTTATTGGTTTTTAGGACCTATAAACACTTCTATTGAAAAAAATTATTATTATTTAGGTGGATATTTTGAAGATTATTTTGATTTATGCTTGATTATATATATAATATCTTTATTTTCTTTATTGTTTTTTTATAAGTTAGGTAGCGTAAATGTTTATAATAAAATTAATTCTAAAAATGCTCAATATGAATTGAATAATAACCATAAATATTACTTATTGTTTTTTTTTATTGCAGTTTCTTACATTGTTAGTATAAAGTCTGAAGATAATTTAGAGTATAATGGTGGATTTTTAAATTACCTTTTATTCCTTTCAGACTCATTAATTCTTGCTTTTGTTATACTTTTATATGAAAGTAAATTAAAAAAATGGCATCTCATTTTGCTCAGTTTCACTTTTTTATTTTATCTATTTTTGGGGTTTAGGTATAGGGTTATACTTTTGATTTTGGGCATTTTCTATCATTATTATGTTGTTCTTAATTTATCTTTAAAATCAATAATTAAATGGATTGTATTTTTTATGATTGGCATTTATACTATAAATTTTATTACCACAAATAGAAATGCTTTTAGAAAATTTGATTTTAATGAAGTAACTTTTGAGTCTGAAATTATTGGTGAAATGACGCCATTCCAACTCTTGATGCACCAAACAAATAATCATAAAACCGATATGATGGTTTTAAAGTACATGCACCAACCAAATGTTGATTTTGATTACGGGGAATCTATGTTTTTAAATATTTTTTATAGAATTATACCAGCAAGTTTTTTCGAATACGAAAAAAAACCACCTATACCACAGCAAGATATAATAAATAATTCATTTGGAACGATTGAAGCTTTTTATGCTGGTTCAGCAGTTACTAATACTTTTTCTTATTATATAGCATTTGGATATTTTGGTGTTATTTTCTTTATGGGGTTAATTGGTTATTTGATAGGTAAAATGTCAATGAAAATGCAATTAAATGTTATTAGAGATAGGGTTAAAATTATTATTATGGCAATGTTTTTATTTCAGGAAATTACTAGAGGATATTTACCACAAAATATTACTTTACTAGCTTTTTTACTAATTACATTCAAACTTTTTTATAAAAGAAATGCTAACAATAGTTACCAATATACCAACCCCATATAGAACTGCTTTTTTTAACGTTTTAAATGTTGAGTTAAATAAGCAAAATATTAACTTTCATGTGATTTATTGTGCCAAAACAGAGCCAAGAAGATTTTGGAAATTTAATAATGATGAAAATCATTACAATTACACTTTTTTAAATGGCTTTCATCCTGAGTTTAAAAATTTTTACCCACATTTTAATTTTGATTTAATTAAAAAACTAAAAGATTTAAAGCCAAATTGGATTTTAATGGCAGGAAGTTGGAATTCACCCAGTGTTATCAACATTTTGTTACATAAAAACAAATTAAAATCAACATTATTGTTTTGGAGTGAGGGTCATATTGACGCACAAAGAAATAAAAATAAGTTTATTGATAAACTTAGAGGCATTATATTCAAAAAATTTGATGCATTTGTTGTTCCAAATCATAAATCTGAATTATATGTAAGGAATTATAATTCCAATGCTAGTGTAGGTTTTTTACCAAATACAATAGATGAAGCTTTTTTTTGTATAGATGATTTTTGTAAAAATACAATAAGACATAAATTGGAAATACCTGCAGAGGCTATATTGGTTTGTTTGATTTCTACTTTAAATGATAGAAAAGGCGTAGTAGAGTTTATGGAAGGTTATAATTTGTTAAGCAAAATACAGAAAGAAAAAATTTATGTATTGCAGATAGGTGAAGGAGAATTCATGGAAAAACTTGTTACTTATAAAAAAATTAATAATTTAAATAATTATTTTATAATGGGGCAAAGAGATCAATTAGAGGTAAAAGAATGTTTGATTGCATCCGATTTTTTTGCTTTACCAACAAAATTAGACCCAAATCCATTAACCCCAATCGAAGCTAGTTTTTTAAAGAAGCCACTTTTACTTTCAAGAAAAGCAGGTAATATAAATGAATTATTATTACCTGAAAATAAAAATGGTTTTATTTTAAATGAAATAAATAAAGAAGAAGTTTATAAGAGTTTATTAAATATCCTTGAATTAGATAGAGAAATTATGCAGAAAATGGGTGAGAATTCATATCAAAATGTAATTAAAAATTTTTCGAGAGAATCAGCTTCTCAAAATTTAATCAAATTTTTAAAAAGTGTTTTGAGATGAATATACTTATCAATTGTTCAAATATTAAAATTGGAGGTGGTATTCAGGTATCCAATTCATTTTTAAATGAAATTTCAAAAAATACAGATCATCATTTTATAATTGTGCTTTCGCAAAAATTATCAAATCAAATAAATCAAGTCAAATTTTTACCAAATCATACTTTTTTTGTTTATGATATTAAACCAACCCCATTAAATATTTTTTTTTCTTGTAATAAATTTTTAGATGGATTAGTTGAAAAATACCATATAGATCGAGTTTTTTCTGTTTTTGGTCCAACTTATTGGAAGCCAAAAGTGAAACATGTTTGTGGTTATGCCAAGCCACATTACATTTATAAAAACTCTCCATATTTTGACATAATTTCATTTAAAGAAAAATTTCTATTAAGCATTAAAGAATTTTTTCACTTATTAGATTTTAAAAAAAACAATGATATTCTTATTACTGAAAATGAGGATGTGTCTGATAAAGTGAAAAAATTATTGAATAAAGAAGTATTTACGGTTACAAATTATTACAATCAAGTATTTGATAATAAAAATGAATGGGAGTTAATGCATTTGCCAAAGTTTGAAGGAAAATATTTATTAACAATATCAGCCAATTACCCACATAAAAATTTAAGTATCATACCTCATGTAATAAATGAGTTGATCAAAAGAGATATTAAAAAATTTAAGTTTATTGTAACTTTAGAAAAAGGTGATTTAAAAAATAGCAATTTAATTATTGATGAGTACATAATTTATCTTGGAAAAATAAACATTAATCAATGTCCTCATTTGTATGAGCAATCTTCTTATATGTTTTTGCCCACATTGCTTGAATGTTTTTCTGCATCTTACGCTGAGGCGATGAAAATGGGAAAAGTGATTTTAACTTCCAATCTAGATTTTGCAAAAGGTATTTGTGATGATGCAGCTATTTATTTTGATGCTATTTCTGCTAATGATATAGTAAATAAACTTATAGAGACTGATGAAGATTTTGAAAGGCAAAAAAGTTTAATTCAAAACGGTGTTGAAAGATTAAAAAAATTTGATAATTATCAATTTAGAGCAAATAAATATTTAGAAATTATTTTAAATGAAACAAATCATCCAATCCTTTAAAACAGGAGCCACCATATTAGAAGAAGTACCTGCACCACAAGTGCAAAGAGGCTGTGTATTGATACAAACCACGCGTTCTTTGGTTTCGTTAGGTACAGAACGCATGTTGGTAGAGTTTGGCAAATCAAATTTAATTCAAAAAGCAAGGCAACAACCCGATAAGGTAAAACAGGTATTGGATAAAATTAAAACGGATGGCTTGGTACCAACCCTGGAAGCAGTATTTAACAAATTAGGGGAGCCATTGCCTTTAGGTTATTGCAATGTGGGTAAAGTAATTGCGGTTGGTGATGGGGTTACTGATTTTAAAGTTGGGGATAGAGTTGCTTCCAATGGGCAACATGCCGAGTTTGTTTGTGTACCTAAAAATTTGGTAGTTCATATTCCGGACAATGTTTCAGATGAAGAAGCTACTTTTACTGTGATTGGTTCCATTGGGTTGCAAGGCATTAGACTGTTAAATCCTACTTTAGGAGAAACAGTGGTGGTAGTTGGCTTAGGCTTGATAGGCTTGTTAACTGCCCAACTGTTGGTTGCCAATGGTTGTAAAGTGATAGGAACAGATATAGACGAAGCAAAACTAGCCATGGCTAATGCATGGGGTGTGGTTCCTTTTAATCCTTTGAAAGGGGATGTGGTAAAGTTTGTAGAAGAACAAACGCATGGGATTGGAGCAGATGGTGTAATTATAACTGCCTCTGCCAAAAATAACGATATTATTTCGCAAGCTGCTCGGATGAGCCGAAAAAGAGGTAGAATTGTATTGGTAGGTGTGATTGGTTTAGAGTTGAGTCGTGCTGAATTTTATGAAAAAGAGTTGTCTTTTCAAGTGTCGTGTTCTTATGGCCCTGGAAGATATGACGAGAACTACGAGCAAAAAGGAATTGATTATCCTTTACCTTTTGTGCGTTGGACAGAAAAGAGAAATTTTGAAACCATTTTACAAGCCATTAGTTCCGGTCGTATCCATGTGAAAGAGATGATTACAGAAGAGGTCCCATTGCAAGAATATTTAAAAATTTATGGTGAAATTGGAACAAGTAAGTCAATTGCTTCTATATTAAAATATGATGAGCAAGTACAACTTCATCCAAGCCATAACGTTAAGCTAAAAGACACCAATTTTACAGCATCCAAAGGGGTGGTTGGTATTGTAGGATCTGGAAACTTTACCAAAATGACCATGCTTCCGGCTTTGAAAGGTACAGGAGCCGGTTTTAAATATATAGCAAGTAGTGGTGGTGTTACAAGCACAGCTTTGGCAAAAAAATACGGTATTGCCAATTCTACCACAAATTATCAAGAGATTTTACAAGATGAGGAGGTTGATTTGGTAATGATAACCACTCGACATCATTTACACGCTCCGATGGTTGTAGAATCTTTAAATGCTGGTAAAAATGTGTTTGTAGAAAAACCGCTAGCCTTGAATGCCGAGGAATTGGAGCAGATTATTGATGCTCAGCAAAAGTCAAATAAAAACATTACTGTTGGTTTTAATAGAAGGTTTTCGCCTCATGTACAAAAAATAAAACAAATAGTAGGAGATACTCCCATGAACGTAATTGCAACCATGAACGCAGGATTTATCCCTAACAATGTTTGGGTACACGATATGAAAGTGGGAGGAGGAAGAATAATTGGAGAAGCATGTCATTTTATTGATTTGATTACCTTTTTAACAGGAAGCAAAGTAAAAGCAGTTTGTATGAATGCCATGGGAGTGCATCCGGAGGAAAATACCGATAATGCATCTATTTTGCTGAAATATGAAAATGGCTCTACAGGTGTGATCAATTATTTTGCTAATGGTTCAAAAGCCTATTCTAAAGAGCGATTGGAGGTTTACTCGCAAGAAAGAACTTTGGTAATGGATAACTTTAGAAAAACAGAAGGATTTGGAACCAAAGGATTTTCTAAACTAAAAACAGCTTTAGACAAAGGACATAAAAATCAGTTTGAATTACTTATCAAAAGAACCAAAGAAGGTGGTAGTCCGCTAATCCCCTTTGACGAAATTATCAATACCACCAAAGCTTCTTTTGCAGCAATTGAAAGCTTGAAATCTAATGCTTGGGTGGTGGTAGAGTAGTACAATGAATTTAAAACTTGCCATCCAATTATTACGAAATATGGGAACACGATATGTGATGTATCGTGTTTCTCATGAATTAGAGAAAAAGTTTGGAAGATTAAAAAAGAAACATCCTACGGATTTAGTTTTACAAAAGCCAATTTCGCTTAAGGAGTGGCACCAAACTAAAAATTCATTTGCAATAAAAGCAAAAGAGGATGTAAATTTTGGTAAAAGGCCAACAGAAATTTTAGAACAAAAGGCTAAAAAGATTTTACAAGGCGAATTGCCCTATTTTAATGCCCAGTGGATTTCTATAGGGAAAGATTACGATTGGCTCACCAATCCAACCAACGGTTATCGTTATGATGCAAAGAAACATTGGTCTGAAATTGCAGATTTATCTACAGAGGCTGGAGATATAAAATATGTATGGGAGAAATCAAGATTTTCCTATCTTTTAACTATTCTGAGATATGACTATCATTTTGATCAGGATTTATCTGAATTTGTATTTGCAGAAATAGACTCCTGGATTCAAGCCAACCCAATCAACCAAGGCCCGAATTGGCGATGTAGCCAAGAAATATCCTTACGTATTCTTAATTGGTGCTATGCCTTGTATTATTACCAAAATGCTCCTGCTTTAACTGAAGAACGTTGGCAGAGAATACAACAAGTGATATATGCTTCACTTCATCATGTGTATCATCACATTAATTTTTCGAGAATTGCAGTAAGAAACAATCATGCCATTACAGAGACCTTATTTTTATCTCTATCTAATATATTGTTTCCGTTTGTGCCTGAAACTAAAAAATGGTCAAAAGACGGAGTCAAGTGGCTAGAACAAGAAATTGACTATCAAATATATGACGATGGTACTTTCTTGCAGTTTTCGATGAACTACCATAGAGTGGTGGTACAATTGTTATCGTTAGGGATTTCAGTTTTTGAGAAAAACCAAAGGCAATTTTCTGATGTAGTTTATCAAAAAGCATATCAGTCGGTAAATTTTTTATTCCAATGCATGCAGGATGAAAACGGCTGGTTACCGAATTATGGCTCTAATGATGGTGCCTTATTTTTTCCATTAACTGACGCTGATTATAGAGATTATAGACCTCAATTGAACACCTTGCATCAAATTTTAACCGGAAAGGTGTTATTTATGAACGATGTAATTATGGAAGATTTTCATTGGGTAAAAGGCGATGTATTAAACGCCAAATATCAACCAATATCCAAAAAGCAAGGTGTGCAAAGTTTTGATGTTGGAGGTTATTATTTATGCAGAATAGGTGATTTATTTACATTTATTCGTTGTGGTAATCACAAAGACAGGCCGGCTCAGGCAGACAATTTACATATAGATATTTGGTACAAAGGGGAAAATGTTTTAAGAGATTCAGGAACATACCAATACAATACTTCCCCTGAAAAATTAAATTATTTTATGGGAACCACTTCGCATAATACCGTGATGGTAGGAGAAAATTCTCAAATGCAAAAAGGAGGTAGATTTATATGGTATTATTGGTCACAAAAAAAGAAAGCCGGTTGGAGTGAAACGGAGGATGCATTTATTTTTACCGGAGCTATCAGTGCGTTTCGTCAGTTACACCAAAAGGCTTTACATCAACGAGTAATAAAAATAAGTAAGCGTGAACCAAAGTGGTTGGTAGAGGATAACATAAAAGGTTTAGATTCTTATATAAAAAAACAAATATGGCATCCGAATAGTCCAAATTTAAAAATCAGTTCTAACCAACATCAACCTGCATATTTTGATTCCTTCAACTCAGATTACTACGGTTTATTAGAGCCAAAACAATCCTTATTTTTTGAATTCAACAACTCTATCGAAACCAAAATAGAAATTATCAATTAAATGAAAATACTTTTACTACACCAATATTTTTTAGAAGAAGATGATCCAGGTGGTTCAAGATGGAATGAAATGACTAAAGTTTGGACTTCATTAGGACATGAAGTCACAGTGATAGCTGGTATGATGCATTACAATGGAAGTAAAAAGAGAGAGGAATACAAGGGTAAATACTTTGTCAAAAAGCAACAAGGAGAGGTAACCATTTTTAGAACCCATGTTTCAGAAGCTTATAACCGTGGTTTTTTGGGCAGACTTTGGGGGTATTTTTCGTTTATGTTTTCTTCTCTTTGGGCAGGATTGTTCCAAGTAAAAGGAAAGTATGATGTTGTCCTTGTAACGTCACCTCCATTATTTGTAGGTATTTCAGGTTATTTGCTTTCTAGGTTTAAACGGATTCCTATGATTTTCGAAATTCGCGATTTGTGGCCTGAATCTGCCATAGATACTGGAGTTTTAACCAATCCTTGGGTGATCAAGATGGCATATGCTGTAGAAAAATTTATCTACCAAAAAGCTCGGTTAATCAACGTATTAACTCCAGCATTTTACAATACTTTAAGAGACAAAAAGCAGGTTAGTGAAAGTAAATTGGTCATGATTCCAAATGCAGCCGACTTTAGTTTATCTGAAGAAGTATTGCAAAGCTTTGATAGAGAACAATTCCGTTTACAACATAATTTAGAAAACTATTTTGTGATTACGTATGTTGGAGCTCATGGGGTTGCCAACCACTTAGAACAAATTTTGGATGCTGGTAAATTGTTGGAAGACACCAATGTGCTTTTTTTATTAATTGGTCAAGGCATGGAAAAAGCAAGATTGATACAAAAAGCTAAGGAAATGCAAGTTAAAAATGTAAGGTTTTTAGATCCTGTACCAAAGGCTGAAGTTTTTAAATACATTATAGCTTCGGAGATGGGAGCTTCTGTTTTAAAGAAAGTAGATACTTTTAAAACGGTATATTCAAATAAGACTTTTGATTATTTTTCTTGTAAAAAACCAATTCTAATGGCTATTGATGGGGTTTCGAGAGAATTGGTTGAATTGGCAAAAGCTGGGACTTATGTAGAACCTGAAAATCCATTAGAATATGATAGGGTTATTAGAAATTATATGAAAAATTTGGATTTATTGAAAGTTGAAGGAAATAATGGATATATTTTTGCTAAGGAAAATTTTGATAGAGATGTTTTGGCTAAAAAATATATAAATGAAATTTCTATACTGAATTTATAATATAGTTTCATTAAACTCATATCATTAAAATATTACCAAAACCCATTTATCCAAACTACATCAAACCCTTTTTCGATTTTATTTCTGCCTTTATTGGTTTTATCTTGGCAAGTCCTATATTTTTGTTGTGTACCATAGCCTTGGCTATTGTAAACAAAGGGACACCTTTTTTTAAGCAAATCCATCCGGGTAAAAAAATAAAAAAACTGTTCCGATTTGTGAAGTTCAAAACGATGAATGAAAAAAAAGAGGTACTCAGAGGCAATTTTTTAGTAAAATTTACATAAATAATCGATTTAATATCGATTATCTGTGTAATAAATACTATTTTTACATCTCATAGTAGTGCTACCAGATGATAAATTTAGATCAATTTAGAAATACCCCTATCGATTATGCTACCTTGGTTACTTTGCTAAGGGACTACCGATTTCCGAAAGACAAAATTGCTGCTATGGAAAAACAAAAGCAATTAATACGAATTAAAAAAGGGTTGTTTGTAGTAGCCCCACAAAATGGCGTTGGCACTATTTCTAGGGAGTTGATAGCCAATCATTTGTGTGGTCCTTCGTATGTTTCTTTAGAAAGTGCTTTGTCCCATCATAATTTGATTCCCGAGAGAGTGTATACAGTACGTTCGGTAACTATGAAACGAGCTAAAAAATATGATACTCCTTTAGGAGTGTTTGAATATCGTACGGTTTCACCGGAGTATTTTTCAATTGGTATTCAACAACAAGTTACCCAAGACCATACCGTTTTTTTAATTGCTTCACCTGAAAAGGCTATATGCGATATGTTAGTATTATCTTCTAGATTACGATTGCAATCGGCAAAAGCAGTTAAAATTTATTTAGAAGAAAATTTGCGAATGGATTTATTTGGAAATAGAAGTTGGAACACTGAAATTATTAGCCAGTGTATGGAAGTAGGAAAGAAAAAAACAGAATTGTCACAACTTTTAAAACTATTGAAAAACAATGAGTAGTTCCGTATTTGATCAAATGATGGAGCGTTATACCATACAAACTGCAAACGACCGCACTAATGCTTTACATGAAGTAATGCAACAAATTGCTTTAGCAGGCTTGTATAGAGCAGGATTTTTTAATAAAGCAGCTTTTTATGGTGGTACTTGTTTACGCATTTTTCATGCTTTGCCTCGTTTTTCAGAAGATTTAGACTTTTCTTTATTGCAACCCGATCCTAATTTTTCTATATCAGATTATTTTGATGCAATTGTTGATGAATTTAAGGCATTGGGTAGAGAAGTAGTGATTTCCAAAAAAGAGAAAAAAAACAATCTCCTGTTGAGTCCGCTTTTTTGAAAGATACTACCGAAATTTACAATATCCATTTTCAATCTACACCTAATATAAAAATTAAAATAGAAGTAGACCTGCAGCCACCCTTGGGATTTTTAACTGAACCAAAATTATTGTTATTGCCTTTTTCTTTTATGGTGCCATGTTATACCCTTCCCGATTTATTTGCTGGAAAAATGCATGCCATGCTATTTAGAAGTTGGAACAACAGAGTGAAAGGAAGGGATTGGTATGATTTTGAATGGTATGTTCGACACAATACTCCTTTGGGATTGGAGCATTTTATAAAAAGAGCACAACAGACACATGGTTACAACTACTCGTCTATAACGCCAACGCTATTTAAAGCATTACTTAAGAAAAGAATACTCGAAACAGATATTAATTTGGTAAAAAATGATGTACAACCGTTTATAAAAGACCCATCTGAAATTGCTATTTGGTCAACAGACTATTTTTTACAATTGGTTGACTATATGAATTTTTCTTCGAATCTTTAAGAATTACTTTCAAATTCCAGATATTTTGTACCCACTACACCTAAAACGCCTCTTTGATTTTACAGCCGTCTTAGTTGGTTTGTTAGTTCTAAGTCCAATTTTTCTTATGGTTACTACAGGTTTGTTTTTTGCCAACAATGGCAACCCTTTTTCTTACAAATCAATATTGAATAAAATTACGTGTTTTTAACATGATTAAATTCAGAACCTTGAATAAAAAAACGAAATACTATCGATTTGCTACATTGCATCACTTCATAACTCAAAAAGAAAAATAGACCCAAAGCGAAAAGTAATTACTTTTTAATTGGGAATTGATACATTGCAGTATATTTGTTATCGCAATCCAAATTACGGTAATCCAAATTACGATAAAGTGAAATTTTATATCAGAGAACAAGAGCTTACTTTATTAAGGGATTTAGAAAAACGTTCGCATCAAGTGGCTCAAATGGCATTTGAATTAGGTAGAAGACGTATTGGCAAAGCAAGTCTTTTGGTAAAAGCCTATCAGCAATCCACTTCTCTTTATTTTTTTGTAGCCAAGCAGCAGAAGTATTAAGTATGGTGTAGAAGATCATTTTCACAAATTTTGGTTTCGTTTTATATACAAATACCGCAGTACATTAGAAATAAGTAATATAGAGTATCTCAAAGAAATAATCAAAAGAGATTATGCTACTTACAGGGGAAAAATATTGGAAAATTATTATATGGAGAGACTTATGGCTACCAAGCAATATAATACTATAGCTAGGTATTGGGAACGAAACAACCAAAATGAAATAGATATTGTAGCCATAAACGATGTAGAAAAAAAAGTATTATTTGCCGAGGTAAAAAGGAATCCAGACAAACTCAACCTAAATAATTTAATAGAAAAATTGCAAAATCTAGTACCACATTTTAAGGAGTATCAAATAAAATATCAGGGTTTTTCTATACAAAATATGTAACACAACCATGTATCCAAACTACATCAAACCTTTTTTCGATTTTATTTCAGCCTTCATTGGTTTTATCTTGGCAAGTCCTATATTTTTGTTGTGTGCCATAGCTCTGGCTATCGTAAACAAAGGGACCCCCTTTTTTACGCAACTACGTCCGGGTAAAGATGGCAAGTTGTTTGCCATTTACAAGTTCAAAACCATGACCGATGCCAAAGATGCCAATGGCAATTTGCTGCCCGATGCCCAACGGTTAACCAAAATAGGAACATTGGTACGAAAAACATCGTTAGACGAGCTTCCGCAATTGTTTAATGTTTTGCGTGGCGAGTTGAGTTTTACCGGACCCCGACCATTGTTGCCGGAGTATATTCCGTTGTATAACGACTTTCAGAAACGCAGACATGAGGTAAAACCGGGTATTTCGGGGTGGGCACAAGTAAATGGAAGAAATGCCATTACGTGGGACCAAAAATTTGCATTAGACGTGTATTACGTGGATCATATGAACTTTTGGTTGGATGTAAAAATTGTATTATTAACTGCCAAAAAGGTATTTGTACGCGAAGGGATTTCCCAAACCGGACAAGCAACCGCAGAGGCATTTAAAGGGAATGAATGATGTTTATATACGGAGCAAGTGGTCATGGCAAAGTAGTGTGTGAAATTGCACAAGCTTTAGGACTTCCAGTGGAGGTTTTTGTAGATGATAACCCAAATTTACAAGAGGTTTGCAACCTGCCTGTGAATGCTAAAATTCCAAATCAACTTACTGCCGGAATTTTAGGAATTGGAAATAACCAAACCAGAAAAAAGTTGGCCAATCAAAATCCTACGATAGAATTTCAAATATTGCTACATCCAAAGGCTAACATATCACCAAGTGCTTATTTAGGTTCAGGTACCGTTGTAATGGCTGGAGCTACCATCAATGCAAGTGTTCAAATTGGAACACATGTAATTGTAAACACCAATGCCTCTGTGGATCATGACTGTGTTTTAGAGGATTTTGTGCATATTTCACCTAATGTAGCCTTATCAGGTGGTGTTAGAGTAGGGGAAGGTACCCATATTGGAATTGGTGCATGTGTAATCCCCGGAATTCAAATTGGTAAATGGGCAACCATTGGTGCCGGAGCCGTGATAATTAACGATGTGCCAGATGGTGCTACAGTAGTGGGTAATCCTGGGAGAGTGTTGTGAAATTGTTGAACTGTTGAATCGTTGAATCGTTGAATCGTTGTCAGATTTCTAATGATTGGTTTTTAAATCATATTGCAATTTTTTTAAACAAATAAATACATAAACGTATCCACAATATAAAAATACCCCGCTACTTAGGCGGGGCTTTTTTATTTATAACATGGTGCTGAATTGATGGTTGTTATATGAGGTTTCAAGTTTCAGGTTTAACGTTCAAGTTGTATTGTTGGTTCGTATTTATTTGTTTAAGTATTTGGGTTTATTGTCAATCCCTAAAATCGGTTGTCGGTAAATACATAAAAGCGTTAAGTTTTTCCTTTGCGGGTGATATTTTTTTTCAAGAGTCGCTTAACTGATTGAATTGAGATCCTGAAACAAGTTCAGGATGACAGAAATTAAGCGTTTATTTGTTTAAGTAGTTGGGTTTATTGCCAATCCCTAAAATCGGTTGTCGGTAAATACTTAAAAGCGTTAAGTTTTTCCTTTTCGGGTGATATTTTATTTTTAAGAGACGCTTAACTGATTGAATTGAGATCCTGAAACAAGTTCAGGATGACAGAAATTAAGCGTTTGTTATGTAAACACATAAACAGATAAACAATATTTCGGTGGTCGGTCATCGAGACTCGATTCAACCCTTCGGCAGGCTCAGGGCAGGCTTTTCAACGACTCAATAAAAAAATAAACACATAAACAAATAAACGCATCAACAAATATTCCCGACTTTTGTCGGGTATTTTGTTTTATGATACTTCAGCTTTTTTTAGGATTGGTCCTTTTTTTTGGAGGTTTTGTTGCATTACTTCTCCTGTTGTCTGCTTGGGATACTGCTTCCAATGGACTTTTTGTGCAAGATAGGGTAGGGCAGCATGGCAAAGTATTTCGAATATATAAGTTTCGAAGCCTGCATCGGGTAACAGGACGTATTTCGGTTTTTGGAGCTTGGATGCGAAAATACAAATTAGACGAGCTGCCACAACTTTGGAATCTCTTGAAAGGTGATATGGTTTTGGTAGGTCCACGTCCGGATGTGCCTGGCTATGCCGACCAACTGCAAGGAGACGACTACATCGTTTTGCATTGCAAACCCGGTCTTACCGGTTTGGCTTCGTTAAAATACCGCAACGAAGAAAGCATCCTTGCTGCACAACCCAACCCAAAGGAATATAACGATACGGTTATTTGGCCGGATAAAGTTCGCTTGCACCGTTGGTATGCCCAACATCGTTCTTTTTGGTTGGATGTACAAATTGTTTTTTTTACACTATTTCCTTTTTTGATAGACTTGGATGCTTGGGTGGAGCGGGTGGTTAATCGTTGAATCGTTGAATCGTTGAATTGTTGAATCGTTGAATCGTTGAATCGTTGAGTCGTTGTGTCTTTCAGTCATTGAATCGACTTTCATTTAAGGCTTACTTCAAATGATCAATAAACAAATAATATACTAAACCATTAATAATGATTTAAAGAAGGGATTTCTTCCCTCTCCTTTGGAGATGGGTCGGGGGTGAGGTTTTATAATTGCCATAAAACAATGATTTTCCTTATTTTATCTATTGGACATAAAATCTTGTCGATAATCGGTAATTGCTTAAAAGCTTTAAGTTTTTCCTTTGCGGATGATATTTTATTTTTAAGAGACGCTTAACTGATTGAATTGAGATCCTGAAACAAGTTCAGGATGACAGAAATTAAGCGTTTGTTATGTAAACAGATAAACAGATAAACAATATTTCGGTGGTCGAAAATCGATGGTCGGTGTATTGTTAAATCGTTTATGCGTTGAATCGTTGAATCGATTTTAAGGCTTACTTCAAGTGATCAAAAATCATTATCAAATTAAAATCGACGAGGAATTATTGTCAATTATCAAAATTTTTTGTTTGAAATAGAAGTTCTATTATTTTATTTTATTAGTACAAAACGATTGTTAAAGAAAAAAAGTTAACTTAAACTGTGAAGGAAAATTTAAAATAAGATGTCAATTTTAGTTATATTTGCGACAAAATAAAGGATTGGCTTTGGAAAAAATATGGTTGTCTTCTCCTCATATGGGAGGAAACGAATTGAAATATATACATCAAGCGTTTGATCAGAATTGGGTAGCTCCTTTAGGTCCAAATGTAGAGGAGTTTGAATATCGTTTGGAGAGCTTTATTGGGCAAAACAAAAAAGTTGCGGCTCTTTCTTCTGGAACTGCTGCACTGCATTTAGCCCTCATTCAATGCGGAGTTTCTGCAGGAGATGTGGTACTTTGTCAATCGTTAACTTTTGCTGCATCTGCCAATCCAATTGCTTATTTGGGTGCAACTCCAGTGTTTATTGACAGTGAACGAGAAACTTGGAATTTATGTCCGGGTGCTTTAGAGGAAGCTCTTGCATATTACCAAAAAAAAGGGATTCAGCCAAAAGCCATTATAGCAGTTCATTTATATGGAATGCCTTACCAAGTGGATAAGATTCATGCATTATCAAACAAGTACAACGTTCCAATTATTGAAGATGCTGCAGAGGCCTTGGGAAGCTTTTATCGTGGTCAATCTTGCGGAACTTTTGGGGTATTTGGTGTGTTGTCGTTTAATGGCAATAAAATCATTACCACCTCAGGTGGTGGAGCATTGGTGGTAAATGGAGTAGAAGTAAAACAGCACACGGTATTTTTAGCTACCCAAGCCAGAGACCAAGCACCACATTACCAACATTCTCAAATAGGTTATAATTACCGCATGAGTAATATTTCTGCAGGAATTGGCTGTGGACAAATGGAAGTATTACAAGCACATGTGGAGCTTCGAAGAAAAATGAATGTTTTTTACCATGAACTTTTTCGAGATTCTCATATTCATGTACATACGGAATGCAATGATCAGTACCATTCCAATCATTGGTTAAGTTGTATTTTAACGAATGGCTATGAGCAGCGAGAAACCATTCGTTTGGCATTAGAAAAAGAAAATATAGAGTCTCGTCCGTTGTGGAAGCCAATGCATTTACAACCGGTATTTGCAAATGCGAAATATTTTGGGGAGAATGTTGCAGAGGAGTTGTTTGAAAAAGGCTTATGTTTGCCTTCCGGATCTAATTTATCTGAGCAACAAAAAGCAAGGATTCAAAACGCTTTTCAGAATTTGAAAGTGTCCAATTCTATTTCAATTATTATTTAGTGAAAACTATTTTCTCCATAGAGCCTAACCAAATTTTCAGAAGTTGGAATTTAAAAACCAACCTCGGGAATTTACGTTATCTACCTCGTTGGTTGGTACTTTTTTTGGATGTTTTCATATTGGCATTTTCCATTCTTTCGACTAGAATATTGTTATTAGACATGGGGATGTATTTTGCTATTTTGCAAAATTTTAAGGAGATCACATGGTCGGGTGTCATCACCATGAATGTGTTGTTCTTTTTTGTTTTTAAAACTTATGCCGGCATTATTCGTCATTCTAGTTTTATAGATGGAATTAAATTGTTTGTTGCTCAAGGGGTGACTTGTTTGGTGTTGTTTTTTCTGAATTGGTATATTGAACAAAAAACGGGTATCAAATTACTTTTGAATACCGGTTTGGTGATTTATTTTTCTTTCAGTTTTGTGTATTTGTTTTTATACCGAATTTTTGTAAAATTTATTTTTGACCATTTTCTATCCATCCAATCACAAATCAAAACTCGAGCAATAGTTTTAGGAGCAGATGCCAACTCTATAGCAATTGCCAATGCTTTGATGATGGAGTCACCGGCTAGATTCAAGATTTTAGGATTTATTGATCCTTACCAAAACAATACCTCTAAGCGTATTTTAAATGTACCAATTTACAGCATGCCTAAGAGGGTAAGTGTCTTGATGCGAAGCATGCAAGCTGAAGCATTAGTTTTGGCTGATAATAGTTTGTCTAAACAACAAAAAAATCAAATTGTAGACGACTGTTTGGAATATAATTTCAAAGTGTTTGTTTCTCCTATGGTCACCAATTGGGAGAATAGTACTGAAATTTCCAAAAAAATCAAAAAGTTCGAAATTCATGATTTGTTGGAAAGAAAGGAAATTGTATTGGATAAAAAGGGAATTTCTGAACAGTTACACAACAAAGTAGTCATGGTTACAGGGGCTGCTGGTTCTATTGGCAGCGAAATAGCAAGACAAGTGTTGCAGTTTCAACCTAAAATGTTGTTGTTGTTAGATCAGGCAGAATCGCCTTTACATGATTTGCATTTAGAATTGAAAAAACTTTTTCCAAAAATGCATTTGGTTCCAGTTTTGGCAGATGTGAGAAGAAAAGGTGGGATGCAAAAAATATTTGAACAATATCGTCCTCAAGTAGTGTATCATGCAGCAGCTTACAAGCACGTACCTTTGATGGAAGACAATCCGAAGCAAGCAATATTTACCAATGTACTCGGTACTAAAATTGTGGCTGATTTGGCTTGTAAATACCAAGTAGATTCCTTCGTGATGGTTTCTACAGACAAAGCGGTTAATCCTAGTAATGTCATGGGGGCAAGTAAGAGGATCGCAGAATGTTATGTGAGGCATTTGCATCAAGTGAGAGAAACTAAGGGCTGTTCTACAAAATTTATTACTACCCGATTTGGAAATGTTCTTGGCTCAAATGGTTCGGTAGTACCATTATTCACAAAGCAGATTCAAGAAGGAGGGCCAATTACCATTACCCATCCGGATATTATACGTTTTTTTATGACTATTCCGGAAGCTTGCCAATTGGTTTTGGAAGCAGGAACCATGGGAAATGGGGGAGAAATTTTTATTTTTGACATGGGAGAGCCAGTTAAAATAATTGATTTAGCTAAGAAAATGATCAAGTTGGCGGGTTATGTACCGTACAAAGATATTGACATTCAAGTGGTTGGTTTGCGACCTGGAGAGAAGCTATTTGAAGAATTATTAAATGACAAAGCCAAAACTTTACCAACCTATCATCAAAAAATTATGATTGCAACTGAAGAAGAAACCGAAATTAGTAACTTGAACCAACAAATTTCTGAATTGATTCAGTTGGCTAAAAACTTGGAGGAAGAATTGATCGTGCAAAAAATGAAGCAGTTAGTACCAGAGTTTTTAAGTAAGAATTCCAAATTTCAATCGTTAGATACCTTAAATTAATATTACATGCGTTTACGCCTTACCTTATTTTTATTACTTTTATTGGTTGGACTACAATCTTGTGTTTCCAAAAAGGAAATTGTGTATTTGCAAGAATACCAAAACAATAATATTACCAAGAGTTTACAAAACTATGAACCGGTCATCCAAAGAGACGATGTTCTATTTATACAAATTGTAACTACTGATCCTATAGCAGCTAGCCCGTTTAATTTAGGTATGGGAGGAGAACAGATGGCAATGATCAATTTAGCACAAGGTGCGGAACCTTTTACTTATTTGGTAGCAGCGGATGGTACGATTGATATGCCTACTATTGGGAATGTTAAAGTAGAAGGACTTACCAAAACCCAATGCAGAATCTTATTGGAAGAGAAGTTAGCACCATTACTTAAAAATCCTATAATTAATATTCGAACGGTTAATTTTAGAGTTTCTGTGTTAGGTGAAGTAAACAGACCTGGTATAGTTGCGAAGAATAGCGATCGAATGACGGTTTTAGAAGCCTTGGCCGGAGCAGGTGACTTGACTATCTTTGGCAAGCGTACCAATATTTTATTGATTCGTGAAATTAACGGGGTGCAATCTACTTACACCATTGATTTGACCAATGCCAACTTTATGCAGTCTCCTTATTATTATTTGCAAAACAACGATGTGTTGTATGTGGAGCCGAGAGCTGCAAGAAGAGATTCCTCTGCAGTTGGTGCCAATGCCGGAATTGTGATTTCAGCCATTAGTTTGTTATTAACCGCAATTGTTTTATTTAGAAGATAATGGAAAACAATCCCCCTTTGATTACTCAGGAAGAGAATACCAATATTGTAGCCCAGCTGATGCGATATGTAAAGCATTGGTATTGGTTTGCATTTGGAGCTTTTCTAGGGCTTTTTGTGGCATATATGTACTTGCGATACACCCCTAGCCAATATGGCATTACCTCTTCCATCATGATTAAAGAGGACAATAACAAGTCTAAAAATTTAGGGGATGCTATCTTTGGCGAGTTGGGTATTTCCGGAGGAAAAACCTCAAACATAGAAGATGAGATTGATATTTTTACTTCAAAGACATTATTGGAAAAAACAGTAAAACGTTTGGGTTTACAAGTACAATATAAAGTGCAAGGAAGAGTCATCACCTCACATACTTACGGAGACATCCCCATTCAGTTACAATTACTTGATTCGGTGCAACAAATCACCAAAGGACAAGTGTTGGAGGTAAAATTAATAGATAAAAATACATTTGAGCTAGAGCTGGAGGGTAAAAAAAGAACTTTAAATTTTGGGGAGATTTTTATTACTGAAAATGGAAGATTCAAGCTTTTGTACCAAGCCAATGCTAAAGATTTCCAAAAAAACGAGTACCAAATCCTATTATTTCCTATTAGTAATGTTGCTTCTGCTTTTAAGGGAAATTTGAATTTGAGTATCCCAAGAAAAAAATCAAATATTTTAAAATTAGACCACAAAGATTTTCACGAAAAAAGAGGGATTGATTTTGTAAATACTTTGGTGGCATTGTATAATGAGGAAGCGATTGAAGACAAAAATGCGGTTGCTGTAAATACAGAGGAGTTTATTGATGGCAGGTTGGCCATCATCTCCGGTGAATTGGGCGAAGTAGAAATCAATGCCCAAAGTTTTAAACAAGCCAATCGTTTAACAGATTTGGTTACCGATGCTGGATTGAATTTACAAGGGGCAAGTCAGTATGACAAAAAATATATTGAAATAGAAACCCAAAAAAAGGTGGTGCAATACTTGCAGCAATATTTACAAACTGCAACTTCAGAAAGTTTGATACCTGCCAACATAGTTCCTGATAATGTAGGGGCATCTGCCGTAGAGGATTACAATAAGTTGGTGCTGCGAAGAAATCGAATTTTAGACCAAGCTACCACCAATCACCCACAAGCTATGCTATTAGAGGAGCAAATCAATGCATTGCGAAAAGGAATTCAAGAAAGTTTGCAAAGTGCCATAAAATCGTTACAAATTCAATCAAATCAAACCAAAAGTCAAGCCGATGTTTTTGATAACAAAGTGTCTAAAGTTCCTTACCAAGAGCGAATTGTAAGAGACATTACCCGACAACAAAACATCAAAGAAACTTTGTATTTGTTTTTATTGCAAAAACGAGAAGAAAATGCCATTTCCTTAGCAGTTACTGCACCAAAAGCAAAAGTGATTGATGCTGCTTACTCCTTAGGTGCTGTTGCTCCAAAGCGAAATATTGTATTATTGGCAGGACTGCTTTTGGGCTTATTGATACCTTTTGGAATATTATATGTAAAAGATTTGTTGGATACCAAAGTACATTCCAGAATGGATGTAGAACAGATTACCAAAAACATCCCGTTTTTAGGTGATGTGCCATTAGCAGATGAGGCTCATGATTACCAAGACAAAGCAAGTAGGTCAAGTGTGGCAGAATCAGTTCGGATTTTGTTGACTAACATGGATTTCATGTTGAGTACTTTGCCAAACCAAGGGGCAAAAATGATTTTTGTTACTTCTACCATACCAAAAGAAGGAAAAACCTTTGTTACCGTGAATATTGCCTCTATGTTGGCCCACTATGGCAAAAAGGTTTTAATGATAGGAATGGATTTAAGAAATCCTAAAATTTCCGATTATTTTGAGGTAAATGCCAACCGAGGGTTGACCAACTATCTGTCAAAAAGTGAAGCGAAAATTTCCGATTATATCGTTAAAATTCCTGGGTATGTTCATTTTGAAGTGTTGCCATCTGGTGTAATTCCACCTAACCCTACGGAATTATTGATGACAGAAAAGTTAAAAAATTTATTTGAGACTTTTAAAGCAGAGTATGATTATATTTTTGTAGATACTGCTCCTGTGAGTTTGGTTACAGACACGTTAATCATTGCTAAGTATGCGGATTTGTTCCTGTATGTTTCCAGAGCTCATTATATAGAAAAGCAATCCTTGAATGTACCTAAAAATTTATACCAAGAAGGTAAAATTAAAAACATGGCATTGGTATTAAATGCTGTTGATCACAAAAAAGGCTATGGTTATGGTTATGGTTATGGCTACGGTTATGGCTACGGTTATGGTTATGGAGCAGATAAGAAGCCTAAAAAATGGTATCAAAAGTTTTGGAAAACCTCATAGTTTTTAATTTTTTACAATTAATAAATTGATGAATTTTTTAATTGTTGAATAGAAGTGAAACTTCTTTTGATGAAGGTATTTGTGATAATATTTTAAAACTTAACTTTAATTGGTTTTATTTGATTACAGAAAAACAGTTGAGTTTGATATGATTTTTTTGTTATTTAATTGATTTTAATTTTAAGTTATTAGTTCAATTTTTGAGCTATAATTGATAACAAATTAATCTTAATATTTCTACAAGTAATGTAAATGCTCCATTTAGACGATAATTGTCACAAAGGGGACAAGCTTTGCTTCGTATCGACTTAGAAACTTTAAGCGAGACAATTTAGCGTCGTATTGATACCGATACTTTAAATGCCATATTTTTGAATATGTTCTTGTAACCTAGCTTTATTTGATTTTTTCAATTTATTCTCTAAAAAAACAGCTTCTGATCTTGATTTTTTTTGGATAGAATAAATCAACTCTTAAGGCAAATATGCTTTCGTGTAATTTTCATAACCTTCGTTAGGTCTTTTTAATCTATCTTCTAAATTGTTAGTTTGACCAATGTAATATTTGTCATAATTTGGAGAATGCAGGATATAAACAAAATAAGTCATCTTAAACAAATAAAAAAACCTCTCCGATTTGGAGAGGTTTCGTGGGTGATGAGGGATTCGAACCCCCGACCCTCTGGGTGTAAACCAGATGCTCTGAACCAACTGAGCTAATCACCCGTATTGTGCCGTAATTGCGAGTGCAAATATAGAACAGAATTTTATATTTCCAAACGATTTGCAGAAAAAAAATCAAATAATTTCCGCTACTACAAAGGTACTTCCTCCAACATACACCAAATCATGTATTTGTACATTTTGTTTTGCTTGTAAAAATGCTTTAGGAATAGAAGAGAAACTTTCTGCAACCAATCCAAAAGCTTGCATTTGTTGATTTAGCAAGTCAACATCTAACCCTCTTGGCACATTTGGTCTAGCTATGTAATACTTGGCATTTTTTGGAAAAAGAGATAAAATATTTCCTAAATCTTTATCTGATACAAATCCTAATACCAAATGCAGTTGGTCATAGGTTTCTAATTGTAATTGCTGCATGGTATATTGCAAACCATTCACATTATGAGCGGTATCACAAATTATTTTTGGGTCATTTTGCAATACTTGCCACCTGCCAAGTAGCCCCGTATTTTTTATGACGTTGGCAAAACCTCTTTCTATTGATTCTTTACTTATTTGTAATCCCATTTGCTGCAACACCTGCAACGACAATTGTACTGTTTTAAAGTTGTGTTGTTGATAATTTCCTTGCAACGGACAAGCATAGTTTACAGGTTCTTGTTCAAAAGCAAAATAAATAGGAGCATTGTATTGACCAGCTTTTTCGCGAAACACTTGGATGGTTTCCGGGTGGTATTCTCCAATCACCACCGGAATATTTGGTTTGATGATGCCAGCTTTTTCGAAAGCAATTTTTGGCAAAGTGTCTCCCAATAAATTTTGATGGTCCCAACCAATATTAGTGATAACTGAAAGTATAGGCGTAATAATGTTGGTTGAATCTAATCTTCCTCCTAAACCTACTTCTATCACTGCATAATCTACTTTTTCTTTGGCAAAGTAAGCGAATGCCATGCCTACACTCATTTCAAAAAAGCTTAGGAAGTTTTGGTTTAAAAATTCTTGGCTATTTTTAATGAATTGCACTACAAAATCTTCAGAAATGGTTTCTCCGTTGATGCGAATTCTTTCGCGGTAATCTTTTAAATGAGGAGAAGTATACAACCCAACTTTGTAGCCCGATTCTTGTAATACAGAAGCAATTAATGAGGAAGTAGAACCTTTACCATTGGTTCCTGCAACATGTATACAACGAATTTGTTTTTCTGGATTTCCTAAATAAGAAGCAAAGGCTTGAATATTGTGTAAATCGTTTTTATATGCAGCAGTTCCGATTTGCTGAAACATAGGAAGTTGTTGAAACATCCACTCCACAGTTTCTTGGTAGTTCATACTTAAAAATTATTCTCCGTTTTTAAAGTTCACCACAATAAAACCAATTTGGGTATCTGGAGCTTTGCTATCTGGTTGCCATCGATATTTTTTTGCGGTGTCTACTGCTGCATCAATCAAACATCTGCTGGTAGTATTAGAGCCTCTTGGACTGTATTGTGTGGCAACTACAATCCCGTTTTTATTCACAGTAATTTGAACTACTACGGTTCCTTCATCGTTACAATTAGGTTGAACTTTACCAGAACTTGCCAAGCTTCTTCCATTAAGTCCCCATCTACCAGAACCTGAACCAGCACCTGCACCGCTTCCAAAATAAGCGTTGGAATAAATGGAGCCATCCAAAGCACCTTGATTGCCAGGTTGTTTACCCGTACCATCACTTTGGTTGGTGGTGCCATCTTGTTTTGGACCATTTAATAAACTATTTAAAGCATCTGTGGTGGATTTAGATGGTGTTGGTGTTGGATTTGCTTTTGGCTTGGTATTTTCGGTTGGAGTGGTTTGTGGTTTAACTTTAGGAGTCTCTTTAATTACCGGAGCATCCTCCATTTCTTGGGTTGCCACATCTTCTTTGGTTGGTGCTGCACTTGCAGCAGCGGCTGCTTGTGGTGCAGATTGTGTTAATTCAGGGGAATTGTCATTTCCCATTCCAACATCGGTATTACCAAAATTAATGGCAATGCCATTTTCAGGTGGTGGATCTAAATAAGTGAGTCCGAATGTAATGATTAGAAACAACAAAATTGCCATCAATACCGCAGTAATGGTAAAGGCTCTTTTTTCGTGTGGTGTTTCTAAGTATTTCATTAAAATGTTTTTTTCTGAACTTTGGAATGGTTATCCATGTAGGTTGGTAATGCTGCCGAACCATACCATTGAAAAATCAATGCATTTAAAATTCCAGAAGCTACAGCTCCATCTTCTTGCAAAATTTGTTTTACCTCTTCTTCAGTTGCTGCATTAATAATAAATATTCCTCGCAATCCTTCCTCATTTTTTCCGATCGGTCCAGCAACTATTATTTTTTTTAAAGCCGCATATTTGGTGATGTTTTGCATGTGGCTTTGAAAGTGTGCAGTTACTTCATCCTTAGTAAAACCTTCAGAACTTCCGGATTGTAAAAGCACCAAGAAATAACTTTTCATTCCATAATCATCTGCACCTAATTCTTTTGCAAGCGATTCGTTGTAAACTGCATTGACGCTTTGTGCTTCTGTATAAGAAAAACAGATTAATAATGAAATTATGGTTAAAATTTGTTGCATAATTATTTAGGTCTCACTGCCAAAACCACTTTAATTTGATTTCTGTTGGCCAAATCTAAAACGCTCACTGCTTTTTCAATTGGCACTCCTTCTTCTGCTCTTAAAACAATTGCTTTGTTTTCTTGGGTTCCTATAGCAGTTAACAATTCTTGTTCCAAATTAGTTTCGTCAACCAATTTCTTATCGATAAAAAATTGCAAATCTTTATTAATAGATACCGAAATGCTTTTATTGCTATCCGTTTTCCCTTTGGCTTTTGGTAAAACCAAATCCAAAGCATTGGTGGTAACCAAAGTAGATGTTAACATGAAAAATATTAACAATAAGAAAACGATGTCGGTCATGGACGACATATTGAACTCTGGGGATACCTTATTTCTTCCTCTGATGTTCATAATTTTAGGAAGGTTCGTTGAGTAAATCTAAAAAGTCGGTGGCATTGGCTTCCATTTGGTGTACTACTTTATCGGTTTTTACTACCAAATGGTTGTAAGCAATGTATGAAATAATTCCGACTACCAATCCGGCAACCGTAGTGGTCATGGCTGTGTAAATCCCTTCTGCCAAAGCTCCAACTTCAATTTGTCCGCCTCCACTAGCCATTTTATGAAAAGCCAAAATCATCCCAATTACAGTCCCTAAGAAACCAATCATAGGCCCGGCACCTGAAATGGTTGCCAAGGTAGAAACGTTTTTTTCGAGTTTATAAATCTCTAATTTCCCCGCATTTTCAATGGCAGTATTGATATCTTCTAAAGGTTTTCCGATGCGAGAAATTCCTTTTTCAATCAAACGGGATACAGGAGAATTGGTTTGTACGCACAACATTTTGGCAGCATCTAATTTGCCTTGCATGATGTGCATTTTGATGTTATTCATAAAATTCACATCCATTTTAGATGCTGCATTGATGGCAAATAATCTTTCAAAATATAGATACATTGCTACTGCTAATAATAAGAACAAAGTAAACATGATGATGTTTCCTCCTACACCTCCACTAGTTACTAATTCCCAAATGGATAAGGTTTTTTCAATAGGTTGGTCGTCTAACAAACTCGGATTTGCAACCGAAGTAGAATCTACTTGCATAAATAGTTTTTTAATTGAAACGGCAATTTATAAATAAAATTGTTAACGAATGTAATGCTCTATAAACATAAAGCACAAAGCTCCTGCCAAAAACCCTACAAATGCTAACCAAGTAATTCTTTTTAAATACCAAATAAAATCTATCTTTTCCATCCCCATAGCAGCTACTCCTGCTGCAGAACCGATGATTAACATACTTCCTCCGGTACCAGCACTATAGGCAATAAAATGCCATATAGAACTATCTACTTCAAAGTCGTACATCCCCATAGATGCAGCAACCAAAGGCACGTTATCAATAATTGAAGATAAAATTCCAAGTAAAATCACTACAATATCCATGTTAGGAACTGCATTGCTCAAACTTTCTGCTGCATAACGTAAAGTACCAACTTCAACCCCATCAATAGATCCAAAAACCAAGCTTTCTAAAGCAGCTACTGCCATTAAAATTCCTAAAAAGAATAGGATACTTGAGAACTCGATTTTAGAAAGTGCTTTGTGACCAGAATACAAATGCTTGTCTTTTTTGTCGAAATTCTTAAATGGTTTCACATACTCAGAGGTTAACCAAACAATCCCTAAGCTTAAAATCATTCCAACGTAAGGTGGTAAGCCTGTAATTACCTTAAAAATTGGCACAAAAATAATGGCTCCAATCCCAACAAAAAGCATGGTTTTAGAACTCATCAATCGTTCAGTTTCTACTTCCGTTTGGTAATATCTTCTTGGCACATCACCTTGAAATGGTTTCATAAATGTTACGATTACAAAAGGAACCACAAAACACAAAATGGATGGCACTATTACGTATTCAATTAATCCAATAGCTGTTAATTTATTGGCAATCCATAACATGGTAGTGGTTACATCTCCAATTGGAGACCATGCACCACCAGCATTGGCAGCAATCACAATCATCGATGCAAACCAAATACGGTATTCTCTTTTAGGGATTAATTTTTTCAACAACGTTAATAAAACAATAGTTGCGGTTAAGTTATCGATAATTGCAGATAAAATAAAAGCCACAATTCCTAAAGTCCATAACAATCTTTTTTTGCTATTGGTTTTGATTCTGCTTTTGATTACATCAAATCCTCGGTGTAAGTCGATGATTTCTACAATGGTCATGGCACCAATCAAAAAGATTAAAATCTCCGCTGTTTTCCCAAAATGATGCATCAAATTGGTTAAAAAAGCTTCTTTCTGCACTTCATGATCTCCCTCCATGATGTTGTAAATGTGTCCGTGCTCATCTACAATAGAAAACCATCCATTATTAAAGCCAACTGATAGCACAGCCCACATGACCCCAGCCATGATCAAAGCAGGTACGGTTTTGTCTAATTTTAATGGATGCTCAAAAGCAATAGACAAATAACCAACGACAAATAAAATGATTAAAATAAGTAACATATCTCTAAGTTAATTGTTGTAAAGCAATCGTAAAAGCAGTCTCGCTTATGTTAGTTTTATCGGAATTTAGGGCATGGGTTTTTTCTAAGGCCTTTCGAATGATGTCAGAAGTATCTTGAAAAATTGCTTCGTCTGTCATTTGTACTTTTCTTTCCATAAAGTAGGCGAATACTCGGGCCATTCCACAATTGGCAATGAAATCAGGAATCAAACTCACTTTTTTGTCCGTAGCTTCCATAATCGGACCAAAAAATATTTCTTTATCTGCAAAAGGTACATTGGCTCCAGATGAAATTACTTCTAAACCAGAAGCAATCATTTGGTCTACTTGCTCCTGGGTAACCAATCGAGAGGCAGCACAAGGAGCAAAAATTTGTGCACCCATATTCCAAATAGTTGCATTCAATTCTTCAAAAGGAATCATTTGATTGCTCACCAATTGATTTCCGTTTTTATTTAAAAACAATTCCGTCATTTCATCCATGGAGAAACCTTCTTGAGAAACCACTCCACCTGCTCTGTCAATAATCCCAACTACTTTTGCTCCCATTTGGGTTAAATAGTAAGCAGCAGCCGAACCTACATTGCCAAATCCTTGCACAATGGCTTTTTTTCCAACCACATTTCCACCGTAAATTTGGTAAAAATGCTTCACAGCTTCTGCTACTCCATAGCCTGTAATCATGTCTGCAACTGTATATTTTCTGTTAACATCAGGCGAGAATTTTGTATTTTCAATTACCTTAATTACCCCTTGACGTAATTGGCCAATTCGGTTGATTTTATCTGCTTCCGTTGGTTTAAAATGTCCGTTAAAAACCCCTTCTTGTGGATGCCAAACGCCACATTCTTCGGTAATTGGAATTACTTCGTGAATTTCATCTACATTCAAATCACCTCCAGTACCATAATAATTTTTAAGCAATGGAGATACCGCTTGGTACCAACGTTGCAAGACTTCTTTTTTTCTTGGGTCGTTTGGATCAAAATTAATTCCTGATTTTGCTCCACCAATAGCAGGACCGGAAACCGTGAATTTAACTTCCATGGTTTTTGCCAACGATAAAACTTCATTTTTGTCTAATCCTTTTCGCATTCTGGTTCCACCACCTGCAGCACCACCTCTTAGCGAGTTGATTACTGTCCAGCCCTCAGCTTCGGTGTATGGATCATTCCAATGAAACACTATTTCTGGTTCTTTATCTTCAAATTTTTTAAGCAAATCTTTCATGAAATCTATGTATTATGTAGTAGTTAGGTTGTGATAAAACAAATGATAAAATTCAAAATATTCTTTTTTTTAAAAGCACTGCAAATATACAAACACCTAAAGGATAAAGTGATGCATCAGTCCTATTAATTTGGTGTTAATATTATTCCAGAACTATGGTCTTTGCTTGCCCCTGTAACACTCTTCAATACATTGACCTCATTTCTTAATTTGAGTAAACCCAAAAATCCAAATATTAATGCTTCTTTAAAATCGATGATTTTGGGTTCCGGAATTTCAATTTGAACCAATGGAGCATGAAAAGCAATGCGTTCCATTAAAAATTGATGGTAACATCCTCCACCCGTAAATAAAACTTTGCTATTTTGTATTAAAACGGATGCAATTTGGATTGCAATATGCTCTACCAAAGTCCTTAATAAATCTGTCCTTGGAATAGAATAGAAATTTAAGATTGGATGTACCTCTTTTATTACCCATTCCATTCCTAAAGATTTCGGAGCTTTTTGTTGATAAAAAGAAAGGGTATTTAATTGCTGTAATAATTCTGAGTGAACATCTCCTGATTTGGCCAATTTTCCTTTGTTATCGTAAGCAAATCCAAGCTCTTGGGCTATCGGATTGAGCAACACATTTACCGGACATATATCAAAAGAAATTCTTTTCCCGTCCTCTATCATAGAAATATTAGAAAAACCTCCCAAGTTGATACACTGATCATATGCAGCAAACAAATAATGATCTCCAATAGGAACCAAAGGAGCTCCTTGTCCGCCTAATGACACATCTTGCACTCTAAAATCACAAACCACAGGAAGTTTTACCAAATCAGCCAATACAGGTAAATTTCCAATTTGTAAAGTATAACCTAAATCAGGCTGATGCAACACGGTATGTCCGTGACTACAAACTGCATCCAAATCTTTTATTGCATGTTGTTGGATGAAATCATCTATTAATTTTCCTAAAAAATTCGTGTACGAAAAATTTAAAGCTTGTAATGCTTCGGAATTTAGATAGATGGCATTTCTTAGTAAATCTTCCCACTCTTTGGGATACGGAATGGTGGTTGCTTCATGAATTTGAAATTGCCATTCGGCTGAATTTTTAAAAAACGTTACATGAGCAATATCCACCCCGTCTAACGAAGTTCCGGACATCACTCCGATAACGTTATAGTTTTCTTTCAACATGGGTTAAAATTTATTGGAATACACCCGTTGTGCATTTACACCAAATTTACTTTTAATTGATTAATTGGTCGATTAAATACGAATTTATTTAGATGTTGAATCAAGGTTATTGCTGTAATTTTAGATAGGATTCTAGTGCTAAATCCTATGAATGTTTTGGCGTAATTGTTTCTAATTCGGAATTGGTCACACATTTGAGAGAACAGTGTTTCAATTCTTTTTCTTCCTCTTTTGAATATAAAGGGCTGCTCCACATAATTCATTTGATTTTTACGTTTTGGTGTTTCAAGTTTAATCTG
>JAGXRF010000077.1 GCA_018335925.1 Flavobacteriales bacterium
CCACCTTCTTCTTTTTTCAAGATATAAACCTCAGCTTTAAATTTAGCGTGTGGTTTTACTGATCCTGGCTTACAAATAACCATACCTCTACGGATATCAGCTTTGTCAATACCTCTTAACAATAAACCTACGTTGTCTCCAGCTTCACCTCTATCTAAGATTTTACGGAACATCTCAACCCCTGTAATGGTAGAAGTTAATTTGTCAGCACCCATACCGATGATTTCTACTGGATCTCCAGTGTTAGCAACACCAGTTTCGATACGACCAGTTGCAACAGTACCACGACCAGTAATGGTGAATACGTCTTCAACAGGCATCAAGAATGGTTTTTGGTTGTCACGAACTGGCTCTTCAATCCAAGCATCTACAGCATCCATTAATTGTTTAACTGTGTCTACCCATTTTCCTTCTCCATTTAAAGCTCCTAAAGCAGAACCTTGGATAACTGGACCATTGTCTCCATCATATTCGTAGAAAGACAACAAATCACGGATTTCCATTTCTACTAATTCTAACAACTCAGCATCGTCAACCATATCCACTTTGTTCATGAAAACAACGATACGTGGAATACCTACCTGACGACCTAATAAGATGTGCTCACGAGTTTGTGGCATTGGACCATCAGTTGCAGCAACTACTAAGATAGCACCGTCCATTTGAGCAGCACCAGTAACCATGTTCTTTACGTAATCCGCGTGACCTGGACAGTCAACGTGAGCGTAGTGACGGTTAGCAGTTTCGTACTCAACGTGAGAAGTGTTGATAGTAATTCCTCTTTCTTTTTCTTCTGGTGCATTGTCAATTTGATCAAATGACTTAGCTTGAGTTCCAGAATATCCAGCCTCAAACAATACTTTAGTAATTGCAGCAGTCAAAGTAGTTTTACCGTGGTCAACGTGACCAATAGTACCAATATTTAAATGGGGTTTGGTACGATTAAAATTTTCTTTTGCCATTTTAATTGATTTTTAAAACTTAGTTATATATTTAGTGTTCTTGTAAATAAAAATTTGAGCCAATGACGGGATTTGAACCCGTGACCTCTTCCTTACCAAGGAAGCACTCTACCCCTGAGCTACACCGGCTTTTGTGCTTTTTAAAATTTAAAATTATGCAATTTTAAATTTGTTAAAGCGAAACTTTAAGCTTCGCTTCATGATTCTGAATAAGGTAAACCTTATAAAACTTTTGAAACGAATTTACTCGAAAGCAAGCTTTCAGATATCATCTATTCACCTGCAGGATTATTTCGATTAGCTTCATGATCCTGAATAAGGTAAACCTTACTCAAACTTTTGAAACGAATTTACTCGAAAGCAAGCTTTCAGATGTCTTCCATTCACTTGCAGGATTATTTCGCTTCGCTTCATGATCCTGAGTAAGGTAAACCTTACTCAAAGTTTTAAAACGAACTTCCTTGAAAGCAAGCTTTCAGATAAGTTCTTATTTTAAACTTTGTGGGGAGAGCAGGATTCGAACCTGCGAAGGTTTCCCAACAGATTTACAGTCTGCCCTCGTTGGCCGCTTGAGTATCTCCCCTGTGTTTTTCCAAAATTTCAAAGAGCCGATAGAGGGACTCGAACCCACGACCTGCTGATTACAAATCAGCTGCTCTAGCCAACTGAGCTATACCGGCATATACAAAAAAAGTCCGCTATTTCTAACGGACTGCAAATGTATGATTTTTATTTTTCTTTCAAAATATTTTTGAAACTTTTTTTCAACTATAAATGGGTGCGAATTTTTTCTTTCCTTTTCATTAAAATTCTTTCAAAAGATTCTCTTGCCTGATCTACTGCTTCCTCAAAAGTTTTGCATTGTTTTTTCACCATAAAATCATCTCCAGGTACATGAATTTTCATCTCTACAATTTTATTTTCTTTTTCGCTCGTCGACTCTACTTTCAAAAACACATCTGCTGTAACCACTTTGTCATAGTACTTTTCTAGTTTATCCATTCTTTCTTGAATAAAATCGACTAATTTTCTGTCAACTGTGAAGTTAACTGCATGAACGTTTACCTTCATAATACAAATTATTTATTGGGTTAGACTTGGAACTATTCTTGATTTCTTGGATGTGCATTTTGATACACTTGTTGTAATTCAGCCAAACTGCTGTGGGTATAAACCTGTGTGGATGCCAAACTTGAATGTCCTAATAGCTCTTTTACTGAATTGATATCGGCTCCTTGATTTAACAAATGGGTTGCAAAAGTGTGTCGTAACACGTGCGGACTCTTCTTTGCTTTCTCAGAGACAATACTAAGGTAGGAATTTATTAATCTATATACAAATGTTTGATTCAATTTAACACCATTTTTATTAACGAAGAAAAAATCATCAGAAACTGTTTTCAAAAATTTACTTCTTGCTTCTGCATAAACCTCCAAACTTTGTTTTAACGCAGGAATCATCGGTATTATTCTCTCCTTATTTCTTTTTCCCAAAACTTTGATTTGGTTTTTCCCAAAATCTACTTGAGAAAACTTAAGTTCAATCAATTCGGATTTACGAACCCCTGTTGCATAAAAAAAATCAATCAAGGTTTTATGTAATATTTCCTGATAATCCGAACCCATCAAAGTAAACTCTTGCAAATTTTCCATTTCCTTTACAGAAAATGGCACTTGCACTTTTTTTTGTTTTTTTAATGGCTGGTGCTTAGCTAACGGATTCTCAGTCAACACATTGGTTTTTCTTAAAAACTTAAAAAAAGTTTGTAAGCTAGAAATTTTTCGGTTGATACTTACATTTTGCAAACCTTGTTCCACCATACTTACGATCCAATTTCGAATAAAAACATACGATACTTCTTGAATTTGCAATTCCGGGTGTTCTTCTTCTAAATGTGCAATAAAAAAAGTAATGTCTTCTCCATAAGACTTCAAGGTAAGTGGCGAGTAGTTTTTCTCTTTTTCAAGATACTCTAAAAAGGACTGCAAGAAATTTCGCATAAAAAAAGAGTTCAAACAAATGTAAACATTTATTTGAACTCTAACTATAAGAAGCTTTTCGAAATATTAACTTTCGATACTGTCTTTCAATCTTTGGATGTATTGAGCTTTTTGTACTTCCGCTCTTCTGGTTACAGAAGGCTTCGTGAAAGCCTGACGACTTCTCAATTGTCTTACTACACCTGTTTTATCGAACTTTCGCTTGTAACGTTTTAACGCTCTATCGATGTTCTCACCGTCTTTTACTGGAATTATTAACATAATTTAGACACCTCCTCTCATTTACGGGTGCAAAAATAATAATATTTATGAATGATGCATGATGAATATTGAATTATTTTTTAAAATATTTTATCAATACCCTTGATTCTCTGATCTATTACCAACAGAATAGTGCCTTTATTTAGATGTCATTTTAATATTTTTTGCGATTCAATTCATTAAAAAAGGGTAAGCCTTGCAAATCTGACTTACCCTTTTTTATAAATTTCACCTGATCTTTTATTTAACCGCAGGCTTGTAATTTTGCTTGTCAATAATAATCTTTGAAAGAATTTCTCTTAAAATTTCTGAGGTTCCTCCACCAATTGGTCCTAATCGGCTATCTCGTAACAAACGAGCTAACGGATATTCTTCCATATAACCATAACCTCCCAACATCTGCAAACAACTGTAAATAGTTTCATCTGCAACTTTGGTTGATTTTAATTTGGACATGGTTGCTTCTTTCACCACATATTCCCCTTTATTTAATCTATCAATAGTGGCATAATTAAAAATTTTGCAATGCTCTACATCCGTAGCATGATCTACTAATTTATGACGAAGTGCCTGAAATTGGTTGATTTTTTTTCCAAACGCTTCTCTTTGCGACATATATTCAATAGTATAATCAATTGCCCATTCTGCTCTTGCATGAGCATTAATTCCCATAATCAAACGTTCTAATGCAAAATGCTGCATGATGTAAGGAAAACCTTTTCCTTTTTCTCCCATTAAGTTTACAGCTGGAATTTCTACTTGATCAAATGAAATTTCAGCGGTGTCTGAAGCTCTCCATCCCAACTTATCTAATTTGGTAGCATTGATTCCAGTTGTTTTGGCATCTATTAAAAAGATACTTATCCCCTTATTACCTAACTCGGGTTGGGTTTTTGCTGCAACCACATAATAATCCGCATAAACACCATTGGTAATAAATGTTTTGGAACCATTTATTACATAAACATCCCCCTTTTTAACGGCTGTTGTTCGCATTCCAGCTACATCACTTCCTCCAAAAGGTTCTGTTATACACAATGCTCCAATTTTATCTCCAGCTATACTTGGAGCCAAATATTCTTGTTTAATACGTTCATCACCTTCAGCATTTAAATGGGTCATAGCCAAATAAGCGTGTGCCCACATAGCAGCTGCAAATCCAGAGGATTTGATTTTTTGCATTTCTTCTAAAAAAATCACAGTATAAAACAAATCTAAATTCGACCCACCATAAGCTTCCGGATAGGTTAATCCAAAAACACCCATGTCACCAAATTTCTTCCAAATAAAACGTTCGATTGTTCCTGTTTTTTCCCATTTTTCAATATGTGGAACAACTTCTTTTTGTAAAAAATCTCGGAAAGTTTCTCGAAACATTTGGTGTTCTTCCGTAAAATATGTCGAATTCATAAGTTTGATAAGATTGCGTTTTTGCTTTATTTTTTAGAATTCCAAATATAACTCAATAGTTTTTAGCTTTTCCTCAGAAATTTCTTTAATTTTTGTTAAATCTCCACTTTTAAGGGTTCCTTGCTGACTTCTTAGCTTAATAATTTCTTTGGCTTGATAAAAATTAAAATATGGGAAATTAGCTAAATCCTTTATGTTAATTTCGTTGATCTTTATTTTATTGATTATTTGGGTTTGGTCGTTTATGTAAAATCTCTTCTCTAAATTTTCAATCACTTCATCCGTCAATCCCCAAACATCGTGTAATTGATTTAATGAAACAAATGCTCCTAACTTATCACGAAACTTCATAATTCTGTCTGAAAGTGCGTCTCCAATTCCGTACACAGCCATGAAATCTTCTTTGGTTGCCAAATTAATGTCTTTCTTAACTATTGTCTTTTTTTCAAACTTTTGGTAAGCAAATGCTTTTTTTGGTTGATTAACCCAATCGGGAAATTTGAAGTAAGGACTAATTTCCTTTAACAGACTATCAGAAACCTGAGTGACTTGCTGGAACTCTTTGGCAGAATTAACATATTTGTTTTGTGCTCTAAATGCATGCAACCTTTTGATTTCCTGCAAACTCATTCCTAAAGTATACCCTTTGTATTCTGTAATAAAGTTTGGATTAAAGGGATATTGTTGGTATTTGGTTTCTTTTTTTTCTAACACCGCTGCATCCCATTGCTGCTGGAGAGCTTCCCAAGAAGAAGCTTCCTCCCATTCCACTTTTAATTTTTGTTGCTTTTTCCAAAAATAGAATGATTGTAATGCAAACAATAAAATACTGCAAAACAAAACTCCCTTCCAGTGATGTAGGTACATACGGAAAGGGAATTTGTTTTTTTTCTTCATATGAAATACAATTTTAATACATCACATGTTTTAAAAAAGGATCACTCCTATTTGAATTTTTTGATTTCTCCAGATTTCAATCTCTTAAAATAGTCTTTCAAATCGGCTTTTACTTCAGATGACATAAAATACAACCCTAAAATGTTTGGAAATGCCATTCCTAATATCATCATGTCAGAAAAATCTATTACAGCACCTAAGCTTGCTGAAGCACCAATTACCACAAAAGCTAAAAAAATAACTTTATATAGGTTTTCCATTTTTTTGGTGTTTCCAAACAAATAAGTCCAAGACTTCATTCCGTAATACGACCAAGAAATCATGGTTGAAAAAGCAAATAACACAATTGCTAACAATAACACATATTTAAACCAAGGCAATACACTGCTAAAAGCTGCAGAGGTTAATGCAGAACCTGTCATTCCTTGGGTGTCGTGTGCGTAACCAGTAAAAATTAGTACTAAGGCAGTCATGGTACAAACCACAATGGTATCTACAAAAGGTTCTAATAAAGCAACGATTCCTTCACTTACAGGCTCATCAGTTTTAACTGCGGAGTGAGCAATAGCAGCGGAACCAACACCTGCTTCATTGGAAAAAGCTGCACGTTGAAAACCCACTACCAAAACCCCTATGACACCGCCTTTGATTCCTGAAGCAGTAAAAGCCCCTGCAAAAATTTCCCCAAAAGCTTCAGTTAAATGTCCGATATTTACTGAAATGATGATTAACGAAGTGATCACATAAATACCAACCATAAATGGCACAATTTTATCCGTTACACTCGCAATTTTTTTTATTCCACCTATAATCACAATTCCAACAAAAAAGGCAATCACAATTCCATACCAAAATCCTTTTCCTTCAAATACAGGAAACACATTAGCTAACTGAGCAAATGATTGGTTGGCTTGAAACATATTTCCTCCTCCAAATGAGCCACCAACGGCTAAGATTGCAAAAATTACAGCCAATACTTTTCCAAGTCCCCCTACTCCTTTGCGTTTTAACCCTTCCGATAAATAGTACATTGGTCCACCGGAAACCTCCCCTAAATCATTTAATTTGCGATATTTTACACCTAAGGTACATTCTACAAATTTGGAAGACATTCCTAAAAATCCAGCAACTATCATCCAAAAAGTAGCCCCTGCTCCACCTATAGAAATGGCTACTGCAACTCCAGCTATATTTCCTAAACCAACAGTTCCAGATAGAGCTGTTACTAATGCCTGAAAATGCGAAACTTCCCCTTGGTCCTCTGGCTTATCGTAATCACCTCGAATTAATTGGAAGGCATGTTTGATTCCTTTTAAATTGATAAAACCCATATACAAGGTAAAAAAAGTAGCTCCGAGTACCAACCAAAGTACTACTAAAGGCATTTCAAAACCAATTGCAGCAAAAGGTTTGTAAAAAAATACTTCTCCCATGGCATCTACTGCCGGCTTCACAATATCGTTGATTTTTTCATCTATCCCCTTTTCTTGGGCAAAGTTTAATAATGGTAATAAAATAAGCAGAGCGGTTAATTTTAGTTTACTGTACATACGTATGTTTTTCTCTTAAGAGAATTGGTTAATTTTAGTTGATTTTAATTGTGTTTTTTATAAAAACTGCATTAGTTTTTAAAATGCTCAGCAATTTGGAGATTTTTTTTGGAAAAATAAAAAAATTAAATGATAAAATGCTTTGCTATAAGTCAAAAACCGAGGATCTTTTGGCATAAATCATGTCTTTAAGCTTTAGCCAAAAAGCCAATGTAAGATATAATCCAAAGCCAACTCCGGCTGTAAAGAATGTGGCATAAATAAAAAACAAGCGTACATTAGTTGCTTTCATTCCTAATTTATCAGCCATTCTGGAAGAAACATGAAAGCCATATTTCTGTAAAAAATACCTTAAACTATCAATCATTGGATTTGCGATAATGAGGGTTGTCTTCTAAAGTTACTTCTTTAATAAAATACCTGGTATCTCCCCACCAGAAAAAGGTTCGAAGCTTTTCTTCATACTTTAATTTAACGTATTTGCCTTGGTATTCTTCCAATTGTTGGATGAGTTGCTTGTTTGAGGACATCACTGAAAATTTAAAAATTTGTGCTCCAGATATCCCTTGGCTAATTTCTCCCTCCCAAGTTTTTACCACAACTCCCTTATGAGAAATTTTGATTAACTCTCCGGATCGGACACCTTCACTGTAGGGCACATAATACACAAATGCCATATAACTGCTTATTACAACCACAAACACTATTGCAACAAGCCAAATAATCTTTTTAAGCATCGCCATTTATTTATTCAAAGATAGGTAATTTAAGTATTTTGTAAAATCTTTTGTCCGATACCACACTGCATACACTTTCTATGGTCGCAGTAATTATTTTTTAACTGAATTACTGCTTGGCTATCCATCACGTTTTTACATTTCAATGTTAAAGCTTGGAATCTGTCCACAATATGGTTTTTTTCAGGAGCAATTTTTTCCAATACTTCTATCCAACTCTCGGTTGGTTTGCCTTGATAATTTTGATAACTATAAAAAATCGGAACCAATACATTTACCAATAACAATTGAGAAAACGAATTGCTAATTTTCTTTTTTGTTGCCTTGGTTTCATGATCAATAGTATAATGACTTTTCCAATAATCAGAAACTTCTACTTGCAAAAAACTTAATGAAGATGAAGTTTCGATGGAGTGAATTAGTTTAGAAAATAAAAATGGTTGGTGATAATACAGTGATGCTAATTGAGCCAAACGTATGGTTGGAAAATTATCCGGACGTTGTTTGAAAAACTCCACCGTTGTTGTAATTGTTTGTAAATGCGGATACTTGGCTTGTAAAAATTGCCATGTATGATTTATTTCTTTGGCATATTGGTCTTGAAAAGAATCATTTAACAAACCCGCTACTCCGAACAGTAATGCTTCTAGATGTTTTAAGTGAGAAATTTCTTTTTGAAAAGTTTCCCACGTGATTATATTGGCCATTTCATAAAATGCTTTGCCATTGGTATTTAATCCAAAACCTTTTGCCAATTCTAAAAAAAGAACAGCTTCCCAATTATGCTTTGTGTTTTCTAAAGAAGTTAAAATGGGCTCTGTTTTTAACTGCAATCTTTCAAAATATAGCGTTTCTAACCATTTTGATTTGATTAGCTCTGGAACGTTAGGCAATGAATTCTCACAAAAAATCCATTTTTTTGGTGCAATTAAGTTTTGGTAATTTTTGTACACTTCTGGTGGAATTGCATTTTTTAAATCCAAAACCGGAATTGGTTGCTCGTTTGACTGATACACCTCTACATCGTAATTCCATACCAAATGTAAAATCACATTGTGGTATTTTACATCCTCTTCATGTTGATGGATATACCAATCGGATGCATTCACATGCACTTCTACATTTCCAGCCCACTTTTGATTGCCAATAGTAATTTGTGCATTAAAAAAATCCGGACCAGATAATTGTGTGTACTGACCCGGATGGTGTACTATGATATTTTTACCACAAACGGTTTGAAGTTTTGAAACTTCTAACCATTGATTTTTCCAAACAAAGTGTAAAAAATCTTCTTTCACCACTATATTAAAATTTGTAGTGGTATAAATTTAAAAAAATTAAGTTGGTTTAAAAAACCAACTTAAAAAAACTATCTAATAGAAGCTATAATATCGTGCTTGGTAATGATATGATATTTGTTGTGCTCCATTTGTACCAAAACAGCCTGATGGTTTTGCATTTCCTTGGCTACTTCCTCTAAAGTTGCTTGTGCAGAAACCATTGGGTATGGTTTGCCCATTACTTCTTTGATTGGTTGGTTGGCAACTTCTTTGTTTTGAATGAAGGCTTTAAACACATCCGATTCTTCTAAGCTTCCCACAAACCCGGTAGTGTCTATCACAGGAATTTGAGAAATATTGTATTTTTTAAAACGATCAATGGCATGTGAAACCAATTCTTCTGTTCTAACAATTACCAAAGGCTTGTCTTGATGTTGCTGAATCAAATCCGATGCTTTGGTGATATTTTCTTCTAAAAATCCTCTTTCACGCATCCAATCGTCATTAAAAATTTTCCCAACATATCTTGTACCAGAATCATGAAATAATACTACTACCACGTCTTCAGGCTTAAAATGTTCTTTTAATTGCAACACTCCTTTAATAGCAGCACCTGCAGAATTCCCTACAAAAATTCCTTCTTCTAAAGCCAATCTTCTGGTAAAAACAGCAGCATCTTTATCGGTTACTTTGGTAAAACCATCAATTAACGAAAAATCAACATTTTTTGGTAAGATATCTTCACCAATGCCTTCGGTGATATAGGAATAAATTTCGTTCTCGTCAAAAATTCCAGTTTCATGGTATTTTTTAAATACAGAACCGTAAGTATCTATTCCCCATATTTTTACATTCGGATTTCTTTCTTTTAAGAATTTTGCTACCCCTGAAATAGTACCACCTGTTCCTACGCCAACCACAAAATGGGTGACTTTACCTTGGGTTTGTTCCCAAATTTCAGGGCCAGTTTGCTCGTAGTGAGCTACCGAATTACTTGGATTATCGTATTGATTTACATACCATGAATTTGGAATTTCTTGTCCCAATCTTTTAGAAACAGAATAATAGGATCTTGGATCAGTTGGTTCTACATCGGTTGGACAAACTATAACTTTGGCACCAACTGCACGCAAAATATCCATTTTTTCTTTGGATTGCTTGTCAGTAATTACACAAATCAATTTGTACCCTTTTACAATTGCAGCCAAAGCCAAGCCCATTCCGGTATTTCCGGAAGTTCCTTCAATAATGGTTCCTCCAGGCTGCAATCTTCCGTCTTTTTCAGCATCCTCTACCATCTTTAAAGCCATACGGTCTTTTACAGAATTTCCCGGATTAAAAGTTTCTACTTTTGCCAAAACCATACATGGCAATTCTTTTGTGATATGGTTGATTTGCACCATTGGGGTATTGCCTATGGTTTCTAAGATGTTTTTAGCGTAAATCATAATGATAAAATGAGATGCAAAAATAGGAATTCCTATTGGAAGAAATTCCAAACCAAACCAAAACGAATGATAAAATCTCTATAAGGTTGGGTTGGTGTGGTAAAATAATTTGGTTGTTTGGTAAATAAAGCATTCAGGTGTTCTGCCTTAAAAAAGATTCTCGTTTGACGAACTCGAGCATTAAAAAACAAGTCTACCATTGGAAAATTACCTATCGGTTGGGTATTTTGCACAAAAAAATCTCCAATTACTGGGTTATATTCATTAGCAAAATATTCTGAAAAATAATGTACATGTATTCCTGATTGAAAATTCATCGCCTTTTTAAACAAAGTGCCGCTGTAGTACATAGTGCTTCTGGCAGTTAACTGAGGAACATTTAAAATAGAAGTACTAGCGTCTGTAGCTTGGTACAATATAGTATTATTCCATGCCCATTTTTTGTAACTAAACTCTTTAAATGCTTTGATAGAAAACCAATGGATACTACCTGTAAACTGGAATGGTTTTATCAATTGCTGCATAGATTCAGGAGACGCAGTATCAGAAAAATAGAGATAATCAGTTAGAATTTGATAATTCCCTTCTACTCCTAACCAAGGATTTTCAAAAGTAAACTTGGTTTTTAAAACCCCAGGATTATTGAATTGGTTAAACCAATTATAATGTACAAAATTGCTTTGGAATAATCTAAAGTTAACATCTGCTAGTGTCTTTTGAAAAGTTCCTTCAAAAAGTAATGCGTATTTTTCGTTCGGAACATATTTAACATTAGCATCAATTTTGGTAACATCTGCATTGGTAATGCCGTTTTGAAAACCAAAATCAAACAAGAATTTTTTTCTATTGAATTGGTAACGGGCACCAATGGTTTGGATATTATCTTGGATTCTATTTGGAATCAATACCTGATTTTGTAACAAAACTCGGTTATAAAAATAGTTGTTTTGTAAAAAATCTGTGTAAAAAAACAATTTTCCATAAGTTTTATTGGTCAAAGCCAATTGTACTTTTTGGTAGGTTTGGTTAAATTCCGATAAGTCTCTCAAATTTCCTTGTACAAATGCTTCTCCAAATCGAATTATAGGTCCACTTTCGGGTACATTGGTAAATAAATTATTTTGGGTAAACTCGTAAAATTTATTTTCATGAAAACCTTCATGGCTTATCACCATGTTGGTTTCTTTTTTGTTAGGTCGCAGTTTAAACGAATGTGACAAAAAGTATCTATTTCCTTGCAACAAGGAACGAGCATCTCTTAACCAAACTTCAATTCTTGATCTATCGGTGAAGTTTTGATTACCGGAAGTAAAATTATCTATCAATTGTATTCCACCATTCTCTTGGTTGGTTAAATCCTGAGCAGCAATGTGTGCATACAACTGGTATCGTTTGTTTTTGGTCTGATAGTTGGTAGAAAAACGAAAATTACCGTGACTTGATAAATTGTTTAAATACACTCCCAAGGAACGCAATCCCTTATAGGCAATCGAATAATTGGTTCGTTCGTTGGTATTTAAAGTAAAAAAAGCATCAATGCTTTGACCTTGCTCCATTACCGTTTTATAGTACAACTCTGTTAATGGTGTTGCAACTTGATGGTAGGTAATATCCTTTATTTGTAAATAATTATGGTGTTTTGCTTTAAAACCAAACTGTGGCAACAAACTAGAATCATTTAATGAAAAATCTAATATATTGAGTGGTTGCCCTTCGTTGGCAAAAGGTTGGTAACCAAACAAATCTTTGCGATACAAATTATATTTATATTCACTTTGAATGGTTAATGAAGTATCTAAAATTATGGTATCCTTTTCTACTTTATAAAATTTGTACTGCTCAATTTTTGCTTTTGGAGCATTATTTGAGGTTGAATTGTAGTTTGAATTAACCCCTTGCCTTTGGCTTGAATTATTGGAAGGTACTCTTTGTTGGTCGGTGGTAATTACAGGACTGTTATCAGTATTATTGTTCCTTGGTCTATCTTGAGCAAAAGACCAAATAATAAAAACAAAATAAAGAATCAGAATCCTTGACATACACAGAAAATGAGGTGCAAAGAAATAAAAAAGACTGCAAATAGCAGTCTTTTTTAAGTAATTTATCACAATGCTTATCGGATTACAATCTTCTTGGTAGTTACTTGATCTCCAGCTATCAATCTAGCCATATAAACTCCTTTAGGCAAATGACTTACGTTGATGTCGTTTAAATTTGAGTTTAAAGCAGTTGAAAACACACTTCTTCCTTGAATATCAAACATTTCTAAAATTTTACTTTCAAAACCTTCCGTAGCTATGGTAAATAAACCATTGCTTGGATTAGGGTATATCGCAAATTCAGTGTTAGCAATAGTTTGGTTAGATAAAGTTTGGTCAATACCAGAAACTATTAACGAATACGTTTGGTTGCCACTTACTAATGAGCCCTTATGTGATACTGTAATGGTGTACAAACCAGCTGTTGGGGTATCAATTTCAATTTTTTCAAAGTTATCAATGTTGTTATCTCCATCTCTCAAGGCTTCGCTTGCTGGACTTGAAGGTTGCAATCTCCATGGGAAAAAGGTATCCCCATTACGAGTAATGCGTATATCTAAATCGTTGATTAAATGACTTCCTACTGGATCATTTGTACCGTTATTAGCAGTAAATGCACGTTCTGACCAAGAGATAGATGCCATCAATGGTTCTGTTCCAGTAGCATAAACTTGGGTAGTAAAAGTAGTACCATTAGCCAATACATTTTCTTGAATAATGTGCTTATTTTCGTGTCTGCGAGTTATAATTGTGGCTGCTCTCTCTGTGTTCATCAATCCCCAACCAAACATATAATCTGGTCCAGGTGCCGGACCTGCTTCATCTGCACTGTGCATGATCAAACCTTTTAAAGTAGCAGCTCTCATAAAAGAAGCATTTAAATTGTTATAGTGTTGTTGTAGCAAAACAGCAGAACCTGTTATTCCTGGTGCAGACATAGAAGTCCCTTGAGAAATAGCATTGGCAGTATTTGAAGAGCTCCAAGTAGATCTTACTTCAGTTCCTTTGGTCACAATTTCAGGCTTGATTCTTCCATCATCTGCAGGACCCCAACTACTGAAAGAGGACATCAAAACACTTTGCGGACCGTTATAAATAGAAACCTGTTCAACTGCTCCAACGGTCAACGTATTTTTTGCATTATGCATTCCTTTTACTAAATTATAACCTCCTTTTTGATTTAAATAAGGTCCTATGATAGAACTTGAAAAATCATTTCTGTCATTTCCTGCAGAACCTACAAATAAATAAAATGGAGCAGCAAAGGTAATTTGATCTAAACTTCTTGCTCTAGAATCATAAGCACCAAAAATCCATGTGTTAGAACTACTTCCAGACCAATAAGAATGGTTGGAAACTAACATACCGTTTGCAGCTGCATTGGTGATTTCCTCTAAATCATTGTTCCAGTCATAACTAACAGCAGAAGCATCAAAAGCATTCCCTCTTAAACTAGCGGTAATTCCTTGAGCTACAACCGTACCGGTAACATGTGTTGCATGTGAACTCAATGAACCAATGGCATCAAAAATAAAAACTTTATTATTTGGAAATTCCACATGTGTTTGTAAGGCAATACCTCCATCCCAAACATGTGCAGTCATCCCTTGTCCTTGCACATTTAAACCTAAAGCACCTCCATTGTACAATCGATTAGATCTTGAAGTAATTGCTGAATTACGATTGTCTGTTTGGCTATAAACTGGATTGTTATTTTCAATATCATAAATTTCATACTCTACCAAATCTTCCACATATCTTTTAGGAAACTGCGGATTTAATGCAAGAAAATTATTAATTTTTTCCTGTCTTGCTTCATATTCCGCTTTAAATTCAGCACCTAAATTCTTTAAAGTGGCAACATCTGTTTGTTCAATTACCTGACGTAATTGTGCTGGGGTTTGTGCATAAAAACACCCTGTAAATAAAGTAAGTAAAAGTAATGTAATTCTCATTTTCATTATATTTAATGGAGTGTAAATATAAAAAAAAATCCTAACCGAAGTTAGGATTTTAAATGGGTTTAATAAATATTTATGGTTTGATAATACGATTAGTACCATTCCAACCAGATAAATTGAATAAGGCACCAGTACTAATTCTTCTAACACGTACTTGGTAATCCACTTCAATAATTTTGGTAGTTTCATTATATTCTCCAAAAGTAATGGTATACAATACTTCTCCTGGCTCAGCACCAGCACCAAAATTAAAGTTTGCTTGACCAATTCTAGTGTTAGCAATTGTAGCTACTCCGGTAGGAGCATTAGGAAAATCAGGAACTAATGTAAAGTCATGATTAACAGCAGCATCTGCACCTGAAGTCCATCCTACTAAGTTAGTAGCACCTACTACACGTAAAATATCACAAGCACCAACAGCATTACCGCTTCCATTTGCAGGTACAGAACCATAACCAACATCTTGAACAGTAACTGGACCAAACCAAGTATTGAACTTAGTAGGGCAGTCGTCATTAACAATAGTTACATTCTTGGTATATGAACCAACTTCTCTCATACCAATCTTCATGTCAGGAGTAGCAGCAGTTAACGTTATTTTTAAACGAGTTGCAGGGGAGTTTAAGTTGTCATTAACAGGATTGATCACAAAAAATCCATCAAACTCACCAGCTGGAATCACTACCTGAGTTGAAGGAATAGAATATCCAACATTTAATTCTAACTCTTCCACACTAACTGTTACAGTAGTTGCTACAGATTGCGGCTTAGATAACTGAATTTTAATTTGAGCAGAACCAGCATCTTCAGAAATAGAAATACTCGTAGCATTTATATTTTCAAAAGCGACAAATTCTTCACCAGTGTATAGGAAATCTCCTGGTTCTTCTTTACTACAAGAAGCAACCAAAGCACCTGCCACTAAAAGGGTTAAAAATCTTTTTTTCATATCAATTTATTTTTAATAATTAGGGTTTTGTACTACGTTTGGATTCGCATTACGTTCCGAGTTAGGAATTGGCATAGTAAATCTGTGGTCTCCAGGAGCTGGAGGGGTACAAGAATTGTTTATTGCACAATCTCTAAAGAATCTGTCGAATGTAACGTTAGCAACTTGGCCTAAACGCTTGATATCGATGTAACGCATTGCTTCAAAACAAAACTCTTTTCTTCTTTCCAATAATAAATCCTGGTAAGCAGCTTGTTGCGAACCGTAATTCGGTAATGGTTGCACAGTAGTATGTCTCGCATCTCTTACTGCCTTTAACGTTTCAGCAGCACCTGCTAAATTATTTTGGGCAATTTGAGCTTCTGCTTTGATCATATACATTTCAGCAACTCTGAAAATTTTAAAATCAGCCAAATAAGGTACATTGTTTTTACCTGGATATTTGTTAATACAGATTTGATCATTTTCTCTGTAAGCCGGATCCGTATTAGGATTTGGTGAAACACTTGAAATTCCTAAAGTAGAAACGTTAGAGTTGTCATTTAATCCTGTGAAAGCAGATCTTCTGATATCATTCATGGCGTATTTTTCAAATAAACCTCTTCCCATTTCATACCAGTTATTTTTACCAATACCAGGTCCAACGTTTGAAAATAAACCAGAGAAAGAAGCGTTACCTACCTGTCTTGCAATGAAGAAAATTCTTTCGTTATTGTTAGCATCTGACCACATTGCAGTGTATTGAGCTCTAGGTGACAATGGCACTACGTCAATTAAGTCTTGAGCTAATTGCTGTGCTTGTGGATATTGCTTTCTGTACAATGCCATTCTAGCTCTAATAGCCTTACAACCATTTAAATTAGCAAAACGCAAAGCATCATCACCAGTACGAGTAGCTAAATTAGCCTCAGCATATGTTAAATCTGCCTCAATAATAGCATACACTTCCCCATTAGTGCTTCTTGGTCTCTTTGCTGTAGTTTGAGGTACATCTTCAAAAGCAATAATACTTAAAGCAGCATTATCTGCTAAATCAGTAGTAAAGTAAGGCATTACTTGAATTAAAGTTAACGCTCTTAAAAATCTAGCTTGAGCAACAATATCTCTAACAGTAGCTTCTTCAGCTGGTGAAGTAACAGGAACAGTTGGAGCACCAACAATTACTCTGTTTGCTAAATTAATCATACGGTGATGTGAGTTCCAAATAGAGCCGGCATCACCAGATTGGTCATTCAACACATAACCGTGTTCACCATTGGTGATTCCTTGGCCACCATTGGTTAAACCAATTTTAATTTCATCTGTCCATACCGCATTGAAAAGCATGGTATTTTGGTACGGGAATGAAGCGTAAACTGTATTTAACGCATTTCTAAAAGTAGGAATACTACTAAAGATTACAGCCTCGTTTATTTCACTTGGTTGTACAATATCTAATTGATCATCGCAAGAAGAAAAACCAAGAAAAAGGAGGGATAAAACAACTAATTTTTTTATTTTCATAGTATTTTATTTTTATAAATTAATTTGAGCTCCTACAGTATAAATTCTTGGAGTTGGGAATTGGTATTGGTCACCAGCTCTTGGAGACTCAGCATCCCAACCTCTCCATTTAGACCAAGTCAACAAGTTTTCACCTTGAGCAAAAATTCTCAAGCTTAATTTGTCATTGAAAGTCTTTTTAGGGAAGTTATATCCAATTTGTAAGTTACGTAAACGTAAGTAAGAAGCGTCTCTTAAGAATCTGGTTGAACTAGAAGCAAATCCTTGGTTACCAACAGATAAAGATGGTTGATCTGTAATTCTGTTATCAGGTGTCCAGTGGTTTAACAAATCTCTTGTTAAGTTGAACTGCCCAATAGAGTTTGGATCTGATAAAGAAGATAAGTCAAAATCAAATCTTTGTACATCAGCTACATAAGTAAACTGAGTAGTTAAGAAGAAATTTTTATAATCTACATTAAATCCAAAACCACCTTGAATTCTTGGAATACTTGACAAGCCAGTTAATTTTCGATCAGACTCATTAGGAGTTTCTGTTAAATTTCCATCTGCAGTATAGAACATATGGTTACCTGTACTAGGGTTGATTCCCGCATAATCAAATACAAAGAATTCACCTACTGGACCACCAATTCTTCTAACAGTGTTTCCTAAGTTTTGTTGGGTTTGTCCTGGAGGCAAATCTAAAGCAGTGATGCTGTTGTCATTGATTGCACCGTTACCCCAAATGTTAACTTTTAATCCTGTTGGATCCGCAGATTTGATCAAATCATAGTTTAAAGATAATTCAAAACCTTTGTTTCTAATTCCACCAAAATTACCTGCAATAGAAGTTTGACCTGAGATAGCAGAGATTGGAATAGAAAAGAATAAGTCAGAAGTTTCTTTGATATAGAAATCGAAGTTAGCTCTTAATCTAGAGTTATAAATTACATCAATACCAACGTTGGTAGAAGTAATCACCTCCCAACGAACATCTGGGTTACCAATAATAGGTGAAGCAGATTGTTGTCCTAAATAAGTTGGGTTTCCTAAAGCATACAAATCTTTGTAGAAGTTAGGAATTGCATAGATAGACTGTCCTGCAATGTTTTGGTTACCAGCAGTACCGTAAGAAGCTCTTAATTTTAACATGTCAAATTTAGAACCTTGCATGAAAGACATTTTATCTAAGTTAACTCTACCCCCTACAGACCAGAAGTTACCAAATTTGTTGTTTCCACGGAAACGGTAAGAACCATCACGTCTGAAAGTAGCAGATAAACCAAATTTAGAATCATAGTCGTAATCAGCAGAAGCAAAGTAAGACAATAATGCTGCTTTTGCTACAGAACCAGATACAAATCTTCTGTACCAAGCGAAGTTGTTAGGATCTTCAGGAATATAACCAGCACTGCTTCCTGGGAAGTAAGTTAATGGATTCAAACCATTGGTAGTATAATCAAAAGTTTTTTCAGTAGCATACAAACCTTCTACGTAACCTCCTAAATCAATAGAGTGTTTTTCGTTGAAAGTTTTGCTATAGTTGATACTAGAAGTATTAACAATTTGAGCATCACTTAAGAAAGTTTGCACTTCCGATCCACCAAAAGGCTTACCATCGTTTTGTGCAAAATAAATAGCATTGAAACCTCTTGGCCCTTGTGCTTGGGTAGATGTAAATTGAGTATAGTCAACCCCTGTAGTATTGTTGATAGACAAATCTTTAGTCAAATCATATTTCAATTTGAAAGATCCGAAAATTTGGAATTCATTGAAACGGAATACACGGTTTCTTTCTAAGTCCATAATCAATAATGGCGTATAACCTAATAATGGAACTCTGGTATTGAATTGAGAAGAAGGAAACTGACCTCTTGTTAACAAGTTTAATTGAGAACCATTTTGGTAGTCAGCTGGAGATAAGTAAGGCAAACCTACTAAAGCAGCCAACATTGGGTTTTGGTTAACCCCTCCTGTTCCTAAACCAGGTACACGATTATCTTTTACAAACGCAATAGATAAACTAGAGCTGTAAGATAATTTATCGTTCATTGCTTTTCCGTCTAAGTTGTTACGGAAAGTAAAACGACTAAAGTTTGACATGTTTGACAAACCTTCCGTTTCGTTATAGTTGATAGAAGTAAAAGAACGTAATTTTTCAGTACCACCTGACATAGAAACGTTTACAGTTTTCTGAGAAGCTTTACGTAATAAAACATCTTTCCAATCTGTATCTACATCCCAAGCAGCAATTTCAGCATCTGTTAAGAATCTACCAAAACCATTGTTTTTTCTTTTCTCAATCATCAACAACTCTCTTGAGCTCATTTTGTTGTAGTAGTTGTCTTGCAAAGTAGAAACCCCAGTGGTTGAAGTTACTACGATTTCAGAAAACTCTCTGTTTTTACCTCTTCTGGTATTCACCACTACTACCCCGTTAGCACCTCTGTTACCATACAATGCAGTTGCAGCAGCATCCTTTAATACGTTGAAAGTGTCAATATCCTCAGGGTTGATAGCTCTAAAGCTAGATCCACTTTGAGGCACACCATCAATTACATACAAAGGCTCTGTATTACCGTTGATACTACCAATACCACGAATAATGGTGTTAGAGATAGCACCTGGCTGACCAGAACCAGTTGTAATTTGGAAACCTGCTACTTGCCCTTGTAAAGACTGTAATACAGATGCGTTAGGTCTGTTTTCTAAAGTTTCAGAAGAAACTGTAGCAACAGCACTAACAGATTTTGCTCTTGTGGTAGTTTTGTACCCTTCTGCTACTACTACAACCTCAGGAAGTGTAGTGTCATTTTCAAGGGTTACATTAATTCTGTTAACAGCACCTACTGTTACAGATTTAGTTTTGTAACCAACATAGGATACTTCCAACACATCCCCCTGCTTTGCTTTAATGGTATAATTACCATCAAAATCAGTAGTAGTACCATTTTTAGTACCCTTTACAAGCACTGTAGCACCAGGTAGCGGCATGCCATCACCTGAAACAGTACCCGAGATAGTTTTCTCTTGTGCAAAAGAAAACTGCATCAAAAACGCTGCAACGAGCGTTAAAATCCATTTGAATTTTGATCTCATATTACTTTTATTTGAGTTAGTTATTCCGCAAACTTCTTAATTATTTATTAAACTACCAAATTTTGTTCACCATTTTATTGGTTTATATTTGTTAAAAAAAGTTCGCTAAAATTATTGTTAGTGCACTCAAATTAAACTTTAGATGCATTAAAATAAAAAAGGTTGCGTTTTCTTTAAAAATAATTCAATGTTATGCCAACATTAAGTAATCAATTCAGTATGTATGACTTAGAAGCCGGTTGTGACGAGGCTGGAAGGGGTTGTTTAGCTGGCCCTGTAACTGCAGCAGCGGTAATCCTTCCGAAAAACATCTTAAATACATCAAATCATTCTGTTGATAAAAAGTGGATGCAATTTTTATTAGAAAACCTGAATGATTCAAAAAAAATCAATGAAAAGAAACGTTTTGAACTTAAACCTATTATTGAAGATATTGCTATAAGTTATGCAGTAACCTCCATTCTTCCCTCAGAAATTGATGAAATCAACATCTTAAATGCATCCTTAAAGGCCATGCAAGAATGTATTTTGAAATTAGAAACTATTCCGCAATACATCATAATAGATGGCAACAAAAAAATAACTCCAAAAAGGCCATTCCATAATACTACGGGTAAAATTTTTACCCCAAATGAACTTGCGTTTGTTCAAAACGTTCCAAACGAATGCATCATTAAAGGGGATGGCAAATATTTGAATATAGCCGCAGCTTCTATTTTGGCAAAAACACACAGAGACTTATACATGGAGGAAATTCACGAAGCTTATCCAAAATATCAATGGAAACAAAACAAAGGCTACCCTACCAAAGATCATAAGCTAGCCATACAACAATACGGTTTGTGTGAACATCATCGAAAAAGTTTTCAATGGGATAAAAATATGCAGCAACTTAAATTAGATTTTTAAAGTGTTGCCTCAAAAAGTGTCAGAAAATGTTTGGTAAATTTTTCTTTGACTTCTTCCATAGAAATTTCTTTCCCTAATTCTGCTTTCATCGAAGTAACTCCTTTGCCTCTGATGCCACATGGAATTATGTGATCAAAATAACCTAAGTCAGTATTCACATTTAATGCAAAGCCGTGCATGGTAACCCAACGTGAAGCTTTGACTCCCATGGCACAAATTTTTCTGGCAAATGGGGTTCCAACATCCAGCCACACACCAGTTTCACCTGAACTTCTTGTACCAACCAAACCAAATTCGGCAATGGTTAAAATAATTGCTTCTTCTAAAAACCTCAAATAACGATGGATATCTGTGAAAAAATTCTCTAAATCTAAAATGGGATACCCCACCAATTGTCCTGGTCCATGAAAAGTAATATCCCCCCCTCTATTAATTTTATAAAACCCAATATTGCGTTCTTTTAACTGAAGTTCATTTAAAAGCAAATGAGCCATATCTCCACTTTTTCCAAGAGTATACACCGGAGGATGCTCTAACAATAACAAATAATTATTGGTAATCAACTCTGGTTGGTTTCGTTTTTGCAGTTTGATATCTACCGTTTGCTGGAACAATTTTTCTTGGTAATCCCAGCAAGTTTGGTAATCTACCAAACCTAAGTGTTCTATGATGACTTGAGTGTTTTTCATTTCAAAGAGTAACGAATGGCAAAGTTAACCTAAAATTTTTTGGTTTTTTACCAATTCTGTACCTTTGCACTCGTTTTAAAACAAAGCCCATGCAACTTTCAGAACAAGAAGTAATCCGTAGAGAAAAACTAAACCAACTAAGAAGTTTAGGTATTGAAGCCTATCCTGCTGCCTTATTTCCGGTAAGCGAAACCAGCAAACAAGTAAAAAACCAGTTTGAAGAAGGAAAAAAAGTAGTTTTGGCTGGTAGATTGATGAGTGTTCGAATTCAAGGAAAAGCTTCTTTTGCAGAATTGCAGGACAGCGAAGGTAGAATTCAACTATATATTAATAGAGATGAATTGTGTTTAGGTGACGATAAAACTTTGTATAACGAAGTTTTTAAAAAGCTATTAGACCTAGGTGACTTTATTGGGATAGAAGGAGAATTGTTTTTAACCCAAGTAGGGGAAAAAACGGTAAAAGTTACTTCTTTAAAATTATTGAGCAAGGCCTTAAAGCCATTGCCACTTCCTAAAACTGATGCTGAGGGAAATACATACGATGCTTTCACTGATCCTGAATTGCGTTACCGCATGCGTTATGTAGATTTGGTGGTGAATCCGCAAGTAAAAGAAGTGTTCATCAAAAGAACACGCTTGTTTGATGCCATGCGAACTTTTTTTAACCAAAAGGGTTACATGGAAGTGGAAACCCCTATTTTGCAATCAATTCCTGGTGGAGCAGCTGCCAGACCATTCATTACACACCACAATAGTTTGGATATTCCGTTGTATATGAGAATTGCCAATGAGTTATATTTAAAAAGATTGATTGTAGGTGGCTTTGATGGGGTGTATGAATTTTCGAAAAACTTCCGAAACGAAGGAATGGACCGAACCCATAACCCGGAATTTACTGCCATGGAAATTTACGTGGCTTACAAAGATTACCATTGGATGATGGAATTCACAGAACAATTATTAGAGTTTTGTGCTACACAAGTTAATGGAACTACAAAAGCAACTTTTGGAGAAAATCAAATTGACTTTAAAGCTCCTTATCCTAGAATTAGTATGACGGATGCTATCAAGCAATTTACTGGTTTTGATATCTCTGGAAAAACTGAAGATGAAATTAGAAATGCAGCCATTTCAATGGGCATAGAAGTAAATGAAACCATGGGGAAAGGAAAGTTAATAGATGAAATTTTTGGTGCCAAGTGTGAAGGAAACTTCATCCAACCAACTTTTATTACAGACTATCCGAAAGAAATGTCGCCTTTGTGTAAAACCCATAGAGACAACCCTGAGCTAACTGAACGTTTTGAATTGATGGTTTGCGGGAAAGAAGTAGCCAATGCGTACTCTGAATTGAACGACCCTATTGACCAAAGAGAACGATTTGAAGCTCAGTTAGCTTTATCGGAACGAGGGGATGATGAAGCCATGTTTATAGACAACGACTTTTTAAGAGCGTTGGAATTTGGTATGCCTCCAACTTCTGGATTGGGAATTGGAATGGATCGTTTGGTGATGTTTTTAACCAATAATGCCTCTATTCAAGAAGTGCTATTTTTCCCACAAATGAGACCTGAAAAAAAAGCAATAGAATTATCAGAAGAAGAAAAATTAATCGTTAACTTTTTGAAGAAATCTTCCCCACAAGAGCTTAATCAATTAAAGACTGACTCAGGATTGAGTGGAAAAAAATGGGATGCTGCTACCAAAGGATTGAGCAAGCACCAAATAATTGAAGTAAAAGTTGAGGAAACAGGAAAATGGATTTACTTAAAGTAAGCCCTTTTAGTTTAAGCTTTCAAACTTTCGCATAATATCTACCAGTTGCACCAAATTTTGGATGCCTAATTTTTCGAAAATTCGATTTTTATAAGTGCTTACCGTAGATGCACCAATATCAAGTAGATTAGAAATTTCTAAATTACCCATTCCGTTTTTCATGTAAACAGCTATCTCAAATTCTCTTTTTGAAAGCCTAGTAATTGGATTAGAAATTACTTCATAGTCAACCACATTCATTTCTTTTATCATTTCAAACGTTACCGTTTGCTTAATAATCTTCATCACTGCCTCTAAAAACTCCTCTTCGGTAATGTCATTCGCAACATAAGCATCAATTTTGTCTAAATACATTAGCTGTAATTCAGAAATTTTTTGCTTGGAGTTTACCAACATAACTAACTTGGTGTTTAACTGCTTTACTCTAATTTTGGAGGAAATTAAATTCAAGTAGTCTATAGAAGTGTCTTTTTCAACCACCAATAAATCAATGTTTATTGTGTTTAAAATCTCTAATGTAGTTTTTTCAGATTTTGAATGTAAAACTTTTACATTTTTAAAATACTCTTCTAAAAGCGACTGAAAGCCTTTGTAACAGAGCATTGAAGCATCCACCATTAAAATATTGATTGTGTTAGCTATTTGGTTGAATGATTGCATAAGAATCTACAGTACTTAATTTGGTTTAGAAGATTTACTTTAATTAGTAGTAAACATAACCACAAAGTAACCAAAAAAAATAAGCGTTTCGACCAAAAGCATGTAATTTCGTTAAAATACTGCTAATTATTCATCCGCACCTACCAACACTTGATCTGAAGAAACTTTTAATTGCACAGCAACTCCATTTGAATCCAACATTTTAACCCCAAAACCATCCTTTGCAGCAATTTGTGGACTTACAAAGCCTGTAAAATGATTGTATGAAATATTTAACTCTTGCAACTGAGTCAAAGAAGCAATTTCTTTTGGGACAAATCCAACCAAATGATTGTCAAATAAATTTAAGGTTTTTAAATGAATTAAATTTCCTATTTTTCCATCAAGCATCCCCTCAAATTGATTGCTTTGCAAACGCAAATGTTTTAAATGAACCAGCTGATAAATTCCTAAAGGTAATTTTCCCGAAAAGTCATTGTTAAACAACGTTAAATTTTCTAACCTTACACAAAATTCGATTGAATCAGGTAAATTACCAGAAAAACGATTATGATGTAATTCAAAGTTTCTTAATTGTTTTAAATCTCCCAAATTGGAAGGCAAACTTCCATGTAATTGATTAAACGAAAGATTACAATGTTCTAACAAATTTAGTTGGATAAAACTTTGTGGCAAGACTCCAGTAATACTATTCCCTTGTAAGTTCAGCACTTTAAGTTTAGAGATTTTTCCGAAAGATTCTGGTAAATTTCCACTCAAATTATTATTTGGCAAAACAATAGCAATAACATTTCCTTCTAATACGGAAACTCCTTTCCAAGTAGCAACAGGCTTGCTCAAATCCCATTTTTCTTTCCATTCTTTGCCTTTAGTGGAATTATAAAAATCAATCAATGCTACTTTCTCCTCCAAAGAAATATATTGAGCAAATGAAATTTGCATTAAAAACAATAAAAAATAAACATAAATTCTCATAATGCGTATATTTATGAAGCTAAAATAATCAATTATGCATTTTGTCGAGCATTAAAATCGACGAAATGCAATTTTAAAAAGTTTATGAAATATTTTTCTTACATGTTTTGAACGATAAAAAACAATAATTAACTAATCTAAAAACACATTATTATGGAAATCAATTTTTTAGCCGTGCTTTTTGCCGGAATTAGTATTTTTTTGACAGGAGGCATTTATTACCACCCTAAAATAATGGGAAATGCTTGGATGAAAGCCTCTTGTTTATCATTGGAAGATTTAAAAAAAGGAGGTATGGCTAAACTATTTCTCAGTTGCTTTTTATTGAGTTTGTTGATAGGTTTTATCTTTAATCCTATTGTAATTCACCAATTTGGTCCTTTAGGCATGATAGGCGGACCAGAATTTATTGAAACAGCCAAACCTTCCTATGCCACATTTATGCAAGATTATGGAGATGCATATCGAACTTTTAAACACGGAGCACTTCATGGTTTTATGACTGCATTATTTTTGGTATTTCCTATTCTTGGAATCAATGCCTTATTTGAAAGAAAAACATGGAAATACATAGGTATTCACACAGGGTATTGGTTAATTGCATTAACCATAGCTGGTGGCATTATTGGAGGTTGGCAATAATTTAACATTTAGTCGCAAAGCAATCCAATACTTTTGGTAAAAAAAGTTTTGTACACCACACAAATCAAACTCACCACCAATGAACTTTCTGATGCTTGGGAAACTATTGCCAATGGGGATATTTTTCTAAGCATTTCTTACTTAAAATCTTTAGAAGAAGGCATTCCGAGCAATATGCAACTTTTCTTCATAGAAGTTTATGACATGGAAAAGGTCGTTGGTATTGCGTTAGTACAATATATCGAAATTAAACAACTTTCTACTTTAGGAGAAAGAGATCCTTGGCTTCATAAGCAATTACGTAATTTTTGTTTGAAAAAGTTTTGTCCGGGTGTTTTGGTGGTTGGAAACAACTTACTTACAGGTAACCATGGGTTTAGGCATACTCAGGGAATTACTTCTGATTTGTTTTTAAATACGATTGAAAATAGTTTGCAAAGCATTCAAAACCAGTTGAATATTCAACAAAAAAAAGCATCCATGATTACTTGGAAAGACTACACCTTTCCGGATTATACTTCTTTTTTTAAACCAAAAAAATATGTGACTTTACAAGCTCAACCTAACATGATTTTTCATGTAAATGTGCAATGGAAAGGCTTTGAAGATTACAAAACTGCTTTGCAAAAAAAATACCGGCAACAATTGCAAAGAGCCCAACGGAAAATAGTACATTTAGAGAAGAAAAAGCTGAATATCAATTGGATAGAACATAATGAAGAGCAATTGCATGCTTTGTATTATGCAGTAGCTGAAAATGCCCCATTCAATACTTTTATATTGCCAAAAAACCACTTTTCTGCTTTAAAAAAACACCTTAATGATCAATTTTATCTGTATGGCTATTTTGACCAAGAAGTTTTGATAGGTTTTAGTACCTTGATTGCCAATGGAAAGCAAATGGATACGTATTTTTTAGGTTACAACCCGCAAGTTCAAAAAAATTATTTGTTGTATTTGAACATGTTATATGATATGGTTGCTTTTTCTATCAACCAAGGTTTTGAGAAGATTGTTTTTGGTAGAACTGCTTTAGAAATCAAAAGTTCTATTGGTGCTGAACCTGAAGAGGTAATTGGATGGATGCAGCATCAAAAACCGTTTATCCACCGAAATTTAGTAAAAATAACCAAATGGGTGGAACCCAAAGCAACATGGACGGTTCGACATCCATTTACAGAAAAGCATTAGATAAATTGGGTTCGATTGATAATATGTTTAAACAAAATATTTGTTTTTACCGCAAAGTCGTAAAGTTCACAGTGTTTAAACGATTTATAAAATAAGGGAGATTTAGATTAGGTTATAAATAGAATTTTACACCGAACCAACATTAGCTATCTAACTCCATCACCGCTAATTCCCACTGTTCCATTAATCGTTGTAAATCTTTCTTTTTGCCTTCATAAGCAGCAAAAAAAGTGGTATCGTGTAAGTGTTTTTCCGGATGGTCTGCCAATTTCTTTTCATCATGTTGTATGTCAGATTCTAAAAACGAAATTTCTCTTTCTAATTTTGAAACTTTATTGACCAAGCTCTTCTGCTTTTTTTGGTCTTCGAAAGAAATGCTTCCTTTATTGATTTCTTTTTCATTTTTCACCACTGCTTTTTGTTGTTCAAAAGCACGCATATCCCCTAATTTCTTTTGCTCTAAAAAGAAATTGATATCTCCCAAATATTCTTTGATTTTGGTGTTTTTAAACTCATACACCACTTCTGTTAATCCTTGTAAAAAATCTCTATCGTGCGACACCACAATCAAGGTGCCTTGGTATTGTAACAAAGCTTTCTTCAACACATTTTTACTCTTGATATCCAAGTGGTTGGTTGGCTCATCTAACAACAATACATTCATTGGTAACAACAACATTCTACATAAAGCCAATCGGTTTCGTTCGCCTCCAGACAGCACTTTAACTTTCTTTTCCACATCATCTCCCCTGAACAAAAAAGAACCTAACATGTCTCTTACATTGGTTCTGTTTCCATCAGTAGCCACCTCTAACATGGTATCCAATAAAGTTAACTCTCCATTTAAATGATCGGCTTGGTTTTGGGCAAAATACCCTAATTGTACTTGGTGTCCGAGATTGATTTTCCCTTCGTATTCCAGTTGGTTTACAATAGCTTTGATAAAAGTGGATTTTCCTTGCCCATTTTGACCAACCAAAGCAATTTTTTTGCCTCTTTCAACCAAAAGTGAAATATCTTTTAACACGGTTTTGTCTCCAAAACTTTTGGTTAAATGCTCTACTTCCAACACCACTCTACCAGGAGTTACCGAAACCGGAAATTGAATATTCATTACCGCATTGTCTTCTTCATCTACTTCAATCACTTCCATTTTATCTAACTTTTTAATCAGCGATTGTGCCATAGAAGCTTTCGATGCCTTTGCTCTAAACTTTTCAATCAATTTTTCCGTTTCTTCCACTTTCTTCAATTGGTTTTTCTGGGTTGCCAATTGCTTTTCACGGATTTCTTCTCTTAGAACTAAATAGGCAGAATAAGGTTTTGGGAAATCGTAGGCTTTGCCTAAAGAAATTTCAATGGTTCTGTTGGTTACCTGATCTAAAAACATTTTGTCGTGCGAAACCATTACCACAACACCAGGGAACGTTTTTAAGAAGCTTTCTAACCAAAGTATACTTTCTATGTCTAGGTGGTTCGTTGGTTCGTCTAAAAGCAAAATATCGTTTTTCTGTAAAAGCAATTTTGCCAATTCTAATCTCATTCGCCATCCACCGGAAAAAGTATCCGTTAATTTGTCAAAATCTTCTCTTTGAAACCCTAAACCAAGTAATATTTTTTCAGTTTCTCCAATGTATTGATAGCCACCTAATACTTCGTATTGGTGGTTTAATTCGGAGACTTCATCAATTAAATTATAATAAGACTCTGATTCGTAATCTTCGCGAGAAGCCAATGCTTGATTGATTTGCTCTAGTTGGTGCTCGATATGTTTTAATTCCACAAAAGCTTGATAAGCTTCTTCTAAAACCGTTCTGCCTTGCACAAAATCGATATCCTGACGCAAAAAACCAATTTTAATTTCTTTCTCCGTAGCAATTACCCCTTCATCTGGAAATTGGTCGCATGCAATCATTTTTAACAAGGTTGATTTTCCAGCTCCATTTTTACCAACAAGTCCTACCCTATCTCCGGCATTTAAACGAAAGGTAATGTTTTCAAAAAGGTAAGTTCCACCAAAGGAAATAGAAATATCGGAAACGCTTAGCATATGTATCTTTTGTTACCATAGGTTTGCAAAAAACCTATTACATTTGAATCAAAAATTTTTGCAAATGTTAAAAAAAGGAAGCAAACTATATAGTATTTTAACAGGAACTTGTCCGAGATGCCAAGAAGAAAGCATGTATGAAGATAAAAATGCATATCATTTAAACAAAACCCTAAAAATGAAAGAGCAATGTTCGCATTGCGGACTCACGTACCAAATGGAACCTTCGTTTTTTTATGGAGCAATGTATGTTAGTTATGCCGTTAGTGTGGCATTTGGAGTGGCAGCTTTTATTATTTCGAATGTATTTTTAGGACTTTCCTTGATACCATCTTTCTTTGCAATCATTGGTACTTTGGTTGTATTTTATCCTATCATTCTTCGATTGGCAAGAAATATCTGGATTAATTTATTCATTCCTTTTGTAAAAAAAGAAGAGAGAGAAAAGCTACCAAAGTAGTTTTTTAAATCTTGAGATGTTGACTTCTGCATCTAAAGGAGTGCCAGCTTGAATATGTTGAAATAAATCCCAAGCCATATTGGGAGCCAATAATACACCACGAGTTCCCATGCCATTTAACACATGTAGATTTTTGTGGTTTGGATGCGTTCCCAACATGGGCTTTCGGTCTTTTACTGTTGGTCTTACACCTGCCACATGCTCTACAATTTCAAAAGGTACTTTTACAATTTCTTTTAACCCGCTGATTAATTCCTGTTTGCCTGATTCCGTTGGAACTTCTGTTTTATCGTTCCAATCGTAAGTTGCTCCTACTCTATAAAAATCATCCCCTAACGGAACAATAAAAACTTGCTTTTTGATGATGTGTATAAGTTTCAATGCAGGAGCATAAATCTTAAGCACTTCTCCTTTGGTGCCATCTAATGGCAAATGACAAAAAAAAGGATTGCTTTTTAATCCATATCCTTCTGCAAAAACTATATGCTTTGCTTTAAATCCTTCATACTCTACTCCATCTTTGTGAAAAATTATGGATTGGTAATCGAACACCGAAAAATCAATCACTTGTTGTTGTACTAAATAGGCATGATACAAATCCAATAGTAGTTTTGTATCTACATATCCAGTTTTTAAAACCTTTCCTAATCCAAAAGGAGCATTTATTGCTTCGTTGTCATTAAGTTCTATTTTGGAATCTAACCAATCGGTTAATTTTGGTTTATCTGAAGAACCAAACCAATCATTTTGTTCAGCAACATCATGAAACACTCTGTAAAGCGGCAAAGAATGATCCATTTTGCGATGTAATTTATCCTCAAGCTGTTGATAAAAATTTAAAGCAAAAGCAACATGCTCTTCGCTTTTCCAAGCCAAGGTAAATCGTTTTAAAATAACAGGATTGTACAATCCTCCTGCTACTTTTGACGATTGGTATAAATCAGATTGAAAAACACGAATTTTTTGTTGGTGTTGTAAGCAAAACTCTGCAAAACTAATCCCAGCCAAACCGGAACCTACAATGATATAATCTAGCATAAAAAAAAACTCTTACGAAAGTAAGAGTTTTTTATAAATATGTAATAACAAATTAGTAATTCCACATGTCAATTTCGAAGTTACGAATCTTTTCACGGATTCTATCACCTTCTAACAATTGGTTTAATGCATTTTCACGCATATAAGCAGTAACTTCTCTATCAGCCATTACATTTTGTTCTTTGTAAATACGAGCATTGAATCTGCGTGCATTTAGTACATGATCAAAAGTTAACGACATTTGCGGATTTCGCTCATTAAAAGCTCTGTGCTTATGTAATTCTTCACGTGCATTTGGATAGTACACCCAGAACAACTCGATATATTCCATGTTGTCTGGAGTATTTAAGGTATATACGTCTGGAGTAACCGGACAAATACCTAACAAACGATATTTCATTTCCCCTTGACGTTTGTCAAAATACCACATTCCTTTGATTTTAAAATCAGATACGTGGTATGGTTCCACTTTATATTCGTCAATATACTGTGCATCTACTTTTCCTTCTGTAAAGAATTGTTGTCTACCAGCATTGGTGGTATCAATAAAAATTCTGGCATTTTGAATTTCTTTCAACGTTTTTTTTGCAGTAAAATAACTATCAGAATAAACTTCGGTAATTTTACCTTGTTCCATTCCTCTTGCCAACACTTCAAACAAAGCAATTCTGTCAGATCCTAAATCAACCTCTACCGGATAGTACAAAGGAAAGTTTACTCTTTCATCCAAATCGATGATTTCCCAAACAATTCTTCCCATCAAGATATCTCTATCACCAACATAACCATAATCTAATGGCTTATCGTTGTCTTTATCGATTTCAGCTTGGGTCTTTTTTCCAATCTCATCAACAGTTTTGGCATTTAAAATGTTTGACTGAGCTACAGTTAACTGAGCAAACAAAAGCAAAACAGCGGTTAAAGAATAAATTTTCATTTTAATAATATTTATGATAATATAAAACGCTTCTAAATCTAGTTTATTATTGGACTTCGTAAATAACCGGAGAAGCTTTTAATGTTAGAGCAGAACCTTCCATTCTAGCTAAAATATTAGCTATCGAAATTTGGTCACCTCTTTGTGCTTTTTTGATGGCAGCAATTGCCGCAGGACTCATGTTTCCACCATTTACTTGAACGGTTGGTTGCCCAGGTACTTTAATGGTGAAACTAACTACTGAGAATTTAACATCAAAGTCAAAATCTTTAGGACTTGCAGTAACTACCGATTTTTCTAAACTAGATGCTGGACCTTTTACTACATCGTCTTCCCCACGAACAAAACCTGTTGGAGGTGGGACGTTTTTGATACGGAAAACTTTTTTATCAGAAACTGGTTTTCCGTCATCCAAAGTAGCATTTACATTGATTACTACTTCATTCCCAGATTCAGGCTTGATGATGTATTTTCCACCCGAAACTTGACGTAATCCAGCAGCAGAAGCTTTCACTTTACTGTCAGGCACACCAGCAAATGAAATAGTCATCGGGTTTTCTAAACCTCTATATACCACATTCATTTTATCAGCAGAAATGGTAGCAGAGTTTGGACGAGGAACTACAACATAGGTTCCTTTGAATGGAATTGGAATATCTTTTCCATCTTCTGTGAAAGTAAACGAACCTGCAATTGATTGCTCTCCCACGCCACCCGCAGTCATAGAAATAACTGCTTGACCATTCTCTAACTTACCAGGGCCTTTGAAATCTTTTACTTTTACATTTTCGTCATACTTTCCTAAAACTACTTTTCCTTTTACAGCTTCTCCAGAAAAATATGCATTTTTCTCTAACACAACAATTGCTTGGAAGTTAGAATAAGAAGCAGCTTGTAATGCAGCTTTACCCAATAAACTATTATAAATATCTGTTTCAATCTTTTTTACATCATTTTGCCAAGCTGAGAATTTTAACATAGATGCAACTGACGGAAAACCTTTGAAATGATAATCAAGATATTCAATTTCAATACCATCTTTGTTTTTAACTTTAGAAAGATTAAATTTTTTCTCTAAGTCATTAATAATACTTCCAAATTTTTTAGGGTCATCTGAAAGTATGGCTTTTAAATCACTTTTGTATTTTTCGATAGTAGCCATTACTTCTTTACCAGCAGGGGAAATACCTTCAGGATTAAACCATTTTTCATCTAAATAGTCACCTTTGTCCATTTGCTCATATGGCAACTTTCCTGTTTTTTCGTCAACTTTTACTTTACTGGTTAAATCAGCTTTGATTTGCTCCACAAATTCATAAAAGTTTTTGGTAATTACCTCAACTTTATGTGCTTTATCTGCAGCTACTTTAAATTGCATATCACCTTCTGCTGCTTTTTGATCTAGAGCTGCCAACATTGAAGCATTTGACATTTGAGCAGTTTGGTTAGATTCTTCTAATTTTTCATTCATCAATCCAAAAGCAGATAACACTTCTTTGGACATATTTAATGCTAACATTGCGATGAAAACCAAGTACATCAGGTTAATCATCTTTTGTCTAGGGGTTAATTTTCCTCCTGCCATTTTTTCTTTTTATTAATAATTAAAGAACAAATTAATTTGTTTCGGTTATAATTAACCTCTGTTGCTCATTGCAGATAACATTCCTCCGTATACATTGTTCAAAGAAGCAATGTTAGAGGTCATAGCCTGCATTTGTTCTTTTAATTTAGCAGCATTGTCAGCAATTTCTTTATTTGCCTCTGCATTTCTGTTAGCACTTTCTAATTGTAATTTGTACAAGCTGTTTAAAGCTTCCATTTGAGCAGCAGCCATAGATAACTCTTCTGCATATTTTTTCTGACCAGCCATAGCATCTACAGCAGGAGCAATTCCTTTAGCAGCAGATTCAAAATTACGGATACTATTTCCTAAGCTTGCCATTAATTCACCATCTACTTTAGCGTCTTTTAACATGGCATCTAATTTTTGCGACAACATTCCTTGGGCATCCTCAGGATTTTTCTTGTCTCTTGCTTTGGCTTCACCACCAGCCAATTCTGGATATACCAAAGACCAATCTAATTCTTTATCTACTGGTTCAAATGCTGATAATGCGAAAATGATAGCTTCTGTTACCAATCCTATGGTTAACATCACGTTTCCGGTTAATGGTCCGATTTCAAAGTGGATAATTTTGAAAAGTGCTCCAACAATTACTACTGCAGCTCCCATACCGTAAGCAAAATTCATTGCTTTTTTACTTAATAATGCCATAATTCAAATTTTAGTTAGTTAAGTTAAATAGTTATTTAGTTAAGTTAAGTTACTGTGATTATCTTCTTCGGAATTTGTTTCCGTTATTGTTATTTCCGGTAGCGTTGGTCCCCATGTAGTTTTGTACAGTTCTGAAACCAATATAGCTTCTGGCTGTATCAGCATATTCCCAATCTCTTGTGGAAACTTGTAAAAAGTAAGCCACATCTTTCCAAGATCCACCTCTAATTATTTTACGCTCATTTTTCAAGCTGTTTACACTTGGACTTAAAGTAGAAGTAAATTCATAAGCAGCAGCATCATACGAGTCATTGGTCCACTCTGCCACGTTTCCTGCCATGTTATACAACTTGTATCCGTTTGGTTCGTATGATTTAGCTTCCACTGTGTACAATGCACCGTCAGCAGCATAATCTCCTCTGTTAGGCTTAAAGTTTGCCAAGAAACAACCTCTGTCGTTTTTAGCATAGTTATTACCCCATGGATAGGTTGCAGAAGATAAACCTCCTCTTGCTGCATATTCCCATTCTGCTTCTGATGGTAATCGGAAAGAATTGATATAATCTCTTTTCTTTTTCTTTCTGTTTAATTTTTTAATGTAAGCATTTTTATTTAAAGTTCTCCATGCACAAAAAGCTTTAGCTTGTTTCCAGTTAACACCTACTACAGGATAATCTCCATAAGCTTGGTGCCAAAAATAATCATTGTGCATTGGTTCATTATAAGAATAAGCAAAGTCTTTGATCCAAACAGTAGTATCAGGATAAATTTGAACATTTTCGTTTCTAATAAATTCTGATCTTTTCCCTTTTTTTGCTTTGGCAGCTGCTTCAATATCCATCCAAGTATATCTAAATTTTAATTTAGACATATCCATGGTTCTTAAGCCATTGTAAGATTCCTCTAAAGGCAAGTATAATGAGTCCATTACCTCTACATAGTATTCATCAGGATATTGAGAAGTTTTTTGTGCTAACGGAACATCTTTGTTAAGTCTTCTACCTGCATAAGGATCGTCAGCAGTACCTATACTGTAATAATTTTCATACATGTATTTATCGTACGGATTCATTGTGTTTGGATCTGCATCTTTAAAAGCATAATCTCCAATTGCAGTTCCCGGTTTTTTCTTTGATGTATTTCCTGTTGGTTTTTGACCTAACTCATCTGCAAATATTGCCAAACGCACACGAATGGTAGAATCTTTAACCCACTCTACAAACTGACGGTATTCGCTATTGGTAATTTCTGTTTCGTCCATATAAAAAGCAGGAACAGTAACTGTTTTGGTTGGAGCATCTCCTACATTAGCCAAATCGTCATCCGATTTACCCATTGTGAAAGCACCTCCTGGAACTAAAGTCATTCCGTAAGGTTTTTCAGGATGCCATTTTTTGCCTTTTACCCCTACCAACTCTCCTTTATCTCCGGAGCTACAGCTGGTTAAAAACGCTATCATGGTTGACAAAACGATGAACTTCTTCATACAAAAATTAGGTATTAATCACTATTACTTTTAAAGGGCTCAAACCTATCTATTATTTTTTAAATAAACAACACAAAATTTAAAAAATCATTAAATTTAAAATAATTCTTAAAAAATGTGAAATTACTTGTTTTTACAATTGTTTTCGATAAGCTCTCCACCATCTGTCTGGAATTTCTTGATTGCAAGCATGTAAATAATCTTCATGCGAACAAGGCAATAACGTAGTATTCTTGTTTTTATTGTTTTTTCCTAAATTCAATTCTATTTCCATCCACCACTTTCCGGTTAAATTACTTTTATAAAACACCATTTCTTGATGGTCTACAGGCACAATGTATTTGGTGAAATTATTTCTATTGGTAATTGGGTATTCCATGGCTCTGAAATGGTATCCTTCTATAAAATACCAAATCATTTGAGCAGTTAAAAAAGATTCTTGTGGGGTTCCTTTGCCTTCAAAAATTCCGAAAGTGGTTACTCTATCACTAATTCCGGCATAACGAGCCATGGCACAAATTTCTTTTCCATTAAACCCATTTGGATTGTTATGTCCTTGAAAACCTATATAAGATGCTTCTACCGAAGTTAAATCTACAGAAACAATATCTGCATCTCGTAAATAAGGCTCCGCTAGATGAATGTTGGCATGTAAATCGCCTAATTTGATCATATCAAAATATAAGCGATCCATCAATTCTATAGACTCGTGTGAATTCCAATAGGTTTGATATCCTAAATTACTTACGTTGTGTAAATAAATTGGAGCTTCTAATATCATGCGAGAAACATAACTGTATTTAGGTATAGATATTTCTGCAGCTTGTATGTCAAACTTGCCATCTACATTTGCCAAATTAATCATTTGGTCTAAATTTTCGTAGGCACGATACATTCCGTATGTCAAATCTTGTGTCCCTCCAATAATAATGGGCAAAACTTGGTATTGGTGTAATTCTTTTACCAAACCTTTTAATGCAAAATAGGTATCTTCTGCAGATGCTCCTACCATTAAATCACCCAAATCTGCTATAGATTGGTTCCACTGTCCGGTGTGTAATTGGTAAAACTGTTTGCGAAATTCTTCTACATCCAAAGCATATGGTGCATGTTCATCTACCACTCCTACCAACGCAATTTTAACTTGAGATAAATCGGGAAATTCCGATGAAGTATGTTTTAATATGTAATTTCCAATCTGACTTGGCAAAGCCTCATCATAGCATTGCAAAACTTCCTCAGAAATTGGCTGTAAAAATTCTAAAATCATTTTCTCTTAATCGTTTTTTTAGCTGTAGTAGTTTTCCCTTTGGTAGTTGCTGTTTTTCCTTTTTTAGCATCAAACATCGATTGTACTTGTTCTAAAGTAATAGCTTGTACGTCTACATCCTTTGCCAACTCAATTTTGGTTTTGCCTTGTATAATGGTATGCCTACCCCAACGAGCTTTTTCTATGGTAATTTTAAGTTCAGGCCATTCTCTTACCACTTTTTCCTCCTCTTTCTGCAACTTGTCCTCAATCAACTTTTCAATATCGGTTGCAGATAATTGGTTAAAATTATATTGTTTATTTACATTAATAAACATGCCATTCCATTTGATAAATGGCCCAAATCTTCCAACTCCTTTGGTAACCTCGTGTCCTTGATAAGTTGCAATTGGAGCATCCGCTTTTAATTTTTCGTCAATCCATTCTTTTGCTTGCTCCAAAGTCACATCTAATGGGTTGACTCCTTTTGGTAACGACACAAAAGATTTTCCAAATTTTACGTAAGGACCATATCTTCCGTTATTCACTTCTACTTCTTCTCCGTTATAAGTTCCTAAGTTTTTTGGCAATAAAAATAGCGACAAAGCTTCCTCCAACGTAATGGTTCCCATATTTTGTTCTGCAGGAACACTAGCAAATTGCTTTTCAGTATCATCTGCATCTCCTAACTGCACCATAGGACCAAACTTTCCTAAACGAACCGAAACTTGTTTTCCGGTTTTTGGATCAACTCCTAAAATACGTTCTCCGCTTTCTCTTCCTGCATTTTGCTCTACTTCTATCACATTTGGATGAAAGTGTTGGTAAAAGTCTTGCATCATTTTGCTCCACTCTGCATTACCTTCGGCTATGGCATCAAAATCTTCTTCTACTTTTGCTGTGAAGTGGTAATCTAAAATGGTAGAAAAGTTTTTCACCAAAAAATCATTTACAATGGTTCCAATATCGGTTGGCACTAACTTTCCTTTATTGCTTCCTGTGGTTTCTTTTTCTTTGGAGGCAACAACTTGGTTGTTTTGTAATTTGATTACTTCATAAGCTCTTTCTACTCCTTCAGAAGTTCCTTTTTCTACATAATTTCTGTTGATAATGGTAGATATAGTTGGTGCATATGTTGAAGGCCTACCAATGCCTAATTCTTCTAATTTTTTCACCAAAGAAGCTTCGGTGTATCTGCTAGGAGGTCGACTGTAACGTTCGGTTGCAACAATTTGAGGTGCAGTAAGTTTTTCTTTTACTTGCACATTTGGCAACAAGCCTTCTTGTTCTTCACTTTCATCGTCACTACCTTCTAAATACACTTTTAAAAATCCGTCAAATTTAATTACTTCTCCTTGGGCTTGGTAATAAGCTTGGTGGTTATTTGCCTTAATTTTGATCGTAGTTTTTTCCAATTGTGCCTCTGCCATTTGCGAAGCAATGGTTCTTTTCCAAATCAATTCATACAATCTGGCTTGGTCTCTGTCTAAAGTCAATTGCGATTTTGACATGTCGGTAGGACGAATTGCCTCGTGTGCTTCTTGTGCTCCTTTAGATTTGGTAACATAGCTTCGTGGCTGTGCATACTCTTTTCCGAAAGACGATACAATTTCATGTTGAATCGCATCGGTTGCTTCTTTAGAAAGATTTACACTATCGGTTCTCATATAAGTAATGTAACCTGCTTCATATAATCTTTGGGCTACTTGCATGGTAATTCCAACCGGAAAGCTCAATTTTCGGGCTGCTTCTTGTTGCAAGGTAGAAGTAGTAAATGGTGCAGCGGGACCTTTTTTAGTGGGTCTTTTTTCTAAATCCGCTACTTCGTATAAACTCGCTTTACTTAATTCTAAAAACTGTTTGGCTTTTTCAAATGACTCTAAATTTTCAGAAAGTTTGGCTTTAAAACTTGTGCCGTTTTGGGTTACGAATTCCGCAACCACATGGTATTGCGACTTGGTATTAAAATCTTGAATCTCTCTTTCTCTTTCAACAATCAATCTTACTGCAACTGATTGTACTCTTCCGGCAGACAAACCGCTTTTTACTTTTTTCCAAAGTACAGGAGAAAGTTCGTACCCCACCAAACGGTCCAATACTCTTCGAGCTTGTTGGGCATTTACCAAGTTATAATCAATTCCTCTTGGGTTTTCGATGGCTTTTTGGATTGCTGTTTTGGTAATTTCGTGAAATACAATTCGTTTGGTTTTTTTGGGATCTAGGTTCAACTCTTCTGCCAAATGCCAAGAAATTGCTTCTCCTTCGCGGTCTTCATCGGAAGCCAACCAAACCAACTCAGCATTTTTAGACAAATCTTTTAGTTTTTTAACCAATTGTTTTTTGTCAGACGACACTTGGTACGTAGGTTTGAATCCGTTGGAAATATCAACTCCTATCTCTCTTGCAGGTAAATCTGCAATATGTCCGAAGCTGGATTCTACTTGAAAATCTTTCCCTAAAAACTTTTCAATTGTCTTTGCTTTTGCGGGTGATTCAACGATTACTAAATTTTTTGCCATTCGAAAGAAATTTTGGCAAAAGTAGGATATTTTAATAAAATGGAAACTTTTGCTATTAATTCGTCCGATTTTTGTTGGCCTCACCCCTAAACCTTCTTCAAAGGAGAGGGGAAATATGGAAGGTTTCTTATCATTATGTGTATACCATTACTTTTATAAACCTCACCCTTAACACCTCTCCGAAGGAGAGGGGAATGGCTCAAGTTTTATGTAATTTAAAATTACCATGGTTGTTTCATCTTTTCTGACAACTCAATGGTGCGTTTGAATTGTTCTATTTTATGATATTGATTTTTAAAGAATTTTGAGGTTTCTTTTGGGTTGGAATTACCCAATTGGATTGAATTTTTTTGCTGATTTTCAAAAAAAAGTAAACACTCTTCATTAGTGTTTTGATCATGACTTACCAAATAACTCAGCATATTATATGGCAAAATAAAAGTAAGTTTTTGCTGGTTATTTATCAGGATTTGGTTGTTTAAAATTAGCATTTCATGGTAATGCAATTGGTAATTTTTATCGTGATAAGTTTGATGCTCTATTTGTTGTAGAATTTTTTTTAAATCGTCTAAAATTTCTTGTACACTATTTGTCTCTATCAATCTTGCATCAAAATAAAAATGTAATTGCTGCAATACACTGTGAATCGTGGTTTGGTTCCAAAATTCTATTCTTTTGGCATTAGCGTAATTTTTTAATAACGAAGAATGATGTTCCAACATTTGAAAATTGAGCATAAATTTTTCAAAATCAACTGGGTTGGCATGTTTGTTTAACAAATTACTCCACACATAATACTTGAATTTTGATAATTTTCCGGAATTGGATGTATAAAAAAGTGGTATGTCTTTAGATAAATAATAAACAGTTGCGTCCTTTTGCAAAATAGCTTTGATTAAAAAATCGGCATTTTTAATGTACTCTTCCCAATTAATATCGTTTTGAAAACTATCAGATTTTTGCACTACCAATTGTTTCTTATTGTCAAAAACCAGATCCATCGAAATAGAAAAGTACTTACATAATACTATTGCTTCTTCCATTAACAGCTTACTTTTGCCACTTACTCTTCGGTGTGCTGCATCATAACTAATTTGTAACAACTGTGCCACCAAATCGTTTATGGATTGTTCTTTGGTCAATCTTTTTCGGATGATTTTAAACAATATTTCTTGCGTGTTCATTTTTGCGATTTTCACAAATTTAAAAAATAAAATAATTGATTTACGCATTTCTATGCAATAATCACAAATCATCTTTGTTCCATCAACTTTAAAAATTTATTCCATGAAAATGAAAGCTATTATCTACGTAATAATTATGTGTCATTTTATCTTACACAACTCTTATGCACAACATCTAACGGATAGTATCTCTAAGGAAAAATCGCAATTAATTGCCCTTACACCATTGTCAAAAAACATTCAAAAGGTAAATGGTATTGCTATTGGTTTTGGACATGTACACAATGGTAGAGTGTCTGAACAAAAGATAAACGGAATTAATGTAGAGGCAAATCCCGCTCCAATTGTTGGAGCTTTAATGGGATTTATCATCATTATGCATTTGCCAGATATTATAAAAGCAAACTCTCCGGTGCACCCTAACGAAGATAGTTTTTACGAAACAAACCCTTGGCAAGGTACTATGCCACTAGTGGTAAACGGATTAAATGTTAGCACCGGAATGTTTTTTACCAGTACCAAGCTAAACGGTTGCAATATTTCTGTTTTTAACACTTACCACACTATGCAAGGAATAAGTGTGACCGCTTTAGGAAATATGGTAAAATACCAAAAAGGGGTTGTAATTGGCAGCTTTAACCATAGTGAACATTTACAAGGCCTGACCATTGGAATACATAACTTGTCAAAAAACAACCATGGAATGCAGCTTGGTATTGTGAACAGCAGTTTTTATAACAACGGACTTCAAATTGGAATTATTAATCTTAACAAAAACAAAGGTTTACAATTTGGCCTAATGAACATTAACAAAAAAAGAGCAATGCCTATATTGAATTGGTGATGCATATCAATAAAATATGATGTATAAAACTTTAATTTTTAAAATGATGAAGAACTCACGCTTTAATATAGGGTTGTTTTTTGGGAAATTATTTTTAATGGCTTGTATGGGAATGATTCTCAACCAAAGGATACATGCACAAAAGCAGGATTCCACTTTTATATATTTAATTCCGGAAATTAACCGAATAGAAATTGGAGTAGGAAGTTATTTTCCGGTTGGAAAAATGAAAGAGATGCTAGAGGCATCGTTGCAATTACAGTTTTGGTATCGATTAGAACTACAGCCAAATTCGTTTGATATTGGCATTCAGTTACATTTCCCAAAAAGCATTCAATCATTAATAATTGAGAACAACAATCAGATCTACGAAACAAATAGTCAACGTTTTGCAGGAATGATAGGCTTTAGGAAAAACTACCATTACTATTTTGGCAGTAAAGGTAACTTTTATTTTAACTACGATACTATGTTTGGCTATGGATTTTTAACCTACTTTGATGTTTTAAAGTACCACTCAGAAATGAACCAAAGTAGTTCGAGCGATAGAAAAAATGGATATACCAAAGCTATTTCGACAATTTATTTGGGTTCAGGTTTTACTTTTGGGTACAAATACATAGGAGTTAAATCGCAAATACAGTATACCCCACATCAGCTTTTTGGCCAAACTTTTACGCAAAGTATTGGTGATTGGAGTTACCACATTGGAATAGTTTACAAACAGTAAATGTTTTACGATTTTAACCTCGCCCCAATTGAAGTGATAGCTTTGTGAAGCAAAAAATGTGCATTGGTGGACGAGCTAAAGCGACCAACGGAAGCTATTGGCACAACCTAACCAATGCCGTTTTTTGCAAACAAACTAAAACGAAAAGTGGGAAAAGCGTATAAAACATAAAAATAGCTTACCTTTTAATGAGGAAATACTCCCCTGACATCTTGTCACATTTCCCGAAAATTGTATTATATTTGTCGTCCGAAATTTGACCTATAAAATCCCATCGATGGAAAAAGTGATTGAAGAACAAAAACAGGGAACTTCTTTGGTGTTAGAACAAAACCAAAACAACACCAAAAAATTATTTATCGAAAGTTATGGTTGTCAGATGAATTTTTCTGACAGCGAAATTGTTGCCTCTATTTTAAATGAGCAGGGCTACAATACCACCCAAAATTTAGAAGAAGCTGACTTGGTATTGGTAAATACCTGCTCTATACGCGACAAAGCAGAACAAACCATTCGAAAAAGATTGGAACAATACAATGCCGTTAAAAAAATTAATCCTAACATGAAGGTGGGAGTTTTGGGGTGCATGGCAGAGCGATTGAAAAGTAAGTTTTTAGAAGAAGAAAAAATTGTAGATATGGTGGTGGGTCCGGATGCTTATAAAGACATTCCGAACTTGCTAAAAGAAGTTGAGGAAGGTAGAGATGCCATCAATGTTATTTTATCTAAAGAAGAAACGTATGGAGATATTGCTCCAGTGCGTTTAAATAGCAATGGGGTAACTGCATTTGTTTCTATTACCAGAGGTTGCGACAACATGTGTACCTTTTGTGTGGTGCCTTTTACCAGAGGTAGAGAAAGAAGTAGAGACCCACAAAGTATTTTAGAAGAAATTGCAGATTTGTGGAACAAAGGATTTAAGGAAGTCACCCTGCTAGGACAGAATGTGGATAGTTATTTATGGTATGGTGGTGGTTTGAAGAAAGATTACGACAAAGCTTCGGAAATGCAAAAAGCAACTGCGGTTGATTTTGCCATGTTATTAGAAATGTGTGCAGTGAAATTTCCGGGAATGCGTTTTCGATTTTCCACTTCTAACCCACAAGACATGCACGAAGAAGTGTTGCACGTTATTGCCAAATACCACAATGTTTGTAAATACATTCACTTACCTGTACAAAGCGGTAGTAGCCGTATTTTAGAGCTGATGAATCGTCAGCATACCCGAGAAGAATACATGGCTTTGGTGGATAAGATTTACCAAATCATTCCGAATTGCTCTATTTCGCAAGATATGATTACCGGTTTTCCTACCGAAACGGAAGAAGACCACCAACAAACCTTGAGTTTGATGGAATATGTGGGTTATGACTTTGGATATATGTTTGCTTATTCCGAAAGACCAGGCACCATGGCAGCCAGAAAAATGGAGGACGATGTACCTAACGAAGTTAAAAAACGAAGATTGCAAGAAATTGTAGACTTACAACAACAAATTTCACTAAAACGAACCCAACGTTTTTTAGGAACTACTGTAGAAGTGTTGATTGAAAAAACTTCTAAAAAATCTCAAGAACATTGGAGTGGCAGAAACAGCCAAAATATTACCGTAGTATTTCCGAAAGAAAACTACCAACCAGGTGATTTTGTGGAAGTAAAAATTACGAATTGCACCAGCACCACTTTAATTGGTGAGCCAATCGGATTTTCGAAAATAATGAATTGAAATTTGTTTTAAGTGATTGAAATTCATCTTTGAACTTGAAACTTAAAACTTGAAACAAAATATCATGGAATCGGTACAAAACATCAAACAACGTTTCGAAATCATAGGCAACGACTATAAATTAAATCGTGCCATTGAAAAAGCTATTATGGTAGCTCCAACCGATATTTCAGTATTGGTTACCGGGGAAAGCGGTGTGGGTAAAGAAGCCATTCCGAAAATAATTCATGCCTTATCTCACCGAAAACACGGCAAATATATTGCAGTAAACTGCGGAGCAATTCCAGAAGGAACTATTGATAGTGAATTATTCGGACACGAAAAAGGGTCTTTTACTGGAGCAACTTCTACCAGAGAAGGCTATTTTGAAGTAGCCAATGGTGGTACTATTTTTTTAGATGAAGTGGGAGAATTGCCTCTAACTACGCAAGTTCGACTGTTGCGTGTGTTAGAAAATGGCGAATTTTTAAAAGTTGGTTCCTCGCAAGTACAAAAAACCAATGTACGGATTGTGGCAGCAACCAACGTGAACATGCGAGATGCCATTGCCAAAGGAAAATTTAGAGAAGATTTGTTTTATCGTTTGAGCACCGTAGATATTCATTTGCCACCTTTGCGAGACAGACATGAGGACATTCATTTACTGTTCAGAAAATTTGCAGCTGATTTTGCACACAAATACAAAATGCCAGCCATACGTCTAGAAGACAATGCCGTTGATTTGCTTTTAAAATACCGATGGAGTGGAAATATTCGACAGTTGCGAAACATTGCTGAGCAAATTTCCATTTTAGAAACACAAAGAAGCATTAACAAAGATACACTCGAAAATTATTTGCCTTTTGAGGGAAATCACTTGCCATCGGTTGTTGACAAAAAAACAATGGATAGCGATTTAGGATCAGAAAGAGAGTTGTTGTATAAGATCATTTTCGACATGAAAAACGAAATCAACGAACTCAAAAAAATTACTTTTGAGGTATTGCAACAAGAAAATATTTCTATTCCGAAGAGCTCTGAAAAAGATTTTAGTTCCCTCTTTCCTGGTAAATCAGAACACTCCTTTAATAGAGTAGAAACTCCTGAAATCATCATTGAAAAACCAAATAAAAGCGAAGTTTTAAATGAAGAGGAGGAAGATTATTGGTTGGCAGAAACCGTGGAGGAAGAGGAAACTTTGCGTTTAGACCAAAAGGAAATTGAACTAATCAAAAAAGCCTTAGAACGAAACAAAGGAAAAAGAAAAGCTGCTGCTGATGAATTGGGAATTTCGGAAAGAACCTTGTATAGAAAAATCAAACAATTTGATTTATAAAAAACGATGAAAAACAAAACCTACATACCACTTTTCCTTTTGTTATTGGTAGCATTGACAGTTTCCGGGTGTAAATATTATAATTTTACCGGTGCTGGAACCATCAATGCCAAAACTTTTCAGGTAAATTATTTTCAAAATTATGCCGATTTGGTGGAGCCTGGTTTGGAAAGAGATTTTACCATAGCATTACAAGACTTGATTTTAACCCAAACCAATTTAAGTTTGGTGCCCTCTGGTGGAGAGTTGGTGTATGAAGGAGAAATTACAGATTTTAGAATCTCTCCAATGACCGCAACTGCCGACCAACGTTCCGCACAAAACCGTGTAAACATGTCGGTAAAAGTGCGATTCTCAAACAAAAACAATGAAAAAGATGATTTTGAAAAATCTTTTTCGTTCTTTTACGATTACCCGGCCGACCAACAATTAACAGGTGCCACCCTACAAAATGCAAAAACTGCTTTGTTTGAACGTATTTTGCAAGATATATTTAATGAGTCACTAGCTAAATGGTAAATTAATTTTGGAAGTAACAGAAATTACCTATTTATTAAATCACCCTAATAACATCCAACCACACCATGTAAAAGGGCTGGAGCAAACCTTGGAAAAATTTCCATACTTTCAGGGTGCACGTGCATTATACCTAAAAGCATTATACAACCAAGAGAGCTACAAATACAATTTCGAATTAAAAAAAACCGCTGCTTTTACTCAAGACAGAGAGGTGTTGTTTGACTTTATTACTTCTGATGAATTTACGATTATCGACAAGGACTTGTACCAACAAAAGTTACAAGCTTTATATGAAATTGAAGTAGAATACACTGAAATTAGTTTTCAGCAAAAACTAAAAACAGAAGTTCCTCCAATTGCATTCGGAATAACTGACGATACCTTTAGAGAGGAAGTTACCGAAACTGCTGAGCGATTAGAATTAGGCAAACCAATTCATTTTGAAGCAAATGAAAAACATTCCTTTGCAGAATGGTTACAATTATCTTCCTTAAAAAAAATAGAACGATTTGACACCGAAATTCCTTCTATCGATTTTGAGTTAGCTGAAATACCTGAAGACAAAAAAGAAGATTCCAAATTCTTGCTAATTGACCAGTTTTTACAAGCAAATCCGAAAATTACACCCAAAAAAGAAGATTTAGAAATTCCAAAATCTATCCTGCAGCCTAAAGATACTTCGCACTTTACCACCGAAACTTTGGCTAAAATTTACTTGGAACAAAAAAAGTATGACAAAGCCATCCAAGCATACGAAATTTTAATTTTGAAATATCCGGAAAAAAGTGTTTTCTTTGCAGACCGAATTAAAGACATCCAATTTTTAAAACAAAATAATTTATAAAATGGCATTTTCAGTATTCCTAGTTTTAATCACCCTAGTTTGTTTATTACTTATGATTGTTATTATGGTTCAAAACCCTAAAGGAGGAGGTTTGTCTTCTTCTATTGGAGGTGGCAACCAAATGTTAGGTGGTTACCAAAAAACTACCGACTTTTTAGATAAAAGCACCTGGACATTAGGTATTGTTTTAATTTTATTGATATTATTTTCTTCTATGTCATTCAACAGCGGCTCTTCATCACTAATTATTGATGAAAAAGCAAGACCTGCAAAAACACAAGAAATGACTCCAGCAGATCAACCTGCAAAAGATGCAGCAACACCTGCTGATGGAGAAACCAAATAATCATTAACAATTTACAAGGAAACCCGCATCTTTCAAAATGCGGGTTTTTTTGTCACTATACCAAACAAATCAATGAAAAAATGTCAGTAATTTTCTTTTGGCATAATTTGTGAAAAATCAGGTGCAATTGATGTTTAACTTTAAAATAAAATGAATATGTCTGTAAATTTAAAACCATTATCTGACAGAGTTTTGGTAGAGCCAGCTGCAGCTGAAACTACTACTGCCTCAGGAATTATCATTCCGGACACTGCAAAAGAAAAACCACAAAGAGGAACTGTTGTAGCAGTGGGGCCAGGCAAAAAAGACCACAGCATGACAGTAAAAGTTGGAGATGTAGTTTTGTACGGAAAATATGCTGGTACAGAGTTAAAATTAGACGGAAAAGATTATCTGATCATGAGAGAGGACGACATACTTGCAATTGTTTAGCTCCCTGTTCCAAAGTATCAGAATCCGCAGCAAGAATTTTAAATAATTAATATTAAAATTTTAAAGATTAATCTGAACATTAAACTTTAAACATTAAACAACTTAAACAAAATAAAGATGGCAAAAGATATAAAATTCGACATTGAAGCACGCGATGGTTTAAAACGTGGTGTAGATGCATTAGCAAATGCAGTAAAAGTAACTTTAGGTCCTAAAGGAAGAAACGTAATTATTTCAAAATCTTTTGGTGGACCAACTGTAACCAAAGATGGAGTTTCGGTTGCTAAAGAAATCGAATTAAAAGATGCTTTAGAAAACATGGGAGCTCAAATGGTTAAAGAAGTTGCTTCAAAAACCAATGATTTGGCTGGAGACGGAACTACTACTGCTACTGTATTGGCTCAAGCAATAGTAAAAGAAGGTTTGAAAAACGTGGCTGCTGGTGCCAATCCAATGGACTTAAAAAGAGGAATTGACAAAGCAGTGGAAGCTATTGTAACCGACTTAGGAAAACAAGCGAAAGAAGTAGGAAGTTCTTCTGAAAAAATCAAACAAGTAGCTTCTATTTCTGCTAACAATGACGAAGTGGTGGGCGATTTAATTGCTCAAGCATTTGGTAAAGTAGGGAAAGAAGGAGTAATTACTGTAGAAGAAGCAAAAGGAACCGATACTTACGTGGATGTAGTAGAAGGAATGCAATTTGACAGAGGTTATTTATCTCCATACTTTGTAACCAATGCAGAGAAAATGGAAGTGGAATTAGACCATCCATATATTTTATTGTATGATAAAAAAGTATCTTCATTAAAAGAATTATTACCTGTTTTAGAGCCAGTAGCTCAATCAGGTAAACCGTTGTTAATTATTGCAGAAGATGTAGATGGAGAAGCTTTATCTACCTTGGTAGTTAACAAATTGAGAGGTGCTTTGAAAATTGCAGCAGTAAAAGCTCCAGGTTTTGGTGATAGAAGAAAAGCCATGTTGGAAGATATTGCTATTTTAACCGGAGGTACTGTAATTGCAGAAGAAAGTGGCTATACTTTAGAAAATGCTTCTTTGGAAATGTTAGGAACTGCTGAAAAAGTAACCATTGACAAAGACAATACTACTTTGGTAAATGGTGCTGGAAATGCAGAAATGATTAAAAACAGAGTAAACCAAATTAAAGCTCAAATAGAAACAACTACATCTGACTATGATAAAGAAAAATTACAAGAGCGTTTGGCTAAGTTAGCTGGAGGAGTTGCAGTATTGTATGTTGGAGCAGCATCTGAGGTTGAAATGAAAGAGAAAAAAGACCGTGTGGATGATGCTTTACATGCTACCAGAGCAGCCGTAGAAGAAGGTATTGTTGCCGGAGGTGGTGTTGCTTTACTAAGAGCAAAATCAGCTTTGGCTGGGTTAAAATCAGAGAATGCTGATGAAGCAACCGGTATTCAAATTGTAGCTAGAGCCATCGAATCGCCTTTAAGAACCATTGTAGAAAATGCTGGTTTAGAAGGGTCGGTAATTGTAGCTAAAGTTGCGGAAGGTTCAGGAGATTTTGGTTACAATGCCAAAACAGATGAATACGTAGATATGTTAAAAGCTGGTATCATCGACCCGAAAAAAGTAACCCGAGTAGCTTTAGAAAATGCTGCTTCTGTTGCCGGGATGATTTTAACAACCGAATGTGCATTGGTTGATATTAAAGAAGATGCTCCAGCAGGAGGTGGAATGCCAATGGGTGGAGGCATGCCAGGTATGATGTAATTTTTAGTAATTAGGAATTAGTGCCTGGTTATAAGCACTTAGCTAACTATACTATTTGAAAAAAAATCCGTCTTGAAGAAATTCTTGACGGATTTTTTGTTTTATAGTTTTCTTTCGTATTTACAACAATGATGTAAATTTTCATACACCTCATCTTTAGCTTTCACTTTGTCAGTATCATGCCCAGCATTTGCAATAGCTTGATGCACTTGTTCTAAAGTACATTTGGTTTCATCCATTACAATATACAAATGATGATGATCTTGATGCCATTCCGCTACTTTTACTCCCTTTACAGATAATGCAGCTTTTTCAATTCGTTTTTCACACATGCCACAATTGCCATTTACTTCAATTTCGTGCTTGGCATTTTTATTCTTTTTTTCTTGTGCTTGTGCAAAAGTGCCTACTAAGGAAAGCACTAAAATTAAAATCCATTTTTTCATATTCTATAAATTTAAAGTTTTCTTCTATTTACTAATCACTTTTTACTAGTCACTAATCACTAATTAATCCTCCATCTTAAACCAGTGTAATACATAGCACCAAATACTGGACCATAAATCATACTGCTATCAAAATAATTCCCAAATGGGTCACTAGCAGCAATAATTGCATTTGGCTGTCGGTAGTTATTCATATTTTCTCCACCTACATAAATCTCAAAGTTCTTACTAAACACCCTAGTAATTTGTGCATTGATGGTGTAAAAAGAAGGAGCCATAGGGTTCCATTGAAACTCCGTAGGATTTCCTGAAGAGACCGGCATTCTTTGTTCGCCTAACCAATTAAAGGTAGCATCAAACTTCCATTGTTTGTTATCGTCTTGCAAATGGGTTTCGTATGCAAGGTTGGTAAAAAAACGATGACGAGGTTGCAAAACTCTTTGCTGCAAGCCTATAGAATTATTATTTCGAACATCATAAAATTTATAAGAAGTTCTCCATTCCAAGTGTTTGGCAGGTGTCATATTAAAATCTAACTGCAAACTATTGGCAAACGATTTTCCGTTTAAATTATAAAATTGCACTTGTTGGGTGGAAGCATCTAAGTCAACCACCACTTGGTTTTGAAAATCGGTGCGATAAAAATCTGCACTAAAATCTGCATCTTTTCCAAATAACTTAAACTTTTGGATAATACTTAGCCCGTAATTCCATGCAATTTCCGGATTCAAATTATAAAAACCGTTATTCCCTTGCGGCAAAGTGGGCAAATTAAAAGCTCTATTGGAAGCAAACAAATTTTGATTTTCCATAAACACATTAGCCAAACGTTTTCCTCTACCTGCAGACAATCGCAAAGTAGTTTGTTCATTAGGTTGATAACGTATATGAGCTCTTGGAGTAAAAAATGTTCCCAATCGATTGTTGTAATCTACCCTACCACCTAAAGTGTAACTTAAATTATCATCGTTATTATAGCTATACTCAAAAAAAGCTCCCACACCTATGTCTCTTCTAGAAAAATCTTCTGTTAAATATACTTCTTCAAACCTGTCCCATTGAAAAGAAGCACCTGTAGTAAACTTATGTAATGTATTGTTGATAATAGAAGCAAACAACAAGTTGCTGTACCAACTTTGGTGACGAACAAAATAATTTCTTAAACCGAAATATCCGTCTTGACGATAATCAGAAAATTGATTCTGAAATCCTATGCTTTGGTATTCCATTTCAGGAAAAACATAACCAATTTTAGCACTTGCTAAAAACTGTTTGGTATCTATTTCAGAACCCCAAAATGGTTGGTTATTTCTTGGAACATTCGGATCAAAAGCTACTTGTCCTGATTGTTTGCTGTCGGCAAAGTAACGCCATTTCATTTCAGCTGTGATGCCAGTTTTTCCACAAATACCATACTTCCAATGGTTTAAAATATTGATTTGTCGCATGAGTGGATTGTCTAAAAATCCATCGTTGTTCATGTCGTTTTTCTCGTTTCTAAAATTACCATGCACCAATAATCCGGTAGCCCAATGCTCATTTAGCTGGGTATTGTAATGTGTATTTAGCTCATATCTACCTCCCATACCTCCAAATGCATTCACAAATAGTGTAGGTTCTTCTTGAGGTCTTAAAAATTCATAATTAATTTGTCCGGAAATACTTTCGTATCCATTAATTACACTTCCAGCACCTTTGGTAATTTGAATGCTATGTACCCATGGCCCGGGAATAAAGCTCAAGCCTGAGTATTGGGCTCCACCACGCATGGCTAAAATATTTTCTTCGGTCATGGTGATGTAAGGACTCGTTAAACCCAACATTCTAATTTGTCGAGTACCGCTAACTGCATCAGAAAAATTAACATCAATGCTAGGATTGGTTTCAAAGCTCTCTGACAAGTTACAACAAGCTGCTTTTGTTAATTCCTTGCTACTCATATTGGTCACATTTGCAGCAGTTAGCGTGCTTTTTTGTAAAGAACTTCTCACTTTGGTTAAGACTACTTCATCTAAAGTATCGTCCCATTCCATTTTAATATGAACCATGGTTTGGTTTTGAATAGTTACTTTTTGGGTTTTAAATCCAACATAACTAATTACCAATACACTTGAATCGTTTGATAAAGGAATAGTAAACTTTCCGTTTTTATCGGTGGTGGTTCCGATAGTTGTGTTTTCCCAAAAAACACTTGCCATTTCTACCGGACTTTTTTGGTCAAAAAAAACATGCCCGGATAAACTATTTTGTGCTTGTAACACCAAGCAACTCCATAAGGAGAAAAGATATATAAATTTCATGAATAAACTATTTTAAAAAATTCTACGTTTAGCGAAAGAAGATTTTAAAATAATTATGCGTAATAAATTCTTTGAGAAAAGAGTTCATACAAAGGTGGAGCATGAACCAGTGGGTTTTGGTATGTAAGCTTAGGAGCAACGAAGAATTTTTCTACTTCTGCGATACTCCATTCAAATTCTGGAATAATTGCACCAGTATAGCAAAAATCTATCCAAGTTGGTTGCAGTGCCTTTTCTACTTCCCAAGCAATGATGGTGTCTTCACAACATCCATTACTTTCGTGTTTTTCAGAATCTTCTTCCGAAGCACAGCATCCATTAGAACCACAAAAATCTAATTCATTTGTAGATAAGTGTGTATCGATGTTTGCTACTTCTCCACCACAATAATGAACATGGGTGGTAATTCCTAAATGAAGGATTACCATCCAAACAGATAATACAATATGTGTTATTCGATTGATTTTCACGATACAAAAATACCTAATTTTTTATCACATCTTTACTTTTTAACATTTTTTGATATAACAAGGCAGGCACAAACAACACTAAAAATAAAGGTTGAATTAAAAATCTTCTCACATAAAATAAGATGGATAGCTTGGGCTCATTCATAAAAACGAGTAGTGAAAACCCTAAAAATAAAACCACAAAAGCAATGGCATAAATGATTAAAAAATCTTTGATTAGTTTGATTTCTTTGAACCAAAAATAAAGGATTGCTAAGGATAATAAACTATTGATTGAATATCTTAACAAATAATGCAAGCCTAATTTTACAAAATCAAAGTCTGGTAGATCTTTATGATGATATTCTCCTTTAAAAAACAGAATAAATGGATCGTAAAACCAATTTTTCTCAAAAAACCGGACACTTGCTAATGCAAGCACTAAAAATGAAATTCCGAGAAAAGTGAAAAATTTACTTTTTTGCATAATTCGACCATTTGGTAACCCATCCTACCCATAATAAAAAAATGGTGCCGTAAATAATTAACGGAAACAAAATATCATGCAAAATATGCTGTAAGTGCGGATAATGATATAACCCTATAGTAATGAATGCAATTCTAAACACATTTAGAATATGAATTGCAATAAGTCCAAAAATCATATAACCTAAAGTTCGTTTCCATGAACCTTTAAAAGCTAGTATAAAAGCAACAAACAAAACCATCAGGCTAGCCGCATTGCATCCTTCTACTACACGAACCATATACTTTTCATTTACAAAAAGTTTATAACAAGGCTGGCTTTGATGTGGTTCTACCCTGCTTTCGTATCCAAACCATTTAATAATTTGAGAAGTTTGGTTTGATACAGATATGGTAAACCTATCGGTTTCAAATTTATCAATATCAAATTGTCCCAAATACATTTGGTAAACCCCGAATAAAATTCCGTAAGTCACAAAAAATGTGGCTAAAAAAATAAAAAAAGGTCGGTTATTTTGGAAGATAGTTTTCAAAGTAATTTAACAAAAAATAGAAAATGGAAGTACTTTCAAATTTTACATTTGCAGTTAAATTAAATGCTTCATGAAAAATTTAGAAAGATTACTGCCAAAAGTAGAAGAAATCATTCGAAAAGACCAAAAAAGAGAAGATATTCTTTTGGAAATATGTCAATTATTACAAAACGAAGTAGACTATTACAATTGGGTTGGCTTTTATTTTAGAAATGGCAATAAAGAAGAATTGGTTTTAGGACCTTATGTTGGTGCTCCAACAGACCATACGGTGATTCCGTTTGGCAAAGGAATTTGCGGGCAAGTTGCAGTGAGCAATCAAAACTTTGTGGTTCCGGATGTAAGTGCTCAGGATAATTACATTGCTTGTAGTTTTACCGTAAAATCAGAAATTGTAATTCCTTTATTTGTTAAAGGGGAAAACATCGGTCAAATTGATATCGACTCCCATGTGCTAGATCCATTTAATGAAGAAGATGAACGATTTTTAGAACAAGTAAATCAAATGATAGCAACCTTGTACTAATAATTTGTATGACAGTATTGTTAGGATAAATTTTTTTAATCACAACTTTCGAATTATTTTTGTAGCCCGAACATTTTTTCGGGCTTTTGTATGAGATATATCTTCTTATTTTGGATTTGTTTCTTTTGTTTTGGTCAGAACAAGCCTACCAATCCTGTTCCTAATAATGCCAACAATAAATCAACCACACAAACTCCAAAAACAAATACTTCATTACCAACCAGCAGTAAACCTAACCAAGCTACAAATCCTGCTACCAAAGATGGTCCAACCAAAGTAATTGCACCGCCACCTGTTAGTAAAGGACCAATTATTCAAGAAGATGGCAATGTAATTGAAGAAAAAGACACTATTATATTTCACAAATTAGATTCAGAAAGCATTCCAAAGAGCCACATTCAAAAGGCATATTTTTATGGAATGCAAATTTTAAATGCATGTAATACCAGCAAAATTATCCCCTTTAATGAAGAAGATTTTGCAGCTAATGTTTTTCGAAAACTAGAACCAAATTACATTTCTATTATCTGTACCAATGTATTGAGAGAATATGGCAAATTTAACGACATGCGATATGTAGAGGCAATTTATGTAGAAAAAACAAAAATTACCATTTTGAGGTTCAAATGTATTTACGAAAAAAAATATTCCACCAAAGAATTTAGGGTAAGCTTTAATGAACAAAGTAAAATAGTTGGTATTAAAACTTTAAAATGGGTTTCTGATTTCAAACCTAACAAACCAAAACCAAAACCATTTGCCACCGAAATTGACCCATCTATTTTGGATAGTTTGAATAAAATTTTGGATTTTAAATAGTTTCCCTTACCTTTGCCGCTCATTAGAGGAAAGCCCTCTTGTGTTACATAATAATTATTTAAATAATATTAGCATGTACTTGACTAAAGAAGTAAAAGAAGAAATTTTCAACAAATTCGGTGGTAGTGCTACCAATACCGGATCAACTGAGGGACAAATTGCTTTGTTCACTCACAGAATTAATCACTTAACCGGACACTTGAAAAAAAATCGTCACGATTACAATACCGAGCGTTCGTTGGTAAAGTTGGTAGGTAAAAGAAGAAGTCACTTAGACTACTTGAAAAAGAAAGACATCAACAAATACCGTGAATTGATTAAAGAATTAGGAATTAGAAAATAACTTAAAGAGGCAAATTGCCTCTTTTTGTTTTCTACTATACGCATAAAAAAGTTTTGGTTTTTCATTGGGTCGCACACAACCACACACAACAACAACACAACTAAACCCAATTAATAAACCTTTTTTTAATAAATTATGATTCCTAAAGTATTTAAAGAAACCATCCAATTAGCGGATGGAAGAACCATTACCATCGAAACCGGAAAATTGGCAAAACAAGCAGACGGTGCGGTAGTAGTTCAAATGGGAGATGCCATGTTATTGGCAACAGCAGTATCTGCGAGAACTGCCAATCCTGGAGTAGATTTTTTACCACTTACGGTAGATTATCGTGAAAAATTTGCAGCAGCAGGTCGTTTCCCTGGTGGATTTTTCAAAAGAGAAGCTCGTCCGAGTGATAGCGAAGTTTTAACCATGCGTTTGGTGGACAGAGTTTTGCGTCCGTTATTCCCAGACGATTACCATGCAGAAACCCAAGTAATGATTCAATTAATGAGTCATGACGATACCGTAATGCCGGATGCTTTGGCTGGATTGGCAGCATCTGCAGCTTTGGCTGTTTCGGATATTCCTTTTTACAACCTAATTTCTGAAGTAAGAGTTGGAAGAATTGATGGTAAATTTGTTATCAACCCAAGTAGAGAGCAGTTAGAACAATCAGACATCGATATGATGATTGGAGCTTCTAAAGATTCGGTTGCAATGGTAGAAGGTGAGATGAAAGAAATTTCTGAAAAAGAAATGGTAGAAGCCATCAAATTTGCCCATGAAGCCATTAAAGTTCAAATTGAAGCACAAGAGCGATTGAGAGCTGCAGTTGGTTCACCAGCTTATAGAACCTATGAAGGTGAAGTGGAAGATGAAACCATCTACCAAAAAATTAAAGCTGCTTCTTATGACAAATATTACGCAATTGCTCAAGAAGCATCTGCAAAAAGCGAAAGAGGAGAAAAATTTGCAGCAGTAAAAGAAGAAGTGAAAGCTTTGTTTACCGAGGAAGATTATGCAAACAATTCAGATTTGGCTGAATTGGTAAGCAAATACATCTATAAAACACAAAAAGAAGCGGTTAGAAACGTAATTCTTGAAAAAGGAATTCGTTTAGATGGAAGAAAAACCACCGATATTCGTCCGATTTGGTGCGAAATTGATTATTTGCCATCTGTTCATGGTTCCTCTATTTTTACCAGAGGAGAAACCCAAGCATTAGCAACTGTAACTTTAGGGACTTCAAGAGAAGCAAACGTGATTGATTCACCAAGCGAACAAGGTGAAGAAAAATTTTATTTACACTACAACTTCCCTCCTTTCTCAACCGGTGAAGCCAAGCCTTTGAGAGGTACTTCACGTAGAGAAGTTGGTCACGGAAACTTGGCCCAAAGAGCATTGAAAAACATGATTCCAGCCGATTGTCCGTATACTATTCGTGTAGTATCAGAAGTTTTAGAATCTAATGGTTCTTCTTCTATGGCAACTGTTTGTGCAGGAACCATGGCATTGATGGATGCGGGAGTGCAAATGGTAAAACCAGTTTCTGGGATTGCAATGGGATTGATTACCGATGGTGAAAAATTTGCGGTTTTGTCTGATATCTTAGGAGATGAAGATCACTTAGGAGATATGGACTTTAAAGTAACCGGAACTGCAGATGGAATCACTGCTTGTCAGATGGATATTAAAATTGATGGGTTGCGTTACGACATCATGGAGCAAGCTTTGGAGCAAGCCAGAGCAGGAAGAATGCATATTTTAGGTAAAATTACCGAAACTATTGCCACTCCTAGAGAGGATGTGAAAAAGCACGCACCAAAAATCATCACCCGAACCATTCCAGGAAACTTTATTGGAGCATTGATTGGACCAGGTGGAAAAGTAATTCAGGAGTTACAAAAAGCTACCGGAACCACTATTGTGATTAACGAAGTAGACGAACAAGGTGTTGTTGAGATTTTAGGTACCGATCCGGATGGTATTGCAGCTGTATTAGCTAAAATCGATTCGATTGTATTTAAACCAGTTGTTGGTGAAGCATACGAAGTAAAAGTAATTAAAATGTTAGATTTTGGTGCAGTAGTAGAATACACAGCTGCTCCAGGTAACGAGGTTTTATTACACGTATCTGAATTGGCTTGGGAAAGAACCGAAAATGTAGCAGATGTAGTTAAAATGGGAGATGTATTTATGGTGAAATACTTAGGGATAGATCCTAAAACCCGTAAAGAAAAGGTTTCTAAAAAGGCTCTGATACCAAGACCTCCAAAACCAGAAAATAAAGCTTAAATCATTCAAATCCCTTCCTAGCCGAAGGGATTTTTTAATTACAAAAACCATTACAGTTTCATTTTTTATCAACAAGCACCATTTTTCATCAAATTTATCTTACAAAATTTTGTTAAAACTTTGTGTTTTTTCTATATTTGTTAATCTAGAAGCAGAAAATGAATTATTGGACAAAGTGGCATACTAGCATTTTATTTGCACTATTATATTTTACTTTAAACGCACAAACTTTTCACCTTAACGGGACCATATTGGATGAAAACAAACAACCATTAGAGTCTTGTGAAGTAATTGTTTTGCTTAACAATATAATGTTGGCAAATACTATTAGCGATTCCAAAGGGTATTTTTTTATGGAAGTTCCCAAAGGCTTTATGGATATTAAAGTATTCTTTTTAGGTGCTGAAATTCATACCCAAAACTTAAATATTGTATCCAATACCTTATTAGGAGAAATCTCAGTTACCAAAACTAAAAACTTAGAAGGTGTTGCTGTGGTAGCAAAAAAAAGGTTGGTTGAAAATAAAGTGGATAGAACGGTTTACAACATTGAGTACACTGCTCGCTCCATTGGTTCTAATGCTTTACAACTGCTAAAAGGAACCCCAGGGTTGTTGGTTTCCGCTAATAATATCGATTTGGCTGGGAAAAAATCAGTCCGAGTAATGATTAATGATCGCTTGGTGCAAATGACCGGAAGTGATTTGAACAACTACTTGATGAGCTTAAACTCAGAAAACATCCAATCTATTGAAGTAATTACCAATCCACCTGCAAAGTATGAAGCGGATGGAAATAGTGGGTTAATTAACATCATCTTAAAAAAAGCTCCGGCAAATAGTTGGTCCTCCACTGTTAGAAATGTGTATTTTCAATCTAGTCATTCTTCTTGGAATGGAGGCATGAATTTTATCTACAATAAAAACAAATCTAGTTTTTTTGCTGATATGGTTACCAGACAAGGTGCGTTAGCAACGGACGAAGAAAACTTAACCAATTTTGGAAATGAAATTTGGGATAGCAATACCCGAAGAAAGGACTTCATTAGTATTTTAAGACCAACGATTTCATATGATCTAAACATTACTAAAAAAACCACTATTGGAGCAAAGTATATTGGTTTTTTTGATCGTCCGGATATCAGAGACAGAAATACAACCAATATAATTGAAAACAACCAAATTCAACAGGTTTTAAAAACCAATGGTTTTAACGATAGTAAAACCAGAAACCAAAACACCAATTTTTACATAGTTCAAAAACTAGATACCTTAGGCAAGAAAATTATGCTAGATGTTGATTTGTTTAACTTTAAAGAATCTCAAAATAGAATCTTTGCATCTACCTCTCATAATACCAATCAAAACACCACACAAATCATTGAAAATGCTCAGAATACAAGTGACCAACAAATTGAGATAAAAAGTTTGCGTTTAGATTCTGATTTGCCCACTAAAATTGGAATTTTTAATGTTGGTGGAAAACTAAATTGGATTGACAATAATAGTAAAATTAGAGGTTTTGACTTAAGTAGTGGAACTCCTCAAATTCAGCAAAACTTTTCTAACGATTATTTTTATCAAGAAAACACCCAAGCTCTATATGGTTCATTCGAAAAAAAATGGAGTGAAAAATGGCAAACGAAATTTGGTGTTAGATATGAAGCTACCCAGACTAGTGGAATTTCTTCAGATGTAGTTACCAATACTAATTCTGATTTTACATTAAATTATCAACGTTGGTTTCCGAGTGCTTATCTGTTATTTCAACCAAAAGAAAACTATAGTATTTCTGTAAATTACAACCGAAGAATTGAACGTCCCGACTTTTGGAAATTAAATCCTTATACATGGGTATTTACACCATTTTTAGTTTTTCAAGGCAATCCGTTTTTACAACCAACTTTTTCAAGCAATACTGAAATTGCTTTTAACTGGAAGCAAATTATTACAATAAAAGCATACCACACCAACATCGAAAGTGGTGTATTACAAGTACCCACCATTGATCCCGTTACCAATATTGCCAATCATATTTACGAAAACATTTACAACCAAAACATTTACGGATTGCTATTGCAGCACAATCAAAGTATAACTAATTGGTGGGAGACCTCAAATAGTTTTAACTACTTTAACCAAACTCCAACTTTAATAAAAACTACTAGTTTAGATAGTTTTCAAGGAGGGTCGTGGACACTCACTAGCTATCATTCGTTTACATTCAACAAAAAGCAAACCTTTTTTGGAGATATCACATACCAATTTCAAGCTCCTTACAGAAGCATCCTAACCCAAAATACCAGAGTGAGTCAATTAGATTTTTCCTTCCGATATGTAATTCCAGATTCAGGATTTACTTTCTTTTTAGTTGCTAACGACATTTGGAGAGGTTCTCAAAAAAGATTTACCAATATTCAAAACCAAATTGTGTACAGAACCTCGTCATACCATGATGAAAGAATGGTTTATTTGGGTATGTTTTACAAATTTGGAAATAAAAAATTATCTTCTAAGAGCCGAAATACAGGGATTGAAGAAGAAAAAACAAGAATTAAATAATTTTTTTACAACTTTTTGTAACAAAAAATTCCTTTCGCTCGTATAATGTTAGAATGCAAACCCATAAATTGAGATGAGACAGCTTAAAATTACCAAACAGGTAACCAATCGTGAAACCGCATCACTTGATAAATACTTACAAGAAATTGGAAAAGTAGACTTGATTACTGCTGATGAAGAAGTTGAATTAGCACAACGAATCAAAGCCGGAGACCAACGTGCTTTAGAAAAATTGACCAAAGCTAACTTACGTTTTGTAGTTTCTGTAGCAAAACAATACCAAAACCAAGGATTAACTTTACCTGATTTAATTAACGAAGGTAATTTAGGTTTGATCAAAGCAGCACAACGTTTTGACGAAACCAGAGGTTTTAAATTTATTTCGTATGCTGTATGGTGGATTCGTCAATCGATTTTGCAAGCATTGGCAGAGCAATCTCGGATTGTGCGTTTGCCTTTGAACAAAATTGGATCTATCAATAAAATCAATAAAATGTATGCCTTATTAGAGCAATCTAACGAACGTGCTCCTTCTGCAGAAGAAATTGCCAAAGAATTGGATATGACTGTAAATGATGTGAAGGAATCGATGAAAAATTCCGGTCGTCATTTGTCTATGGATGCACCGTTAGTAGAAGGAGAAGATTCTAACTTATACGATGTATTACGTTCTGGTGAATCTCCAAACCCAGACAGAGAATTGATTTTAGAGTCGTTAAGAATTGAAATTGAAAGATCTTTAGAAACATTAACTCCAAGAGAGGCAGACGTGGTTCGTTTGTATTTCGGATTGGGAGACCAACATCCAATGACTTTAGAAGAAATTGGAGAAACTTTTGACTTGACTCGTGAACGTGTTCGTCAGATTAAAGAAAAAGCAATTAGAAGATTAAAACATACTTCAAGAAGTAAGATTTTAAAAACTTATTTAGGTTAATATCTTTAAAATATCTTAGCAAAAGGCTTCCTAATTTGGGAAGCCTTTTTTGTGAAATAAAACTTACCTTTGCCAACAAACACAACTATCTTTATGCAAACAATTATCGCACCTTCTGTTTTGGCAGCAGACTTTGCCAATTTACAACGAGACATTGAAATGATCAACCAAAGTGAAGCTGATTGGTTTCACATTGATATTATGGATGGTGTTTTTGTTCCTAATATTTCTTTCGGAATGCCCGTTTTAGAGGCAATTACACGTCATGCGAAAAAAACTATCGATGTTCATTTGATGATTGTATTTCCAGACAGATATATTTCTACCTTTAAAAAGCTTGGAGCAGATATTTTAACGGTTCATTACGAGGCTTGCACACACTTACATCGAACTTTACAAGCAATTAAAGCGGAAGGAATGAAAGCTGGTGTTGCTTTAAACCCACATACCAATGTACAACTATTAGAAGATGTGATTCAAGATATTGATTTGGTTTGTTTGATGAGTGTAAACCCAGGATTTGGAGGGCAATCTTTTATAGAAAACACTTACGATAAAGTTGCCAAACTAAAAGCATTAATTCAACAAAAAAATGCTTCTACTATAATTGAAATTGATGGTGGAGTAACCACAAAAAATGCCAAGCAATTATTAGAAGCAGGAGCAGATGTATTGGTTGCAGGCAGTTTTGTATTTAACTCTACCGATCCAATTAATACCATTCATCAACTAAAAACTATATAAAACTAAAAACTCCCATTCGGGAGTTTTTATTAAGTGTTAATTTTTGACAAACCTTTTAGAAGTCATACCATTTTCCGTTTTGATGTTAAGGATATATACTCCAGAATTTAAATCCGAAATTCCGATGGATAATTCTGTTGATTGTTTTCCATCTATTACCCTTAAAACTCTACCATTTACATCTAATAATTGTACAGAAACCAAAGGAGAGGGTGAATTTAATGCCACAAAATCACTTGCTGGATTTGGATACACTTTTGTTTGAATCAAATCTTGAGTTTCTGTGCTTAAAACAGTGTAATTTAGCTGAAAAGGAATTGCTTGTGGCACGGGTGTTGGTGTAGTAGAATTTGTACTATTATCTATAACATTAGTCCAAGTATTATCTGTAGCTTTTTGCCTTGAATTAGCTCCTACAGGCCCTCTACTTCCAACTATGGTAACAGGTGGCACAAAAATACCACCATCATTAGTTGCATGAGCCTGAAATACAAACCAATAAGTTCCAGATGTTAAGGTAAAGGAAGTGTTGGCATTTATTCTGAAAATTTTTCTTGTAGTACCCGGTGTTGCATTAGAAATTCTATACATCAATGCATCAGCACTATTGGCTACATTAATTACATTGGAGGTATTATTTCCGTGAACAACATTTGGTGGTGTTGTATTGGTTGGATCTCCATCTAAAATCCAAACTCTTAGCTGATCTACTGGAACACCAGTTCCCGCAAATCCTGTTTGGTATAAAAAAATATCAGATGAGGTCAATTGCCAAGTTTCTCCAGCTGGAACTACAAAATCATCCGCAAGTGCAAAATTTGTAGAATTTGCATTATTATAGCTTGCACCATAACCAAAGTTGGTATTAGTAAAGCCACCTACTGATTGCATTTCGCTCCAAGTAAAGCCTGATGGTGCAGCTACGCTATTACTTGAAGAAGCACCAGTTGACAAAGGGCCATTGGAAAATTGTTGTCCATAAGCTAATATACATGAACTTAGGCATAACAAAGAATTTAGAGTAATTTTTTTCATAATTTTTATCTGTTTTAGTTTAAGGCAAAGATAAAAATTATGTTAATTCTTTAAATATTTTTTTAATATTTAATAAAAAGATAGCAAATATTTTATCACATCGGTTGTAGTAACAATACCAACCAACAGCTGATCATGAACAACAGGCAGTGCATGAAATTCATGCGTAGCTAAAATCTCAGCTGCTTCTTTGATGGTAGTTTCTGGCGAAATAGTAACCAATTTTTTAGTCATTACTTGTTCTACAGTAAACATGTTATACACTGTTACATCTACTACATCCGCATCTTCATCAACCGCATCTACAAATGATATTCTTAATAAATCTGTATAACTTAACATCCCAACTATGGTATTACCCGATACCACAGGAATGTGTCGAATATGATGTTTTTTAAACAAATGCTCCGCCTTGGTTAAATCGTCTGAAATATTAATTTTTACCACATTGGTGGTCATAATACTGGATATTGGTACATGCTTTTTCATGGGAATAAGAATTAAATTCAATCAAACATTACCATAAGTACTTTTGATTACCTCAAATTTCAGCGAAAAATTTTGGTTTTAGGATGATATAAATCATGTGTCTTTTTCAAAAATTATCTTATATCTTAAAAAGGGAGGAACAAAAATGACGTTAACTAATGGTTTACTAGAAGCTCTAAATATTAATATGACTATAAATTGTATTATTAAAGTTGATTAAAGATCTCTACTAAGCTCCGCTTTGAAAATTTTAAAGGAGCCTAAAAAACATCAAGCAAATGCTAGAGGGATTAAAGATCCCTTCAAAGCTCCGCTTTGAAAATTTTAAAGGAGCCTAAAAAACATCAAGCAAATTCAGGAGGGATTAAAGATCCCTACAAAGCTCCGCTTTGAAAATTTTAAAGGAGCCTAAAAACATCAAGCAA
>JAGXRF010000078.1 GCA_018335925.1 Flavobacteriales bacterium
TCAACCGGTTATGAATGATACTGCTTTGATCGGTGAAATATTTGGCCGCGAAAATGCCAATGCCGGTACAGCTCTCATAGCCGGTATCGATCAAATGGAAGCCTGGACAAAACAGATTCAAGGCACCAATTCGGCAACCGAACAGGCGAACATCATCATGGCCAGCAAAGCGGAGATGCTTGAGCGGGTTAGGGCTAAGGCTGACAACTTCAGAATATCACTTTTTAACGTAACCGGGTCAATGCTTCCATACATGGAAGTTATGATGCAAACGCTGGTGCCGGTATCGCAAATGATCCCATTAATGTCAGCACTCGCCCAGGGAATTGCATTTGTAACCAGCGCGCAAAAAATGAAAGCAATGTGGGATGTCATTACAACAGCCTCCACAACCGTTTTAACCGGGGCCACATGGCTTTTAAATGCTGCACTGGCCATGAACCCGATAGTATGGATAGTGGCCGGAATTGTGGCTCTTGTCGCCGTTTTGGTATTAGCCTGGCAAAAAATAGGATGGTTCCGGGGCGCAATACTTGCAGCCTGGGAAACCATTAAACAATTCGGCTCAATACTCAAGGATTTTGTAATAGACAGAATCAAAGGGCTGCTGAGCGGAATTGCCGGAATAGGAAGTGCCCTGGTGAAACTATTCAAAGGCGACTTTGCCGGCGCCTGGGATTCTGCAAAAAATGCGGTGGGTGATCTGGTGGGTGCCGATGCTGTTAAAAAAGCAATTGGAAGCGCTAAAGATGCTGGCGTGAAAATCGGTGCCGCCTATCAGGATGGCGTTAAGCAGGTTGCAGATAAAAAGGTAACCGCATCCGGAAGCCAGGCCGCAAAAATAACGACACCCGGTGTGCCCGGTTCTGAAATTAATCCTGCCGGTTCTGCGGCTCCGGCTGGTGGCGTTATACCAGAGGCAACCGGTAATATTACCTCAGGCGGCACACGTAATACCGAAATCCATATAAGCTTCAAAAACATGGTTGAAAAATTGGTTTTTGAAGGTGGGCTAAAGGAAAGCGCTGAAGACGCTGAGCGCAAATTAACGGAAATCATGGTGAGAGTTTTAAACAGTGCTTACAGTACAAACTAATGGACACCACAAAAGTAATTGCGCCGGGTTTTAATCTGCCTCCTATCCTGTTCAAGGATAAGGTTGTTATCATTAACAACTCCGGTAATTCATCCCTTGAGCTTTCCGGCCAGTCAACCGGGAGCCTGGTTGTTACAAGGCAGTTTCCTTTGACTTTTCATGTTCAGGGTTTCGAGTCCTTTACATTTCCTATTGACCCGTTTATTTCCTTTAGCTTCAGAAATATTATCACACGCCGCGCCATAGCAAAGGGTAAAAAGCGCGGAACAATAAAAGAGAGGTTTACAACTGATGATGTTGAAATTACTATTTCAGGCGTATTCATTTCAAATGAAGACATCTACCCGGTAGAGGTTGATAAGCTGAGGGAATTTTGTGAGCTTCCAATTTCAATCCGCGTCGAGTGTACTTTAATCAATAACCGTGGTATTGACTCAATAGCAATTGACACTTATGACCTACCCGCAACTGCCGGCGTTAATAACCAGGCTTTTCAAATTAAGGCCTACTCTGATGACGTTTATAACCTCCTAATCGAAAAGTAATGTTTGACATGAACTGGATTATTACTATTGGACAGTATCGGCTTACAATGCTCGATAGTGTTGAAGTTACTCGCTCGGTTGAGAAATTGAGTGATACCGCCGTAATAGTTTTGCCAGGTTCTTGTTTTAACCGCGCGATTGAAGTAGAAGATTTAATAAAGCGATCCGATGAAGTAATTATACAACTAGGCTATAACAATAAGCTGGAGAATGAATTTGAGGGTTACCTTGACAGGATATCCACCGACGATGGAAGCATAAGGCTGCATTGCGAAGACTCTCTTTTCCTGCTTAAAAAAGCCGTACCCGATAAGGAGCTGAAGAACCCCGACGTGTCGGATATTTTGAAATATATCCTGGCCGGCTCAAACATTACTCTCGAGTGTGATTACTCCTTCAAATATGATAAGTACATTATCAAAGGCGAAACGGCTTACCAGGTGCTGAAGAAAATTCAGGAAGAAACCAAAGCAAATATTTACCTTAAAGGTAATGTTCTGCATGTGCATCCGCAATACTCCCAAATATTTGGCCAAGCCGTTTATTCGTTCCAGGAGAATATTGAAAGCAGCGATCTTGAGTATATGAAATCAGAAGACCGCAAGGTTGAGGTTACCGTTGAGGGCAAAGGCATAGATGGCAAAGTTATAAGGGAGGTAGTAGGAGAAAAAGGCGGCGACTCGGTAACAATTAAAATTAATGGCGTTAGCGACCGCGCTACCCTTCGCAATCTGGCTAATGAGCAGCTGAAGGTAAAAAGCTACACCGGCTACTCCGGATCGTTTACCGGATGGCTTATTCCTTTTTGTGATGCCGGTTATAAAGTATCCCTTTCGGATGTCGATTATGAGTACAAATCAGGCGACTATTACGCGCTTGAGGTGGTTGTAAAATTCTCGTCATCCGGAGGATCACGAATTGTTAAAATTGGGAAAAAGTTATGACCGGAGCCAGGGAAATAAGAGAAGCAATTCAAAAGATTGTCGGAGCTCCTGAAGCATCGGTTTTCACAGCTGAAGTTATATCAGTTTCCAGAACTGAATGCACAGTAAAACTGGCCGATTTTGAGATATCAGGCGTTAAGCTTTTCAGTATTGGAGCTGAGGGCAAATACACCATTAAGCCTGCTAAAGGCAGCATGGTAACAGTAATAGACCTGAGCAATGGAAAGCTCCGCGATCTGTGCCTGGTTAAAGTTGATGAGCCCGAATTTATCAAGTTTGACCTTGACGGATTAGTTCTGGAGCTGGACGCAACCACCGGCAAAGTCGATATAAGCTCAGGCCGGGTAAGCCTGAAGAGCCTTTTTGAATCAATTGCCACTATTCTTACTTCGCTGAAGGTTGCCGTTTTGGCACCCAATGCGCCCAGCGGAACAATTACACCCGACACGCTTACCCTTGTAAATAAGTTTAAAACCGATTTTAAAGCCCTTTTAAAGTGATTATAAAGCGCGATATATTGCTTGATGAAGATTACGACCTGCTTATTGACGGTGGCGACTTCGTTATTGGCGACTGCCTTAATCAACAGGTTGCCTTGCTGCTGCTTGCATCACCAGGTGACATAAGAAGTGCACCCGAAAATGGTGTTGGCCTTCCTGAATATTTGCTTGGCGAGGACAACGACCACCTGAACGCTGAAATCAGGTTTCAATTCAAAAAGGATAATTTGAAGTTGCGTAAAATAAAGATCACCAGCACTCAATTAACATTAGATGCCGACCATGACAGCTAAAATAATAACGGTGAAAAGTGGCCAGTCCCTCATTGACCTCGCCATTCAGGAATACAAAGCCGTGGAAGGCATGTTCCTGCTCATGCTTGCCAATCAGGATATTGTAACATCCCTAACGGTTGAGCTTGCCCCCGGGCAGGCCTTAAAAGTATGGCCGGTAAAAGTAGTAATGGAAATTGCGCAGCGCACCGACAGCCTCACACCATATCTGTCAATTTTAATGCAGTGGATTACAGCGGTTGGCGGCGGCGGAACCGGTGGCGGCGGGCTAAACGATGGCGACTATGTTCACATTCGGGGCGATGAGGTGGTAAGTGGGATTAAAACATTCGTGAATACCATAAGAACCTCGGAGATTGAGGAAATTGCCGACGAGGGTATAAGCGTTGAGGGCATTTACATGAAAGATGGCGTACTGGATGCCGGTACATTTTAATTAAGTATTAACACTAAACAGCTTTGAAATGGGACCAATTCAAGTAAAACGCGGCCTTGCCGCAAATCTACCAACCTCGGGCATGAACCCAGGCGAATTTCTGTTTGCAACAGACACCGGAGACCTGTATATATGTCAATCGGCGACGGTAAAAATTCTGCTCGCCAAAGACAGTACGCATAAAAATCAGGGATGGTTTAAAAGTTTTCGGAACTTTTTAAATAAGTTTTTAACAACATTTAAATAGCTTTACAATGAGTGTAATTAAAGTAAAACGCGGCCTTGCCGCAAATCTACCAACCTCGGGCATGAACCCGGGTGAATTTCTGTTTGCAACAGACACCGGAGACTTATATATCTGTCAATCGGCCACAATAAAAATTCTGCTCGCTAAAGGGACTGACCTGGGCCTTTACCTGGCTAAAGCTCAGAACCTCGCCGATGTGCCTGATAAAGCGGCGGCACGCACTAACCTAGGAGTTTACAGCACCACGGAGGTTGACCAGCTACTTGCCGGGCTCCGATGGAAGGAGCCAGTGAAAGCCTGTACAACGGCCAACATTACCCTAAGCGCTACTATGACTGTCGACGGTGTTGCACTTGTAGCCGGTGATCGTGTGCTTGTGCGCGCTCAAACAGACCAAAAAACAAACGGCATCTATGTTGTAGCAGCCGGAGCCTGGACAAGAGCTTCAGACGCTGACACTGCCGCGGAGCTGCTGAATGCCGCAGTATTTGCCTCTCAGGGTACCCAATTTGCTGACACCGCATGGGTTTGTACAACCGACAGTATTTCACTCGGAACAAGTAACATTACTTTTGTGCAGTTTGCCGGTTCAAGTACTTACCTGGGCGGATATGGCGTTGACATTACCGGAAATACCATTGACCTGAATCTTGATGAATTGGCGGCAGATACTACTATGGTTGGGGCCGATCAAATTGTATTCATCGACATTAGCGCTACAGGTACGGCAAGGTTCAAAAAAATAACCCGGGACAATTTTTTGACCGGGCTTGGTATTACCAGCGACAC
>JAGXRF010000079.1 GCA_018335925.1 Flavobacteriales bacterium
AACTTTAAACGTCTTACAATAATTAACTTTGTAGCTAAACTGACAGTGACGGGCTCCAAAACCCAGCACTAGGCAAAGCAGCAATACGTTATGGGCAAGTGTAAAATGACAGACAACAACGAATGAACACATATCTATTTTTATGGAACCCTAAAAAGTGGACTTGGACGACACTTGAACAAGACATTGAACAAGTGGACTTGACAGGACGGTGTTCTCAACGTTGGAGTTGTGGCAACACAAAATCAATTCAACCAGGCGACAGAATTTTTTTACTTAAAGTCGGGACAGAACCTAAAGGAATTATAGCAGCAGGATTTGCGACTTCGACACCTTTTTACGAAAGACATTGGAGCGGAGAAAATAAAGACACGTTATACATAGACGTTGACTTTGAAGTTTTGCTCAATCCTGACCAAGAACCAATCTTGACAGTTGAAATTTTAAACACAGGAAATTTAGCAAAGCAAAATTGGCGACCAATGGGTTCAGGAAATTCAATTAAGCCTGAACTTATAGACGAACTTGAAGCGGTTTGGTTTGACTTCTTGACAACACAAAAAATAAGACATAACCCATTCATTCCAGCCGACAACGAAATTCAAAAAACATACACTGAAGGAACTCCAAACCAAGTATCAGTAACAAAATATGAACGTAATCCATTCGCAAGAAAAAAATGTTTAGAGCATTACGGGTTTACTTGTATTGCTTGTGACTTCAACTTTGAAAAAACTTACGGACAAATTGGAAAAGATTTTATTCACGTTCACCATTTGACACAGGTTGCAACGGTTGGACAGACTTACGAAATTGACCCAATAAAAGATTTAAGACCTGTTTGCCCTAACTGCCATTCAATAATTCATAGACAGAGAACACCATTGACCATAGAAGAAGTAAAAAAATTAATTAACGACAATGCTGACAGACAATAGAACACCAGCCCATAACAGCCGTTTTGCGGCAGGCGGGGTGACGTGCAAACTTGAAGGTTTGTGCTCCTATTTAGCTTTGGTGCAGGTTGACAGTTTAGTGCTTCTATTCCCGCCCGACCGCAAAGCGGCAAAACGTTAGCTGCAACTGTATTTGCGACCGTGCAGACACCAAACGGACAACAAATTTTACAACATGACAGAGGACAAAAAACATATCGGACTGACATCGCTTTTACCCGACAGGCAACGCTTCGTTTTTAATTTTTTTGCCCACGCTCAAATTTTTAAAATGATTTTATGCCCCGCTCATTTGGCACATTTTGTTTTGCCGCAACCGCACAAGCCGACCCAAAAGCAAAACAAAAAGAGCCAAATCGCCAACGCTTTGTTCAGCTACGAAGCAAATTATCTATGTAAAATTCTACCTTTGTTAAATGACAAATAAACAAGCAGACCAGTAAAAAAGAATGACGCAAAAAGAAGAAGCATACAATGAAATAGCACAGTTGGTAGAACGCTTTACCGAGCAATATGACAGTTACAAAAAAGCTGACTATAACGAAACGCTGACAAGGCGTGACTTCATTGACCCTTTCTTTAAAGCACTTGGTTGGGACATTGACAACAAAAATGGTTATGCAGAGGCATACAGAGAAGTAATCCACGAAGACAGAGTTAAAATCGGCAAGGCGACCAAAGCCCCGGACTATTCATTCCGACTTGTTGGAGGTAAACGACTTTTCTTTGTTGAGGCAAAGAAACCAAGTGTAGCAGTTAAAGACGAAATTCAACCTGCTTATCAAGTTCGCAGATACGGTTGGAGTGCCAAACTTCCCGTAAGCATCATTACCGACTTTGAGGAATTTTCAATTTACGACTGCACCAAAAAGCCGATTCCGACAGACAAGGCATCAGTTGCGAGAATTAAATATCTAACTTTTAAGGACTATTTAAAAGAGTTTGACTTTTTGTGGGACACTTTCAGCAAAGAGAGAGTTCTAAAAGGCAGTTTTGACAAGTTTATTCAAGGCAACCTCAATAAAAAAGGCACGGCAACGGTTGACAAAGAGTTTCTGCAATCGCTTGACAGTTGGAGAACCTACCTTGCAACTTCAATTAGTTGGAATAATAAACAACTTGATGAGGACGAAATAAATTTTGTTGTTCAGCAAACTATTGACAGAATAATATTTCTGAGAATTGCAGAGGACAGAAGTGTTGAACCTTACGGAACACTGAAAGAAGCAATCAAACAAGGAGATTTTTACCAAAATCTTTACCGACAATTTGAGCAAGCCGATGAAAAATATAATTCGGGTTTGTTTGATTTTAAGAAAGACAAAATCAGCAAATCGCTTACCATTGACAACAAGGTTTTAAAAACAATCATCAACGAATTGTATTATCCCGAAAGCCCTTATGAGTTTTCGGTTTTATCGGTTGAGATTTTAGGAAGTGCTTACGAGCAGTTTCTTGGAAAAGTAATTCGTATTGACAAGGCACACCGTGCTAAAATTGAAGAAAAACCCGAAGTAAGAAAAGCGGGTGGTGTTTATTATACACCGCAATATGTGGTTGATTACATTGTAAAAAATACAGTTGGCAAACTCATCGAAAACAAAACACCAAAAGAGATAAGCAAAATAAAAATAGTTGATCCTGCCTGCGGCAGTGGCAGCTTTCTTATCGGTGCTTATCAGTTTCTTTTGGATTGGCATAAAAACTATTACACCGACAACGGAAAAATTTCAAAAGGCGGTAAGGATAATCCACTTACACCCGAAGGTAATTTGACTACAGCCGAGAAGAAAAGAATTTTGCTCAACAACATTTTTGGTGTTGATATTGATGTAAACGCTGTTGAAGTTACCAAGTTGAGTTTGCTTTTGAAATGTATGGAAGGCGAAACACAGGCAAGTATTAACCATCAGTTGAAAATTTTTCACGAAAGAGTTTTGCCAACGCTTGACTACAATATCAAAAGTGGAAACAGTTTGGTTCAGAATGCGTATTTACAAAATGAATTGGATTTCGGAGGTATTGACTTTAGAAAGGTAAAGCCATTTGAATGGCACACAGAATTTAAAGATGTATTTAAACAGGGAGGATTTGATGCAGTTATTGGAAATCCTCCTTATAGTGCAAAACAATCTTCTGACAATAAATACCTGACTTCTTTTTATAAAACAGTTGAATACAAGTGCGACTTGTTTGCCTTTTTTATTGAAAGAGGTTTGCATATCTTGAAGGAGCAGGGTTATCTAGGATTTATTATTCCTGTTTCATGGATGACAAATCTCTACTTCAAAAAATTGCGTGAACATTTAATTATTTCAAAATCTCTATTGGAAATAAATATGATTGACGGATTGGTTTTTGATTCTGCAAATATTGACACTAACATAATTACCCTTCACAAGAACTCTGTAAAAAACAAAAAAGTTAAATGGATAAATTCAACTGCTGGAACCCTTAATACCAAATCAATAGCGAGAGATTACAGTCAGTTCACTAAGGAAGAAGGATACTCTATTAGTGCTGAGTCTGATTCTGTCTGGTATAGTTTGAAAAAGAAAATTGACAGCTGTTCCGAAGAACTCGGTAAAGTTTCAAAAATCTCATTAGGAATGAAATTGCGTTCCAACGATGAATTTGTTGTTACAGAAAAATCAAAATCAAATCCTGATGTAATCGTATTTGGGAAAGACATTGCAAAATATCAACCTGTTATCCAATCTCATTTCTTCAATTTTTCAAAAGCGGTGATTGTTGGGGGAACAAAAAATCCTTTAATCCAACAAGCTAAGACAAAAATATTTATTCAAGCAATCAGAAATTTAAGTTTGGCTGAAAGAATTGTTGCAACTCTTGACAATAACAGTAGCTATTTTGTGGGAACAGTCAATTCCGTAATTCTAAATGATAGCACTTACGATTATAAATATATTTTGGGATTACTTAATTCCAAGTTGCACAATACATATTTCAAGAAACGTTTCACAACTATTTCTTTAACTGCATCATTTTTGGGAGTTCTTCCGGTTGCAAAACTATCGTCTGAAAGTAAAAAACAAATGGCAAATGATATTGCAAAACTTGTTGACGAACTCTTGAAACTTAATGATGAAAAGGTTAAATCAAAGTTACCTTCAAAAATTACTCAACTAGAAAGCAGAATAAATTATTGCATAAATAGAATTGATGAAATCGTTTATCAACTCTATGAGTTGACATCAGAGGAGATAAAAATAGTGGAAAACGGCTAAAACATTGACAGTGTTCACTTTCAAAGAACTTTGACAAAAAACTCGCTTTCTTAGCTCTATTTTCATAACTTAGCCGACAAAATTTTCATTCCTTTTCATGCCAACCAATACAGGTAAAATACTTCAAAAAATTACATCCAAAGCTGGTTGGCAAAACGGTTTGGTTACAAGAGAACTCAATAAAAAACCTGAAAGCAGCAAGTTTGCTTTTCAATATTACATTGCAAACAACGCCTTTAATGATTCTACTCTGAATCTTGATGCAATTTATTTTACCGACACTACACCGATAATTTACATCAAAGAACTCAGCAGTTATGACCACAACTTAGTTATTGAACTTCACAAGCGTTTTTGGAATGAGTGCAGAACACCGCTAACGCTTATCATTACTCCTGATGTTATCAAGGTTCTTGACAATTATGCAAAACCAGTAAACAATCCGAATGAAATTTCCCGTATTGAAAGAGAAACATTCGACACAACCGAACAAGACCTTGATCGGTTGGCGGGAATCCTTAAACAGTCAAAATTAGACAGTGAAAAAGTTTTCGGCTACGAGTTTACATTAAGCACAAACCAGAGAGTTGATAAAAAGTTAATCAGCCAGTTAAGAGAAGCAAGAAAGCAACTTCATGATAAATACAAATTAAGTTTCAGCACCATTCATGATTTATTAGGCAGAAGTTTATTCACTTTGTATTTGGAACAAAAAGATATTTTGACTAAGAAAGATATTAAAGCAGAAACAAAGGTTTCCGACAATTTTTTTGACCTCTTAAAAAATCATCCGAAAGAAACTTATACTCTCTTTACTTTCCTAAAAGAAAAATTTAATGGTGATTTGTTTCCGATAACTGCAAAAGAAGAATCAACAGTTATCAAAAATCCAAACATTCTGAATCTGATTTATGAGTGCTTTACACATGAAACAGATTTGAGAACTGGACAAAAATATTTGTTCAACTTCTTTGACTTCAAACATATTCCCATTGAACTTATCAGTGCGATTTATGAGGAGTTTATGAGTGAGGAAGATATTGAGAAGAACATTATTATTGAGAATAAGACAAAGGGCAAGAAAGAATTAGGAGCATATTACACTCCTCAAATGTTGGTGGAGTTTGTTTACAATGAAGTGCTGCCAATGCCGAGCAAGAATGATTGTAATTACAAACTGAAAATTTTAGACCCTGCCTGCGGCAGCGGAATTTTTTTGGTGGAAGGATTTAAGCGAATAATTGAAAGATGGAAATATTCTCACAAGCAAACTGAACTTACAAAAGAAACACTAAGTGAGTTATTGCTTAACAGCATTTACGGAGTAGAAATACATCCCGAAGCAATCAAGATTACTGCATTCAGTTTATACCTCACGTTCCTTCACCACATGAACCCAAAAGAAATTTTACGAAAAGTAAAATTCAACCCATTGGTTTATTGGACTAAAAAAGAAGAAGCAGAACAAAGAGAAAATAAAAAGTTTGGTGGTAATCTGTTACAGGCAAACACATTTATTCGTGAAGGGAAAAAATTCAAAGCCAACCCTATTGAAGAAGTAAATTCTTTTTACGCCAACAAATTTGATATTGTCATTGGAAATCCACCTTGGAAAAGGAGCAATGTTGATGAAGAAATTTTAACCTGGGCTAAACAGCAGCGTTGGGATTTAGAGAGCGATGTTATAAAAGGTTTTTTAGCATATGCTCCAACTATTGCACCAGATGCAACTATTGCTTTAATCGCATCTGCAAAAGTTCTTTTCAATACAAGCGGAACAGATGATAATTTCCGACTAAGGTTTTTTGCAGAAAATAAAGCATCGGTAGTTGTAAATTTTTCAGTTGTAAGGCATGTTCTTTTTGAAAAAGCAAAACAGGCAGCAGCCCTTATCATTTACAAACCAAGGAAGCAAAACAAGATAGAGGAAACCGAAACAATTCTTTATTGTGTTCCTAAAACTTCGGCAGCGATACAAAACAGAAATACAATTACGATTGATGCTTCTGAAATAAAATATTTGCCAATCCTTGAAGTTTTGAAACCAAATTCTAAAATTTTCAAGATTGCTATGTATGGTAATCTTCGTGATTTAAAATTCATAAACAGGTTGCACAAAATCAAATCCTTTGATGAGCAAAAAGCCAGTCAGGGAATGGGTTTGATAAAAGATAAAGGTGCAGTCCGTAAAGGAAACCCACAATTAGGAGAACATTATTTTATTGACACGAATGATATTTTCCCTTACTACTCTCCAAAACCAAAAGCAAAACTCAAAGAATATAAGGACTATAATCTTTTGCGAACAGATGAAAGAGATTTATTCTCGCCACCTCTTTTACTTTTCAAAGAAGGAACAAAAGAAGGTGAACTCTGCTGTTCTTACATAGATTACAAATGTGCTTACCTCAGTGCATCAAAAGGAATAAAGTTCATCGGTAAAAGCAACGCCTTTCATAAGGCAGCAGCAGCATGTTTAAATTCTTCTTTGGCTACTTACTATTTTGTTCAAATCAGTGCCTCTATTGGAGTTGATAGGAATAGAATTCAAAGAAATGAAGCAACATCATTTCCTGCCATACCATATATTTTAAGTAATGATTCGGTAAACACGCTTGCTGAAAAAGTTGATGCAATAATTGCAATTTATAGAAGCAATTCGTTTGATGATTTGCTGATACGACAAAAAATTGACCCGATTAAAAAGGAAATTGACAGCATCATATACCATGAGCTGAAAATTACAAAAGCGGAACAGGCACTTATTGAAAATGTTTTGAATTACAGTAATGTTCTAAAAGAAAATTACAAGAAATGCGGAGCAGAGAGTTCTGTAAGCGTAAACAAAGACATTAAGCAATATGCTCAAACTTACTTAGATGTTATCAATAAGCATTTCAAAGATTCATCCATTAGGTTGACATCGGAAATTTATCCGAACACAAACCAAAAAGATGAATTGGTTTGTGTGAAATTTATTTTTGAAAAGAACCGTTCAGCAAAAAATGAAATTGAAGAATCAGAAAAAGAAATTTCAAGTGTGTTGCATGACATAAATGAAAATACTTTTAAAGAACATTCAGCCAGTATTTATTATAGGAGAATCATAAAATATGATTTACCAAAGCAAAATACATTTTACCTGATTAAGCCAAACGAAAAACGCTTTTGGAGCAAAGCACAAGCCCTGAATGATGCCGATAATTTAATTGTTGAAATTCTAAACCAACGCAACAATTAATGGGATATATTTCAGAGCATAACAAATCAATAAACACAAATAGTTTAGACAATGACATTGTTCTAAAACTATATGTTGATGTAAGAAATCATTGTGCGGAAATAATTGAACAGGGTTATCAAAATTATTTAACCGATTCTGAGAAAATATTTTCAGAAGATGAAACCACAATTACCGCAGGTATTTACGACCATATCCAAACCATAGTTGAAACTGATGATTTACCTTTCATAGTTATTCCAGAATTTCATCAATACACAACAGCAATCAAAAAAGGAAAAGTAAATCCAAACAAGGCGAAGCGATTTGACTTGCATTTTACAAACTTCAATTACAAGCCAAGAATAAAATTTGGTGTTGAAGCAAAACTTTTAGCTGAAACAAATACTACATCAAGGAGTGCAACTTTTTTAACCAATGAATATGTCGAGGATGCTGGCATGGGTAAATTTATCAAAGGAACTTATGAAGATGATGGATTCATGCTTGGTTATATTCTGAATGGCACAACAGACACTATTGTTGTAAACATAAACCTGAAAGTAACATCAACTTATTCTGTCAAAGAGCAACTAAGTAAAAGTAAAAAGCATTACATATCAACCTATACATTGAACGGAAAGGAAAAAGAGCTATATCATATCTTTTTAAATTTCCCCAAACATCTAAACTGAATGGCAAACGCTCAAAAAAATACACACTTGCAAGCCGCTACAAGCCAAAGCTGAAACCAAAGCTTGCAAGAGAGTATTTTTTCTGCCACCCAAGTAAAATCATTTTAAAAATTTCTTCCCTCGCTTCAAAAAAAATTAAAAACCCAAATGCACAGTGCAAACATCGACAGATACAGCTTTTAAAGTAAATCGCTTCGGACAAAGTGAGTGCAAACTTGACACGCTACAACTTCGGACAAACAGAACAGCAGCAGCTAACATGGGTTTGGCGTCATGCGGGGTGACGTGCTTAAATTCGAGTTCAGTTTTTCAAATCAACTTTAGTGCTGGGTTGACAGTTTTGTGCCCTGAAATCCCGCACGAACGCCAAGCCCAAAAACGTTGGGTGCAAGTGTAAAAAGACAACGACACTGCTAACGAACAAGTGACAAAAACGAAAAAGAAAACCATTTTGACAGGAGACAAAAGATATAGAAACGAAATTATAAAAGGAGAGCATCTAAACCGACACGCTGACCGACCTTATGTTTTTTATTTTTTTTCCCACCGCACTTTTTTAAAAACAATTTTAGCCACCCACACATTGCACACATTTGTCTTTGCCTGCCAGCACACAAGCCAGCCCGAAGGCAAAGCCAAAAGAGTGCAATCTTCCACGCTCTGTTCAAGAGACGAGTTCCTTAACTTGACTACAATCATTAATTTCTTTGATAATCATCAGTTTATTAAGGTAACTTTATAAACATATTAGTAAAATATTTAAAAATGGAACATTCACATCATCACAATACCGAAAGCCAACAATCACATGACCACCATGCTGAACATGGTGAAAGCGGACACGACAAACACGCAGGACACAATGTTTCTGATTTTTGGAAGCGATTTATAATCTGTTCGATTTTATCCATTCCTGTACTTGCCTTGTCGCACATGATACAGCAGTGGTTAGGGTTTGAATTCACTTTTGAAGGCGACAAATATGTGTTAGCCATTCTTTCCACTTTCATATTCTTTTATGGTGGTTATCCTTTTCTGAAAGGCCTGTATGACGAAATAAAAGATAAGTCCATTGGTATGATGACACTGATTGGCGTTGCAATTACAGTTGCATGGGCTTACAGTGTTGCTATCACTTTTGGTTTGCAGGGTATGGACTTTTATTGGGAAATGGCGACCCTGATAGACATCATGCTCATTGGACATTACTTTGAAATGAAGTCTGTTATGGGTGCTTCACGTTCATTGGAATTGCTCGTAAAAATGATGCCTTCCACGGCACATCATATTAAGGACGGGAACATTCACGATATGCCGGTCAGTGATTTGAAAATTGACGATATGGTCATGGTGAAGCCGGGCGAAAAAGTTCCAGTGGACGGAATAGTGACAGAAGGTGAAAGTTATGTGGACGAGAGTATGCTCACGGGTGAGAGTAAACCTGTAAAAAAGGAAAAAGATAGTAAAGTAATAGGCGGGGCAGTAAACAGCAATGGGTCTTTAACTATTAAAGTTGTAAGCATTGGAAAAGACAGTTATCTAAACAAAGTAGTCAAACTTGTCGAAGATGCACAAAAGATAAAATCTAAAACACAAAATTTTGCCGACCGTGCGGCAAAGATTTTAACTTTTGTTGCTTTAGGTGGCGGACTAATCACACTTGTTGTTTGGTTGCTCTTGGGTTTTCCATTTGTGTTTGCATTGGAAAGGATGGTAACTGTAATGGTTATTTCCTGTCCTCACGCTTTGGGTTTAGCCGTGCCTTTGGTGGTCGCTATTTCAACATCCATTTCTGCACAAAAAGGGTTACTCATTCGCAACAGAACCGCTTTTGAAAATGCTCGATTGATAACAACCATTATTTTCGACAAGACAGGAACCCTTACAAAAGGTTCTCATGAATTGCAGGAAGTGAAGGTATTGGGTAAAGAATTTGATGAAAACGAATTACTCCGTTTGGCATCAGGCATAGAGCAACATTCTGAACATTATATCGCTGCGGGTTTATTGCGAAAAGTAAAGGAATTGAAAATCAAAATTCCAAAAGCAGAAAATTTCAATTACTTGCCTGGAAAAGGACTAGAAGGAAATGTAGAAGGGAAAGAAATAAAAGTAGTCGGACCAAATTACCTGAAAGAACAAAACATCAGCGTGACCGATACAACCAATGATTTTACAGGAACAGTTGTTTATATTCTGATTGACAAAGACGTGGCAGGATATTTTACCTTCTCTGACCAAATAAGAGAAAGCTCTTTTGAAGCCATTCAAATTCTTAAAGAAGCAGGAATTAAAAACTTACTGCTCACAGGCGACAATGAAAAAGTGGCAAAGAAGGTGAGCGATGATTTGAAAATGGACGGCTATTTAGCCAATGTACTACCGCATGAAAAATTAGAAAAAGTAAAAGAACTGCAACTAAAAGGCGAGTTTGTAGCCATGACTGGTGATGGCGTGAATGATGCGCCTGCATTGGCACAAGCAGATGTGGGAATTGCAGTTGGTTCAGGCACTGATGTAGCAGCCGAAACAGCAGATATAATTTTGGTAAACTCAGACCCGAAAGATATCGCCAACCTGATATTATTTGGTAAAGCTACCTACAACAAAATGATACAAAACTTATGGTGGGCTGCGGGCTATAACATTCTTGCTATTCCATTGGCAGCAGGTGTATTATATAAATGGGGCATAATGCTAAGTCCGGCTATTGGTGCAGTGCTGATGAGTTTAAGCACAATTGTGGTGGCGATAAATGCACAACTTTTAAAAACGATGTTTAATGAATCTAACTAATTCAATATGAAACTAATGAGTTTAAAAGTTAAGAAAGCAAGAATAAACAAACAAACACCTTCTGAAAACAAAAAAAAACCATATATTTGCGTTACCAAATCTAAATGAAAAGAGCAACAGCCATATTATTAATGTTCCTTTACCTGATACCTGCTATTGGCATCAGCGGAACGGTGCATTATTGTGGCAGTGAAGTGGCATCGGTTACGATTAATGGCATTGGGAGCAGTGAAAAATGTGCTTGCGGTTCTAAAAGAATGGTAAGTGATTGTTGTAATGATGAAGATTTTTCATTCCTGTTAGAGGACGAGCAATATAAAACGCCTTCGTTTTCCATCAATATTGCAAAGTCTTTTGATTTTTCACCTGCTATCATTGCTCAAATTTCTTATGACTTCAAAACACCTTTCGTTCAGAATGGACTTTATTACGCTCATCACCCCCCCGATAATGTAAAGACACCGCTTTACATTCTTCATCAGGTTTTTAGGATTTGATTTTAAAGTTGAAATTGACTTGCCAACACTTTTATAGTGCCTCGGCATTTCGTGTTATTCAATCAATTTTTTAAAATCAAATAAAATTCAAAAACGATGAAATTCTTTAATAAAACCATAACAATGCTTAGCATTGCATTGATGATGCTCACAAGTTGTGATGCACAGGTAAATAATGCCAAAACCGATACTGTAAAAATTTACGGTAACTGCGGTATGTGTAAAAAAACTATTGAAAAAGCTGGTAACTTGGAGAACATTGCCAAAGTGAATTGGAACAAAGACACCAAAATGGCAACCATATCTTATGATTCCTCTAAAACCACTTTAGATGAAATTTTGCAACGTATAGCCAATGTAGGTTATGACAGCGATGCTTTTACCACACCGGACGAGGTTTATAACAACCTTCACGGCTGTTGCCAGTATGAAAGACCAAAGAGAAATAACAATCAAAAGTAAATCAAAATGAAAACAAAAATCACAACAGCAGCACTATTACTCACAGCAGTAATGTTTATGGCTTCATGCGAAAGCAAAACTTCTGAGAACAAAACAGACAAAACAGAGCAAACAGAAAACGCCATGTATCAATGCCCCATGAAATGTGAAGGTGAAAAAATGTATGAAGAAAAAGGAACTTGTCCGGTTTGCAAAATGGATTTAGAATTGGTTTCAAAAGAAGACGAACACAAACATCATAATCATTAGTGAATGAGACTCAATGCCATCATAAAATTTTTCCTTGAAAACAAGCTAGTTACCACGCTGCTGTTGGTTTTGTTTGTAGGCTGGGGAATTGTAACAGCACCATTCAATTGGAATGTGGATTTTCTGCCAAGAGACCCTGTTCCTGTTGATGCCATTCCTGATATTGGCGAAAATCAGCAGATTGTTTTTACTGAATGGATGGGCAGAAGTCCGCAGGATGTGGAAGACCAAATTACTTATCCGCTTACTACTGCATTGTTAGGTTTACCAGGGGTTACTTCTGTACGAAGCACTTCAATGTTTGGGCTTTCTTTCATTGCCATTATTTTTAATGAAGATGTAGAATATTACTGGAGTAGGACAAGAGTATTGGAAAAACTCAACTCTCTTTCTTCAAACATGCTCCCCGAAGGCGTCTCACCTACTTTAGGACCTGACGCCACGGCTTTGGGACAGGTGTATTGGTATACTTTAGAAGGCAGAGATGAAAACGGCAAACCGTCAGGTGGTTGGGATGCTCACGAATTGAGAAGTATTCAGGATTATTATGTAAAGCTTGGACTGATGTCCTCCGAAGGTGTTTCGGAAGTAGCTTCTATTGGTGGCTTTGTAAAAGAATATCAGGTTGATCTCGACCCTGTTGCTATGAAAGCTCACAATGTGAGTATGATGATGGTGATGGAAGCCATCAAAAACAGCAACCTTGACATTGGTGCGAATACCGTTGAAATGAACTTGGTGGAATATTATGTTCGTGGCTTAGGATATGTAAAAAATCTACAGGACATTGAACAAGCAGTTGTAAAAGTTACGGATAACATACCGCTTCGAATCCGTGATATTGCCAAAGTAAACATTGGCCCAGCTCCTCGTGGACACAGTGGTTTTTTGGATAAAGGTGGTGTAGAAGCCGTTGGCGGTGTGGTGATTGCACGTTATGGCGACAATCCACTCAAAACCATCCAGAACGTCAAAGACAAAATCAAAGAAATCAGTCCGGGATTACCTTCCAAAACCCTTGAAGACGGAACAGTTTCAAAAGTTACCATTGTTCCCTTTTACGACCGAACCGAATTGATTTATGAAACGCTCGGAACGCTCAATGAAGCCATCAGTCTACAAATACTAATAACCATTATCGTTATCATAATAATGGTGTTCCACTTGCGGGCATCTTTAATGATTTCTGCTCTTTTGCCACTTGCTGTATTGATGTGTTTCATAATGATGAAATACTTCAATGTAGATGCCAACATCGTTGCACTTTCAGGAATTGCCATTGCTATTGGAACAATGGTGGATTTAGGTATCATTCTCAGTGAAAATATTCTCCGACACACGGATGAAGCTCCACCTGAACAACCACTTATTACAACGGTTTACAATGCCTCCGCAGAAGTTTCATCAGCTATACTTACTGCTGTTGCAACCACTATAGTAAGTTTTCTACCTGTATTCACATTACAAGCTGCTGAAGGAAAACTTTTTGGTCCTTTGGCATATACCAAAACCTTTGCATTGATTGCGGCATTAATCATAACCCTCTTTATGATGCCCGCTTTTGCTCATTGGTTGTTTTCACTTAAAACTTCAAGAAAGTTATATAGGGTAGTATTGAATACACTGCTTATTGTTTTTGGCATTATCACATTATGGTGGTCAGTTTGGGCAGGAACAGTGATTTTACTTTTAGGCATAAACAATCTCTTTGCTCACTTTGGAGAGCAACAAAAACTTCCAAATTCAAAACTCAACCATCTGTTTTCAAAACATCACAACACACTTACTATTGCCATAGTAGCCGTTTCCGTTTCGTGGTTATTAGCTCAGGAATGGATGCCTTTGGGTGTATCAAATAGTTTGCTGCTCAATTTCATTTTCATTGCTTTAATACTTGGATTGGTTTTAGGTGGGTTTCAATTTTTTATCAAATATTATCCAAGGTTTTTAAACTGGTGCTTGGACAATAAAAAGAAATTTTTGCTTTTACCTGTCCTAATCATTCTGCTTGGTGTAAATATTTGGTTGGGCTTTGATAAAGTTTTCGGATTCATCCCGAAAATGACAGATAATTTAGGTTGGAATATCAGAACAACATCCGTTTGGAGTTCATTATCGCACACCTTTCCGGGGATGGAAAAGGAATTTATGCCTGCTTTGGATGAAGGTTCATTTTTATTGATGCCAACTTCAATGCCTCATTCGGGTGTGGAAGCCAATATAAAGTATGTGCAACAATTGGATATGCGAGTTCAATCAATACCGGAAGTATCAATGGTTGTTGGCAAAGCAGGTCGTGTAGAAAGTGCCTTAGACCCTGCTCCTGTCTCAATGTTTGAAAACATCATCCTTTACAAAACTGAATACATTAATGATGAAAATGGGTATCCGATTAGATTCAAAGTTGATAAAGAAGGTAATTTTCTAAAGGATGAAAAAAGTGAATTAATACCTGACAAAAACGGACAATATTTTCGCCAATGGAGAGACCACATTAAAACTCCTGATGACATTTGGAACGAAATAGTCAATGCTACTAATGACATTCCCGGAGTAACATCTGCTCCTAAATTGCAGCCCATTGAAACACGTTTAGTAATGCTTCAAACAGGAATGCGAGCACCTATGGGTATTAAAGTTTTTGGTCCTGATTTAAAGAGTATTGAAGAATTCAGTCTCAAAATTGAACAACTGCTAAAGGAAGTTCCATCAGTAAAACCCGAAGCAGTCTATGCTGACAGAAGTTTGGGTAAACCTTATTTAGAAATCGATATAGACCGCATTGCCATTGCACGCTATGGACTAAATATAGCTGATGTTCAAATGTATTTGGAAGTGGCTTTGGGTGGAATGCCATTAACAACCACTGTTGAAGGAAGAGAACGCTATAACATCCGAGCAAGATATGCAAGAGAATGGCGGGACAATCCCGAAGTAATGAAAAAGGTTTTAATCCCAACCCCCACAGGACAACAAATCCCCTTGGGTGAATTGGCTGTAATTGAATACCGTCCCGGTCCAATGATGATTAGGGGTGAAAATACTTTCTTGGTTGGTTATGTGTTATTGGATAAAAAAGATGGCTTTTCAGAAGTTACTGTAGTTGAAAATGCGGATAATTTCCTGAAAGAAAAAATCGCTTCGGGAGATTTGAAAGTGCCATCGGGTGTGAGTTATCAGTTTTCTGGTAGTTATGAAAATCAAGTAAGAGCAGAAAAACGATTAGCTATTGTAGTACCTTTGGTATTAGCAGTGATATTCCTGATTCTCTATTTTCAATTCCGTTCAGCTACCACTTCGCTAATGATTTTTTCGGCAATTGCCCTGGCATTTGCAGGTGGTTTTGTGATGCTTTGGTTATATGGCATTGATTCATTTATGGACTTTTCACTTTTTGGAACTAATATGCGAGAACTCTTCCAAATGAAAACCTACAACTTAAGTGTAGCGGTTTGGGTAGGATTTATAGCCCTATTTGGAATTGCAACGGATGATGGCGTGGTTATTTCAACTTATTTGATGCAAAGTTTCAAAAAACATAAACCTGAAAATATTAAGGAAGTTAGGAAAGCTGTTTTAGAAGCAGGTATAAAAAGGGTAAGGCCGTGTTTAATGACGACTGCAACAACTTTATTGGCATTGTTGCCCATTTTAACTTCCACAGGTCGTGGAGCAGATATAATGATTCCAATGGCGATACCTGCTTTTGGCGGTATGGCAGTGGCTTTAATTACCCTGTTTGTTGTACCAGTGTTATTTGCTGCAAGAGAAGAATATCAAATTAAATGAGCTTCAAAATGAAAAACTGGATAATCTACATATTACTAATTCTGGTTTATTCAAGTAATGCCTATGGTCAAACTTTGAATGAATATTTAATCATTGTAGCAGAAAATAACCCGAATTTAAAATCAAAATACTTTCAATATCAGGCAGCCTTGGAGCGAGTGCCTCAGGTTGGCTCATTACCTGACCCACAATTAGGTTTTAGTTTCTTCATTATGCCAATGGAAAGATATATGGGAAACCAAGTTGGGACGATTTCCTTAATGCAGATGTTCCCTTGGTTTGGAACATTAGGAGCAGCCAAAAACGAAATGACATTTATGGCAAAGGCAAAGTTTGAGGAATTTAATGAAACCAAATCAATGCTGTTTTATGAAGTTCGGGCGAATTGGTATGCCTTGCAATTATTGGAAAAGGAAATTGGTATCACCAAAGAAAACATTGAACTACTAAGAACAATGGAGCAAATTGCTCTTACCCGATTCAAAAGCGGTGGACAAAGCAGCAATAATTCCGGTGGTTCAGGAAATATAAGAAGTTCGAACAATCCAAGCACCAATAGTTCGAGCACTGGAATGGGTGGTATGAATATGCAAGGACAATCATCATCCCCAAATTCTCCTACCCGAAATATGCCCCAAATGGGTGAAATGGAAAATATGAACAGCAGTGGTAGTATGATAGATGTGCTGCGTGTTCAAATGGAAATTAACGAATTGCAAAATAATCTTGCATTATTGGAAGATACCAAAATCCCACTCACTGCCCGATTTAATCAATTACTAAACCGGGACAAAAATGAACCTGTAATATTTTCAGATTCAATAATGGCTGCAACTATTCCCATTTCACTCAATGAAATTCCTGACAGCATTAAGAACAATAATCCAATGCTGAAAATGTTGGAACAAGATGAACAAGCATTCATTGCCCAAGGAAAAATGAATCAGAAAATGGGCTTGCCTATGATTGGGTTGGGTTTGCAATACGATATTTTTCAATCAAGAGCCAATAGTGAGAGTATGATGAACGGACGAAATATGTTGATGCCAATGGCAACTGTTACTATTCCGCTTTGGCGAAAAAAATACACAGCTTCTGTGAAAGAATCTGATTTTATGCGTCAATCGGTCAATGAACAGAAGCAAGATGTGAGCAATCAATTAATGGTGAACTATGAAGATGCATTGAAAGATTATAAAGATGCCGAACGCAGGGTTAAACTATATCAGGAACAAACCTCATTAGCAAATCAGGCATTGAATATTTTGATTGTTCAATACTCAACCCAAGGAAGCAATTTTGAAGAAGTGCTAAGAATGCAACAACAACTTTTGGATTACCGCTTAAAATACTTAGACGCACTCATTGACGGAAATATAGCAGTAGCTATGATGGAAAGATTAATGGGGCGTTAAAACAAAATGAAATAAGATGAAACAGATATTAAATAATAGAATATTGCAACTCAGTCTGGTGCTGATTTTCGGATTATTCTTAGGATGGCTAATTTTTAAATCGGACAACTCTGCTGAATCGAGTCATAATCACGAACAAGGAGAAGAAACTATCTACACTTGTTCTATGCACCCACAAATCAGACAGAATGAGCCGGGGAAATGTCCGCTTTGCGGTATGGATTTAATTCCTGTTACCCAAAAATCTGATAAAGGTGAAAATAGTCCTTTTATACATACAATGTCTCCTGAAGCAATTGCATTGGCTAATGTGCAAACCCAAAAGGTAAAAACCGTTTCACCTGAACACGAAATTTATCTCACAGGAAAAGTCGCTGTTAACGAACAAAAATTAGCTGTGATAACCGCAAATTATTCAGGAAGAATTGAAAAACTATTTATTGATTTCACAGGACAAACAGTAAACACAGGGCAAAAATTAGCAACCATTTATTCTCCTGAATTGGTCACTGCACAAAAAGAATTAATCGAAGCTTCAAAATTCAAAGAGATTAATCCTGCACTTTACAATGCCTCAAAGGAGAAATTACGCTTATGGAAAATTAGTGAAAAGCAAATCAATGAAATAGAAACTAGCGGAGTTGTTTTGACTGAATTTGATGTTTATGCAGATCAATCAGGTGTCGTAATCAGAAGGGATATTGCAAAAGGGGATTATGTAAATAAAGGAACTGTGCTGTTTGAAATTGCAGACCTAAGCAATGTTTGGATATTATTAGATGCTTATGAAAGTGATTTACTATTTATGAAAATTGGTCAGAAAATCACAATTACCCTTGCTTCGATACCGGGAAAGGAGTTCACAACTTCCATTTCTTTTATTGATCCATTAATCAATCCACAAACAAGAACCGCAGCAGTAAGAGCAGAATTAAACAACCCTCAACAAATTCTCAAGCCCGAAATGTTTGTGAAGGGTAAAATCAAAGCAAGTTTATCGGTCAGCGGAAAATCTATCGTAATTTCCAAAACATCACTTCTTTGGACAGGAAAACGCTCTGTTGTGTATGTGAAAGTTCCTAATACAGAATTTCCTGCATTTGAAATGAGAGAAATTACCTTAGGCGCTTCTTTGGGTGAATTTTACATTGTGGAAAGCGGATTAACCGAAGGAGAAGAAATTGTTACAAATGGCGTATTTGCTATTGATGGAGCAGCACAACTAAGTGGAAACTACAGTATGATGAACCGTGCAATTGATAATACAGTTGCTGTCCCCGACAAGTTTACCGAACAACTATCAGATTTTGTAAACCAATATTTTGAACTCAAAAACAGTTTGGTTAAAAGTGATTTTCAACTGACACAAACTAATACCAAGAAACTTGAAACCATTTTTAACAAGATTGATATGAAGCTGCTAGATGAAGAAGCTCATTCAATGTGGATGGAACAATATTCAAAACTAAAAAAAGACATAGGACAGTTGCAAACAGCTAAAGACATCGAGAAACAACGAGAATTATTTTCAGCAATTTCTAATCAAATCATTGAAACCGTTGAAACTTTTGGGCTAATAATCGAGACTGTTTATGTAGCATATTGTCCAATGGCATTGGGTGACAAAGGAGCATACTGGCTGAGTGAAATTGAAGAAATCAACAACCCGTATTTTGGGAACAAAATGCTGAGATGTGGAGAAGTAAAAAAGAAAATTAAGAAAAAAGGAAAGCAAGAAACAAAAACAATTCAACCTCAAGGGCATCAACATTAAGCCAACGCTATTTGCAAGCACATTGCCAAAGCCGCACAAGCCAACCCGCAGACCAAAGCTTTGTCAAAGAGCTTGCAAAGCCAACGCAGAGAAAAATTGTTTTTAAAAAATTTCCCGACCCTTAAAAAAAATAAAAAACGCAACGCACAGCCGACAGACAATGACACGAAAACTCAACACCGACAATGGTTTGAAAGGACAGTGGACAAGAACACCAGCACCCAACAGGCGTTTGGCTCAATGGCGGGTGAAGTGGTTAATTGAACATTCTACCTCGCATCAACTTTTGTGGTGTATTGACAGTTTTGTGCTCCGAAATCCGCCACTGCGCCAAGCGCCAAAACGTTG
>JAGXRF010000080.1 GCA_018335925.1 Flavobacteriales bacterium
AAACAAAAAACCAACCCTAGTTATAAGGTTGGTTTGACGCAGAGCGTGGGGGATTGCTCGTATGCGCTTCCTTGCCGCACTTCCCCTCGCGAATCTCCCTTCGGTCGATTTCGAACCCGGGGGTTCTCATCCCCTAAACCCTTGAGATAAGTTTGATAATAAACAAAAAACCAACCCTAGTTATAAGGTTGGTTTGACGCAGAGCGTGGGGGATTGCTCGTACGCGCTTCCTTGCCGCACTTCCCCTCGCGAATCTCCCTTCGGTCGATTTCGAACCCGGGGGTTCTCATCCCCAAACCCTTGAGATAAGTTTGATAATAAACAAAAAACCAACCCTAGTTATAAGGTTGGTTTGACGCAGAGAGTGGGGGAATTGAACCTTCTCTCTAACTCATTGATTATCAGCATGATTTTTAAGCTTGAAATCAGGTACGCCGACTTTTACGCTTAAGAATTTTTGCCCATATTTTTGATGTGTGCAAAAGTAGCATTTCGAATCCCAATTCCAAATTTATTACTTCGGTTTTTGTTTTTATTTCACTGTCTTTTTTGACTTTTTTTAGGTGAGCCTTAATTGAAAGGCTTGATTAATTGAATGGCAGGGAGAAAACTGAATCACTAAAGGATGTTGCAAGGGGTCAATTCCAACAACAGATTTTGGGGAGTTCCTGAGGTGGTAAGTGAAATTCCACTTTCAGTCTGGGCAAATTCAAGTGGGATATGTTTGGAATCATGGACAATGAAAAACTCCCACATGCCTGTGGCTATTCCGGATGCAGCTTGTTCAATACCAATATTCCACATTTCACCTTTTTGATTTTTGCCGCAAATGTGTGTGAGTACTTTTTGACCTGCAATTTCCTTTAGAATAACGCAGTGTACTTGATGTTTAAAAGTCATATATCCTAAAGGTTTAATTAAAAGAATTTGAATTATCCGGGTTACTTTGGCCTTGCAAATTTAATTACGATAAGACCAGAGGGATAACCATTCAGATAGGAATAGACCCATTTACATGTATGTGAAAAACTTTTTTTTTATGACTTTGTCGTTCCTTTTATTGTTTGAAAACAAAACCAGTCAAATGGATCCCCTGTAGCCTAAGGTAAAGGAATAACAGGAGTATTTTTTTACAGGAACGGGATAGTGATTTTTTATGGGCTCTGGTTAAAAATTACCCCTCCCCAAAGAACTCTTAGCTAACCAATTTCTAACCCTGATTGGGGTCAATAAATATTAAGATGCCGATTTGAAACTAGCGGTCTATTCCATTGTGCCATTTTACAAGGCTAGCCAGAAATATGATCAAAGTCTTTCTGAAACTACCTGAAGTTACCGGACTTACACCATGATGACTCTGCTGTTCAAGGAATTATCCGGACCTTATTGATGAACTGCCTAACTGCCGATAAATTCATTCACCTGCGGCGGGAGAGGGAAGGGGAGGAGCGTCAGAATCGGAGTATGGAGCTAATTTCAATGAATAACAGTGGTTATAAAAAAGCAGCAGTGAAAGGATTTGATGATTTTTCTTAAAAAAGGCCAATAAAACAACTGCTCTACTTGCTTCATTGGGAAAACATCAAAAAAGGAAAAATTCCATTTCTAAATTCATCAGAAAAGCATTTTGAGTGATTCAAATTTTTCTTGTTCGGATTTTTTTATCTTTTCAGTCGTAGTGCTTTTAATCTAAATCCAATCGGCGATAATAGGTTTGATTCAAAGATTAATTAATTGACGTGGACTGATGTTTGGTGAATCCACGCATAACCAATTCCATAACTCTAACCTTTCCCCAACGGGGTAGTAAGGAAAGTGATCCGGTGAGAAACTTGGTTAAAAATCCAGGGTAAACAGTCCCTTTTTTACCTAGTGCAGAAAGAATAGGTACTGCAATTTTCTCTGGCTTTAGCGTGTTTCCCATGACCATTCCGGCACGTTTAGCAAATCCACTTCCAACTGGACCAGGACTTGCCGCTAGAACTGCGATTTTGGAGGGACTTAACTCTCGATGTAATCCTTCTGCCAAGCTTTGGATGTAGGCTTTTGTTCCCGCATAATTTGCAGCATAAGGCACTCCTTGAAAAGCTACAATCGAGCTTATGAAAATGATTCCTCCTTTTTTTCTTGAAACCATTTTCTGACCTAAACTGTGGCTAAGAATGAGAGGTGAATGGCAGTTGACCTGAATCATTTCAAGTTCCGTCTCCAGATTATTGTCAAGCAGTTTTCCTGAAGTGCCAAAACCAGCTGAAGCAACCAATAAACCAACTGTTATGCCCGCTGTGGCTTGGAGAACCTTCCGGTTTCCCTCCAATTGACTTAGGTCTGCTTCAATTATTTTGGTTTGGGTGAAAAATTTTGTTTCGATTTCTTGGCTTAACTCTAGAAGCGCAGCCTTATTCCGACCTACCAGCACTACATCAAATCCGATTTTACCAAGCTCCAATGCCAAAGCTTTTCCTATGCCGGAACTAGCACCTGTGACCACTGCCCATGGACCATAACTGTCCAGAAAGGCTATTTTTTCTTGGATATTCATACTTGGACAGGACTAGTTTTGGATGATTTTTTGCTCCACTCGGGTTTTCAACAGGTAAAGCCAGTCTTCATGTTGTTGATAGAGCTTTTTTGGTTGAAAAAGTTTTTCCATCACAGTCAGCCACCCGTTTTGGCTCTCCGCTGTGATGACCCGACATCCAGTTTCGGTGGGAATAATAAGCCAAACATGGTAGCCTTGGATACTTTTTTTGCTTGAAATCCAGCTTAGTTGAGTATGGGGTTGAAATTCCCTAACCTCCGATATAAACTCCAACCCCATGGTTTTCCAGGAAAATTTAGAGTTAGGTATTAATGCAGGCCCCGGATTGTCATCCAGTAAATTTACTTCCGATGCCCCATAGTACCAGTTTGACCAGGTTTCTGCCTGGATTAATTCATTCCATACCTGCTCCGGACTAGCCTGAATTTCAATTTGATTTTCAACATAAAAGGAGGATTCTTCAGGAGAAAATCCTGCCGGCCAGTTGAGGTCAGAAATGGATTGGGTATGGGCCTGTGGAATGCTCCAGGGAACAAGGAATAGGAGTCCGATAAATATAATTTTCATGGTGTCTAAAGTTTACCTTTCAAAGGTATTCCTGACCTCAGGCACCAAACGATAACATTTGTTTAGACTTTGGAGGACCAATCCCGTTCAGCGCTCTTTTTTCAGACGACTGAGATGTACCGGGGTGATTCCAAGATAGGAGGCAATCATATGCTGGGGCACGCGCTGGTGGATTTGTGGAAAAATGCTCTCCATCAGCTCATACCGCTCTTTAGGTGTTCGGGAATAGTAATTTTTGACCCTGTTGTCCTGATAGACAAAATAGAACTCAGCTACTTTTCTACCGAATTTATCACCTTCTTTCATGAATTGGTATCCCCAATCAATTGCTTGACGAGTCATGACCACTGCCTCCAAGGGCTCCAAAGCTTGAAGCGTATACATGGCGGGTTGTTGTAACAAAAAGTTGGAGTAATCGGCTACAAATTGATTTTCAGATGCAAAATGGATCGTGTGCTCCACGCCTTTTGAATCGGTAACTACTACCCGCAAAAGTCCTTTTGAAATAAAAAACACTTCCTGTGGGACTTTTCCGGGTTGGCTGAGGAAATCGTTTTTTCGGAATTTCTGAAAAGAGCAAAGGGAAATAAGCTGATCCAATTCCTGTTGATCGGTTTGGATCAGGCTTAGAATTGCATTTTTGAATGAATCGAACATGCCTGGTATAAATTTCTAAGCTACTGAATTCCGCTTATGGAAACCATCAAATGAAAAGGAATGCTTTTGCCGGGAACATTTTTAAGCAGCAATTCCAAGTCCAGGATACTGGAGGAATTCAGATAGCTGGAAATCCAAAGGTGGTTCGGCCTATTGAATTAAATAGCGTAGTTGCTCAACCCTATTTGTAGAGGACAGCTGACCTACCCTAACTCGATGAGAGGTTAGGAGTGAAGCATGGAATCAACTCAATCACCGTCTGCTCAAATGGGCGAAATTCCCTGGCCTGACCCGATTAGATGTAGCCCTAAGCCTACAATCCTTAAGACTTCACGAATAATTTAGACCTATGTTTTTTGCCCCATTCTCTCAGAGCTGTAATTACGTCATCTAAAGTTTTCCCATAATCCGACAAACTGTATTCAACCGTTACAGGAATGGTGTCATAGACAGTTCTGATAATCAGTTGATTTACTTCTAAATCCCTTAATTCTTTGGAGAGCATTTTTGGCGTAATACCTTCCACATCTCTTTCTAATTCTTTAAAACGCTTATTTCCAAAAGACAAGGCAATAAGTATGGGCAACTTCCACTTACCGTTAATAATGTCTAATACATCTCTTACTGGACGTATGTACTCAACGCATTCTTCTTTTGGCGACTTCATTTAACTGATTTTTAGGTCGCTATACCAAAGGATACTAGTATACTTTGGTATAGTGGTATATTTTGTATAGTGAAGGTAAATATCTTTGCCTCATTATCAACAAACAACAAAATTAAAAAAAATATGAAAGTATTAGTTTATGGTGCAGGTGGTTCACAGCAATTCCCTGTGATTAAAGCGCTCACGGACAGAGGAGCAAAAGTTTTAGCGACTACCAACCAGCCTGAAAAAATAGATTTGCTTACAAAGGCTGGTGCAGAAACAGTTCTTGCCAATATGTCCGACAAAGAACGGCTTGTTGAAATCACGAAGGGTATCGATGCGATTTCTTTTTTGGTTCCTTTCTTTTTGGCGAATCCTCTTGATGGATACGAATATGCCAAGAATGCCATTGACGCAGCGGTTAAAAATAACGTTAAGCTTTTAGTTTGGAATACGAGTGGCTACATTCTTCCAATTAAAATTGGTAATCCTGCAATGGATGTCCGAATTGATATAGCCGATTATTTAAAAAATAGTGGTATCCCTAACATTATTATCCAACCATCTGTATATGCTGAAAATCTTCTGGGACCTTGGACAGCACCATTTGTAAAAAACGATGACACTGTTACTTACCCAACACCTGAAGAAATGCCTATTGGCTGGATTGCAACTAAAGATGTGGCTCAATTTGTTGCACAGGCTATTTATAGTCCTCATTTAGCTGGTCAGTCATTTCAAATTAGTGGAGTAGAAAATTTAACCGGTCGTCAACTGGCTAATAAATTTTCCATTGCGTTGAATAAACCTGTCCAATATCGTCAAATGCCTCCAAGGGAATTTGGTAAAATACTGGATGGTCTCTTTGGTGAAGGTGCAGGAAAAGGTGCAGAAAAAATGTATCAGGAAATAACAGATACCAAACAATACCCAATCATGCATTCATATAGCTTATCTGAAGTTCTAGAAAAACTTCCAGTTAAAATGACCAGTATTGAAGAATGGGTTTCTCAAAATATTGAATCATTTAGTTAAAGTTTTGAAATGTACTTAATGCCAAATGCTAAAAGAATCGTTAAATCATATCGTTCCATTCGAGCCAGTAACCCTTGAATGTTTACTAGGTCTTTTTTCAGAAATTAAACTCAAAAAAGGGACAGTTTTTGCCAAGAAAGGGGAATATTCCAAAAATATAGCCTTTGTGAAATCGGGCGTTTTGAGGGCTTATTACAGCAATGATAAAGGGGAGGAATACAATAAAACATTTTTTACCGAGAACAATTTTGTGGGTGCCTACTCCGCATTAATCACAAAGGAGAAAAACCTGATTGACATTGATTGTCTGACTGACTGCACCTTACTAGTTGCGGAATATGAGAAAATAACCATGCTTTACGGGCAGTATCCACAAGTAGAACGCTTAGCCAGAATTTTAGCAGAGCAATTTTTTGTGAGAAAAGAAAAACGGGAAATCGAACTGGTTACGCTAGAAGCCAAAGAACGCTATATCATCTTCCAACAGGAACATCCCACTTTAGAGCAGCTTATCCCTCAGTATCATATTGCTTCCTATTTAGGAGTAAGCCCTACTCAACTCAGCAGGATAAGGGCGAAAAAATAATTTTTCTTCCACTTCATTCCTTTACATATGTAAATGGAATCGTTTTGAAGAGCCTTAATCTTTGTGATGTAATCATTTTAAGAACCTCTAAATGAAATACGTCACCATACTGTTCCTATGCTTTTTCTTTCACCTGAAAACAACAGGGCAGGCTCTAAAAGATCCCATCCACTTCCAGTATACTTCCCTGCATTTAACCAATCCCGAAAGTGGAAGTGGACAGTTAGATGTCAACTATTTGGAAACAAACTTTGAAGTTCCCATTACCCTTGGCAAAAAGATAAAATTGATCAACGCTTTTTACTTTAGGTTTTCAGATTTTGGGTTTAGTCCAGATTTTAACAATCATTTTTTCTCCAAGAATTTACACGACACACACAGTTCAGCTAGTGTCAGAGCAGGTATTCCTGAACGGCAAGAGCTTATCTCTATTGCTAGAATCATGGCGCGTTCTGACTTGCGGAATAGCATTAACGCTAAAGTCTTGTTTCCTTTCGGATTATTCCTGATGAATAATGCCATTGGAGAAAATTCCGATTTCACTTTTGGTTTCGGAGTTGCCTTAGTCAGTGGTTTTTACCATAACAGCATCCTACCGATTGCTTCTTTAAATTTTGAAACAGAAAGGGTTGATTTAAAGATTGTCTATCCCAACGTCAACATCCTGTTTAAGGAATCTGAATTGTTTGGCTGGTCTGCCAAGGTAGAGGGTGCCATTTCCCGGGTATCAGAGCAAAGTATTGGTGTCAATGATAATCCTGTTGAATTTCAAAGAAACATACAAAGTTTAGTCGCCACCAGAGGTTCTCGCCGCACTTACAACCAAGTTTTCTAGCACTTAATATTGGGATTGCCCCTCATCAACCTGCAATTCCTTGATGGTGACCCAATGGAATTTGAAGGCTGTACACCACGTTTTAATCCTTTTTTACTCATCCGAACTGGAAACAGGTACCGATTGTCCAACCAATTAAAAACCATGAGATTAACTAACAATAAAACCCTCATTACAGGTGCTACGGAAGGCATTGGAGAAGCACTGCTCCAAAAGTTTTTAAGCCTTGACAACCAAATTATTGCCGTAGGCAGAAACGAAATAAAGCTGCAAGCAATGGCGAAACAGGATAAGCGGGTCATCCCTCTTGTTTGCGATATTTCCAAAGCGGAAGATTTGGATGAATTGATACTGATCGTGGAGCAGCAGCACCCAGACACGAACATTCTAATCAACAATGCAGGGATTCAATTCAACTACCATTTTGCTGAAGAATCGCAACTGTTGGGCAAAATAGAACAGGAAATTAACGTCAATTTTTTAGCTCCGATCAAACTCATTGCTTTGATTTTGCCCACGCTCAATGCCAATAAAAATGCTGCCATTGTCAATGTGTCTTCTGGTTTAGGGCTAGTTCCTAAGAAACAAGCCCCGGTGTACTGTGGTACGAAAGCAGGTATTCATATTTTCTCGAAAGCATTGCGCTATCAACTGGAAACTACAAAAGTGTTTGAAATTATCCCTCCCTTGGTTGATACTCGGATGACAGCTGGAAGGGGTTCAGGAAAAATCACCCCTGAGCAGTTGGCAGAGGAATTTATCACCGCATTTCGAAAAGACAAGTTTGAGGTCAACATCGGTAAAGTCAAACTCCTAAAGCTTATAAACCGATTAAGCCCGGCTTTGGCAGAAGGTATCATGAAAAATGGGGGTGAAAAATGAAAGCATTGCTAAAGATAACTTTGGTGTTGTCCCTAGCTTTTGCCTCTACTTTTCTGATTATCCGCTTATCTGGAGTTCTCACCGAAGATGACATCAAAACTTGGTTGGAGGCAGCAACCACCATCAATCCATGGTATGTGGGCTTGGCGGTAGTGTCTCTTTTGGCTCTCGATCTTTTTATTGCCGTCCCAACCCTTACTATCTGCATTCTTTCAGGTTATCTCCTGGGATTTCCTTGGGGAGGATTGAGTGCATCAATAGGTTTATTATCAGCAGGATTGATTGGTTATTGGTTGAGCAGGGCTTTTGGAGAAAGGATTCTACAAATCATCGTCCGTTCTGAAGAAAAAAGAGAAGACGCTAAAGCACACTTTGTCCAGTATGGTTTGTCGATGATATTACTGAGCCGCAGTTCACCCATTTTCCCTGAAGTATGCGCTTGTGTGGCCGGAATGACTGGAATGAAATTTTCCAAATTTTATCTGGCCTGGACTCTCAACAGTATTCCCTATGCCCTGATTGCTGCCTATTCGGGTTCCATCAGTGATTTTGAAAACCCAAAACCCGCCATATATACCATGATAGGCCTTTACCTGGTGATTTGGGTAGCATGGTTCATTTACAGAAAACGAAACTAAACACCAACGTAACCATATAAGAAACCCTTTATTATTTAACTCACATAAATCCAGTTTAAATGAAACGCAGAAATATTATTACCACAGTATTCGCATTGTTTATTTCCATGTCAACATTTGCTCAAAATGGAAAAGTGCTCTTTGTGTTAAGCGAAGCTGATACACTTTTACTCAAAAAAGGCAAAAAGAAACGTCAGACTGGAGTGTTCCTGAATGAATTCTATTTTGCACATAAAGCCATTTCCGATGCGGGCTTTGACATAGATTATGCTACTCCAACAGGAAAAAAAGCTACTATTGACCAAGAAAGTATTGACGATGAGTATTGGAAAGGCAATCTTGAATTAAAGCCCGAAGCGATGGACTTCTGGGAAAACAACAATGAATTTTCCAATCCCATGCCTTTGGAAAAAGCCTTGGAAAAGCAAGATGAGTACATGGCATTGGTGATTCCCGGTGGGCAAGGGCTTATGGTCGATTTGATTTATGATAGCAACACACCAGCACTTTTAAAGGCATTTGCCGAAGACAAAAAAGCAATTGGGTTGATTTGTCATGCACCTGCCCTAATCACCACCATCCCTAAAAACCAGAATCCATTTGTAGGTTACACCGTTAACTCGGTTTCACCTTTTGAGGAATTTTACATTGAAAAGTTCATCATGAAAGGGAAACCCAAAAACCGTAAAATTGCCAAGCAACTGAAAAATTTGGCCTTAGAATATGAAAATGGGGGGCCTGGTAAAGGTTTTGCAACAAGAGATAGGAATTTGGTGACCAGTCAAAACCCCTATTCCAGTGAGGAGTTTAACGAGCTGTTTTTAAAGTTACTTGGTGAAATGAAATAGGCTATCTCCTATAAGGGACAGCCTCTTATTTTTTATAATAAAGATTTGTCCTTCCTAGATTTTCAATTTTGTTAGAACCCAAGTTCAATTTTAAAATCCCCATCAGTTCGAAAAAGTTATCTAAGAAAATACAGAAGGATCTCTGCAAACAAGCTTAAAACTGTAATGAAGAGTTTTGTGACAAATTCAACATAAGATATTTTGGAGGAAAACTTTTTGATTGATTTATTATTCCGACAATTCAACCCCACTAGGCCAGGAGCGGATTATCCTAATTTTTTTTCTTTGTAACTTGTTGACTTGCCAATGACATAAAGATTTTTTTAACTCCTTTTTGCTAACCAACCTTTCATGCAACAAAGTATAAAACTTTGCCTCATTATGCTGGGGCTTCTTCAATTTAGCGAAGTACTGGCTCAGGGAAATTCCTGGACGCAGGATTCACTTTCTTATTATGAAAAGCAGTTTTGGATTCAAACAAAGGCCAAAAACGCAAAGGAAGCCAACAAAACAATTTCTTACATCACAGAAAAGGGGGCCGAAGAGCTTGATCCTAAAGTCTTTGATTTTTTTACTTCTACCCTAAAAAAATCATCTGAAATACCCTACCCTGAGGTTTTGGGAAATTTGGCGAGCGGGCTAGGAACCTTGGAATTTTATAGAGGAAACATCATTGGCTCAAAGGAGGCTTTTAAGAAAGCTAAAGCAAATTACGCCACTGCAAAGATGCTAAACGAGACAGCGGGCATGACCATGAACATCGGAATCATGCAGGAAAAAGGAGGCTACTTTGATTCGGCCATTCTTAACTACCGGGAAGCTCTAACGATTTTTGAAAAGGATAAAGACATTCCTTCTTTAGCCAGCGTCTATGAAAATATCGGGTTGGCCTACATTCAACTATCCGAAAATCAGAAAGCACTCGACTATTTCCTGAAAGCAGACTCACTCCTAAGCACCTACCTAGACTCCATGGACAACCGATGGGTAGGGCTGCACCTAAATAAACAAATCGCACTAAGCTACCTTAACAGACAGGATGAAGGTCTGAGTGAGCTCCTCAAAGGACTCAGAATAGCTGAACATAACAAAAACGAGTCTGGCATAGGTAAGATGCATTACAAATTGGCGGTAGTCTATCAATATAAAGGGGAATTAGAAAAAGAATACAAAGCCCTATTGACAGCCAAATATTTCCTCAAAAAGACCCAAAATCTCATGGACATTGCCAATGTTAATTCATCCTTGGCCATGTACCATCTCGGTTCATCCTTTTTGGATTCTGCGGTCTATTATGCTCAAGCATGCCTCAGCTATTTTGAACCGCAAGGATTCACCCAAGAAGTCGGCATTACTTATGGTACCTTAGGAAATGTTGAGTTTGAAAGGAAAAATTATGAGCAGGCGATCACCTACTTCAGAAAAGCTCTGGAAAAATTTAACGACAAAGAATCCCAAGATTATGCAGGCTTTCTTTTTAATATAGGTTTTGCCTACAATAAACTAGGGAATAGCAAATTGGCCATGGACTATTTGGAGCGTTCACTGGTCATTAGGAAAAAACTCAACATTGCTGTAGACCTTAGGGAATCTTACCAAGGCTTGGCAGAAGCCTATCAGCGCAGTGGCGATTACAAAAAAGCCTTTGAAAATCTTTCACTTTTCCAGGCTTACAACGACTCTGTCTTCAATGAAACCAAAAATAAACAATTGGCAGAGATAGAAACCCTTTACGAAACAGAGAAAAAAGACAAGGCGATAGCTGATTTGGAAAAGGAAAAGGAGCTGCAGAACCTGCTGGCAGAAAAGCAACAGGCACAGATTTACCTGGGTGGGGTGGGCTTGGTGATTCTGTTGGGTGTGTCAGGACTCTTTTTCAGACAAGCTACCCTACGCAAAAAGCACAATCAAGAACTGGAAATTAAAAACAGCGAAATTGCGAAGCAAAATGCCGAAAGGGAACTGCTCTTGAAGGAAATCCATCATCGAGTCAAAAACAACCTTCAGATCATTTCCAGTTTGCTCAGCATGCAAACCCGTAGCATGAAAGATGAAAAAATAAAGGATGCTATGAAGGAGAGTCAAAGCAGAGTGAAAACCATGGCTCTAATTCACGAGAAGCTGTACCAATACGAGAATCTTTCTAAAATCAACATGCAGGAATACATGGAGCAGTTGAGTGAGTTTTTGACCCATACTTATCGATCAGACAAAGACATCAAAATTAACATCGATGCAGCCAACATTAATTTGGATATGGATATGGCAATTCCCTTGGGATTGATCACCAATGAACTGCTATCTAATTCACTTAAACACGCTTTTGAAGATCGGGAACACGGGGAGATCAACATCAGTTTTTCTCGGAAAGAACCCGGCTCCTACAAGTTGTTGGTAAAAGATACGGGAATTGGTCTTGACAAAAATCTGGATATTGAAAACACAAAATCCTTGGGACTTAAACTTGTAAAAACCCTCACCAGGCAAATCCACGGTGAGCTTAAGATCAGAATACAACCGGGGGCTACTTTCGAAATTGACTTTATGGAACCTCCCATCGCGGCTTAAGAAGTTTAAACAAAACGAACCTTTGATTCTTTACTACTCAGCTATAAAATCCAAATCATACACTGACACCAATAAATTCTGTTGATAAGCTGAATCGCTACCCAATGAAAGAAGTGAAACGGAAGAAAAAAGGTACCATATTACCATAATGACCGCTAAGGAATTGAGTAAATTGAAAATTTTAATTGTAGAGGACGAGCTTGTCATCGCAGAAGACCTAAAAGAGATTCTGGAGGATTTGGGATACGAAGTATGTGGTATCGCCATTAGTAGTAAGGAAGCGTTGGCTTTGATAGAAGAAAAGTCACCTGACCTTGCCCTTTTGGACATCCAAATCAAAGGAGGCAAAGATGGTGTTGAGTTGGCAGCAGAAATCAATACGAACTATCGTTTACCTTTTATCATGTTGACCTCACATGCAGACATCCATACCATTAATCGTGTCAAAGAAGTAAATCCCTACGGGTATCTGGTGAAGCCCTTCAATGAAAAGGAGATCTTAGCAGGTATCGAATTGGCAATGGCCAACTTTTCCAAAGAGCAAGCAAGAAAAAATGACCCGGACACCTCACAGGACTTTGTCCTAAATGACAGCTTGTTTATTCGTAACAATGGCATGTTGGTTAAAATAAAACTTCAAGAAATCATCTATCTAGAAGCTGATGCCAACTATACAGAAGTATTTGCCAAGGATAAAAAATTTGTTGTTCGGGCTACTTTGAAGGATCTTGAAGGAAAGCTGGACACGAATCGCTTTGCGCGAATTCACAAATCATTTATAATTAACTTAGCCGAAATCGACAGTATCCAAGCTGAGTCAGTAAGTATCTTAGGGAAAGAGATTCCGATTAGTCGCAGCCAATACAGCTGGCTTCTACAACAAATCAAAATGCTGTAAATAGGTACAAAACATTTTTTAGCCTTTCTTTCACAATTATTGTGTTTTAATCCCAGAGAGGATCCGGAGATCGGGACACAGCTGTACATTCATTTATGGTGAGCGTTCTTGCCATTTGTTCTATTAATACCTCCAACACGCAATCTTAATTTAGAACCATAGATGAAAAAACCTTTACACCTTATTCTTTTATTCCTTGGGACTTTCCTTTCTATTCTTTCCCAAAAATCCTTTTCTCAACAAACCATTGGTTTTAATGATTTAATTACAAATCAATCATTGGGGAGATCTTTTCTAAAGGATGGGTTTATTTTTTCAATTTCCAGTTTAGCTCCGAATAACAATGATATCATACCTGTAGTACCTCCTCTTAACTTGGGTTTTCAAAACTCCATTGCCCTCAGTAATACCACTGACAATCCCAATCCAGTTACGAGATGGAGGATATCTACTGAAAACGGATCGGAATTCAGGCTTTTAGGTGTTTTCTTAAGATCTAACTCAGGCTCATCTTCTGGTACGATTAGAGGGTTTAAAGATGGACAGCCAACAGGCATTAGACAGGATTTAGATTTTAATGGGCTAAAAGATTTTCCTGACAATCCTGATTTTTATAATGTCGATGTGATCGAGATTGAGGGAATTGACCTCAGTTTATTTGTTGATGAATTTACCCACGGACCGGCTTTTGTTGTCCAACCGAGCATCAGTTCAGCTACTTATAACGCATCAACTGGTCAATTGGTGGTTACTGGTGCTCGCTTTGTTAGTGCAGCGGGAGCAAGCAATGACGTGGTTACTAACCGTATCAGAATTAGAGGACAAGGTAATGGTACCTATACCCTCACCGATACCCCTAATGCTGAAATCAGCAGCAGCACCACATTTAACCTTGCCTTATCTGCTTCGGATCGTTTAGGACTCAGTTCCTTACTGAATAAAAACGGGCTCAGTTCAGGAGATAATACCACATACAATCTGGAGGCCTTAGAAGACTGGTTGAGCGGGGCAGATCCTGCACTTACTATTGCCGATTTGGAGAATAATTCAATTACAGTTTCCGATGTTCCAGAACCTCCCATATTAACTGCAAGTGGAGGAAAGACAATTTTCGATAGAGGTGATCCTCCCGTTCCTATAGATCCAAATCTTGTTTTAGAATCCAGTGATCCAACTTTTGCTGCAGCGCTTTTTCAAATAACCTCTGGTTATCAAAATGTGCAAGACGTTCTTTCATTTACCAATAATAACCCTAGTACTTTCGGAAATATCACTGCTTCTTTTGATGCAGGTACAGGAGCATTAACACTTACCTCAGCTGGAGGAACTGCCAGTGTTTCACAGATGCAGGCTGCAATGAGAGCTGTAACTTATAGAAACAGTTCTACCACCCCAGTTCTTGGAGACAAAACTATATCAATAAGTGTAAATGATGGTAGCTTTAATAGTAACGTTGCCTCAAAGACCATAGAAGTGGTTTCCATCAATAATGCCCCTACGGATATAATTCTTTCATCGACCAGCATCAATGAAAATGTCGCGGCCAATTCGGCGGTGGGAACTTTCTCAGCTGTCGATCCCGATGGTGATACCGCATTTACGTTTTCTTTTTCAGCTGGACTATTAAGTGATGACAATTCAGCTTTCACTATCTCGGGAAACAACCTTATAATAAACTCAAGTCCGGACTTTGAAAATAAATCAAACTATTTTATCCGTATACGAGTCACTGATGAAGGAGGAGAGTCTTTTGAAAAGACCTTTGTCATTACAGTGGTTGTGCCTAGCCCAGTGGTCACCAATGTGACTTCGAGTAACGTAAATGGCTTTTACAATATCGGAGACCAGATTTTTGTAGTGATTAATTTCAGTCAGCCTTTGGTCGTGAATACATCAGGAGGATCTCCAACCCTAGGATTGGAAACGGGTCTGACTGATGGATTAGCTAGTTATCTTTCAGGTTCTGGCTCCACGGCTTTGGTATTTACCTACACAGTGCAGGAGGGAAGTGTTACCTCCGACTTGGATTATACCAGTTCTTCCTCTTTAACATTGAACGGAGGGACCATACGTAATGTGGCTGATCAGGACGCTATATTGACTCTTCCCAGTCCTGGTGCAGCAGGCTCCCTAGGGGCCAATAAATCATTAGTTTTGGACGGAATTAGGCCTACAGCAACCCTTGTGGTGAGTGATACCCAGTTAATTCCTGGAGAAACGACTACTCTGACCACCACCTTTAGCGAAGCCGTTTCCGGCTTGACTGCAGCCGATTTCACCGTGGCAAACGGAACCTTGAGCGGCTTGAGTTCTGCGGACGGAGGAGTTACCTGGACTGCCACCCTGACTCCTTCCAATGGAGTAGAGGACCAGACCAATGTGATCACACTGGATAACTCGGGTTACACAGACCTTGCCGGCAATGCAGGCACAAGCACAACCAATTCGAACAACTATGAAGTGGATACCCGACGTCCTACTTCTGCCATAACGATCAGTGATACCCAGCTTACGGTGGGAGAGACGACCACGGTTGCGATCACGTTCAGCGAAGCTGTTTCTGGTCTGACTGTTTCCGATTTCACGGTGGCAAACGGAAGCCTGAGCGGACTAAGCTCTGCGGATGGGGGCTTTACCTGGACTGCAACGTTGACTCCTGACAATGGAGTAGAAGATCAGACCAATATCATCACCCTAGACAACACTAGCTATCAGGATTTGGCTGGAAATACGGGTGCGGGAACTACCGATTCGAACAATTATGCAGTAGATACCCAAAGGCCTACTGCCAACATTACAGTCAGTGATACCCAGCTTAAAGTGGGAGAGACAACCACAGTTACATTCACTTTCAGCGAAGCAGTTTCCGGATTGACAGTTGCAGACTTCACGGTAGCCAACGGTAGCTTGAGCGGATTGAGCACTTCAGACGGGGGGATTACCTGGACAGCAACTTTTACTCCGGATGCCGGAGTGGAGGATGGTACCAACCAGATCACCCTGGACAACACGGGTTATCAGGACGCTGCCGGCAATGCAGGCACAGGCACTACCGATTCGAATAACTATGTGATAGATACCCGACGTCCGACTGCCACCCTTGTGGTAAGTGATACCCAGTTAGCTTTGGGTGAGACCACTATTCTGACCATCTCGTTCAGTGAAGCAGTTTCCGGTTTGACTACCGCCGACTTTACGGTAGCCAACGGGACTTTAAGTGGTTTGAGTTCCTCGGACGGAGGAGTTACTTGGACCGCTATGCTGACTCCTACCAATGGAGTGGAAGACCCGACCAATGTGATCACCTTGGATAACGCGGGTTACACAGACCTTGCCGGCAATCCAGGCACAGGCACTACCGATTCGAACAACTATGCGATAGATACCCGGCGGCCTACTGCCACCATCACGGTTTCCGACACCCAGCTTACGGTGGGAGAGACGACCACGGTTACGATCACGTTCAGCGAAGCTGTATCAGGATTGAGTCTGGGAGATTTCATCGTATCAAATGGACTCTTGGGGGCCTTTGATACCGATGACAACATGACCTACACGGCAATCTTGACTCCTTTGCCCAATACCGAAGATGCAACCAATGTGATCCGATTGGATAATACCGGCTACCAGGATGCAGCGGGCAATACAGAAGCGGGAACTACCGATTCGAACAACTATCTGGTGGACACCCAGCCACCCTTGGTAAACACCCGGAATATCACCGTTCAGCTGAATGCTACTGGCACTGTCAGTATCCAGGCCAGCCAGGTTGATAACAACAGTACGGACGGATTTGGTATCCAGAGCATCACCGTCAGCCAAACCGACTTTGACTGCACGCATGTGGGCGACAATACGGTAACCCTGACCGTAACGGATGTGAATGGCAATACCGCAACAGGCACCGCCACGGTAACCGTGGAGGACAAGATCGCTCCGGTGGTAACTACCAGAAACCTCACGATCCAACTGGATGCGGCAGGAACAGCAACGATCACAGCAGCGGACATCAATGACGGAAGTACGGACGCCTGCGGAATAGCGAGTCTGACGTTGAGCAAGTCCACGTTTGACTGCAGCAACATCGGGTCAAACACCGTAACGCTGACCGTAACGGATGTGAACGGCAATACCGCAACGGGCACCGCCACGGTAACCGTGGAGGACAAGATCGCTCCGGTGGTAATCACCAGAAACCTCACGATCCAACTGGATGCGGCTGGAACAGCAACGATCAGAGCAGCAGACATCAACAATGGCAGCACGGATGCCTGCGGAATAGCGAGCCTGACGTTGAGCAAGTCTACCTTTGACTGCAGCAACATCGGGTCAAACACCGTAACGCTGACCATAACGGATGTGAACGGCAATACCGCAACGGGCACCGCCACGGTAACCGTGGAGGACAAGATCGCTCCGGTGGTAATCACCGGAAACCTCACGATCCAACTGGATGCGGCTGGAACCGCCAGCATCACGGCAGCCCAGCTGAACAACGGCAGCACGGACGCCTGCGGAATAGCGAGTCTGACGTTGAGCAAGTCCACGTTTGACTGCAGCAACATCGGGTCAAACACCGTAACGCTGACCGTAACGGATGTGAACGGCAAAACCGCAACGGGCACCGCCACGGTAACCGTGGAGGACAAGACCGCTCCGGTGGTAATCACCAGAAACCTCACGATCCAACTGGATGCGACTGGAACCGCCAGCATCACGGCAGCCCAACTGAACAACGGCAGCACGGACGCCTGCGGAATAGCGAGTCTTGCGTTGAGCAAGTCCACGTTTGACTGCAGCAACATCGGGTCAAACACCGTAACCTTAAAAGTTACCGACGTAAACGGCAATACGGCTACAGGAACCGCAACGGTAACCGTGGAGGACAAGCTTGCTCCGGTTCCTTCACAAACTCAATTACCGGTGATCACAGCAGTTTGCAGTCTTGACACGCTGACTCCGCCAAAGGCCACAGACAACTGTCAGGGAACCCTGGTTGCGACTACCGTCACGGTTCTGCCGATTAGCGAAAGCACCGTTGTGACCTGGATATTTACAGATCCAAACGGAAACCAGACGGAACAGATCCAGGAGGTTAGGATTGTAGATGGAACAGCTCCGGAAATCACGGAAGTGCCGGAGGATTTTGAGGTGATTCTTTACAGTGACATGCCTTTCGTGATGCCTGACTTTACACAAATTGCCGCAGCATCGGACAATTGTAAGCTGGTCAGCTTTACCCAAACCCCTCTGTCGGGTACAGTTTACTCCCAGCCGGGAGAAGTGGTGGTTACGTTGACGGCAGGAGACAGTTTTAATAATGAGACGAAGGTCAGCTTCACCATCACGCTGAGCAACCGACTGATTATTGGGCTGGAAAATCCGGAGATGATCACGGTTCCATGGAATACTCCTCCAGCAGCGATCAGCCTACCGGCCTCCGTCCCGGTGACTCTTTCAAACGGAGCGCAAACAGATCTTCCGGTGTCTTGGAATTTGACAGGATATAATCCGCTGCTGGCGGCAGTGTACCCGTTGACGGGAACACTTCAGCTGGGCGATATCGAAAATCCACAGGACTTCAAACCCACCTTGCTGATTCTGGTACAGGATAAGATTCCTCCAACGGATATCGCTTTGTCCAACAGTGAGTTTGGAGCCAATACGTCCACCAATCAGGCGATTGGCACCCTGAGCACCACAGATGCACAGGACAATATCCACACCTACGGGCTTGTGAATGTGACGGGTAACGATGGGCAGTACTTCCGAATTGAAGGCAACCAGCTGTATCTGAACACCGTGGATCCCCTTCCGGGCAAAACCCAGTTTACGATTGTGGTAAGAAGTACCGACAGGGTGGGCAATTCGATCGAGAAAACCTTTGTGCTCAACAGAACCCGGATTCCGGTGGATGAGGTGGAGATTTTCAATTCCTTTACACCAAACGGAGACGGAATCAACGATACCTGGGGAATACCGGATTTGCAATACTTCCAAGGGGGCAGAGTACAGGTATTTGACCGAAGCGGCCAGCGGATATTCTACACCGAAAGCCCTGCCGATCGCTGGGATGGAACTTTTGAAGGAAAGGAAATGCCGGTAGGTTCCTACATCTGGATCCTGGAATCCAAAGAAACCGGGGAGGTTCGTAGAGGTGTATTGACGCTTTTGCGGGACTAACATTCGAATCAAGGGGAGGGAAGAACGGTTTTCGGACCTCCCCATTTTTCAACTTTCAATAAAAAACAGCTATGAATCGAATCACACCTATCATCATCTTCCTTCTTTATGCAGTACTGGGCATTGGGACGAATCTCCAGGCCCAGTCCCGGAAATTCTTCAGTCAGTTTTCCCATTTTCAGGGGTATTTTAATCCCGCACTTACCGGATATGAAGGAAGCGTGGTGAGAGGAATGGTCCGCAACCAGTGGGGAGGAATAGAAGGCGCACCAAAGACCTATTTTGTGTCGGCTGAGCTTGACTTCGGGGAGCTGTCGGGAGAGCTGGATCCGGCCCTGATGGGGAAGAATGCCCTTTCGGTGAACCTGCTTCAGGATAATTACGGGGCATTCAGGGAGAATGAACTGACCGTCAACTATGCGGCCAGGGTTCGCCTAACCGAGAATCACAACCTGCGTTTGGGCACCGGAGTAAGCTATCAAAGCATCCGGCTGGATGGAAATGCCCTGACGACAGAAGAAGCCAACGACCCAACGATTGGCCAATACATCGGCACCTTCAGCAACATGAACGTTATTGACTTCAACATTGGCATGGCCTTAACCCATGCCAACTACTACGTGAGCTATGGCATCCACCGGGTCAACGGAGGCAATATTCAAAGTGGGGACGAGTTCATGGACGGGTATCCGGCAGAGCAGATGATTCAGGCTGGATATCGGGAAGCCTTGAATGAGAATCTGGCCATTGCGGCCAACGGATTTTTCAGGTCTCGAAAAGATCTTCCGGATATCATGGAGTTCAACCTGAAGCTCCTGATGATGGACCGTTTTTGGTTGGGGATGGGTCACCGGGTGGATTATGCGACCAATGTCCAGTTGGGATTTATCACCGGAAAGCTTCGCCTCGGCTATGTGTATGAGTTTCCTATGGCGGAAAGCTACCTCTTACCCGGAGGAATCCATGAGTTTACACTGGCGCTGAACCTGTTTCGTCCGAATGAGCGGAGAACCAGGGATGAGATGATTATTTGGTAGACAAGTTGAGATCACATTCTTAATTCCACCGTTTAGCATTTACTAAAGATAAGACAACTGTAAATCAATGAGTTGTAAAAGTCATTCGAATGAAACTCTCCCAGTCACTCTAGTTTTCTGTTAAATTCTGTGAGAGCCTAAAAAAATCCGGATTGAACAGTCAATCCGGATGGGTAATCAAACAACCTGTGACTAGTTATTGAGAGCTAAATTCTTCAATCAGTCTAATAGGCCTTAGCTCAAACTCGTTAAATTCTTTTTCCAGATTCTTTTTTGACACATACTCCAGCTCAAAGATCAAACCGTTGATAAAAATCTCATCCATGTGGAGATCATTTTTCAGATGCATGTTTCCTTGTTTTCCCTTCAGGTTTATTCCATAAGATTCAAAAACCCGGACTAGTTTTTTCGATATATTCATCCCTTTCAATTTCATCCCTTTATTTTTTTTCTCTCAAATCCTTTCCGTAAATCTCCAAAATAGCTCCTAAGCCCGTCAGGAAATAGCCTAAAAGGATCCATTCCTTTAGGGTCCAATTACCCATGATTAGCTCAGTTAAATTGGCCAACAGGGGTAACAAACCCACACCTATACAACCCAATGCCACCTGAATGCGAACCTTAAGTTCTTCAGCTCCTGAGCCTATCCAGAGTAGATAAGTCAGAAAAACAAGCATTAGAGCCCCTGCTGCTTTTAGCGATAACTCCAATGTTTCAAGCCCAAACCCTGCTCCAATCAAAACCAGATAGGCTAGATAAAGCTGGAATAAGGCCAGGGCCCGAATCCCCAGTTTGGAGAATTCGAGCCCGTGCTTAGTCTTCATCATCAACCAAAATGGGTCAGACGTAAGCAGCAGCCTCAGATTCAAATTCACTGATCGGAGTGTCTTCCAGGAAAATCTCCTTCTTCTTGTTTTTTCCGAACTTTTCCAGAATTCGGTCAAAGAGGTAGTAGATCACGGGAACCACAATCAGTGTCAAAAACATGGAAGAAATTAACCCTCCAATGATTACCCAGGCGAGACCGTTTTTCCACTCGGCACCAGCTCCACCTGCCAAGGCAATTGGCATCATCCCAAAAACCATGGCAAGAGTGGTCATCAAAATCGGACGAAACCGGATTTTTACGGCTTTTTCCAAGGCGGATTTGACTTCCACCCCAGCAGCTTTCAACTGATTGGTAAAATCGACCAGGAGAATGGCGTTTTTGGCAACCAAGCCCATCAGCATGATCAAACCCATGATGGAGAAAATACTCAACGTGCCTTTGGTCAAAGCCAAAGCAAGGAAGGAACCGATAATTGCCAGCGGCAAAGAAAACATCACCACCAAGGGATAGACATACGAATCATACAGAGCAACCATAATCAGGTAGATCATAAGAATGGAAGCCAACAAGGCGATTCCCAAACTCCCGAATCCCTCACTTTGATTTTTCATGTCACCTTCATAGGCAATCTGAACTTGATCTGGCAGATCCATAGCTGCTATCTGGGCAGTTAACTCTGCACCGACTGTACCCGCAGGAACACCTGCAACCTGTGATTTGATCGATACAGAAGAAATTCGGTCCCGGCGCTCCAACTTGGTTGGTCCTTCGGATTGAGTCACGGCAGCAAATTGCTTGAGTTTGATCAGCTCTCCCCGGGTGTTGGTAAAGGTGATACTTTCCACATCTGACAAGGATTTTCGGTCAAATTCATTCAGTTTGACCAGTATGTCATACTCAAATTCCCCATCCCGGTATTTGGAATCATCGTTCCCGTTGAAAGCGACTTGCATGGTACCACCTACTGCGTCCAGGGAAAGACCTAGTTCATTCATTTTGTCCCGATCCACTTCTACCTTGATTTCAGGGTTACCTTCTTCCAGAGAACTTTCGATTTTTCGGATGCCTCTGATGTTCATCATCGCTGCAATGATTTTATCGGAAGCATATTTCAGACTGTCTTTGTCCGGACCGGAAACGATCACCTGAATAGGCGCATCATTTGCAGTTCCCAGGATCGATATCGGAACGGCAGTATATTCTGCACCGATTAAATTCTCTTCCAGGTAACGCTCCACTTCTCTGGCATATTCAGGACCAGTCAAGTTTCGATTCTCTTTCGGAACCAACTTTACTGATACCTCCGAGGTATAGGGTACTGACTGAGATCCGGAAATAGAACCACTGGTAATACCTACCGTGGTAAAGACTTCGGTTACTTCCGGCCTTGATCTCAGGTATTTCTCAACTTCCTGAGTTTGAAAATTGGTTTGTTCTATAGTGGCATCTTTAGGAAGCTCGATCCTGACGATGAATTCTCCACGGTCACCTTCGGATACAAACTCACTTCCGATAAAGCCAAATCCTACCAGCATAAAAGAGGAAACAAACAACACCAGGGTCAACCCGAGTGTGATGGCCTTATGGGTAAAACTCCATTTTAAAATCCCGATGATCCAATCAACAAAGCTGTCAATTGCCTTTTCAAAACCAGAAATGACTTTTCCCAAGAAGGTGTTTGGATTCAAATGCTCTAACTTGGAAAAACGGGAAGTTAGGAGAGGAATCAGGGTGAATGCTACCAGCAAACTGATCAGTGTCGCCGCAGCTACCGTAATACTAAACTGGGTTAAAATCCCTGAAATTAGTCCTCCTGTCAAGGTCAGTGGAACGAATACCACGACGATCACCAACGTGATCGAAACGACCGTTCCGCCGATTTCCCGGATCCCGTCATAGGAAGCCTGCATGATGTTTTTGCCCATTTCCAAGTGTCGGTAGACGTTTTCAATGACCACAATCGCATCATCAACCAGGATACCAACCACAAGAGAAAGCGCCAGTAAACTCATCAGGTTCAGGGTAAACCCTGCCAAAAACATGATGGTGAATGTTGCAATGATCGAAACCGGAACCGCTACCATGACAATGACAGCATTTCGGATACTGTGAAGAAACAGTAACATGATCAAGGCTACCAGCAAAACGGCAAGCAGCAAATCTTTGATCACGTCATTCGCGGCTTCAAGTGTAAACTCCGAACTGTCCTGTGATACCTGGAAATTAAGGCCTTCGGCAACATAGGAACTCTCCAGTTCATGAAGCGTTTTTTCCACAATCTGAGCTACCTCCACAGCGTTGGCGTCGGATTGTTTTTGAATCGTCAGACCGATGGCATCGTTTCCGTTGAGTCGGTTGATGATGCTGGCATCTTTGAAGTCGTCCTGCACCTCGGCAATCTCTTTGAGTTTTATGGGTGCTTGATTTTCCCGATAAGCCACCACCAATTCCTCGATTTCTTTGAGGCTGGAAAACTTTCCTGCCAGTCGGATCAAGACCTGACCTTCGTCATTTTTTAATCTTCCTGTCGGAAAATCCAGATTACCGGTACCTATGACCTGTGCCACTGCCAGGGGAGATATTCCATAGGCATCCATTTTATTTCGGTCCAGATTTACCTTGATTTCACGTTCGTTTCCCCCAAGAATATTTACTTGGGCAACGCCTTGAATCTTGGACAATGCAGGCTGGATCCGGTTTTTCACCAAGTCGTAAAATTCTGCCGACTCCAGGTTGGAATTTACGGCCATCTGCATGATCGGCAAATCACCGAGGTCAAACTTTCCCAGACTTGGTGGTTCTACTTCTTTGGGTAAATCACCCAGGATTGCATTAATTTTTCTCTGTGCGTCCTGAATGGAGGCATCCACATCCACTTTATCTGTAAGTTCTACCGTGACAATCGAAATATTTTCCAAGGAGGTAGACTGAATGGATTTGATTCCTTCAAGTGATGCGATCGCGTCCTCAATTTTCTTAGTCACGGAATTTTCCACCTCAGCCGGCGCAGCTCCTGGGTAAACCGTGGAGATGGTCACAATATTGGAAGCAAACTTGGGCAAAAGCTCATAGGAAAGCTGGGAATATGAAAACAATCCCAACAGGGTGAGCACGGTAAAGACTACGACTACCAGGGTCGGTCTTTTGATCGAAAGTTTGGTAATCTGCATCTTATTGGGCTTTTACAGAGATACCTTCTTTCACATTGATCAGGCCGGAGGCGATGATTTCATCTCCCTCGGTGAGCCCCTCCGTGACTTCAACCAAAGACTCATTGATTGGCTGGACCTGAACAGATCGATAGACAGCCAGTCCGTTTTCAATGGTAAACACGCCGGGATTTTTCAATCCGCCAACAAGGGATTTCCTGTTGATCAACAGTCGGTTTGCCGTATCAGTGCTGGCAAAGGTCGCTGTGCCAAACATCCCGGGTTTGATTTCCGAAGACGGATTTTTGAGTTCCAAAATCACCTCATATTTAAACGCCCCGTCCGCCTTGTCTGAAATAAATGTGACCACACCTTCCTGGGTCACATTGGGAAGCGCGTTCACCTGAACCGGAACTTTCTGACCCAGGTTCACTGTAGCCACTTCCCGCTCAGAGACTTGAAGGTTTAATTTCAAAGGATTTTTGTTAATCAGTTCTGCCAATGGCATACCTGGACTGACCAGCGTTCCCGGCTCGTAAAAATCCTCATTGATGTAGCCGGAAATAGGGGCTTTGATTTGGGTATCCTCAGCTCGCTTTTGGATGGCCTGTAGCTGGGCTTCTGCTATTTTAAATGCCCTGTCAGTATCCTCGTATTGCTTTTTGGTCACTGCGTCCGTTTCCATCAGATTGGTAAAACGCTGGAGATCCTTTTTGGCCTGATCCAAATTGAGCCTGGCAATGGTTAATTCGGACTGGATTAACCGATCGTCAATTTGAAGGATTAATTCCCCGGCACGCACAAAGTCTCCTTTTCGCTTATGGATTTTCACCACTGCACCCCCTGTTTCCGCCATGAGGGTGAGCTCTTGATGTGCTTCAAATATCCCGTTGGATTCGAAGCTCAGATCCATCAGTTTTGATTGCACCTTTTCAACCGTTACCGGTACATATTCACTGGATTTCATGGCAGTCTCAGTTGCTGCCTCCATTTCTGCCTTATTGGAATACAGGGTGAAGGCCACTGCTCCAACAGAAACAACTAACAATAGGATGATGAGTAACTTTTTCATGTGTAAAAGAATGGGTTGGTTTAGCTTGTGATTCTTGTGATTTGACCTGTGGATTTCAGGATTTCCAGTTGGGCAATCCTAACCTGAACAAGTTGATTGTTGAAATTTGCTCTTGCTTGCCTTTGTGTGGATTCGGCTTCAAGCAGATCCGTCAGGGGGCTTAGGCCTTCCCGGTATAGCAAAGCCGTTTCTTTGAGCACATCTTCTGCAAGTTTGAGGTTTGCCTCATTTGCCCTGAGCGTTTGAAGGGCATTGAAATACTTTTTAGTCGCGTTGTTATATTCCATTTGGGCCGCATCCAAAGCCTGAGCGCGGTCTTCCAACAATTGCTGTTGGCGGATTTTGGATTGTGCTGCCCGTGATTTAACCGCAAAACCATCAAAAATGGGGACCTGGAGTTTCAGACCAATCAGGGAGCCTTGGTACCAAACTTTGCTTTCACTCAAAAAGTCAAAGTTGTTTGAGAAGGAGTTTCGGTTGAAATCTGCAAATCCGACCAAACTCGGATGGTTGGTCGCCTTAATGTTTTTATACTCGTAGTCATACAAGGTCTTCTGAATATCCAAAACTTGAATATCTGTTCGACTTTCAGGATCTAAATCGGTCATTTGGAAATTGGCGATCGTCTCCGGGTTTACTTCTGATTTTTTTAGTTCAATGGGTGTGTCTACCGGAATTCCCATGATGAGTTTGAGATAGCTTAGTCCTCTGAAAATCTCAGTTTCAAGATTTTCCATTTCGCTTTCCAAAGTGGATAAATTCACCTTCACTCTGTTTAGGTCAACTTTTCTCACTAGGTCATTGGCCACTTGAGCTTCCAGTATCCGCTCCAATCCTTTCAACTGATCCACATTAGCCCTGAGATTTTCCCGTTGTAATTCCATCTGGGTTACCCCGAGGTAATTCATCGCGATGTCATAGATAACCTGTTCTTCGGTCTGCTGGGAAAGTGTTTTGTAAAACTCCTCTGAAGTCCTGGCGGCTTTCAATCCGATTAAGTAGGAGCTGTTGAAAATGAGCTGGTTAACTGTTACCCCGGCTTTTAAGGATTGAGGTACACCTAGCGCGATCACTGCAACATCATCCGCATCTCCTGGACCGAACAAGCCTCCTGGAACAGCCTGAGGAAAAACATCAATGAAATTGTTGTAATTCCCATAAGCGGAAATCTGGGGAAGCCCGCCTGCCTTTACCTCATTGCGGTAAAATTTGGCTGATTCTTCATCCATCAAAGCTTTTTTGATGCTTCGACTGTTTTCCAACCCTAGATTCAGGCAGGCCTTCAGGTCCAGCGTATCTGAGGGAATGGGAATCTCCTGTTTTGCCTGACCAAGTCCAGGAAAGGAAAAAAACAACATGAAACTAAAAACATAAATTCTGAACATATTAGTAATAATTGGTTTAGGTAGTTAATTCTATTTGTTCTGTAAAAACAGAACTTAATATGCAAATTTTTTTAAGCCTTGGATTTCTTGAATTCATTAAAAAGGGTAGGGATCTTGTTTTTGAGAAACTCCATGAAGCTGCACAGATTTTGGATGTGATGATTAAATTCCGGCTTTACATCTCCTCTTACCTTTAGAACGTCCTTCATGAAGGTGCTGATTTCGGAAATATCACAAAGCTCTTTCTCCAATGCTTCTTCCCACCTGTCCATAGTTATGTAGAAGTACCTTTTTCGCTCCCCATGCTTGGTTTTGTAGGCGATGTGATTTTGAAGCTGAAGGATATTCAACGCATTGCTGACTGCACTCTTGCTTACATTCAAATAATCCACAATCTCATCAAATGTGGCCTCAGCTTCATCCAAAACCAGAAGTAATCCTACGATCCGTCCCATGAGGGGCTGCATTCCACGCTGTTCATGAAACACTCCGATTCGTTCAATCAACTCCAATTTATTTTCGTTCAGCATTTGGGTTTATGGTTAGTCAGAATTAAGAACGGAGCAAATGTAATTTGGTTCTGTTGGTTCTCCAAAAAAAGAACAAACTTTTTTTTGGACAATATTTTCAGGAATATAACTCTGCATTGAACCTAGTCCATTTTAATCGGGTAGGATGCCTTTGATTTTTTTTATTTTAAAAAGTCCTTTTTCTTGAATATCAACAATAAAGCGCATAAAAAAGCCCAATAAACTAGGATTCGTATAAACCAAATTTAGATATCTCTTTCGTTTTGGTTTTCCCAGGTTTGTGGATATTGCTCACAAAGTTAAATTTCTTTGTATTCAATTCAGTCGAACTATCTTTATCCTTTCCCATTCCTTTTACATACAGTAACTCCTGATTTCTAATATGTTGATATTCAATAAGTTTTAAACTTATTTTAGGTTGAAACCAACTGCTGAAAACCTAAAAAAGTAAATCCTAAATCCTGCTGAACTTTGAAATAGGAAGTGAACCACTAAGTTTTTCCAACAGATATCTGATTGAATTTTACTAAATCACTCTTGAATTATTCCTTCCTGTAACCTTGGATTTTAACCAGTCTGGAACTCTTTTCTTCTTAATCAGAGCTGAATTCGTTTAATTCAAAAATCCTGATCAAATTTTCAGAAATGAAAGAGTCGGTTTGAATTGATTTCTCATTTGATGGTTTCCTTCTTCAATCCAATTTTTTTCTTCTACTCGTAAATAGATTGGATGAATTAATTTCTGTTTATAAATCCGATGGCTTTTTCCACCTCAATTTCCTTATAAAAAAAAACATTCCTAACTAGTTACTTTCCCAATGAAGCGTTTCGCGTTCCTTTGCCTGATTTTCACCCTATTTTTGTTTTATTCAGCTTGCACCGAGCAAAAGTCTTCCGCCGAAATCGACCTCTCAGACTGGAATTCAATCGATAGCCTTAGCCGCAATACCACCGTTCATTTTATGATGTGGCAGGGTTCCCCTGCAGTCAATAAATACATCAATTCCTTCCTGATTCCTGAAGTCAAAAAGCGATTTGGCATCGATCTGAAAATTTCCGGAGGCCAAGGACCCGAAATCGTCCAACTGCTCATGGGAGAAAAGCAAGCGGGAGTGAGTTCAGGACAGGTAGATATCGTCTGGATCAATGGGGAGACTTTTTTTCAGCTCAGACAGATCGATGGGCTTTGGGGGCCTTTTGCGGAGCAGCTGCCAAATGCACAATACATCGATTTTGACGACCCTTATATTGGGATTGATTTCCAACAGCCGATCAATGGGATGGAGGCCCCCTGGGGCAACACCCAGTTTGCCTTGGTCTATGATAGCATCAAGCTTCCGAATCCACCCCGGACGCTCGATGAGCTCAGTCGCTTTGTAAAAAGCCAGCCCGGGACATTTACCATTTCCAACGATTTCAGCGGTATGAGTATGCTCAAATCCATGCTTGCCGAACTTGGAGGCTCACCGGGTAGCCTCAACGGGCCCTTTGACGAACAAAAATACCAGACGCTCTCCGCCCAACTTTGGGATTGGATCAATGCCCATAAGCCGTATTTCTGGAAAAAAGGAGAAACTTTCCCTCGGGAGCATACGAAAATGGACCAAATGTTTGCTTCCGGAGAATTGCTGATTTCCTATGGGTTCAATGAAGGGGGGATCGAAGACAAAGTGCTTCAGGGACTTTTTCCTACCTCCACCCGAGGCTATGCCTGGAAAAACGGAACCGTTCACAATTCCAACTACCTCGGAGTCACCTACAATTCCCCCAATCGGGCAGGGGCTCTTCAGGTCATTAATTTCATGCTTTCCCCCGAAGCACAATTGGTCAAAATGGATGTGAAGGGCATGAATTCCAATACCGTGCTGGAGATTAATCGTTTGACCGGGGAGTGGAGACAAAAATTTGAGCAGGCTACAAAGCGGCAATATGGACCGACCATGCAATCCTTGGAACCCCATTCCATCCAAGAACCTGCTCCGGAGTACATGCTTCGCTTATTTGAAGATTTTAGAAAATACGTCATTGAAAAGTAAATCCGCATTTGGACTTCTTTTTTTCTTCCTGCTGGGACTCTTACCCTTTGCAGCGGCACTGGTTTATGCCCTGCTGTACAGTCTGGGTATCGTTGGGATTTTGAGCGAAGGGGTAAGTCTTACCCACTGGCAGCAGGTGCTTCAGTCCGGTGAGCTTTTGGGTTCTTTTCTTTACAGTGCCTTGTTGGCCGGTACCGGGGTATCGCTCTCGGTGACCTTGGCTTTACTGATCAGTATGGGGCTACGGACCTCCCTGCAACATCGGTTTTGGAGTCTACTGCTGTACTTCCCCTTGGCGATTCCTGGTATGGTAGCCAGTTTTTTGTCAATACAGCTCCTGTCCAAAGCTGGATTTTTCTCCCGTATTTCCATGAAACTCGGCTGGATTGACAGGCTGCAGGAGTTTCCGGATTGGATCAATGACAGCTATGGGATTGGAATTATCCTGACTTTCGTCCTGATCGTTTCTCCGTTTTTCGTGATTCTTTTTTCAAATGTGTATCAAAACGAACGCATAGCAGAGCTATCCACCTTGGCTTATTCCCTTGGGGCCCGTGGTAATCAGGTATTTTGGCAGGTGACTTTACCCATCCTATTTTCCAAAACCAAGCGGATCATGATTTTGTATTTCATTTTCCTGTTGGGCTCGTATGAAATTCCCCTGGTCCTCGGGCAGGAGTCTCCCCAAATGCTTTCCGTGTTGATCATCCGGGAATTGAAGCAGTTTGATCTGAAATTAATCCCGGAGGGATATGTGATGGCAGTAGCTTACACGGTAGTCATTGCCATCGCGGCTTTGCTGGTTTTCCGTAGAAAGGAGATTCAGGTTCATGACTAAGCTCAAGTACTTGGCGCTGTCTGTTTTGGGGCTGGGGATTCTTTTTCCATTTGCCTATTTGGCCTTGCTGTCATTTTCGGGAGAGTGGTTTTTTCCGGAGGTTTTGCCCGGCTATTTCGGGCTGAAAAACTGGAAAGAAATCCTGACCTCTGAGTCCGGAATGGGCTTTAGTTTCGTTTCTTCCCTAGGTATTTCTTTACTCGTTGCGACCTTGGGTACGGGTACAGGATTTATCTGGAGCAAATCCATCGCCTACCATTCCCAAAAGGAAACCTGGTTAGTCTTGGCCTATTTTCCCTATATGCTTTCTCCGGTCGTATTGGCCGCTTGCCTGAACTTTTTCTTCCTCAAATCCGGTCTTTCGGGTACTTGGCAAGGCGTGGTTTTGGGGCAATATTTGGTCGCATTTCCCTATTCGGTCATCTTTTTTCAGGCGTTTTGGAGCCATCGCACGAGACAGTTTGAACAACTGGTGGTCACTTTGGGAGGCTCATCCCTACAGGCATTTGTCCAGGTGATTTTGCCTTTGGCCAAAGGGATGATTCTGGTCTGCTTTTTTCAGACCTTTTTGATTTCCTGGTTTGAATACGGACTCACGGCACTGGTGGGTGTGGGAAAAGTTCAAACATTAACAGTCAAAGTCTTTTTATACATCAAAGAAGCCAATTTCTACTACGGAGCCATTTCCTGTTGCCTCTTGGTCTGGCCTCCCGTTCTCCTTTTGTATCTGAATAAACGATTTGTCTATAACCGCTTGGTCTGATGTTTCTTGAAATCAAACAGCTCTCCAAATCCTTCCAAAATGACTTGATCGTAGACCGGCTTTCCCTGTCTTTGGATCAACACCGCACCCTGAGCATTTTGGGGAAGTCGGGCTGTGGCAAGACTACCTTACTCAAGCTGATTGCCGGTCTGGAAACTGCCGATCAGGGAAGTATCCGGGTGAATGGGGAGGACATGACCGGCAAAACTCCCGCCGAGCGAAAAATAGTCTACCTCTACCAGGAAGATTTGCTTTTTCCTCATCTGAGCGTCCGGGGAAATATCGGTTTTGGACTAAAACTTCAAAAAATTCCTGCCTCCGACATCAAGGAGCAGGTGGACCTGATGATCCAGCGACTCGAACTGCAAGGGCAAGGGGACAAGATGCCCCATCAGCTCTCCGGAGGTCAGCGTCAGCGGGTATCTTTTGGCCGGGCGATCATCACCAATCCACGACTTTTGCTCCTCGACGAGCCCTTTGGAAGTCTGGATGTGGGGACCCGTCAGCGGATGCAGGAATTGTTTAAAGAGCTGACCGCTCTCTATGGGATTACCTCGCTTTTTGTCACTCATGACCTCAAGGAGGCGATCTTGATGGGCGACGATATCGGGTTGATGAAAAAAGGAAGTCTTCAAATTTACCCTGATAAACAGGATTTTTTACTCGATCCCGGGACCGGAGTCCGATCGGAAATCGAGTTTTGGGAATCCTTGTTAAAACCTAACTATTGATATGCACCCTAAGAAAAAAGTATGGATCGACACCGATCTGTCAGTTGGTATGATCAGACACCGCCGTCCGGGTTATTGTGATGTGGACGACGGATATGCAGTTTTGCAGTTGATGAAATCCGACCAAATCGAAATCACAGGCATCAGCGCGGTGTTTGGTAACACCACCATTGACAATGCCTTTATGCTCTGCGAACAGATGAACAGGGAATTTGCAGGTGGGAAATATGGCGTATTCAAAGGGGCTGGAGAAGCCATTCAGCTGGCTAATGTGCCAACCAATGATGCGGTGGAAGCCCTGGCGGCCGCCCTTAAAAAGGAAAAAATGCACATCATGGCCATTGGCCCGGCAACCAATGTGGGCTTGCTTTTACTCCGTTATCCCGAACTTGCCGGTCAAATTTTAGAAGTGGTCCTCGTTGCAGGACGAAGAAAAGAGACCGATTTCTTTTCCATCGGCAATCAGGGCAGAAGGGCACAAGACCTCAATTTTGACCTGGACAATGACGCCTTCCGAATTATGTTTGAGGCAAAAGTTCCGGTCACACTTTGCCCATTTGAAATTTCCAGCAAGGTCTGGATTACGGAAGAGGACCTCAAAAATCTGGATCAATTGGACTCTGCAACGCAGTGGCTGGCCTCAGAATCCCGTCCATGGCTTAGCCAATGGATCGAGCAGGGGGCCACAGGTTTCAATCCTTTCGATGTGTTGGCCTCTCATTACCTGATCGCTCCGGATGACATTATCTCTGAACCCCGACTTGCCTCTCTGGAAATCCACCTCGACGATACCCTTCCGGATAATCCCAGAAGACAGTTCAAATCCTACTTGCTTTGTCGGGATTTTGGGCAGTACCCGGTTAAGTATTGTTACGACGTGGTTCCGGACTATCATCAGCGCCTCCTTCAAACCTTCCAATGACCCATGTTTAGCCTTTCTTTAGACTGCACTTCAGTACAGCAATTTCTCTTTGAAAAAAACTGGCTTTTCCCTGAGGAAGAAATTCAGCAAACCGAAGTTCCCGGCGCAGGAAATATGAATTTCACGATTCGGGTCAAGACCAACCGACGGTCCTTTATCCTTAAGCAAAGTCGACCCTATGTGGAGAAATATCCCCAAGTGCCCGCCCCGGCTGATCGGGTTTTGCGAGAGGGAGAATTTTATGGACATACGGCCCGTATTCCAGAATTGGCAGCCCGCACGCCCCAACTTTTGGCAATAGATCAGGAACAGTCTGTTCTTCAGCTGGAAGACCTGGGGGTGGGTTCGGATTTTACGGGGATGTATGCCGGAAACAAGCAACTTTCAACAAAAGATGTGAGCGAGTTGCTGGATTTTGCCCTTGTCCTTCACGATTCCTTTCAAGACCTTCCCAAAGCGGAGCGCATCACCAATCGAGCGATGCGAACGCTCAATCACGAGCATATTTTCCAATATCCTTTTGTCAATGAAAACGGCTTGGATCTCGATCAGATCCTGCCAGGATTGGAAAAAAGTGCGGCTCCCTTGCGTCAAAATTCTAAGCTGAAACAACGTGTAAAAGCATTGGGAGAACAGTATTTGGCAGATGGCCCTTGCCTGCTTCATGGAGATTATTTTCCGGGAAGCTGGCTACAGACTCCCCGGGGGATTCGGATCATTGATCCCGAGTTTTGTTTTTTTGGTCCTAGGGAATTTGAACTGGGCGTGATGCTGGCCCACTTGAAGTTAAGTGCACAATCCGAAGCTACTCAGGATTTTGCCATGGCCTATTATCGTCAAAAGTCTCCTCTGGACGAAGGTTTGGCCCAAAGTTTTGCAGCGGTGGAGGTACTCCGACGCTTGATAGGACTTGCCCAACTACCGCTCACGCTGAGTCTGGAGGAAAGAATTTCACTGATGGATCAAGCCACTTGGACTTTGACTTCGTAAATCGCTAAAACGGCTCAGCCCATGGAAAAAGACTTTGACCAAATCGAACGGATTTATTGGGTTTTTACCCAGCTCTGCAATGACCAGTGTATCCATTGCTACAATAACAGTGGACCAAAAGGCGCCAAAATCACCGAAGAGGACTGTATGGCCATTATCGACAATCTGCCCGATCGATTGGAAAGGCTCACCCTGAGTGGTGGAGAACCCTTGGCAGAAAGGAAAAAACTAAACAGGATTCTGGATGGGCTAAGGGAAAAGTACCAAAACCGGCTGTATATCGCCTTGCAATTCAATGGGGATTTGCTCACTCCGGAAATTCTGCAGATCCTAGTCGAAAAGGGAGTGGACCGATTTTCCATAGCGAGTATAGACCGATACCATAAAAATGAAGGCAAGCGAAAGGAAGAACTCTCAGCGCTCTTTGAATCTTTTGGCATCCGATACATGCAGGGGCAGCCCGTGCTAAGCAAGTCTGAGCTCAACAGCCAAACCCGGGATGAATTGACCTATAGCTTCTTTGGAGCCACGGAAGATATGTGGTTGGGTGGCAATTGGGCAAGAGGTCGAGCCATGGAGCATGATAGTTGGAAAAAGGATGGAACCCATAATTTCTGCAAGATTCCTTCCGGTGCTATTGCCTTTCTGGGAAACCCGGAAGTGGATATGGTTCAGGAAATTTCGATTCAACTCTGGCAAGTCAATCCCTGCTGCCCGGGGACCAAAGATCCCTTGGGAGATGCCAGGGTAGAAAAAGTCTCAGCCATCCTCAGGCGGGTTGCGGATTCCCCAGTGATGAAAAAGCTTAATGAGGGAGATATTTTCGGAATCGGTGAAAGCATCGGTATTTCTGCAGAATATGGCAGACAGCGGGCTGAGGCTTTGCAAAACGTCTGTCTTTGGTGTGATGAGTTTTTCACCAAGCATTTTGATATGGCTACTTTATCCGCAAAATCTTCCCAGGTATTGTAAGCTTCCTGACATCCAATCCGAATTCTTTACTCGTTTATTGCTCCATGCAAACCACCCGTACCTTAGTCATGATTTATTCCCTGGCCCCGAGTCGGCAGGCAAGGGATAAGCAGGTCTTTGGGAGCAGAAATCACCAGGCCGCTGTTACACTTTTTGATCGACTGGAGGGACGAATCCAATCAGAAGCAGGCAAAACCGGTATGCCCACGATGATTATCTACGACCATCAGCAGCCCGGGACCACCTTTGGGGAGCGCTATGCAGCTGCATTCACTCAGGTCTTCAGTCTTGGTTATGATCAGGTAATCTCAGTCGGAAATGATATTCCCGCGCTCAGCGAACATCATATTCTTCAGGCAAAAGAGGGCTTGGAAAGCGGGCAGACGGTTTTTGGTCCATCCCGAGATGGGGGAGACTACCTGATAGCTCTATCTAAATCGGCCTTTGAGGAAAAATCATTTGCCTCCTTGCCTTGGAGAACTGACCGCCTGCACGAGACCATTATTCAGTTGTTTGACAAGATAGGTCCAGTCATTTGCCTGGAGTACTTGGTAGATATTGATACGGCTGAGTCCCTGGCTGATACGATGACTCAGACGCTAGACTTTACTTTTAGAAAATTTCTGAGAGCCTTGCTGAAAAGTTTGGTAAAAATTGAGGTTTTCGGGACGTTCCAACAGGATAGACTCTCACTTTTATTTGCTGGCCCTCGAAGGGCACCCCCACAAAGCACCCTGTAAATGGTTTGAATCCGAGCTATTAGGGCGAATGATGGAAAAATATTTTTTCCAAAACATTCTCCTGTCGGATAATGTATGGAAGGTTTTGGATGTGAGGAAACAGGACAAATTCCGACATCCAGTTTACCACACCTCAATCAATTTGGATTCCGGGATCACGGATTTCGAATCCCATCTTCAACTCTTAAATAATTATTATCTATGAAGTTACTATTTACCTGGATGATGGTCCTGGTGACGAGTGCTGTTTTTGCCCAAGGAATTACACTCACCGGCAAAGTGGTGGATACCCAAGGTCTTCCTATTCCCGGTGCCACCTTGATCGAATTGGGCACACGAAATATCAATATCACCGATGTGGAAGGTAAGTTTACCTTTCGCGCTGAAAAAGTCCCATTTACGCTTCGAGTTAGTTTTATCGGATTTCAAACCTATGAGGTAGAAGTCACTTCTAGTTCCGGCATTTCCCAAATCATTCTCACCGAGTCTACCTCTGAGCTCAATGAGGTTTTGGTTACCGCATTAGGAATTGAGCGGGACAGGCAGTCGCTTACCTCTGCAGTTTCTGTGGTAGATAATCGGGCGCTTAGTGATGTGCCTCAACCCAACCTGATCAATGCCCTGTCTGGACAAGTTGCAGGAGTACAAGTGACTAATGGCTCTTCAGGGGTAGGCTCCTCTTCAAGAATAATTATTCGGGGTGAAAATTCCCTTTCCGGAAATAACGAGGCTCTTATCGTGGTTGACGGGGTACCGATTCAAAATAACCTGATCGCTTCGGTTCTATTCAATGACGGAGCTAATATTCAGGAAGTGGACTATGGAAATGGAGCAGCCGACCTTAGTCCGGAAGATATTGCATCCATTACCATCCTCAAGGGGCCTGGTTCCGCAGCTCTTTACGGTACACGGGGCGCGAACGGGGTAGTTCTGATCAGTACCAAAAAAGGTCTAGAAAACATAGGATTGGGAGTCTCAATAAGTTCTACGGTGACTTTTGAAGACCTGCTAACAATTCCTGACTATCAGAATGAATACGGGGGGGGATCCAATGGTCAATATTCCTTTCAAAATGGGATAGGTGCAGGCATTAATGATGGAGGAATTAGCAGTTTTGGCCCCCGCTTAAACCAGGGGCAGCTGATCGCACAGTTTGACAGCCCATCCGTAGATATTAGCGGAAATCCGGTCAGGGCTGGAGATGTGATTAGCCGAACTTTTGCAAATGGTTCATACACACCAATCAGCCCGACACCTTGGGTTTCAAGACCCAATAATGTCAGGGATTTTTTCCGAACTGGGGTCACTTCTCAGCAAGCCCTTGCCCTGAGCACAGGAGATGAAAAAGGCGGATTTCGGGCAGGATACCTTAATTTCAGAAATCAGGGGATCTTACCCAACACAGACCTGAAACGGGACGGACTTTCCCTTAGTCTTGATAGACAGCTTACTAATCGATTGCGATTCGATCTGTTTTCCAACTACGTCAACAGCAGAAGTAACAACCGGCCTAATCTGGGCTATGGCTATGAAAATGTGATGTATGGATTCAACTGGACCGGAAGAAATTTCAATATCGCCTCTCTTAAGGATTATTGGCAGGCAGGTCAGGAAGGTATTCAGCATTATGATTTTAATTACCTCTGGACAACCAATCCCTATCTGACTCTCTTTGAAAACACCAATGGCTTTGATAAAAACCGCTTTTTGGGCAATGCTTCTGCTACCTATGATTTCACAGACAAGTTGAGTTTGAGAGTCCGAATCGGAGCTGATTTGTTCGATGACAAACGTACTTTCCGACGGGCTTACAGTACCAACAGACGGGTATTTGGTGGGTATCGGGAAGATCAAATCAGCTTCAAGGAAATCAACACGGATTTTTTGTTTTCCTACGCGGACCGCTTGGGTAGTCAGTGGACCTATAGTCTCTCCGCTGGTGCCAATCGTATGAATCAGGAAATCTCCAATGCCTACACGGAAGCCAATCAACTGGCACTTCCGGGAATCTACAATCTGGAAAACTCAAGAGTTCCACTGCGTGGTGCTTCCCAAGAATTTTCCAAAAGGATCAACTCCCTGTATTCGTTTGGTAATCTGGCTTTCAAAGACCAGTTGTTTATCGAACTGACCTTTCGAAACGATTGGTCCTCGACCTTACCGGCATCCGATAATTCCTTTGCCTATTATTCCGGAGGGGTAAATTATGTGCTGTCAGAAGCCATACAGCTGCCAAAGAAATGGTCTTATGCCGCTATTCGCTTCAATGCTGCCAGTGTAGGTAATGACACGGATCCCTATCAGCTCAATAATACCTTTCAATTCAATCAAAACTACGGTTCGTTTATTCGGGTGACAAATCGCACGGTACTCAATAATCCCCAATTGAAACCTGAGCGCCTAAACGCGCTGGAGGCTGGTTTGAATTTGGGTTGGTTCAGAAATCGGGTGATGCTTGATGTCTCAGCTTACCAAAATACTTCCATCAATCAGATTATAGGTAGACCGATTTCTACTGCCTCGGGATTTAGCAACCGGATTGAAAATGGGGGAGAGGTAAGAACCCGTGGATTGGAGGCTGCGCTTTCGGGATCGGTCATTTCCAAAAAGGACATGGAATGGACTATGGGAGTAAATTTCTCCATGTATCGAAGTGTGGTGACTCAGCTTCCACAAGGAGTAACCCAATACGTGACCGGTGAGGCTAGTGTATTTGCAGGATCCGGTGGTTCCAACACTGTCTTTTACATCGCTCGGGAAAATGGGCGAATCGGGGATATGTACGGAACAGGATTCAAAATGGTGGAAGGACAGGTGCTTTATGGGTCCAATGGACTTCCAATTCAGGATGCCACACTTCGGCTTTTAGGGAATTACAATCCGGATTTCATTTTGGGATTTACAAATCAACTGAGCTTTAAAAGGCTTCAGATCGGAATGGTTTGGGATTGGAGGCAAGGAGGCACGATTGTCAGCAGAACCCGGGCCTTGGGTTCCACCTCAGGTGTGTTGAGAGAAACCTTGGTGGGTCGGGAGACAGGTATTGTAGGTCAAGGCGTAGTCAATGTGGGTACCGCCGAAAATCCTCAATATGTGCCAAATACCACTGTAGTCTCTGCTTCGAGTTATTACAACAATTTTTATGATCGAGGCAATGAAGCCAGTGCGCTTTACGATGCAAGCTATATCAAACTAAGGCAGCTTAGCATTTATTATTCCCTGCCAGATGCTTGGATTTCACAAATTGGTATCGAGCAGTTGAAAGTGGGAGTGGTAGGAAGCAACCTGTTATTGTTTACCGAAAATCCACACGTTGACCCCGAACTCAATGCCATGCAGGGTCAGCGATTGACCTATGGCGTGGAGGATATGTCTTATCCGTCTACCAGAAGTCTTGGATTCAGCATCAAAACCGAATTTTAACATGAACAAGTCATATATCAATCGATTTACCTTTCCTTTCCTGTTGGCATTAATCCTGATGGGAGCATCCTGTACAGAAGGTTTTGAGGATATCAATGAAAATCCGAATGCACCAGAGCAGATTGGGCCACAGTTTTTGCTTTCCAATGTTATTTCGGTTGCTGCGGATCGAAATACCTATGAGCAGGGTTTTAGGCTGGCCAACTACCTAGCCCAATTTGCCGCAAGCGTGGAATTTGAGCGGATCGACCGATACGAGATGGGTAGTAATGCCGGATATTGGAACGGAACCTACCGCCTGATCAATGATCTGGAAAGTATCAAAAAGAGCCCCGGAACCAACGAAGCCTATCAGGCAGTTGCCGATATTCTTCGAGCTTACCTTTTCTCCCAACTGACCGATATGTGGGGTGATGTTCCCTTTAAAGATGCCATCAAAGCTGGAGAACGAAATTTCGCTCCTGCCTATGATACGCAGGAGTTTATCTATACGGATCCTCAGCAGGGAATTCTTGCCACTCTACGCAAAGCCAGCGAAACCTTAGCTTCTACCAATTCCCGGATTCAGGGAGATATGATGTTTGGCAATGATCTGGATAAGTGGAGGAGATTTGCCAATTCTCTTCGATTTAGATACTTACTGAGAATCAGTAAACGGCTATCAAATTTCTCGGAAATTCAGCAGTTGGCTGATTCAGGGGACTTGATGCGGGGAAATGGGGACAATGCCGTGGTGCCTTATCTGACCTCTGCTCCCAACCAATGGCCCATGTCTCAGGCAGCTTTGGGACTTTATCAGGAGCATCGGATGACCTTGACGGTAGATTCTGTACTGCGACTTTGGAATGATCCCCGGCAAAACATTTTGTACAAACCTACCGCAGCCAGTGTCACGGCGGGCAATCCCCAGTTTAAAGGCCTACAAAATGGCCTCAATCGGGAAACGATTAATGAGCGTGGGATCAATCTGAATGATATTTCACTTTTTGGAGCAATTTTCAGGGATGTTCCCAATGGCGTAGATGCGCAATATATGCTCTATTCCGAGCTCCAGTTTTCCCTGGCTGAGGCGGTCGAACGAGGCTTTATCCGAGGCAATGCTGCCGCCTATTATGAGGCAGGAATCCGGGCTCATTTCCAATACCTACGGGCCGAATTACCTCCTTCCTACCTGAGTCAAGCTTCAGTGGCCTTGAATGGGGACAGGAATCTGGAAAAAATATTAACCCAAAAGTGGCTTTCGCTGATCAATAATGGGCATGAGGCCTGGTTTCAAGTCAGACGGACCGGTATCCCGGCGCTCAAGCCTGGCCCCGACAATCTGAATGAGGGAAAATATCCGGTTAGGTATTTTTACCCTGAATCCGAGCAAGCCGTTAATCGGGAAAACTATCAGGCAGCAGTGACCCGCATGGGTGGAGACGATATCAATTCAAAAGTATGGTGGGAAAAATAAGCGACCTGGTAGATCCGGGTACAGCAAAAGTATATTTTATCTACAATGCAAATTCAGGTAAGTTTAATGCTTACCTGGATATGTTACACAAGGTCATTTCACCGAAAACCTACCCTTGCCAACTCTGTGATATTACGTACGGTGTGAGTAAAATCCGGCCGGCTTGGAAGGAGTTTCGGGAAAAAAGCAGGCTTCACATGATATTCCTGCATAAAGATGAATGGGAGGAAGCCTTTCCGGGGAAAACGATTCCCCTTCCCTCGGTATTGCTGGACCGAGGAAAAGGCTTGGAAGTGATTTTTGGATCTACAGATTGGAATGGGGTAGGTCTCGAGGATTTGATGGATGAATTAACTAGTCTTGAATCTAAAATATTTATTACCTAAGGGACCTATTGGTCTGATGTAAGTAATGTTTGTTAAAAAAACCTCATTTTAAAATTGAATCTATTTTTTCAATTTGTCTCATCCTTCGAAAATGGGGTCACTGTTCAAATCGTTTCAGCCTTTGCCAATGCCAAAACCAAAGTAGACGCTTTTTTGACTTGGGTTTTGATCAAAGGCTTAACGAAAATTTGAAGAGTCAGAAGGATATTCCTCCTAAAATCCGGAATAGGCCTCTCATATTTTCTCCATTGAGATAAGAGTCTTCCGGATACATTACGCACGAAAATTTAAATCCTAATTTCTTTTTTGGGTTGGCCTTGGGCGGAATAAGGCAGGGGTATTTTCATAATTCATATTTAACCAAAGCGAAAAAAATTATGGAATCTTTTAATAATTCCATCCATTTAAATGAAAAAACTGAAATAACTATGGTTGTTGTCCAAATTTTAAGCTAATTAACGTCTTGGAGTTACTTTTTCTAGACAAGCGTATCTGGTATTGCTTAATTTTTGGGATAAAGAATCGAAGGAATACCTAGATCAGGTTCATGTTAAATTGTAGTGGAAACTGGGTGTTTGGGGTTTGTACTATAGATACTAGAAGGACTTCGGTGGATATCATAAAGGTGTTTGATCGACTTTAAAAGCAAATTTCTCCTTGATTATTCTTGGCCATTTCCATTCATCCAGAAACCTTTTCCATTTCCGACAGGATAAAAATTGCCCTGAAATCTGATGGAAAGCGATTTAACAGAGGATGGCTACCCCATTTTTGAAAGCTAACTCCCCGAAAAAGGTATTTCCGATTCCATCCACTATCGCGCCTTCGCCCATGTAGGTTGCTGCGTTTGGGGTGATCACAATTCCGCAGTCCACTGCTGCATATACTTTTTCCACCACAGGCTTATTGTCCTTGATTATGGAGTCCACCACTTCAGCCACATAGGAATTGTGGCAGTAAATAGGCCGAAAATCCGCAGTGAACGTCTGCTATCGGAGTGTTCTAGTTGGATTTTTCGCGTACCTGTTCCAAAACGCCGGCATACCGTTTCGCATCCTGTTCGTTGTTTTCACCCACCTGATTGGTCTCGGCACGCTTCAACAGTTCCAAGCGAAAGGCAATCGGATCTTTGCCCATTACTTCCGCCAATCTATCTAGAAAGCTTTGCTCTGAAGCGGCCTTGAACTTGGAACTAGGTGCACGGAAAGCACCGACCGTAATGTTGTATTCGATTTGCCAGCTTTCAGCCAGGTAGTTGTCAATAGCTCCGGCCGGAAACCGATTGGCATAGAGTGGGAATTCAGGGACACCGCCTGCCTTCACATGGAGGGCCAGGAGCTTGTTATTTTCATCCAATGCCGCCCGATAGGTAGCCGAGTGGGGCGATAGATACCATAAGTCATTTCGTCCTCCCGAGTATAGACCATTTTGACCGGTGCTGCGATTTTTTGAGAAATTAAAGCTGCTTCCAATAAATGATGGCCATCACACCCAAATACCTGACTGAGGTTTGCAAAAAAGCGAGTGGGAAAACAGCTTCCGAATAGATCCAAAACTACACCGTGCAGCGGCTCATTATCCTGCTGAAAAACCCCAACCTGACCTTCACCGAAATTGCCGACACCCTGCACTTTTCCAGTCAGTCTTTTTTCAGCAGGTATGTCAAAAAAACCTTGGGAGTAAGCCCATCCGAATATCGGCAGCGAATGGAGGGATAAGTCATCTAGTTGGAGAAATAATCCGCATTTGACTTCGGCGTAAAGGATTCCTATTCTAATACAAAAACCCAAAAAGCCATAAGGGGATTTTATTTCCACCTCCGGTTTTAATCCCGTCTGCGGCGATGAAGGAATTGGGAACTCCCTGGATTTGTTGGGAGGTTTTGGTCGGCCCTCCCACCTCGAAGACGTAATTTCCATCCACCATGAAATCTCCAAATTTGGGCAAAGTAACCTCGTGTTTCACCTGAACTTGGTTGAAGAAAAACGTTTCCCGGATGTTGCCGATGTTGGCTTGCTGTGTGGAGAGTGCATAGGCCAAATTGGTATTTTGGAGATATATTTTTTCAGGTTTTTGGAGGAAGGAAACGCCCTTAGTCTCCGTGCGCAAGAGGTTGAGGATTTGGGCCTGCTCCAGCAGATCCAGCGTTTTCAGGACGGTATTTCTGGAGCCTTCCAGCCGCTCAGCCAACTTACTGATATTGGGAATGAAAGGAACTGACTCACTGATAATGAAAATCAGCTTTTTCATGTTCCTGATCGTTTTATGGTTCAATTCCTCAAAGGGCCCAATATCCATTTCCAGTACCAAATTGGTCGTTTCCAGAAGTCTGGCGTGGTAAAGTGCCTTGCTTTCCAGGTAAAAAGGATAATAGCCCACTCGTAAATACTGCTCAAATAGAGACAGAATTTCCACTTGATCGGCAATGTCAGCGCTCAAGTTTCCTGCTTTTTCAATCACGCTTTGAAGAGTCAGGATGGGGAAATTGACTCCTCTTTCCAAACTCAGAAATTCCCGAAAGGACAGGCCGGCTAAGTGGTAAACCGCAGCTCTTCGAGAGAGGTCTGCTTTGCCTTTGTCCAGTTCCAAAATCGAAGAACCGGACACTATAAAATATCCATCTGGGTAATGGTCATAGAGGGTCTTTAAATCAGAAGACCAATGGGAATATCGGTGCGCCTCATCCAGGAAAAAGTAGCGGATACCTTGTTGGTAAAGCTGATCAATCAGATCTGCCAAACGAACTTCCTCAAACAGGTAATCATCCAAACTGATATAGATGGCCTGATCGCCTAAAGCCTGCATTTGCTGAAGCATCAGGGTAGTTTTTCCTGCACCCCGATGGCCCAAAATCAAAATCAGTCGCTGACTCCAGTCAATAGAAGCAAATAAATACCGTTTGAATGGGTTCAGAGTTGCTTCCCGCTTCCGGTTGGAATAGTCAAGAATTCTATCCATAGTGTTTTTTTAAGAAAACAAAAATACTAATTGTTTTTTATAAAAAACAAAAACTAATAATGTTTTTTATAGAAAACAAAAATGCATATTCGGATGGGTTAGATTGAAAAGTTGGTTTTCGTATTTTATAAAGAATGATGTCAAGTTGAAAAAAGAACCATCCAATGAGATCTACCTCTAAAAAAAATAAGCATCGGGAGAAGCAGCTTTGCATCGGGACATGTAGCCCACGGAATTGCTTGAGGGGGTGAATGAAATTGAAATTACCGATCGATCATCTTTTGGGCGGATTCAGGATAGCGTTCCCCCACCAGTTTGATCTGTGCCAATGCCTGATCGATAGTAAAAAGATCATCGCTACTTAAGCTTAAGCTGACACTTTCCAGATTTTCTTCCAGTCGATGCAATTTTGTGGTGCCAGGAATCGGTACGATCCAGGGCTTTTGAGCCAAGAGCCAAGCCAAAGCAATCTGAGCTGGAGTGGCACGATGGGCATCGGCAAGAATTTCCAGATGATGAATTAGTGCCAAATTGGTTTTCCTCGCTTCCTCCGAAAATCGAGGCACTACATTTCGGAAATCATTCGGAGCAAAGGTGGTTTTCTCGTCCATTTTCCCGGTCAAAAACCCTTTTCCCAGCGGACTGAAAGGGACAAAACCAATTTCCAGTTCCTCCAAGGTGGGAATAATCTCCTCCTTGGGTTCTCTCCACCAGAGGGAATATTCGCTTTGCAGTGCTGCCACGGGCTGGACGGCATGAGCGCGTCGGATGGTTTTTGCCCCGGCTTCAGAAAGTCCAAAATGCTTGACTTTTCCGGCTTGAATCAGGTCTTTCACCGCACCGGCAACTTCCTCGATCGGAACATTTGGGTCCACCCGGTGCTGATAGAGGAGGTCTATGGATTCTACCTTGAGTCGCTTTAGAGAACCTTCCACTGCGGATTTGATGTGTTCCGGTCGGCTGTTCGATTCAGTCCAGCGGCCGTCCTGATCGGGAGCGAACCCGAATTTGGTAGCGATGACCACTTTCCCTTTGAATGGGGCCAATGCTTCACCGACCAGTTCTTCATTGGCATAAGGACCATAGACCTCGGCGGTGTCAAAAAAGGTGACTCCCAATTCCACTGACTTTCGGATCAGGGCAATCATTTCGGTTTTATCCGCAGCTGGACCATAGCCAAAGCTCATGCCCATGCAGCCCAAACCAAGGGCTGATACTTCGAGTCCGCTTTTGCCGAGTTTGCGTGTTTCCATAGTTAGGATTGCAGAAAGATTAGGTTACAAAATTCATCACCTATTCGTAGAAAAAATTACCAAAATCAAACCATAGCTTATTTAAATCAAATTTATGGGGTTGAGCTTATTCAAAAAAAATGGGGGTAATCTGGCTCGGTCCAGATTCCCCCCATTTTGAATATGCTTGCTTGAGAAAAAGCTTTTGAGGAAGTCTTTAAAATTGGATATCCTAAATTGCAGTCTCCTTTTCATTTGTCTTCTTCACTTGCAAAGCTCGTTTGGTCACCTTCAGATCCCGGAAATAACCAATTGTTCCGATGTCCACATAGAGTCCGACGAAACCTTTTTTGGAGGTGCCTAGCATTTGATCCACGATAAAGGAGGAATACTTCATGTCGTTGATAAAGAGTTCTGCCCTTTCTCCGTTGACTTCAATTCTCATCTTGATCCACTCGTTGAGAGCAACGGGGGCTGAACCTTCATATCGAAATGGAGCAGTTTTCCTTAAGGTATCAAACTTGTGATTTGGATAAGAAAAGTATTGGACGGTGTGATTTCGACGGAGTTGGTTGTCTGATCTGCCTACTTTGGGTCGCAAATAGATACTTTCAAAGTTAGAGTCATCATTCTCTATACGGAAATATATTCCGATAAACCCTGCAATTCCAGAATAAGGCGCAGGGTCTTGTAACTGGCTGTACATTTTGACCTCGATGGTCCCGTTTTCGAAGTCTTCCAATCCAAGCAATCTGGCATAATGAGGCTCATCGACTGTGGCCTCCAAGCGGATAGAATCAAAGGGGATTGCATTCAAATCTCGTTCGATTCGCAGGGCTTTTTTGCCTTGAAACTTTACGATCTCGCCCGTGACATTGTGCAGTTCAAACTCCTGGTTTTTGAGTTTTAGTTTTTGGGCAATTGAGCTCATGGAGATCAATGCCAACACAAGGATAATAGGGAATTTTCTCATTTTGAAGGGGTAAAGAGTATCCACCCAAGTGAAAATTCATTCACTTGAAAGAGATTATAAGTTGAAATCTAGGAAGTGGGTTGGCTTACAGACAGGAGGAGCCTGAAGAAGCAGAGAGCAAACTTTTCCAAAGTTTTGAACTTTGGAAAAGTTGTCTCTCAATAGAGATTGATTTTAATTCAGGAGATCAAAACAACTTTTCCTGAGGAGGGGTCCCACCGGCCAAGCGGATGTAAACCGTCGTCTGACCTCTGTGGTGGGTCTGATGCTCAAAGCACTTTTCCAGAGCTTTTCCTTTAGTCATCTCAAAGCGGCCGAACAATTTGGTGGCCTCATTCAGTTGGGCAGGAGTCATGGTTTTGATGCTGTTGATGACAAAATCGTAACCTGCCATCACGAGTTTGGTCACGTTTTCTTTGGATTGATCCGTGGCTTTTTCGGATTCCCCCATTCCCACCGGGCTGGCTACTCCCGTGGCAGTGGATGCAAACCCGTAATTGCCATCGGTCAGGTGAAGCATCTGCTGCGCAAAGGAACGCATCTCGGCGGTTGGCTTGAGGGCATAGCCTTCAGCGGGCATTGCATCGAGGTATTCTTTGGTGTAGGCTTTGGCGCGTTCCCAATCTTTGATCATATCGTCGATGGGGGACTGAGCTTGTGCGAAAGTGTTCATCACAAGGAGTGTTAGGATGGAAAGTAAAATTTTCATGGTGCTGTTTGTTCTGAATTGTGAATGCAAAGTTGAGCAAGAGAACTAGTTACTACTCTTAATCTAGCTTAAGAAATTCTATCAGCTATCCCTTAAATCCTTTCGGATTTTGCTCAAAAACTCAGGAGTGATACCCAAGTAGGAGGCGATTTGCGTGTTCGGTAGCCGGTTTTTCAGGTGTGGATATTGTTCCAAAAAAGCCAGGTAGCGTTGTTCTGCGGTGGAACTGAAATTCTGAAGTACTCGGTTTTGCAGTTCGATGTACTTGTGCTCGATCATTACTTTGAAAATCCGGTTGAGCTTGGGGATGGTTGTGAAAAGCTCAAACAAATCCTGCTGGTGGATCCGAAGCACCTGGGAAACTTCGAGAGCCTCGATATTCAACTGACTGGTTTTTTGGCTGTAAAAACTTCCGATATCTGCGATCCAGTCGTTTTCGGCGGCAAACTGGATGTTGTGTTCGAAGCCTTTGTCATCCACCCCAAACATCCGGAAGCATCCTGACACCACAAAAAAGTAATCCTTGCAAATCTCTCCGGCAGTCAACAGCTTTTGCTTTCGCTTAACCGGGATGATGCTGAATTTTTTCTCAATCAATTCCTTCTCCTCCTTATTGAGCGGGATAAAACTTTCCAGATGGAAACAAAGAGCCGATACCTTCATTATCGATTTGCTGATTAAATGAAAAGTAAGCATTCCCTACGCAAATGTAAAAACTGGTTTCAGACAATTTCTCCCTCCGTTAGGTTTCACCTAGGGCTATTCATAAGTTTGATTCTTTCAGGATCTTTTTTTTAGAAATTCCACTCTTTTACCGTACCCCTAAGGGGTCAAACTTTCATTAGCCGCGGGTGAAACCCCTGGAGAAAGACATTTCCAAATGGTTTGGACGACCCCAAAGGTTCCTCGTCCTTCAGGATCACAGATATTTCATGTTCACGATTCGTGAACGAATTAAATTAATGAACAAAATAGAAATTAATCAGTCTACTTTTATAATAGGAAATGCAGATTGATATTTGTTTGAATTAATTTTTGCTTGGGTCAAAAAAGGATCTATTCCTTTAGCCTTACCTCTTGATTAATGGTAAGTAAACAGTTCTTTCCATGGTTAAGCTTTCACTGAATTCCTCCAAAGCAAAAAGTTCTCTAAGTGTAAAATCAGATTTATCCAACCAATTGTATTTTAAGTCAGTTAATTCCTGAATAAAATTTTCCCTGGGATATTGGGTAGTAAAAGAGGCATACTTTCCTGAGGGAATGACAAAAATATCTTCCCAGTAATACATGGGAACAGTTCCTTCCAAAACCACACCTGCCAGGTAATTGAGTTTTTTTTCCTGCCTATGTACGCTGAGATGATTCATCAGGCCAATGTTTCGGGCGGTGGGTTTTAAACCAAATGACAATGCTTTATTTCTGGCCGATTGAAAACTGGTTTGCAGATCAGGGGCATACATTTCTGTAGCCTCGTAATAAAGGTAAAATTCAGGTAGTTCAACAATTTGCACCTGAGATAGGCTTTCCATGACTCTGATGTCGTCCAAAAATCTGTCCTTCATCAAACTGGGTGAAATGCCAAAATGTCGGGTAAAGGCCCTGCTAAAGACCGCAGGAGAAGAAAACCCACACTCCGCGGCCAACTCTGACATGGAATGTGGGGATTTTAGTTTTAGAAAATGCCGTGCATATTCCAACCTGGTCCTATTCAAAAAGGAAGCTGGCGACTCTCCAAATTCTTCTTTGAAAAGCCGCTGTAGATGGAATTTGGAGAGGCCTACTTTCCGTGAAAGAGAATCCAAAACAATTTTTTCCCTGAAATTCTTCCTGATCAGCGTATGTGCCTTTTTGATCCTTTTATCCATCTGATCTTAAAATCCGGAATTTATCAATTCGTTTGAAGTCTTTTTGATTTTAATTCTTGAATAATAAACTACCAAGAAAGAGAGAATCGAAAGTAGAGCAATAACCAGAAGGGTTAATTTGGGAAGATGTACTGCTCTTTGCAAAGCAAATCCTCTGATCATTTCCCCATAAGTGGCACACAAAGCTTTGGAAAATACCTGCGAAACTGGAATGGAAAATCCTACGGAGAGAATTGAAAGGAATAAAAATTCCAGTCCCAAAAGATTGGAAATTTTCCAGGAACTTCCTCCGAGAGCCTTAATTATCCCAATTTCTCCCGCCCGTTCAGTCAATGTAAGTGTTACAACCAGTAGGGTTCCAAAAAAAGAAAGGATCAGAGTGAAAATTCCCATCCCCTGAACAATCAAATAGGTCGGCTGAAAATGGTTTTCCAGGGTTACAAATCCGGTTTCACTGTCCCTTAATTTACTAAAGTCAAATTCGTTTTTAACAAAACTGGCCTCCAGAGTCTTAAGTGCCTGCTGAACTTGCACAGGATCTTTCAATTCCACATCGATGAGGTTAAAATCAGAAATTTTCTTATCGGTAAACCAATACAGCAAATCCTTATTTCCCGGAAAAACCTCCCGCATTACTCCGCCAAATCTGAGTTCTTTCACCTCTCCTTCAGGTAGGTAAAGAGTAATCAAATCTCCTGCCTTTGTGTTTTTAAATTCCTCCAGGAGCAATTGGGGATGTACAAAAATGCAATCGTAGCAATTTCGATTTTCTTCCCCGACTAGGAACCTACTCTCATTGAGTTGGAAATTCTTTGGAAATATTTTCAATGAGGCCTGTCGTATCCGGTCATCAACCTGATAAGAAATACCCAGCTGCTTCCACGGGACGTATGATTTTATTTCAGGTATTTCATTAAAAAATCCCGGAACTGAATCCAGGTTACCTCTTAACTGAACCGTAATCTGATAAGGTGTTCCTGAAAAATAGGCATTCAAATCCCCTTTAAAAGAATCGGAGAGAATGGTGCCTGTGAAATACAGGCTGAAGCCCATACTCATAAGAACTACCAACAAATAGGTCCGGTATCCATTTCTGAAATTGTTTCCAAAACTGTACTTAAGGGATGAGGACAAACCGGATTGGGATATCAGCTTCACTATTCCTTTTGGAGCCCTTTCAAATGTGGAACTGAGGGCCTGTCGCACAGGATTTAGGGTAACCTGATAAATGGGAATCAATCCCACAAGTACAGTTGGGGCAATTGCCATGAAGGCAATACCCAGGTAATAGGTAATTGGGAAAGAAGTTTCCACCTTTTCAAAATTCTGAATCATGGCAACAAAGCCGTTGAACCCGGAAGCGGTAAGTATTCCACAAGGAAATCCAATCAGTAATCCCAGCCCGGCCAAAAGTAAAATCAACAGCCCATACGACCCGAAAATTTCTTCACTTTTGCCTCCCAAAGACTTGACTATTCCTATCTGGGGTATCTGATGAACCAGCCAGGTAAGCAAGATCAGCGCAAACAGGGTGATTCCCAACACAAGCAGAATTCCTCCAAAACCGATCTGGAGAAAAGCAACTCCGTCAATTATGGGTTGATGGATATGCTCTCCGGGTTCAGGAATCTGAACACGGACAAATTCAGCCCCATGAGCCAAAAGATCATTTTCAAGTTCCGAGGTCAACTGAGCAATCCTTTCTTTGTCCGGATTCTCACCTTTCAATTTGAAAATAAATCTCCTTTGCCGGGGATTTAAATGCGTATCAAGAACATCCAGGGAGGCATAAGCATATATGAGTTGTTCCATTTGGGCAGGTGCATGAAGGGGATCATGTACCCATCCTCCAAATGAGCTTTCTACTTTGACTCTATTTTCACCAAAACGAAGCTGTATTGATTTGAGATTGTCGGGAAAAAAGCCTCTTGTATTTTGCTCCAAAAGCAACTTGCTCTCAAGCGGAATCTCAGAAGATTTGAACTTGATCTTTTCCAGCTTCTGGTTTTCAAGGCTTTCCAGACCGAAAAGCAATACTGGCATCCAGATCCCTTGTGCATTTTCCACTTCCCCCTGAATCACCTCTCTTCGTTCCCAGGTTAGAACTTCAGGATGATTGGAAAACACGTCTAACATGGAATTATTAAATCCGGAGATGCGGATGGAAAAATCAGAGGGAGAGGCTCCAAGGAAATTGGTTTCAAAATCCCGCTCCGACATTAAGAAAGCGAAACAGACCGTCACAATACCCCAGATGGAAATAGAAGCAGCAAGAACTGAAAGGACAAACTTCCACCTCGACATCCAGAAATCCTGTATAAGTTTTTTTAGAATAGTTATCATAGGTCAGGATATCAAAGAGATTCAGCAAGAATTCCGTCTTCCATTTTGAAAAGTCGGTTATACTCCAATGTCCCAACATTTTCATGGGTTACCTGAATAATGGTTTTTCCGGAGCGATTAAGTTTTGCAAAAAGTTCCTGAATGGATTTTCCGGTACTGCTATCAAGATTTCCGGTTGGTTCATCAGCCACCAGAAGCGGAGGATCATTAGCCAGGGCCCGTGCTATGGCTACCCGCTGTCTTTCCCCTCCGGATAGTTCAGAAGGGAGTTTCCCTGTTTTTGACTCCAGCCCCATAGATTCCAATAGGAAAAGGGCTCTTTCCACTCTTTTTACTTTCGGGATGGAACCCACCAGATCCATGGAAAACAACACATTGTTCAGCACAGTAAGGGAGGGCAACAATTGATAGAACTGAAATACAATTCCTACATTTCTTCCTCTCCAGGCTGCGAACTGAGACTCTGTCCAAGTTTCCAAATGATTTCCTTCAAATGAAATTGTCCCTGAATCAGTACGGTCCAATCCTGTAAGAATATTTAGTAAAGTGGATTTTCCGCTGCCAGATTTACCGACCACCATGGCATAATCTCCCCTTTCTATCCTCATATTAACCTTTCTTAGCGCCGGATAATCTGCCCCAAAGCCCCGATAGGTTTTTGAAATCTCTTTAAGCTCTATCATATCTGTCATGTTTTGACAAATAAAACAGACTCAACTTCGGGGGGCTTTGCGATTCTTGCTAAGTTTTATTTTAAAATTTCCTCCACCTACCAAAAAAAGAAAAGTCATTTAACCCGGTAACCCAAAGAACATCTGATTCACTCAATTGCTTTTTAGCGAATTCCGGGTAAAAAATCAGGAAAGTCAAAACTGAATTACCGGAATTGTTCAGTTCTATATCCTAATCGAAGTCTTACCGGTACTGGAAATCAGATTTCTAAAGGGTACAGCCAATGAATTATTCCGAAAGTCTGGATAGCAATGCTTTTTTTTAATGGATTAAAATCTGAAAGTTTTCCGACTCTGAATTCAGGAACAAAATTAGCCCGGAATCTTTGGAGCAGCCAAGAGCTTCCGGGATAAAGCCATCACGCATTCCCATGCAAGTTTATTCCTTTTCCTCTTGGCTTTGCTCAGATCCGGGCAGAGTAAATTCCATAATTCATCATTCACTAAAACGAAAAAATTGTGGAATCTTTAATTGCATCAATCAGTCTCAATAAAGTAGCTGAAATCACCTTGGCCTACAGGCCTAAGATCAAGGCCTGTCATCGGCCTAAGGTCACTAATTCCAGGCAGGTCTATGAAGTATTGCTTAAGTTTTGGAATCCTGATTACCTGGAATACATGGAGCAATTTCAAGTAATGCTGCTCAGCCGTGGAAACCGGGTGTTGGGAATTTGTACGATCAGCACCGGTGGAACCTCAGGCACCGTGGTTGATCCCAAGGTGGTCTTTGCAGCAGGGTTGAAAGCCAATGCCTCTTCCCTTATAAGAGTCATAATCATCCATCCGGAAACTTTTCGCCTTCCGAACAAGATATCAAACTGACCAAAAAACTGGTGGAAATAGGTAGAGCTTTGGATTTGCTCATAGTCGATCATATTATTTTAGGTCCTGAAGGATACTATTCTTTTGCAGATGAAGGGGAGCTGTAGGGCTTCCTTTTTTATAATGTTTTTAATCTTGATCTACTGGAACAACCTAAGCTCAATTACTTGAAACAACTCTGATAATTTGATTTCTCACAACTTGGATTAAATCATAATTGCCTTCTGGAAAATCTATATCTTTGAAAACGTGAGACTCGCACTTTCCATAAAAGCCAACTCCATGCTGCTCATCCTTTGGATGATGCTGATGCATACTGCTTTTCCGCATGTTCACCACGAACATGAAGAACACACTCACCACGGAGCTCAAGCAAGCCATTCACACGACCATCACCATGGTCACGAACAAGAAAGTGAGGAGAAAAAGTCACTGATTGATCTGTTCTTTCAGAATCACACCCACTCCAACCATTTACCACAGACCATCACGGTAGACTACGACAAATCCGATCTGATCAAAAAGGAACAGCGGAAGATTGTGGAGGTTACCGCAAGTTCAAATCAGGATCTACCGATCCCACCGAATCTTGAACCTGAAAAGCCCAAGAATCAGGAGGATCCCGACCTCGATCCCCCATTTTTTACCTGTAATTCCTTACGGGGTCCACCCGCACTTGGCTAAACTTGTGGAGGGACATTCCTTCACGCCTTGGCGCTATCGTATGTGCTTCAAATCCGTGTTTTAGCCAAAACCAACATCACATGTTAAGAAACATCCTGTTCGCAGGTTGTCTGTTTCTGCTATCCTGGCGGGGATATTCCCAGACCAGTTTGGAGGAACTGTTACAACAAGTCGAACAAAACAATCTAGAACTCCAGGCACTTTCGACTGCCCTGGAAGGGAAAAGATTTGAACTGCTGTCCGGTAACAACTTGCCCAATCCGGAAGTGGGAGTCTTTTACCTGCCTTTCGGAGAGAATAACACAGGTGACTATACCGAATACCAGATCACACAGTCATTTGAGTTCCCGACTGTGTATAGTTCAAGGAAAAACCTGATCAACCAACAGATTAGCCAGTACGAGCTCGGGTACAAATCCCGTCGGCAGGAGATTCTCCTATCAGCGCAGGCTTACGCACTGGAGTTGATACTGATTTCCAAAAAACTGGCAGTCTTTCAATCCCGAACCGAACAAGCCAAAACGGTTTTCGATCAGGTGAATCAACTTTTCCAGAAAGAGGAAGTGGGAACTCTAGAGCTCAACAAAGCCAAAGTGGCTTGGCTGCAACAACAATTCGCTGTCCAGCAACTGGAAAACCAGCTTCAAAACCTAAAAGGACAATTGGAGAACCTGAACGGAGGAAAACCAATCGGCACTTCTCCGGTGGATTACCCCGTATTTGCAGGGTTGACGGATGCTGACAGCATCTGGATGGAAAAGCTAAAGGCAGAACCCCAGCTTCTCCAAATCCAACAGGAAGAAATCCTCGCACAGCAAAGTCTTCAACTCGAAAAAAACAAAGTGCTACCCAACCTGGCAGCTGGATTCAACAGGCAGGGAGTCATGGGTTCCTATTATTCAGGTATCTATGGTGGGTTGACTATTCCGCTTTGGGGTAGCCGTGGCAAGGTAAAAGCTGCCCAATCCCAGGTAGAGTTCCAAACCCAAAACAGCTTGTCCAAAGTCAATCTAGCGAGGGTTCAATTCGATCGGGAATTCAGGAACTACGCACTACTCAGGACAAAATTCACCGAGTATCAAAGCAATTTGACCGCACTGGATTCAGAAGAATTGTTACTTCAAGCCTATCAGTTGGGGGAGTTGTCTTTTCTCCAATACTTTCAGGAAATCCAGTTCTACCGTCAAGCCTTCGACACCTACTTGGAAATGCAACATCAACTATATCAATCACATACCTCCTTACTCAAACATCAACTCTAAAACATCCAAAACAACGACATTATGAAAACTTCAAAAATTCTGATCGCATCTACCCTGGTACTTGCCCTTGCCTGCGGCAAAAAATCAACAGAAGAACAAGCCCATGAACATGGACCGGATTCTCATGAGCATGTAGAAGAGACACATAGCCATGGAGAAGAAGGAGATCATAGCCACGATTCTACTTCTCAGGAAGAATTTACAGTCCAAGATTCCACTGCCACCGGTACTCATACGCATGAGGACGGAGAAAAACACAAGGACCACTAAAAACTCAGAGGTATGCGATTGATATATATGATGACCCTAGTACTGCTGATGACGGCTTGCCAGTCAGCAGAGGAACAAGAAGCTCACAGCCATGAAGAGGGCGAAGAGCATTCTCACGAAGAGGGTGCTGCCCCGGCTTTGAACTTTACAATTTGGACTGGGCAAACGGAGCTTTTTGTTGAATTCCCGGCATTAGTGGTTGGACAACCCAGTCGATTTGCCGCACATTTCACGGTTTTGGAACGACATCAACCTGTTCGAGAAGGTTCAGTGACAGTCAATCTGATCAAGGGCGGAAAAGGTATCCGAAGTACAGCGGATGCTCCTTCCTCCCCGGGGATTTTCACACCAACCTTACAGCCCAAAGAGGAAGGAGAATACCTCCTTGTTTTTGAACTGAAAACCCCGAGCTATACTGACCGGATTGAAGTAGGCAACGTACAGGTTTTTGCAACGGTGGAAGATGCCGTCCAGGGTGTACCCGCGGCAGCCGAAAACCCCAACGCCATTTCTTTTCTGAAAGAACAGGCTTGGAAAATGGATTTTCAAACCGCGCCGGTGGTGGAAAAAGAAATTTTGGATATTATCCCGACCTCAGGAGTCTGGAAAGTAGCACCCTCGGATTACCAAACCCTGATCGCCCCAGCCAGCGGAAGCGTAAGCTTTGCCAAAGGGATGCTTACAGAAGGCAGTCCGGTCCGAAAAGGACAGGTGCTGATGACTGTCAGTGGAGCAGGCTTAACCACGGAAAACCTCACAACGGAAATCCAAAAGGCCAAGGCAGAATTTGAGCAGGCTCAATCGGAGTATTTGAGAAAAAAGGAGCTGTTCGAAGCCAAGATCACGCCTAAATCAGAGTTTGAAAAAGTGGAACAGCGCTATCTGGTAGCCAAAGTAAACTATGAAACACTCAGTAATGGATTCACTGGTTCAGGAAAGCAAATCGTTTCTCCGATCGACGGATACATCAAATCCATTCAGGCTCAGAACGGTCAGTTTGTAACTCAGGGAACTGCGCTCTTTTCGGTTACCAGTCACAAAAGCAGTCTGCTCGAAGTGAAGGTCAGTCCTTCCTATTTCGCTCAACTGCAACAGCTTCAGGATATTTTCTACCAAACCAGTCCAAACAACTGGTCCAGCCTTAAGGCAAAAGGTGGAAAAATACTTTCCGTAGGCAAAGAAGTTGAAGCTGACCAACCGCTTCTCTCGGTTTTTGCCGAAATCAACGAAGGAGTGGAAATGCCGGAAGGAAGCTTTACCGAAGCTCAGTTGGCTGTGGGTACACCTACCAGCCGACCTGCCATTCCGGTGGCAGCGCTCTTGGAAGATTATGGTCAATACGCTGTTATCGTTCAGCTTTCGGGTGAAAGTTTCGAGAGAAGAAACATCCAAATCGGCAAGAAAAACGGAGCCGAAGTGGAGGTTTTAACCGGACTGAAGCCTGGTGAAGTGGTGGTAACCAAAGGGGCTTATCAGGTGAAAATGGCTTCCATGTCAGGTCAGGCACCCGCACACGGTCATGCACACTAAGCAGTCGAACCAATGCTAAACAGAATTTTATCATTTTCCCTTCAAAACCGATTTCTGGTTTTGTTGGCAGCGGTGTTATTGAGCGTGGCGGGACTGTTTTTGGCCCGTACGATGAATGTCGACGTGTTTCCGGATCTGACAGCGCCAACGGTTACGATTTTGACCGAAGCTCATGGCATGGAATCTGAGGAAGTTGAAAAACTGGTGACTTACCAGTTGGAAACCGCACTCAACGGTTCTCCCAACGTAAGACGAATCCGTTCCTCCTCGGCAGCTGGTATTTCCATCGTTTGGGTGGAATTTGAATGGGGGACAGATATCTATCGAGCCCGACAAATCGTAAGCGAGCGAATTCCAATGGTGCAGGAAGTACTGCCGGAGGGAGTGGGTACGCCTACGATGGCTCCTATCTCTTCGATTATGGGAGAAATCATGCTTTTGGGCATTCGATCTGACAGTCTTTCTCCGATGGAATTGAGAACACTGGCAGACTGGACGATCAGACCTAGAATCAAGTCCATCGGTGGAATCGCCAATGTGGTGGTCATCGGTGGCGATTACAAACAATATCAGGTTCTGGCCAATCCAGAAAAGCTGAAGTACTATGGAGTGGGTTTGCAGGAGCTTTTTCAAAAAGTAAAAGAAAGCAACCAAAACGCACCGGGAGGATTTCTGAACGAGTACGGCAACCAATACCTGATCAAGGGTAACGGTAGAGCGTATGCCGTGGATCAGCTGGAGGAAGCGGTTCTAAAACAGGTAAATGGTCAGACGATACGGATCAAGGATGTCGCAGAGGTCAAAATCGGAGCAGCTGACAAAATCGGAGACGGTTCGCTCAATGCAGAACCGGCCGTGATCATGACGATTTCAAAACAGCCCGAAGTCAACACCCTGGAACTGACCGAACGGCTGGATGCCGCAGTGGAGGATCTGAAAACAACCCTACCGAAAGGAGTGGATATCCAAAGCAGGATCTTCCGCCAGTCAGACTTTATCGAAGCGTCCATTTCCAATCTGAACCGGACCCTATTGGAAGGAGCGTTCTTTGTGATTCTGGTGCTTTTCATCTTCCTGATGAACTGGCGGACAACCTTGATTTCCCTCTTGGCCATTCCGATTTCCCTGTTGGTGACAATCATTGTCCTTCAGCTTTTGGGATACACCATCAATACCATGAGTTTGGGTGGGATGGCTATCGCGATCGGAGCCTTGGTGGACGATGCGATCATTGACGTGGAGAATGTATTCAAGCGATTGAGGGAAAACATCCGAAAACCCATGGAGGAAAGACTGCCGATACTCCAAGTGGTCAAGGATGCTTCGATGGAAATTCGGAGTTCCATCATCATCGCCACCCTGATCATCATCGTGTCCTTTGTACCGCTGTTCTTCCTCAGTGGTATGGAAGGTAGATTGCTTCAGCCGCTTGGGATCGCCTTTATTACCTCGGTTTTGACTTCCTTGGTCGTCGCAGTTACCTTCACGCCTGTCCTTTGTTCTTTCCTGCTGAAAGATGATAAAGTACTCCTGAAGCAGGCGGAAGGAACCAAGGTGGAACGATGGCTTCGAAAGCAGTATGGAACTGTGCTTGAAAAAGCGCTTGCCTTCCCCAAACTGATCCTGGGATTGACCGTGGGAGCTTTTCTGTTGAGTTTGGTGCTGATGTCCCAGCTGGGAAGAAGCTTCCTGCCTGAGTTCAACGAAGGTTCACTGGTGATTTCCGCAGTAGGAGTTCCGGGAATGTCCTTGGAGGAAAGCAACAAGGCAGGAAAAATGATCGAATCACTCCTTTTGGAAATGCCGGAACTCGAAGTGGTCACGCGCAGAACAGGCCGAGCAGAGTTGGACGAACATGCTCAGGGGGTAAATGCCGCAGAAATCGATGTGCCCTTCACCTTGGATGGGAAAACCAAAGAGCAGTTTTTCGAAGAAGTCCGAACCAAACTCAGTGTGGTACCGGGAATCAACATCACCCTCGGGCAACCCATCGCACACCGGATTGATCACATGCTTTCTGGTACCCGGGCAAATATTGCCGTCAAGGTATTCGGGGATGACCTTCCCAAACTCTTTGAAATCGGAAAGAATATCGAGACCCAGATTCGCTCCGTGGAGGGAATTGCCGATGTAGCTGTGGACCAGCAGATCGAAGTTCCACAAATCCGGATCACTCCAAACCGACAGATGCTTTCTGCCTATGGGATGACGGTCGGGGATTTGATGAATCAAGTGGATGTGGCTTTTGCCGGGGAGAAAGCCGGGGAAATCTACGAAGGCCAGTTCTACTTTGACCTGATCGTACGGTTTGAAAAGGAATCAAGAAACTCCATGGATGCGATCCAGCGGGCCTTGATCCAACTCCCTGAAGGCGGACAATTGCCACTGAACAAGTTGGCGACGGTCTCCTCGGTCAGCAGTGCCAATTCGGTCAGCAGAGAAAACGTGCAACGGCACATTGTCATTGCAGCCAACGTACAAAACCGGGATCTTCGGGGTGTGGTAAATGATATTCAGGAGGTCATTGACTCCCAAATTCAGCTACCTGTAGGATATCGGGTGGTTTACGACGGACAGTTTGAGAGCGAAGCTAAGGCTTCTCAACTGTTATCATTGACTGCCTTGATCGCTATTTTGGTGATCTTCCTGCTTTTGTACTATGAATTCCAGGACACCAAGCTGTCTGCCATTGTGCTGATCAACCTCCCATTGGCTTTGATCGGCGGGATTTTGATCCTGTATTTTACCTCGGGAATCATCAGCATCGCAGCGACCATCGGTTTTATCAGCTTGTTTGGGATCGCCACCCGAAACGGAATCCTGTTGGTTTCCAGATACGAAGACCTACGAAAGGAGGGAATGGAAGGATGGGAATTGCTGAAGAACGGGGCATTGGATCGACTCAACCCGATCTTGATGACCGCATTTACCACAGGTTTGGCTTTGATCCCATTGGTACTAAATGGCAGTGAACCCGGAAACGAGATTCAAAGCCCGATGGCCGTGGTAATCTTAGGAGGTTTGATATCTGCGACAGTGCTGAATCTGATTGTGATTCCTTGTGTGTATGAGTTGATCAATCCGACCATGAAAGCGTAAGGCTTTTGAGGAATGAAGCTTGGGCTTCGGACACATCAAACCGACCCCAATAATCTGGCGAGTGAGAACTACTTTATAGAAAGTGTCTCCTCGCCATTTTTTGATTATCGGAGAACTTGGTTGAAAAATCAGAAAAAACTGGTTTGGGTAAAAACAGCTTTTCGGACTAAATTCATGACAGCTGAAATGGAATGGTTCAGGTAACTCCTCAAACCCAGGTTCAGCTGTTTCTGGCCTTCTAACCTTAAGATTGATTCTGCATGAAATGGATTACCCGCGAACGCCCCAAGATTGACCGCATTGCCTGTCTCTGGCTTATCAAACGTTTTGTAGACCAGCAGGCAGAATTCCTCTAGGGTTCTATTTGAGGAGGTGATTCCCAGATCCAAGAAGCTTGATGCCATTCCCTTTGACTTGCCTGAAGTTGAGTATAAAGATTTAAGCAATTGCTTAAATAAAAAGCATTTTCTAAGTTTGTCTTCAAATGATCCCCATTATGGCAAGTGACTCTTGTATTCGACTCTTAGCAGATCCTGTCCAAATCAACCAATGCAAATCAATGCTTTCTGAAAATCAGGAATCATTTAATCGCCTCAGTGAAGTTCTTTCATTGGCAGGAAATGAGGTTCGGTTCAAGATACTTTTCCTTCTCTCAGTTGAAAAACAACTCTGTCCCTGTGACCTATCCGATATCCTTGGTATGACGATTCCGGCAGTTTCGCAGCATTTGCGCAAACTTAAAGATGGACGAGTAATCAAAGGCAAACGAGTGGGTCAGACGATATTCTATTCATTGCGTCCAGATCATCTGGAATTATTAAAGCCGCTCTTCAACCACATTCAACCCATCGTATCGGTATGAAATCCACCTCAAAATCCCTGGCAGGTGCAAGCATTTTTTCTGCTTTTGCAGCTTCGCTATGTTGTATTACTCCTGTTTTGGCAATCATTTCGGGAGCCACTGGAATAGCAGCGTCCTTTGCTTGGCTTGATACATTTCGTCCATTTTTGATAGGACTGACTTGTTTGGTATTGGCTTGGGCTTGGTATCGTGCCCTCAGACCCAAAACGAAGGAAGAACTTGAATGTGCCTGTGATGAGAATCCCAGCTTTTTTCAAAGCAAGAAATTTTTGGGGATCGTGACATTACTGTCCGGGTTGTTATTGGCTTTTCCCAATTATGCGCAGGTTATAGCCCCTTCCCCAGTTGATAAAGAAATCATCCTGGTCTCGGCAGACGAAGTACAATTTCTTACTTGGAGTATTAAGGGAATGACTTGTGATGGATGTGAAATTGTCGTGGAGAATGAAGTAAACAAACTTCCTGGAATTTTGTCGGTAGATGCTGTATATGCAGAATCGGCTGTATATGTCAAGTTTGACGAATCGAAGACCAACCCTGAATCAATAGTAGCTGCTATCTCCAAAACAGGCTATGTGGTTCTTGGAAAAAAATAAAAACATGACCGAAATTATCCTTCAATCTCTGCTTATATGCCCTGTCTGTGGGCATCAAAAATTAGAAACCATGCCAACAGATGCTTGTCAGTTTTTCTATGAATGCGAGGAATGCAAGACGTTGCTAAAACCAAAAGCGGGAGATTGTTGCGTGTTTTGCTCATATGGATCAGTCGTCTGTCCACCGATGCAAACAGGAGAAAAATCTTCTTGCTGTGGATAAACCAACCGATTGAAAAAAAAAGGCCGACTCTTGAGAATCGGCCTAATTTCCCGAACCAGTTGTGATCAAAGTCGGATTTATCGGATATCTGGTGGCGGGGGTACCGAGAGCAAGTGTTGCGGTATTGGCCACTTTTCTTCCTTGCTACCTTTTCACGGTCATTCCGGCACCCTATTTTAAGAAATATGGAAAAAATCCGGCGATCAAAGCATTTTTAGATGGAGTAACTGCCGCAGCCATTGGTACTATTGCAGGAGCTGTTTTGGTATTGGGAAAAAGGACTTAAACAGATTTACCGACTGTCGCAATTTCCTTGATAACAATCGCATTATTAGTTAGGTTTAAAAAACTCCAAGAACCACTAATTATTGCAGTGGCCGCTCTCATCGGGATCACTCTAAAACTAGTTTTATGAACCGCAAAGACTTTCTCAAGAAAACAGCCATCATTGGAGGTGCTACGATCCTTCCTGCCAACAGTGTTTTTTCAGCCAGTATTCAACAGAGCGGAATGGATAAGCTGACTGATGACAAGGGAAATTTTGCCTTGCAGTCCCTGCCCTACAATGAAAATTTCCTGGAGCCCCACATGGATCAGGAAACTGTCCACCTGCATTACACCTTCCATCATGGAGACGCGGTAAAAGCCGCCAACAAGGATCTGCAAATGATTCAAAAGGCGATCGATGAAAACAACGTGGAGACGGTGGATTACTGGACAAAGAAATTATCCTTTCACCTGTCATCGCATATCCTTCACACCATCTTTTGGACCAATCTGACCAACACGAAATCTGATCCTAAAGGAGAACTGCTGAAACAGATCGAAAAAGATTTTGGGTCCTACGACAAACTCAAGCTTCTGATCTCCAAGACTTCCAAGGGCGTAGACGGCAACGGATGGGGGATTCTTGGCTATCACCCTTCCACCGGAAAACTAACGGTGATGCAATGTGAAAACCACGAGAAACTCACCCAATGGGGAGTGATCCCGATACTGGTGATTGATGTCTGGGAACATTCCTACTACCTCAAATACCGGAATAGAAGAGCGGAGTTTGTGGACAATCTCTTCCCGATCATCAACTGGGACAATGTGGCGGAGAGATTCAGTATCGCTGGAAAGATTGGGTAAATTCGGAGTATGAAGAGTAATCTGACACGGGTAGCCAAGCTGCTGTTTTTACAAATCCTGCTCATTTTTGGTACCTGCTGCATTTCCTGGGCACAGGGTACGGGATCTGTCAGCGGCACTGTAAAAAGTGAAAACAGTCCCATTGAATTTGTAAATGTCTACCTCACGCTGTCTGCTGATTCATCCCAAATCATTTCAGGCGAAATCACCGACAGCTTGGGCAATTTTGTCCTGAAAAATCTACCCCTCGAAAACTACATCCTAAACTTCCAAATAATCGGCTTCGTGAAGAAGCAGGTTCCCGTCTCACTTTCCCCAACCCGTTCTACGGTGGATATCGGGTTGATCCAACTGGAAACGGATGTCCAAACATTAGGGGCTGTTGAGGTCACCGCAATGCGCGATATGATCCAAAAGACTGAAGAGGGCTTTGTAGTAAGCGCATCTGACAACATTACCCAGATTGGGGGTACCGCTGCGGACTTGCTCCGAAACATGCCTGGTGTGCTGGTAGGATCGGATGGTGGGATCACGTTGCGAGGAAAAAGTCCGCTCACGCTCATCAACGGACGCGTTTCGGGAATCACAGGAATTGACCGGTCCGCTCAGTTGGATCGGATTTCTGCCAGCAGCATCGAGCGGATCGAAATCATCAACAACCCTTCGGCAAAATACGATGCCGATGCGGAGGGAGGAGTCATCAATATCATTCTGAAAAAGAATGTGGACCAAGGTACCAACGGTGCATTTGCTGTGGGTGCAGGAGTTGGAGATCGCTATCGCCTAAATCTCTCAGCTTTACTAAACCACAAAACAAACAAGTGGAACTTCGGATTAGCCTACGACAACTGGTACACCACCCGAACCCGAAGTGTAAAGGGCGACCGGATCAATTATGAGCTACCGGACGACTACTACCTCACCCAACGGCGGTTTGACGAGCGGCTGATTTTCTACCAAAACGCCAAGGTGACCGTGGATCATGAGGTCAACGATAAAAACACCCTCAGCATGGAAGCTTTGTGGGCTTTCCCCGGTGAAGACAACAAGGAAACACTTGTAAATAACTCTCAAACATCTGAAGGGGATTTTTCCAGCAGAAGTCAACGCTATTCCAATGAGATCAGGAGGAGTCGCGCCTTGGATTTTTCCTTGCGCTATTCCAAACGCTTTGATGATCCCGACAGGTCACTTCTTTTCAGCCTTAGCAACACCTTCGGAAACGACAAAGAAAACACCGACATCTCCACGCAGTCCTTAACGGAACAAAATGATCCGCAAGGGGACCTGTACCTTCAGCGCACCCATGTGTATCAGAAGACCAACCTGTTCAACCTAGGCGGCGACTACGTCCATCCGCTTGGGGGTAAAGGACAGATTGAAACCGGATACAAGGGGATTTTCCGTTACCTGAATGCGGACTATGAACGGGCCAATCAGGAAGATGGTGAGTTTGTGATCGATCCATTGAACACCAACGTCTTTGAATTCAGAGAACAAATTCATGCAATCTATGCCCAGTATTCCAGTTGGATTGGCTCCAAAAGTGACCCTCAATGGAAATACACCGCTGGACTCCGAGCCGAGCAAGTTTGGAATGACGGAGAGACACAGGATCAAAGCACGGATTTCCGAAATGACTATTTCAACCTTTTCCCATCGGCAAGCCTCAGCTACTTTACCCCCAAACAGAACAGTGTGAAATTCAGCTACAGCCGAAGGATTAATCGCCCGGGATTGGGGCAGCTCAGTCCGTTTACCGACATCACCGACTCCTTGAATCAGCGCTCAGGCAATCCCAACCTCCAACCTGAATTGATCCATTCGCTGGACCTCACCTACAACTACAACATTTCCCAGGTTTCCCTTTCTCTGAGCACCTTTTACCGAATCCGAAACAATGCCATTTTCCCCTTCACTATTTTGGATGAAAACGGAGTTGCTTTTACACAGCCTTTGAATTTTGGCAAGGCCACCACCTATGGTGCGGAATTAATTGCCTCCTATAACCCATTTTCCTTCTGGAACATAAACTTCAGTTTCTCGGCGTTTGAGCAACTCATTGAGGAAGGTGAGTCCACTGATGAGTTATTGGTACAGCAGACCAGTTGGTACACCAAGCTGATCAATAATTTCACACTCTTCCCGGGCAGCAAGCTTCAAGTTATTGCAAATTACACGGCTCCCACTGCCATTCCTCAAGGCGAATCGGTAGCGGTTTATTTCATCGATCTTGGCTTCCAGCAGAATATTTGGAAGGGAAAAGGTCGGCTTGGACTTACCGTCACGGATATCTTCGACACCCAGGAATATGGATTCATCACTTCGGACGAAAACTTTGACTTTAGCCGGGTCTTTAAGCTGGATACCAGAGCGATCATGCTGACTTTCGGCTATACGTTTGGGAGCTCCTTCCGGGAAAAGTTAATGGAGAACAGGTTCAAGAATGATTGAAGAAAACAGAAGTACACTCCTTTGTTTTGGTTAGGACTCTCTAATATCTTCTTACTAAATCAAACCCTGAATTACAATCACAGGTCAGATGAATAGCATCAAGAAAATTTCAAGAAAAGTGTTCGATTTTTGATTCTTTCTAATCGGATCGGAAAGAGAAAGTTTTCACTCATTTTTTTTCTTGTCGTACGGCTGACAAATGGGAATTCAGAATGTGGGGATGTTGTGATCAAATTCCCCGTTTATGTCAAGGATTAGAAATTTCGGCTATGCTGGATGGTTATTGATTTTAGTGCCTTCCTGTATTGGGACAGACTTTCAGGATGATCCTGCAGTAGATCCAAAAATCGAATTGGAATCCGAACAAATCGGGTTGAAAATTGAGGAGCAAATTCAGCTCTCTCCCAGATATTTCAATGAATTTGGTCAGGAAGAACAGGTTTTTTTTAATTATTCCAGCTCGAATCCAAATTTGGTTTCGGTTAATTCAGCTGGATTGGTGACGGCCAAATCCCCCGGAACAGGCTTTGTGCAAATTCGGTTTGGAGAAAAGGCCATGAAATCACTTCAAATTAATGTGGTCAGCGATCCAAATGAAGTGGCAGTGGTCAAAGTTTCAGCTGAAAAAAGGACCCTTTTTCCCGGTCAAAAAACACAGATGGAAATCAGCATTCAAAATCTGAGCGGACAAAATCTGTCCGGAAAAACCATTCAGTGGTTTTCCGAAAACGAAACCATAGCCACTGTTGATCAAAATGGATTGGTCACTGCAATGAAGTTTGGAAAAACAGATATCCATGCAAAAGTGTCAGGAGTTAAAAGTAATCCGGTTACTGTCTCAGTAGCAGTACAGCAACTTTCCGGAATTTTCGTGCCGGCTGGTGGATACAGGGCCAAAGGAATGGCTTTTCTAAACCAGGAAAATGAAAAATTGATTCTGAGGTTAAGCCAGGATTTTGAAACCAGTTTTGCCCTTGGAACTTTTGTTTACCTGGCCAATTCGACCAACGGACAGGAAATCCGTGCCTCGGGTTTGGAAATCGCTGAAATCAGAGCAAACGGCCCTCACACCTTTGACATTACCGCAAAGCATCCGGAGGTTCAGATTACTGACTACAAATATGTGATCATCTTTTGTAAGCCCGCCGGAGTCACCTTTGGTTTTGCTGAAATGAAGAATTGAAATGAAAATCTTGCTGTTTACCTCTATTCTTTTTCTCCTGACTGGAAATGGATTTTGTCAGGGCTGGTCTCAAAAGCAGGGAGAAGGTTATTTCAAACTCGGAGCCAACGGAATCTTGGCTGACTCTTATTTTTCTCCTGATGGCAGTAGTATTCCAATCACCACTACTGGAATCTACAGCATCGGATTTTATGGAGAATACGGGTTTAACTCCAGATTTACCGGTATCGTTAACTTCCCGTTTTGGGTTACCAATACCCTCAATGAAGTGAAGTTTCTTCCCAGCGGTAATGTTATCCCAGGTGATTCATTTTCAGCGGTCGGGGATATTGATTTGGGAATAAAATATGGTTGGTTTCAAACCAAGCCGGTTGTGGTGGCTACATCCCTGATTTTTGGGATTCCAACAGGAAAAACAGGTGGTGGTGAATCCGGGATTCTACAGACCGGAGACTCGGAATTTAACCAGATGTTCCGAACTGATGTCAGTTTCTCTCTGCCGGTTTCAATTTACTTCTCGGCTTTTGGAGCCTTTAACAACAGAACCCGGGACTTCTCGGATGAGATCAGATACGGATTTGATCTGGGTTATTACAAAAAGAAAATTTTGGTGGCCTTTCACCTCAACGCCATTCAATCCTTACAGAATGGCAATGCGGAAAATGTGAATAACGGGATCTTTTCCAACAACCTGGAATACTTACTTCCTTCTCTCGAAGTCGGTTGGTTTTTCCCAAACAATTTTGGGATTTCAGTCTATGCAAACCATGTTCTGAAGGGCCAAAATGTCCTGGATGCACCCGGTTTTGGAGCAGGAATTTTCTATCAACTTAAAAATACACTCAAATAAATTTACCAATGAAAACCCTCCTTTTCTTAATTCTTGCTCTGACTTTTCAGAGCCTTGCTTTTGGCCAAAAATCCGAAGTGTTTGTGGCTGATGGAAAGGCCATAGCAGGCTATGATCCCGTTGCATATTTTACAGAGAAAAAGCCGGTAATGGGTAAACCGGAATTCAAACTGGAATACCAGGGGGCTAGTTGGTATTTTTCCTCTGAAGCCAACAAAAAACTGTTTCAAGCTAATCCCAATACTTACGCACCTCAGTATGGAGGCTATTGTGCATTTGGGGCGGCCGGGGGATATAAAGCCAAAATTTCTCCCGATGCATGGGCTGTGGTGAATAATAAACTTTACCTAAATTATAATCAAAATGTCCAAAAGGATTGGCTTAAAGACCAGGATGAATTGATCAAAAAAGCTGACCGCAATTGGCCGGCTATTAAAAATAAGTAAACCATGCTCGATCAACCGGAAATCGAAATTCCGATAGAGTCCTTCTCATCCGGGGCCAAACATGCCCCGGATCTTACCGCATTGACAAATACCTTCGAGTTTTGGCCAGCCTGGACCATCCATCTTCCAATGGTTTTGTTGGGAATTTATCAGGGATTCCGTCTGGGAAACCTGAATTTTTTTCCGGCCGTAAATCCCGGAATGACCAACGGTGGGCTGTTCAATTATTCCAAATATGATTCGCTTTCCAATTTTTCCAAGGAAAATATCCCTGCGGGTATTTTAAGCAATCCTCCCCATCACCTGGATCAGTTGTTAACCCAAGCCCATGAAAAGAGAATTGGATTTCCGTTTATTTTGAAACCCGATATAGGAGAAAGGGGGCGCGGGGTGAGTTTGATTTCAAATCAGCAAGCAGCTGAAAATTATTTGAAGACTTTCCGAAATGAAGCAGTAATTCTGCAGGAGTTTGTCTCGAAAAAAGAGGAATACGGGATTTTTATTCTGAAAAATCCCAAAACAGGGGAAATTAAAATCCCCTCCATCACCCAAAAAATTCCCCTGCAAGTCCTGGGGAACGGGTTGGATTCTGTTGAAAAGCTTGTCCAAAAACACCCCAGAGCAAAACGGTACATTCAGGAAATCCCGAAGGACTTAATGTCCTTTGTTCCTGAGCCCAACCGAATTTTTCAGCTTAGCATCAAAGGAAACCATTGTAAAGGAGCTGTTTTTGTGGATCGGTCTGAACTCATTACGCCGGAAGTTATTTCCTCCTTTGCGAAGATCTGCCAACCTTTTCAACACTTTTTCTATGGGAGACTGGATATTAAAGTGAATTCCTCCGCTGAACTTGTTGATCCTCATTTGGTTTCAATCCTGGAAGTTAATGGGGCCAATGCCGAACCTATCCATATCTATTCACCCGGAATTTCTTATTTTAGATCACTGGGAATTCTTAGTAATTTCTTTTCACATATGGCTCAGATCGCCCGGTTCAATCTAAATTCCATTCACCCAAAACCAAGCCTTTCTGCCTTAAAATCAAGTTTCCAATCCTATTTGCATCTTAAAAAAAGCACACATGAGTGATGAGGTGAAATTTTGGCATCTTAGAAACCACCAGCTTTTTTGGGTTCTTAACAACTCTCAAGTCCGGCAACTTTGCATCATCACCAATTTTAAACGGGCTCAAAAAGGAGAATTGATTGATTTTGGAGAAAAGGAAAACTCCAGGATTTATCTACTCAAAAAGGGTAATCTCAAACTGGTCCAAGTTGACGAGAAAGGAAATGAACTCATCGTGGACATCATTCAGCAAGGGGAATTATTTGGATCACTAACGCTGGACAGGGAGGATCGTGAGTATGAGTATGCACAGGTTTTGACAGACCGAGTTGTCCTTTGCAGCTTTAATGTGTCAGATTTTGAACGGCTCTTGGCAGAATATCCGACTTTGGCCATTTCCTATACCAAGTTGGTTGGCTTCCGACTTAAGCGCGTTAAAAACAGGTATTCCAACCTTTTTTTTAAAAATACCAGAGAGCGGTTGATTGCATTCCTGAATGACTGGGCAAATCGGGAAGGTAGATTCAACGGTATGGAAGTAAGTCTTGATAACTTTCTTACCCAAAAGGAAATATCCCAAATCATCTGCAGCTCCCGCCAAACTACTACCCAGATATTCAACGAATGGGAACAAAAGGGTTTGATTAGCTACACACGAAAAGAAATTCTGATCAAAAATCTGAAAGCATTGGTCTAAATCTTCAGGGAATGTAAGTTTTCCGACAATTAAATACTCCCTTTTCAAGCATCTTCAGGATTAATAACCAATCCATAAGATGATGTTACAAGGACCCGGGTTTCCCTCAAATTCTTTAATTTCTGTCAAATACCTCAGTTGGGGCCTCAGAATCCTTGCTTCGTTAATTCTTCTCCAGTCTCTGATCTACAAGTTTGGAGGGCATCCTGATTCCATTCTATTGTTCACTAAACTTGGGGTCGAACCCCTTGGTCGGCTAGGTTTAGGTATTATAGAATTGGTAGTTGCAATTCTGATACTTTATCCAAAAACCACACTTCTTGGTGGGATTTTGGGTGTATTTATTATGGCTGGCGCATTGTTTACTCATTTTTTTCTCATAGGGATTATCTTTAATAATGACGGAGGCAAGCTATTTGGCCTGGCTGTAATCTGCTTTTTATCCTGTATAGGACAAGTAATCATTCTGAAGAACCAATTGATCAGTTATATAAAAAATCGATATGTTATCTGATGCCTGCTCCCAACAACTCGAAGAACTTGCAGAGCTCCTACTTCAACTTTCACCGGAAGATTATTCAGGAATTTCGCCGGTATTTAAAAGCTCATCCATTGGCCAGCATGTCAGGCATATTTTGGAGTTTTTTGAATGCCTGATATCCCAATACGATCAAGGGGAAATAAACTATGATCTCCGAAGGAGGGATCTGAGACTCGAAGCAGATCCCTATTTTGCGTTGGAAAAAATCCGGGAGCTTCAAACCATAAACCACATCCCAGACAAGGAGTTGAGTATTCTCCAAGATCATTTCCCAAATTCCCAGCCTGTTAAAACCAGCTTTTACAGGGAGTTGCTGTATAATTTGGAGCATTGTGTCCATCACCAGGCCTTGATTCGGCTGGCTTGTCTGTCCATTCCACAGGTAAGAATTTCTGAAAATTTCGGGGTTGCAAGATCAACCCTGACTTTCATCTCCAAAAAGGCGGAGAATTAAATACGGTTTGCTTGTCTGAATCGGTTGAACTTAACTTCAGAAGCTTTATTCCGGCCTACCAGCACTACATCAAATCCATTTTTACCATACTCCAATGCCAAAGCTTTTCCTATTCCTGACCTCAGGCACCAAACGATAATATTTGTTTAGACTTTGGAGGACCAATCCCGTTCAGCGCTCTTTTTTCAGACGACTGAGATGTACCGGGGTGATTCCAAGATAGGAGGCAATCATATGCTGGGGCACGCGCTGGTGGATTTGTGGAAAAATGCTCTCCATCAGCTCATACCGCTCTTTAGGTGTTCGGGAATAGTAATTTTTGACCCTGTTGTCCTGATAGACAAAATAGAACTCAGCTACTTTTCGGCCGAATTTATCACCTTCTTTCATGGATTGGTATCCCCAATCAATTGCTTGGCGAGTCATGACCACTACCTCCAAAGGCTCCAAAGCTTGAAGCGTATACATGGCGGGTTGTTGTAACAAAAAGTTGGAGTAATCGGCTACAAATTGATTTTCAGATGCAAAATGGATCGTGTGTTCCACGCCTTTTGAATCGGTAACCACTACCCGCAAAAGTCCTTTTGAAATAAAAAACACTTCCTGTGGGACTTTTCCAGGTTGGCTGAGGAAATCGTTTTTTCGGAATTTCTGAAAAGAGCAAAGGGAAATAAGCTGATCCAACTCCTGTTGATCGGTTTGGATCAGGCTTAGAATTGCATTTTTGAATGAATCGAACATGCCTGGTATAAAATTCTAAGCGATTGAATTACTCAAAATTTATTCATTTTGATCCTTTGACCTTGCGCTCACTTAAATAGAGTATGGAAGTGGTTTACAAAAGATTACATCCTGAAATTTTTCTTCCTTGATTAGGGATAGTCCTTGGATAGATAACCTGAACTTTACAAAATTCTTAAAAATAGACCCTAAGAAAGCGCCATTCTAATTTCTTCTACCAGAAATAGTTGTATACTCCTTTTAATTTCATGATATCTTTTCTGAATAATATTGTAAAATCCAATTGCATATCCCCCAATGAGGACTCATCGACTTTGAGGTTTTTGAGTGATGTGATTTTCGCAAAGTGTGTTTTTTTACTGACTCCCTTAAGCCTTTTGGCGATTATTCCAGCTGTACTGGTAAGTCTCAAATCCCAGAATTACCTCGTTTTATATTTGGATGTTTTTTGTTTTTCTCTTTTAATTTTGATCGGATATCTGCCTGGTTTTGGTGTTAATGCACGGAAATACTTATTAGTAAGTTTAATTTATTTGGCTGCCTTTGTCCTACTGTTGGAGTTGCAGAGTTTTGGTTTGGGGTTGGTTTACCTACTTTCAGCTTCTGTGTTTCATTTATTGATTTTTCCCTACCAAAAATCATTAATTTCTCTGCTTCTGACCTTAATTTTTTGTGTTTTGTTTGGAATGTTTATTTACACCGAAATCATTAAAATTGGATCTGAACCGGAAACTTACCTTTTGGCTTGGGTGGCAATTTCTTCCAATGTTTTATTTTTAGCGGTTTTGTTTGCGTTGATAATTCCCTATTTTTTTTCTCGACTCGAAAATACCATTTTGGAAAAACTTCAGGTTTTGGATTCACTGAACCAGTCCAATGAGGAACTTAAAAAGTCTATGGCAAAAGTTACGAGTCAGAGCGCCGAGCTGGAGGAATATGCCTTTGTAGCCTCACATGACCTTCAGGAACAGTTAAGAATGATTTCTAGTTATTTAGGTAAAATTAGGTTGAAATACCAGGACCAAATCAATCCTCAAGCGGATGTATACTTCAATTTTGCATTGCAAGGAGCCCATCGAATGAAAAATATTATTCAGGATCTTTTGGAGCATTCTAGCGTTGGAAAAGTGGGCAATTCAATGGAGGTAGTTGATATTGATCAGGTAGTTCATTGCTTTTGTAAATCCAATGAAAACTTAATTGCTTTAAAGGGAATCCAAATTGAGGTAAAAGATCTTAAACAAGTGAAGGCATTCAAAGCCCCTCTTACAAATGCGATTCATCGTATTTTGGAAAACGCTTTAATTTTCTCAAGAGAAGGGGTAGTGCCTCATGTCAAGATCCAAATGTGCCAAGAGTGGGACTTCTGGAAGATTTCTATCCAAGACAATGGAATTGGGATTGATAAGCAGTTTTTCGAAAAGATATTTGGGATCTTTAAAAGATTGCACAACAGACAAAATCATTCCGGTAATGGTATCGGATTGTCGATAGCTAAAAAACATATAGAGTCCTGGGGAGGAAAAATATGGCTGGATTCCATACCAGGAGAAGGAACTACATTCTATTTTACCATTCCAAGGGAAAATTAAACAATGAAATATACCTTTCCAATCATCGGCATTGGCGCCTCTGCAGGAGGATTGGAGCCTTTGGAATTATTCTTTGAATTTGCTAAACCCAATTCAGGGTTTTCTTATGTCCTCATTCAGCACTTGGCGCCTAACCATAAAAGCCTCATGGATGAATTGCTCTCGAGGCATACGACTTTACCAATTGAGATTATCCAGCATGAAATGATGTTGGAGCCTGGAAAAATTTACCTCAATCCGCCCAAAAAAATTGTTGATCTGCAGGATGGGCACTTCATCCTGACCGAAAAAGAGGACCGTCAACTTAGTTTTCCCATCAGTTCTTTTTTTAACTCGCTTGCAGAACAGGCGCATGAAAAGGCATGTGCCATTATTATGTCTGGCACCGGAAGTGATGGCTCTGAGGGAGTCAAATACATTAAAGAAAAAGGTGGTTTGGTTATCGCTCAGGATCCTACTACCGCCAAGTTTGATGGAATGCCTAAAAGTGCCATCCTTACAGGAGCTGTTGATAAAATCTGCGCAGTGGAACAGATGCATAGGGAGATTGAGGCTTTCTTCTTCACCACCAATGAGATTCACAAAGAAATATTAAACTCTCAAGACACCAAAGGTCTCATTTCGGCCATTTTAACGAGCGTATATCAGCAGATAGGGGTAGATTTCACCGATTACAAATATTCCACAGTATCTCGGAGAATCGCTCGTCGGATGAGCTTATTAGGTTTTCCGGAAATGCTGGAATACCTAAAATATATCCAAACAAATAATCAGGAACCCCACTTACTCGCTAAGGAATTGTTGATAGGAGTCACCCGTTTTTTTAGAGATGAGGAAAATTTTGAATTTTTAAGGCAGCAGGTTATTCCCCGTCTAATTGAGGAAAATATCGAGTCCAAATCCATCCGAATTTGGGTTCCTGCCTGTTCTACCGGGGAGGAGGCTTATACAATTGCAATTCTGGTTAAAGACTACCTAAGGCGCCAGAAGCTGCAGTTTGATGTCAGTATTTTTGCTACAGATCTAGACAAGGAGGCAATCAAAAATGCGGCTAATCGCATTTTTCCGGAAAACATTTCAACTGAAATTCCGCCGGAATTTTTAAACCTATATTTCATTCCTCAACGAAAAGGATTCACTATTGCCAAAGAAATTAGGGAAATGATCATTTTTTCTGCCCATAACTTGGTTCAAGATCCCCCATTTAATCGGATTGATCTCATCAGTTGCCGAAACTTTCTGATCTACCTGAATTCCAATCTTCAACAGCGTGTATTTTCCATGTTTCAGTTCTCTCTTCGGACACATGGATTTTTGTTTTTGGGAGCAAGTGAATCGCTCGGTGATGCAAGTGAACATTTTATTGAATTTGATAAAAAGAGCAAGGTTTATCTGAATAAGGAAAATAAGAAAGCCATCCAGAAAATTCGGAGTTCAAGGAAATCAAATCCAATACAATCCGAGTTTTTTGGTCAAGTCAGGGTAAACTCTCCTATTCCGAATTCAGGACGAAGTAAACTCCTTAATGAGATTCAAAATGTTTTGATTCAAGAGTTTGTACCGGATTCCATCGTGACGGATGAAGACTTTAACTTACTTCATACCACAGGAAATGCCCACCGTTGGCTTACTTTACCATCCGGAGAAATTACCACCAATGTTCTGAAAATGTTGCCGGAGTCACTCTCCATCCCCTTTGAAGTTGTGGCAAATAAAGTTATGCACTCAGGGGTTTTTACTCAGATCAATAAAGTGGAAGTCGACGGGATGCTTCGACAGTTTTATAAAGGAGTGAAATTTCTTACCATAAAGCTTCGTCGTGTGCAACTTAACGAAAATGGCAATCAGTTGATTGCGACTTTTGAGCCTGAAATATCCTCGGAAAGTGAAAAGGATTTTGAAAAAATAGAAATTAATGCGGCGTCCAAGGAAAAAATAAACATCCTGGAAAGAGAACTAAGGATTAACCGGGAAAATCTCCAATCTACCATAGAAGAACTGGAATCAAGCAATGAGGAACTTCAGGCGGCCAATGAAGAGCTTCAAAGCTCCAATGAGGAACTTGAATCTGTAAATGAGGAGCTCTACACCGTGAATGCAGAGTACCAACAGAAAATCCATGAGCTTTCTGATATAAATAATGATCTCAATAACCTGATTCATAGTACCCAGATTGCTATGTTGTTTTTGGATGTGAATCTGAATATCAGAAGATTCACTCCTGCGATTCGGGAAATCCTTGATCTCATGCCACATGATGTGGGAAGGAATATTAGCCACTTTCGTGGGAAAGTTCAATTGGAAGACTTGATGGGCCATATTGAAAAGGTTTTTGATACTCAAACAAGTTTTGAAGCTCAAATTCGAGACACTAAAGGGGAGGAGTTTCTTTTGAATATCTCACCTTTTCGAACCCATACCGGAGAAATTCATGGAGTGGTTTTGGTTTTTTTCAATGTATCTCGATACAATCGAATGGAGCGTGCATTAGAGGTTTCAAATGATGCATTGGAAATCCTTAATAGTAAACATGCCTCTCAAACTGAACTCTTTGAACTTATTGCAAGGAATTCCAGAGACATGATTTCGATTTTAGATTTGAATGGCAAATTGAAGTATTGCTCACCTTCAGGTACAGAAATTACGGGTTATCCACTCGAAAGATTGGCAGAATTGGATCTGCTTAATCGAATTCCAGATCCAGCTCATAAGAAAAAGTGGAAGAATGCAATTGAGGCCATAAAAGACGGGAAGACCCCAGGATTAATTCAATTTAAATTCAAGACCTGGGCTGGTGTGACCCGCTGGATGGAGTCCAATCTCAAACCGATTCAGTTAGATAATGGTAAAATTGAAAATATTCTCATTTCAACTAGAGACATTAACCAGCGCATGCTGCAAGATGTGGAGATGAAAAAACTGGCACTCATTGCTGAACAAACCAGCAATGCGGTAATCATCACAGATAGTCATGGAAAAATCACATTTGTAAATGATGCGTTTGAAAACATGACCGGATATACCGAACAAGAAGTACTTGGTAAAAAGCCAGGTCAATTGCTTCAGGGAAAAGAGAGTACCGAAGAGGCAAAAAGGCTAATGGCCAAAGGCATAAAAAAGAAAGTTGCCTCTGAAGTGGAGATGATCAATTATACCAAGTCAGGAAATAAGTATTTGGTGAGAATTCAGACTGAACCCATGTTTGACAAAAATCAGGAGCTTATAGGCTTTTTCTCCATTCAAAATGATGTTACACTTCAAAAAGAACAGGAGCAGCAAATCCATAGACTCAACCTTCAAATAAGGGAACAGAATTTAAGACTTCAGGAGGTCAACAAATCCTTGGAGGAGTTTGCCTATGTGGCTTCTCATGACCTCAAAACTCCTGTAAGGAATATTTCAGGATTAATGGATATTATCCATAAAAGAGGTGATGACCTCGACCCCGAAAAAAGAAAACAATATTTGGATGTCATTCGGACCTCTTCCAAAGAATTGGGAAGATTGATTGAAAACCTTCTTGAATATTCACGTACAGGAACACTCGGGGAGGAGCTGGAAACAGTTGAAACTGAGGAATTGGTTAATTCCGTAATTCAGTTTTTTGAACGCGAATTGGAGGTAAACGAGGCATTAATAAAAACTGAAATCACCGTAAAAAAGATCAAAGTATACCCTATTTTATTTAAGCGTCTGATCACTAACCTGATTACCAATTCACTTAAGTACCGTTCTGATCGAGTTCCGGAAATTTCTATTTCATGTTTTCAGAAGAATGATTGGATTGTCTTCAAATTTTCTGATAACGGAATGGGCATCCCCGAAAATCAACAAGGAGAAATTTTTAAAATTTTCAAAACCTTAAACTACAAGAAAGATAGTAATGGTATTGGACTCTCGGTGTGCAAAAAAATTGCAGAATTGCATGGAGGAAAAATTTGGGTTGAATCAGATGGTGTAAATGGATCTATATTTTGGATTCAATTTAATACAGGCACATAATGGAGAAGAATTAAAATTTATTTCTTTAAGCTTCATAGTTCCGAAAGAAGATTAGATACCAATTTCTCTAATTTGGTCTCCTCTTTAATAGTATTTTTGAAGGTAATAAGAGCAAAAAATTAAAACGGATTAATCAAAAACATTCTCCTTCTCTCTAAAGAAACTTTTTCATCTTAGAACCAAAAAGTATCTTTCGCTTTTGGGATTTCTTACTCTTTGTATTTCGTAGATATGAGGGTTTTATAACGGCATTATTCTGAGTCCTGAATTCTCCTGAAAGAGCCTTTGAAGTGGTCTGAGTAGCCAGGAGTATCCGGAATTAAGCTCTACTCCAAGCTTCTAGTGGTTTATTCTTTTTCATTTTGTCCTTGTCCCATCCCCCGATTTAAAAGAGGTCTATACCAAATATTTTTAAATCAAACTTGGAAAAAGTTTCTAAAGAAAAGCCAATGAAAGGAACTGATGAAAGTGACTAAGGTAATGATTAGCTGTCAGTTAAATCGAAAGTCCTCTAACCAAACTAAAGTGGTCAGATTAAGAAATCCTTCTAAATTGCCTAAAGACAGATGGGATCAAAGTCCTAAAATTATCTTGGAGCGGTTTAAGGTCATTTAAGTGAACCTTTCCATTAGGTGCAGACATTTAACAAAGCGAAATAGGAGGAATTCCCTCCGATGCATTGGAAAAAAAATATCTTAATCGCTGTTCCGAAGCCAAAAACGCAAAATTTGATTCATTTCCTTTAGGGAATTGTTTATTTTGTATTTTTATGATATTAACTCACAGGATTAATTTTTTTTATACAAATTCCCCAGATTTTTAGGTGAGGAGTTCAAAAACCGATAAATTGTACTGTGAATTCTTTTTTGTTTACACTCAAAGGAATCATTTCAATTCCCGCAAAATGGTTGGCTGATGAACTGCTTAATGATCAAAATTCTGGTTTTTCATTTGTCACATTTTGGGAGAGGGACAGTGCTCCTAATGTTATTAATAAATTAGTTCAATTATTATGGAAGTACTAGATTAATATCACCTTTCGATCGAGATAAATGAACGATAGAGATTTTAGTTCTTTGTTTTACCATAATCCCCTGCCAAACTGGATTTATGATTTACATACCTTCCAAATATTAGAAGTAAATGAGTCCGCATTAACTCATTATGGTTATTCCAGAGAAGAATTTCTTTCGATTACAATCCATGATTTACTTCCGAAGGAAGAAATCTCTAATTTATTGAGGGGTCACGAAGGAGTAGAATCAAAATTTGGCAATATATTCTTTGGTTTCTTTACGCATAAGAAAAAAAATGAAACCCTGATACAGGTTGAAGTCCATGGACATCAAGTTCATTTCAATGATCATCAAGCAATTTTGGTGATGGTGATAGATGTGACGGATAAGCTTCTTCAATTCAATAATCTTAAAAAATCCGAAAATTGGCATAAAACTGCCATTGATCTCGCTAAAGTCGGACAATGGAAATTGGATCTTAAGACCAAGGAGTTAACCTGGTCTCAAGAAGTTTATCAACTCTGGGACTTGAACCCCAATCAGGATCAGATTGACTTTGATCTTTTTTTGAATTCATTTTTTGAAGAAGACAAAGCTGATTTCTTAAATGCACAGAATCAAGCGCTTGCGGGAATTAAACCTCTCGATTTTATCCATCGCATCAAGACTAATTCTGGAAATATAAAATGGGTTCATGAACGCGGAAGACTTGATTCAACCAATGAATCTTCGGAATTGAGTTTTTCCGGAACTGTTCAGGATATCACGGCTCTTAAAGCAGAAGAACAGCATCTTAAATTGTTGGAACGGGTAATTGCTCATACCAGCGACTCAGTGGTTATCACTGAAGCGGAGCCACAGGTTTTTCCGGGCCCAAGGATTCTATTTGTGAATAAGGCTTTTACAGACTTGACCGGCTACATTCCTGAAGAGGTGATCGGAAAGACACCCAGAATCCTTCAAGGCCCCAAAACTGACAAGCGTGTTTTGGAGGAAATGAAACTTGCCATGGCTAATTGGCAGCCCTCAGAGTTTACTTTATTGAATTACAAAAAATCAGGTGAGGAATATTGGGTCAATATTTCCCTGTCCCCTGTTGCTGACGAAAAGGGTTGGTTTACCCATTGGATCGCAGTGGAAAGAGATGTTACCAAACAAATCCTTGCCTCCAGAGAGAAAGACCTTCTGGCTAAAATCAGTCATTTCTTCAATCAGGAGAAAGAAACTACCGATGCTTTGAATTTTCTCTGTTCAGAGATTGCTGAATTTGGAAATTTTGATTTTACTGAAGTTTGGCTGCCAACTTTTGATAAGGAAAACCTTAGGATTGCCGCGTTTTTCGCAAATTCTAATACAGGTCAGAATTTTTACGATCAAGTCGAAAATTTATCCCAGATACCCCTTGGAGATGGATTGCCTGGTATTATATGGAAAAATCAAAAGGCGGTGATCTGGGATTCTGTTGGCGTAAAAAGCGAGTTTTTAAGAAGTGTTCAAGCCAGAAATACAGGAATTGAGACTGTGATTGGATTTCCTTTGTTGAATGGTAATGAGCCCGTAGGTGTCTTTGTTGCAGGGACCACATCCTCAAAGCTCAAGGTTGATTTTTTAAAGAACTCTTTCCAAAGGCTGGAATCATTTGTAGGATCCGAAATTGCAAGGAAAAAAATAGAAAATGATTTTGAACTCCTTATTAATTCAGTTCCTGACCTAATAGGTATTCTCGATTTGAGTGGGAAAATTATCAGAATCAACCCTGCTGGTTGTAAAATTCTGGATTATCCGGAAGATGAAATCCTAAATCAAAACCTCGATCTGTTTTCCTACCCAATAGACAAAAATAATTTTAGGTCGAAAGTCTTAAGTCTGGAGTCAAGTAAACAGTTGTTTAACTTTCAAGGTCGATTCGTTACTGGGTCAGGTGACCTGGTTTGGTTATCCTGGAGCTGTAAAATAGATCGGGGAAATGGAATTGTACTTGCTACTGCGAAGGATATCACCACTGAGCGGAAACTATCCGAACTCTTAAACAACTCATCCCAATTAGCCAAAATCGGAAGTTGGGAGATTAACGTTAGTGAGGGAACTGTGTATTGGTCGGATCTCGTGCATCAAATGCACGAGACCGATCCCCAAACTTATATCCCTAACTTATCTGATGGGATTAACTTTTATCATCCCGATTTCAGGGAAATGGTTGAAAGGAATGTGAATCAAACCTTGTCATCTGGAGCTCCTTTTGATTTTCAAGCCCTGTTGGTAACTGCTAAAGAAAATCTTTTTTGGGTGAGAGTCATCGGTCAGGCAGAAATGGCTGAAGGTAAAGTGGTCCGGGTATTTGGAAGTTTTCAGGATATACACGAGCAAAAAGAGGCTGAGATCCGACTGAAAACCATTACTGATGACTTACCCGGAGTGACTTTCCAATATGTCATTCGTCCGGATGGTACCGATCTACTGCAGTCTGTCAGTAAAGGCTCTAAAATGATCTGGGATTTAAGTCCCGAAGAATGTCAAAATGATGTGAATCAAGTTTGGGATCAGGTTAGGGCCGGAGGAAATTTTTCGAAGGTTGTGGCAGACCTCCAAAACTCCATCACGAACATGAACCATTGGCATTCCCGTTGGAGAAATATTCTTCCCAATGGCAAAGTTAGATGGCATGAAGGTTACGGAACTCCAAATCAACTACCGGATGGGACCATCGTATTTAACTCCATGGTTTTTGATGTAACCGAAGAGGTAGTGGCCACTGAATTGTACAATGAATCTTCAAAATTGGCCAAAATTGGGAGCTGGGAGCTTAATCTCAAGAATGTTTCCGGTGATTCCATGTTTTGGTCTCCCATTGTTCGTGAAATTTTAGAGGTGGACCAGGATTATAATCCCTCACTTTCAGGTGGATTTGAATTCTATGTCGGAGAAAGTCGGATTTCAATTACAAAAGCAGTGGACAACCTAATTGCCGAACAAAAACCTTTTGATGAAGAACTCCTGGTCCGAACTGCCAAGGGAAATTTGAAATGGATACGCTGTATTGGAGATGGGGAGTTTCAACATGGAAAATGCATCCGAATTTTTGGATCCTACCAGGATATTCACGAGAAAAAATCCTTGGAATTAAAGCTGGGAGAAATCCTTGGCAGTATCTCAGATGCCTTTTATGCCCTGGATAATAACTGGAGCTTTACCTATTTTAATCGGGAAGCCGAGCTCCTCCTGAATTCAGATAGTAAAGCAGTGTTAGGGAAAAATATTTGGGAGAAATTTCCAGCTGCAAAAGGTACTGTTTTGGAGGAGGTATACCTCCGTGTTTCCCAGAGTGGAAAACCTGAAAATCTGGAATACTTCTATCCTGGGAATAACTGCTGGTATGAAATCAATGTCTATGCCTCCCAAAATGGTATTTCAGTTTATTTTAAAAATATAGACGAAAGAAGAAAAGCTTCAGAGGATCTACAAAAGGCGTTCAAGGAAAAAAATCAAATCATCGAAAGTATTGCGGATGCGTTTTTTACCATGGATCGAAATTTTGTGGTGACTTACTGGAATAGATCTGCCGAGGAGATGATTGGGGTAGTTAGGGAACAGCTATTGGGAAAAGTTCTTTGGGATGTATTTCCGGATGCGGTTAGTCTTCCTTCTTTCAACTTCTACCATCAGGTACTGGAAACAGGTAGGCCGGTCACTTTTGAAGATAATTACGGGATTTGGTTGGAGGTCAATGCCTATCCCAGTGAGGAGGGATTGACTGTGTTTTTTAGGGATATTTCTTTAAGGAAAGAAGCCGACCAACGTCTTCAAAAAGCCTATGAGGAAAGGAATCAGATACTGGAAAGTATAGGTGATGCCTTTTTTGCAGTGGATAATGACTGGATTGTCACGTATTGGAACAGGATGGCAGAAGAGGTACTTCTGAAAGATAAAACAGAGGTAATTGGTAAAAATCTTTGGGAGCTTTATCAAGACTCAATTGATTCTGAAATTTACAGGATGTACCATTTCGCTAAATCATCCGGTGAAATGGTTTCTTTTGAAGAACATTTCAAATCTTTGGATAAATGGTTTGAAGTAACGGCTTATCCTTCACCTTCCGGTCTTTCGGTATACTTTAAGGAGATTACGTTAAGAAAACAAACCGAATTGATTATTCGCCAAGCGAATGAACGTTTCGAAATGGTCACCCAAGCGACCACTGATGCAATCTGGGACTGGGATATTGCCAATGATGTGTTTTCCAGAAGTAAAGGGTTCAACGAGCTCTTTGGATATGAGCCAAAAAAGACCCTAAAGAAAGTCGAATTTTGGACTGACTCATTTTTTCAAGAGGACAAAGAAAAGCTTAAATCAAGTATTGATTCTGCCTTGGCTAATCCTGAGACCAAATTATGGGAACTGGAATATCGAATTGTACATGCCTCGAGCAAAATCAAAATCGTTTTGGATAAAGGGGTTATTGTTCGAAATGAGCACGGTGAGGCCATCCGGATGGTTGGAGCAATGTCCGACATTTCCTTCCAAAAGGAATATGAGCAGGAGCTGGAGAAACTAAATGAAGAGCTCAAACGGAATATCAGAAATTTGGAGATGGCCAATGAGGATTTGGAACAATTTGCATTCATCACTTCCCATGATCTTCAGGAACCTCTTCGGATGATTACGAGCTTTCTTGATCAATTAAGGAGAAAATATGATGATAAATTGGATTCCAATGCCAAACAGTATATCCACTTTGCTGTCGATGGGGCAAAACGGATGAAACAAATTATCCTGGATTTGCTTGAATATTCCAGGGCTGGTAGGGGAGAAGAGCTAGATGAAGAAGTTAGCCTGTCAGATGTCATTGATGAATTTAAAATCCTGAGAAAAATGTTGATTGAAGAAAAGGGGGTAGGCATTCACTATCACAGTCTTCCCCGACTGAAAGTACCTAAAGCCCCCTTGGTTCAAACCATTCATTGCTTGTTGGATAACGCCATTAAATATTCCAGGGATAACATCCCGCCGGAAATTGAAGTAAGGGCAATGGAGGATAATGATGGATGGACTATTTCAATAAAGGATAATGGGATTGGTATAGATCCTAATTTCTATAAAAAAATCTTTGTGATCTTCCAAAGACTTCATGTAAGAGGGAAATATTCAGGCACTGGAATAGGATTGGCTTTAGTTAAAAAGCAGGTAGAGTCTTGGGGTGGAAAGGTCTGGGTTGAGTCAAAAATTGGAGTAGGTTCGACATTTTATTTTACAATCACTAAATATTAAGCATGATGAAAGAAGTACATATTTTATTAGTTGAAGATAATCCTGGGGATGTTTTGTTAACCTTGGAGGGTTTTGAAGAAAGTAAAATCAAAACCAAAATCAGTGTGGTTGGCAATGGCCAGGAAGCTCTTGATTTTTTGTATAAACAGGGAGCTTATGGTGATGTTGAAAAGCCTGATCTGATTTTATTGGATATCAATATTCCGATTTTTAATGGTCACGAAGTTCTGGCCCAAATCAAAATGCATCAGGAATTGAAGAAAATTCCGGTTATTATGCTGACCACCTCTTCCAGCCAAAAAGATATAAATCAAGCTTATGATAATTATGCAAACAGTTATGTGATCAAACCTTTGGATATGGAGGAATTTTTAACCGCTATTTTGAAAATTGAAGAATTTTGGCTTCAACTTTCAAAATTGGCGGGTTAATTCCCTCCTGTAAAGTTAAGATTTTACCAATCAGATTGATGGAAGGAGATTCTAGGTTGAATCTCCTTTTTTGATTTACACAGATCAGAAATCCCATTTTACTTCATTGAATTAATTTACTTTAAAATATAGGCAGCTTATGTTATGAAAGGTTTTTTTAGGTAAATGAAATGTTCAGAAAAGATCAAATTAATAACCAGGTATAAGCTAATTTAATCTTTTCAAAAACATGATTTTTATCATGTTTTTGATCGATCAGGTTCAAAGCTGTATAAACATTTCTCCATGCACTACCAATGAGTTCTCTTAACCATGGCTCCTCCAGAATTAAAATTCTTAATGATTTAGGATTACTCTGGTCTCAGGAAGAAAATTCATTTGATGAACTGACAGGTCTTGCTGCCTTAATCTGCCAAACTCCTGTTTCTCTAATCTCCTTTTTTGATCAGAATAAACAGTTTTTTAAATCACATCATGGATTGGATATTTGCGAAACCCCTCTTGAGCAGGCTTTTTGCACACATGCCGCTGAAAATGGTAGAGAAATATTTATAGTTGAAGATGCCAGAATTGACCCTAGGTTTGCAAATAATCCCTTGGTAACAGGCTATCCCGGGATAGTTTTTTATGTAGGTTTTCCTCTTTTTTACCAGGACACCATTGCTTTAGGAGGGTTATGTGTCATTGACTTTCAACCTAGGAAGTTGAATGAACAGCAAATCCATGCATTAAAAGTTTTGGGCAATCAAGTGCTTCATCTTATCTCACTTCGGAAGGTGATGAATCAAAATGATCAGTCCCTGAAACTCCTTGAAACGGAACAAAAGTTTTCCAATGAAATGCTCTCAACCATTGAGGGGGTCTTCTGGATTGCTGATCCACATACTTTTCAATTTAAATTTATCAGCCCCCAAGTTGAAAGGATTTTTGGTTACTCTGCCTCTGAATGGTTGAGTTCCCCCACTTTTTGGCAAGATCTTATTCATCCAGAAGATCGGGAGCATGCAATTAAATTATGTATTCAGGAAACTTTTCTACTTCGGGATCATCAGTTTCAATACCGTCTCAAAAAAAAGAATGGGGAATATATTTGGGTTCAGGACCGAGTAGTCGTGAAAAGTAACCAAGGAATTCCCTTTCAAATTCAGGGGTTTATTTGGGATATCAACACGGAAAAGTTGTTGGAGAAAGGACTCAAACAGGAATCCAATCTTAACAAAGCAATAATTAATGACTTGCCTGGACTTTTTTTTCTTTTTGACAAGAAAGGGAGAGTAAGACTTTGTAACCGGTTGTTTTTACAATTAACAGGATTTACTAAAGCGGAATTGAAGGGGAAATACTTGGAGAACTTTTTAACATGTAATGAAGGGAAACCTGTACTACTAAGCCATTTGAAATATTGCGCAAATCAAAATAAGGAAATTGAGTTACAGTTTTTAACCAAAGAAAATGAACCCTTTCCTGTTTTACTTCGAGTTTCCAAAATCAAATATAAAGGTAAAACCTTCATGATGGCCTTAGGGCTAGATCTTGCCAACATCAAAAAAATTGAAAGGGACCTTGCTTTGAGTCACGAAAAATTCAAAGCACTAGTTCAGGATGGAGGAGATATGATCGCGATTTTGAACTTTGAGGGAGTTTATCAATATGTAAGTCCTACCTCTTCTCATATTCTGGGTATTGATCCTGAGGAGTTTCTGGGTAAAGTGGCTTTTGACCATATCAATCCTGAAGACTTGGATCATGTGATGACTCAATTCCAGGCCTTGAAGATTCAGAAACGTATAGCGATCGCCCCTTTTCGTTTTAAAAATAAAGAAGGGAATTGGAGATGGATCGAGTCCATGGCCACTAACCTCATGGAGGACCCTGCGATTGGTGGAATTGTAATCAATTCCAGAGACGTGACCGATCAAATAATTGCCAAACAGCTCCTTGAGGCAAGTGAGTCCAGATACAGATTATTTTTCGATTCTCAGACCAATTACCTTATTCGTACGGATATGCAAGGGTGCTACACCTTTGTAAATAAAAAATTTCAGGAGGAGTTTGGCTGGATTCACGATGGAAGCGTAATCGGTAAAAACTGCTTGGAATCAATTTGCCATTACCATCATACTCGAGTTAAAGAAGTGGTTGAACTTTGTGCAGCAGACCCTGGCAAAGTGATAAAGGTGGAATTGGACAAGCCAGGGAAAATACCTGACAAAGTGATGACTACTCTTTGGGATTTTGTTTGTTTGGTAGACACAAATGGAGCTCCTTATGAAATCCAATGTTCTGGAATTGATATTACAGACAGCATTTATTTTGAACGCGAACTCCGTCGAAGTAATGAACGCTTTGAATTGGTAAATCAGGCTAATTCCGAATATATCTATGAGTTTAATCCCCAGACCAAAGACCTTTATTTGGGCGAGAAATTTGAGGATTTATTAGGGGTAAAAAGGTTGAAAGAATCTGAAAATTATGATTTTATAGAATCTTTGAGAGATCAGGCTCATAAAATTAGAATTCGGGAAAGTTTTGAAGAATTTGTATTTCATTCAAAAGAGTCATATTGGACCCAGGTTTATAAAATTCAAAAGAAAAATGGGGAATACTTGTGGATTAGGGATAATGCAGTTGTATTAAGATCTAACTATGGCCCCCCCCTACGTGTAATAGGCTCGGTTCGGGATATTACAGAATCCCATTATTTTCAAAAAATTGATGCTATTGAAAGAGATCTCGCTTCCTACATTATAGGTGGGAAATCAACCTTTGAAGAGGTCCTTATTGAATACCTGAAAAATCTAGAAGAACTGTTTCCTGAGATGCAGGCTTCCATAATGATCAGGAAAGGAGAAATTCTTCTTCCTGTTGCAGCTCCTTCCCTGCATCCTGATTATGTGCAGACACTCTATAACGGAGTTCCTATAGGGCCCTATCAAGGTTCTTGTGGGGCCGCAGCATACTTTGGTGAACAAGTGATTGTCACAAATGTAAAGGAGGATGAGCGCTGGAAATATTTTAAGGAACTTGGTGAAAAATTTGGATTTTCCGCCTGCTGGTCTTTTCCGATTTTTAACAGCCAAGGTTTGGTTGTTGGGACGTTCGCTTGTTATTATAAAACAAATCGACCTCCATTTAAATACGAGCAATACGCCATTGAACGCGCTCAACGATTGCTCAATCTACACTTTACTCAAAATAATTATTTGGAATCCCTGAAGAGAAATTTGGAACTTTTTGAACTTATAAATCATGCAACTAAAGATGCCATATATGACTGGGATATTATAACGGATGAGTTGATTTTTGGGGAAAGTTTTACCTTGAATTTTGGTTATCCCTTAGATTTACTCAAACCAATTTCAATCGCTGAGTGGGAAGATCTTCTGCATCCCGAGGATAAACAAAGAACAGTAAATGATTTAAAAATTTTTTTAGGAGACCCTAAGAAAGAACGCTGGGAAAATGAATATCGCCTGATGAAATATAACGGGGCGTTTGCAATCGTGGAAGAGATTGGATTGGTTATTCGTGATAAAGTTGGAAGAGCCATACGAATGGTTGGCGTCTTAAGGAACGTTACGGAATATAAAACCATTCAGCAGTTGGTAGATGATTCGAATCGAATTGCCAAACTGGGAGGCTGGGAATTAGATCTCGCTACTAGGTCTTTGACCTGGACTAAGACCGTATATGATATTCATGAAATTCCTTATTCATATTCTCCTGAAATCGAAAATGCTGTTCTTTTTTACCGGGCAGATTTCAGAAAATATATTAGGGATGCATTTGCGAATTTAATTTCAACTCATCAAGAAATCGATCAGGAAGCGATCTTAATGACTCAAAGTGGAAAAGAAAAGTGGGTGAGAGTTAAGGGAAAGGGAGAGTTTTTGAATGGGAAATGTATAAAGATCTCCGGAAGTATTCAGGATATCCACAATTACAAAACGATTCAACTTCAACTGGAAGGGGTTTCAAATAACATTCCCGGAGTTGTTTTTCAATACATCCGCAGACCTGATGGCACCGATGGGCTTCTGTACATTAGCCAAGGAAGTAAAGAAATTTGGGGACTTACTCCCGAAGAATGCATGGCTGACATCGGTAAAGTTTGGGAGATTGTTCGATCGGGAGGAGAGGAAGAGCAAGTAAGAAAAGATATAGAGGCTTCTGCCAAAAATCTTACCCGCTGGAATAGCAAATGGAAGGTAATAAGAAAATCTGGTACAATTTCGGTCTTTGAAGGTTTTGGGAACCCGGTCAAGCATGCTGATGGAAGCATAGTATGGGATTCCTTGATCATTGATATTACAGAGCAAGAAAAGCTTTCCAACTTGCTTCAAAGAACCAAGCGACTAGCAAAAATTGGAAGTTGGGAGTTTTATGATTTGGGTGAAAATAACTATCATTTGATTTGGTCTGATGCATTAAAGCAGGTTTTGGATTATCCCCTGGATGCCCCTGTTACTCCAGAAATTGCATTGAACATGATCGATAAGGCACATCAATCCCAAATGATGGAGATTTTTCGGATGTTGTTGGTTTCGGAATCAGCAGACCCAATTGAAGTTGAAATATTGGTTCACCATCATTTAAAAGCAGAGAACTTCTGGCTGAAGCTGGTGATTGAAGCCGAATACATTAACAGAAAATGTGTTAAAATCTATGGCAGTGCCCAGGATATCGATTCCAGAAAGCTTAACGAGCTGGAAATTCAATATCAAAATAATTTGCTAAAAAGTATTACGGAGGTCATTGGCTATTTATTTAAGGAAGAAAATTGGGTAGATGTTTGTCACAAAGCATTCAAAATGATCGGTGAAGCTGTTCAAGTGGATAGAATCTATCTTTTTGAGAACTTTCAGCATGGTCTAAACGGTGAAAAATATACCAGCCAAAAATTTGAATGGGTTAATCATGGAATTAAAACCGAAATCGAAAATCCTGAACTTCAAAACGTTCCTCTTGAAGTATTTACTCATTTGTTCACAAGTCTAGAATCCAATCAATCGTTCATGGGAATAGTTTCCCAATTGGAAGATGAAAATCTTAAGGGGATTTTAGAAGTTCAAGGGATTAAATCCATTCTGATTTTCCCTCTTTTTGTTGAAAATTCCTTTTGGGGATTTATGGGATTTGAGGATTGTACTAAAGAACGGAATTGGAAACAATCGGAGCTTAACTTTTTGAAAACTTTTTCTTCAAACCTGGAATCTGCGATTAAAAGAAGAAAGGATAAAAATACATTGGAAGTTCTTCTGAATGAAAAGATTGCCATTCTGGAAAGTATTGGAGATGGATTTTTTGTCCTGGATTCAAACGGAGTAGTTAATTATTGGAATAAGGCTGCCGAATCTTTAATTGGAATAGGTAGGGAGGCGTTGGTGGGAAAGGTTTTATGGGATGTGGTACCCGGGGCGGCCCAACTGGATATTTTTAAAGGTTATCTTGATTTAATCGAGCAAAATCAAGTATATCAAGTAGAAGAGTTTTATCCCGAATTGAATAATTGGTTTGAATTAATCGCATATCCAACCGGGGATGCAATAAGTGTCTTTTTTAAGAATATTACCGATAGAAAAACTTTTGAGGAGACGATACTTCAATCTAATGAACGATTTGAAATTATCGCCAAAGCCACCCAAGATGTGATTTGGGACTTCGATATCGAGAGCAGTCAGCTTTATGTCAGTGATGGATTCTCAGAGAGATTTGGATATACAATTTCGGACGAAATTGATTCATTTGAACAGTTTCTTGAAATTGTTCACCAACCGGACAGAGAAGCAGTCCAAAAAGAGTTTTTTGATTATGTAGGGGGAATCAAAAAGGATTCAAATTGGGAGATCGATTACAAATTGATCAAGAAAGACAAATCCCTGGCGTTTATTCAGCAAAAGACTTTTTTTATCAGGGATAAACAGGGAAAGGCTATCCGCGCATTGGGGGCAATGGTCGATATCACTGCCCGAAAATCCTATGAAGAATCGCTGAAATCACTCAATTATGAACTGGAAAAGAGAGTAAAGGAACTTGCCAGCTCAAACCACGAATTGGAGCAGTTTGCCTACGTTGCTTCCCATGATTTGCAAGAACCGTTGCGGATGATCTCAAGTTTTTTAACGCTTCTACAGAAAAAGTATGGAATAGCCCTTGACCAGAAAGCTAATCAATACATTGATTTTTCAATTGATGGTGCCAGGAGGATGAAGCAAATTATTCTTGATCTTCTTGATTATTCCCGAGCCGGAAAATTGTTGGAGAAAAGCGAATCTATGGATGTAAATCAACTGGTTAAAGATTATTTAAAACTCCGTAAAAAAATAATTGAAGAAAAAGGGGTAATACTTACCGTAGATAATCTCCCCTTGGTAAATTGTTACAGGGCCCCTCTAACCCAAATAATCCACTGTTTACTGGACAATGCCATCAAATATTCCAAACGGGGAATTCCTCCTGAGATTCTGTTCTCATCCTGGGAAAAAGAAGAGGAATGGGTATTTCAAATCAAAGACAATGGAATTGGTATAAATGAGCAGTACCATGAAAAAATATTCATAATATTTCAAAGATTACATAATCGAGATGAATATGAAGGTACAGGTATAGGTTTGTCCATAGCAAAAAAACATATTGAATCCTTGGGTGGAACAATATGGGTTGAATCACAACCCAATATTGGAAGCTCGTTTTATTTCACAATTAAAAAACACGTTGTATGAAACAAGTTCACCTTTTATTGATTGGAAATAACGAAGGGGATATTGCTTTAATGATGGATGCCTTTGAAAAGGAAAAAATTAAAGCTAAAGTTAGTATTGCAAAAAACGGGTCTGAAGCTCTTGAGTATTTGATCCACGATGAGGGCCTCCCAAAGGTTCAAGTGCCTGATCTTATTCTGTTGAATGGTGACATGGAAGTTTTTAATGGACTTGAGGTGCTTGAAGAAATAAAAAATAGGCCGTCTTTAGGCAATATTCCTGTTATCCTGCTAACAGGAGCTTCCAATCAAAAGGATATTGATTTGGCTTATGAAGATTCTTCAACCAATATTACTGTTAAGCCTATTGAAATGGAGGATTTCATTAGTGCTGTATTTAAAACTCGGGAAGTCATGACTTCAGCTTTAAAGATTTCCAATTTGTGGCTTTAAGCCCTGTTAAAAGGAAATTACTACTAATTGGGTTTCAATTGAATCTGTTTTTGGATTATTTCAATCAGTTTTTAATTCTTTGTTTTTGAATAAAATTTTAAACTTCAGGGAAGTAATTTTTTAATTTGGAATATTTGTTCTTCGTGGATGGATGTTCGATAAATGATTAGGATAAATTTTTTTACAGTACAGAATTCTTTAAATTTCTTTTATCCTGGACTGGGGATACAAAAACCTGCGACTTTTAAGAAATGAAGTTAATAAATTGGATTAATGAGATAGTCGTTATTGACCATGACCCCAGCCAACACTTTCTTATCAAAGAACTAATTGGTGAGGTTGATAAAGACATTCCTATACACGGATTTTTCGGATGCAGTGAGGCATTGAGTTTTTTAGAATCAACACGAATTACTAAGTCCAATTTTAAAAAGTCATTGATGTTTTTGGAATTGAATCTTCCTGATATGGAAGGATTCCAGTTTCTAAGTCATTACCGAACGTTGGATGCAGAAATCAAAATGAAGTATGAACTTATCATTTTAATGAGTTCGATTAAACCCTCTAATAAATTAGTGATCATCGATTTTACAGACTTGAAAGGCTTTTATTCAAAGCCCCTAGATCCAATTATCCTTGAAGAAATTCTTCAAAAATTGGCTGCTGAAAGTTTAAATTGAGATGTCCATTTCACTGCTTATAGCCATTTTATTTTCCTCCATCGGAAAAATCCTTAGCAGGAGGCAAATTGAATAAATTTTCTCTCAAACACATGGTTCAGCATAAAAAAGCCCTCAAATGTAATTTTTAAGGCTTTTTATGCTCCCTCCATCATCGGTGTTTTTTCCCGGAGAATACTTCCTTTAGGCTTAAAGGAGGTTCAAAATCTATTTTTTTCAGTTTGATGAATTAGTTAGGCGGTTAGCCTTTCAAGAAAAAACTAAAATCTAAATACCTATCCCGGCTTAACTTTAAATTCATTTATTAAGATTGATTAAAAATAATCTTGTTTAGAATTAATCTAATTAATAGGTTTGTGGCATCATATGAATAAACGTATCATGAATCACAAACAACTCATATTTGCTTTAGCCTTTTTCCTTGTCTCAACCTTGGCCTTTGCCCAAAATGGCATAATCCAAGGTCAAGTTACCACAGCAGATAATCAAGCTCTTGAATTCGTCAATGTCGGGTTGAAGGGTCTTCCCAAGGGTTCGACCACAGACCGATTTGGGAGATTTGAAATCAAAAATGTTCCGCCAGGAACTTACACGGTGTTTGCCTCTTTTGTGGGAATCGAGAAACAGGAGCAAACTATCACCCTTTCTTCAGGGGAGACTGTCACTTTAAACTTTAAAGTAAAAGAGAGTTCTACTGACCTTTCTGAAGTGGTGATTACTGACTTTTCATCCAATCGGTTTTATTCGGATTCCAGTTTTACTATTGGAAAGTTACCCTTAAAGGACCTTGAAAATCCTCAAGTTTACAACTCTATTTCTAGTCGACTTTTGAGAGAGCAAGTAGTCACCAACATGAACGAAGCGATGAAAAACGCGACTGGAGTGACCAGGCTTTGGGAATCCACCGGACGGGGAGGTGACGGGGCTGAATATTATTCTATGAGGGGATTTTCTGTCCAGCCTACCCTTGTGAATGGGATGCCAAACGTGAACAACGGAGCATTAGATCCTGCCAACATCGAAACCATCGATGTGGTTAAAGGCCCATCTGGGACTCTTTTTGGAAGTGCTGTCATATCCTATGGTGGGTTAATTAATATCACAACAAAAAAACCATTTGACCTATTCAAGGGTGAAGTGGGTTTCATAACCGGAAGTTTTGGAATGAACAGAGTCACCACAGATGTCAATGTACCGATCAGTGGATCTACAGCAGTACGAATAAATTCTGCCTTTCAATCCCAGAACTCTTTCCAGGATGCAGGCAATAGAAGTTCATTCTTTTTTGCCCCTTCATTTAAGTTTCAGGCTTCCGAGCGTCTTACTTTTTTGATCAACACGGAGTTTCTCGAGTCAAAGTCTGTAAATGCGCCAATGATTTTCCTAAACCGAAATGCTGCATTGAAATTTGACCGCATTGACCCATTTCTGGATAACTATGAAAAATCATTTACAGGAAATGAATTGAGTATCCGAAATCCCAGCTACGGAATTCAGGCCCAAGCGCTATATAAACTTTCTCCTCTCTGGACTTCTCAGACAGTTCTTTCAAGAAGTTCTACCAAAACAGATGGGTACTACCATTATCTTTTTGATGCAGGTGATGGTGATTCTTTTACCCGATTTATATCAGATCGAAGTGGTCAGACAATTACCACCGACATCCAACAGAATTTTATCGGAGATTTTAATTTGGGACAATTCAGAAATAGGATGGTGGTTGGATTTGATTACTATGATCAAAGCATTTTCAATGGAAGTACCGGTTGGGTAGCCAATGGTTCTGTCAAACTTTCAGACGGAAGCGATACCGGAGTATTGACACAGGCAGGCGTTGACGATTTGCTAAAAAATTCCTTTGAGGGAAATTCCACCGGCAAAAGTACGGTACTCAGTGCCTACGTTTCAGATGTCATCAACCTTAGATCCAATCTTTCGGTTATGGCAAGTCTTCGAGCAGATCGATTCGAGGGTAAAACGGATTATTGGATCGAAGAGGAAGTAAAAAGTCAGACCGCTTTATCTCCTAAAATCGGTGTGGTTTACCAGCCCATCCAGGACAAAGTTTCAGTTTTTGCCAACTACATGAATGGGTTTGTGAATGTGGCGCCTCGTACTGTGGCAAATGTGGACGGTTCTAACCCTAGACTTCAGACTTTCGATCCTGAACAGGCAAACCAGTTTGAACTGGGTGTTAAAGCAAATTTGCTCAAAGACCGACTGGCTGCCACGGCGAGCTACTACGATATTCGGGTAAAAAATCGCCTGATCAACGATCCGGAAAATATCAACAATACCCTACAGGCCGGTGAAGTGGAAAGCAAAGGATTTGAATTTTCGCTTGTTGCCTCTCCATTTGAAGGGATGAGTGTGATCGCAGGATATTCAAATAACTCCGCTCAAGTGACAAAAGATAATCCGGTCAATGGATACTTGGGGTTAAGACCGGAAGAAGCAGGCCCAGAAGAATTAGTCAACTTTTGGCTAAGCTATTCCATCCCTTCTGGTGGTTTGAAAGGCTTTGGTGTCGGATTTGGAGGAAATGCCGCTTCTGAACATTTAACCCTCAATCGATCCAACGGAACCTTTACTCTTCCGGCTTATGAGGTGTTTAATGCAGCAATTTCATATACGAGTAGCCAATACCTTTTGTCTCTAAAGGTGAATAATCTAACTAATGAGCGCTATTTCTCAGGTTGGTCGACTGTAACCCCTCAGGCTCCACGAACCTTGGCTATCGGATTTAACTATCGATTTTAATGAATCTAAAATATTGGATAGGTAAAATACATCTCTTGCTAGGACTATCGTCCGGGCTAGTGGTGTTTATTGTGGCTGTAACAGGTTGTATTTATGCTTTCCAGTCTGAAATTCAGGATTTGATTCAGCCTTATCGATATGTGGATCAAGTCGGGGAGACTATTTTGCCACCTTCAGAAGTGTGGAAATTAGCGGATGAGGCTTTACCTGGAAAGCACCTGCATGGAATCCTCTATCCTCAGATAGAAAACAGGGCTGCACAGGCCATTTACTATAGTTTTGAGGAGAATTACTATTATTTTGTTTATGTGGATCAGTTCACCGGCAAAATCCTGAAGGTAAAAGATGAGTATGCTGACTTTTTTAGGGTTGTCCTAGACGGTCATTTTTACCTCTGGTTGCCTCCGGAAATTGGGCAACCCGTAGTGGCTTCGTTTACACTTGTATTTCTGGTCATGGTCATCACTGGACTGATTCTTTGGTGGCCAAGAAGGAAAAAAGGGGTTGATAAGAGTTTTAAAATTCGTTGGGATGCTCGTTGGAGAAGAAAGAACTACGATCTTCATCAAGTTCTAGGGTTTTATGTGATGATTTTCGCCTTGGTTTTTGCCCTCACCGGTTTGGTTTGGGGCTTTACCTGGTTTAGGGATGGATATTACGAGATCACTACAGGCGGAAAACAGTTTGTGGAGTATAATGCTCCACTTTCTGATTCTACTTCGGTTTATCAAGGAGAAGTGCCGGGGATTGATCAGGTCTGGAGAAAAATGCAGGAGGAATATCCTACTGCAGAATGGATCGAGGTTCATCCTCCAGATTATAAGCATGGCTCCTACGCAGCCAATGCCAATCCAGATGCGGACACCTATTGGAAAATGGACTACCGATATTTTGATCAATATACTTTAGAAGAACTTCCAGTTGATCACATATGGAATCGATATTCTAATGCGAGCTTTGGGGATAAACTTCAAAGGGTTAATTATGACATCCATGTAGGAGCAATAGGAGGTCTGCCGGGGAAATTTCTGGCATTTTGTCTCAGTGGGATTATCGCCTCATTGCCAGTAACTGGTTTTTTGATTTGGTGGGGAAGGAAAAAGAAGGGCAGATCCCAAAATAAATTTTCAAAGGAAAAATCCGCTCAAAAACGTATTCCTGCCTAATAGATAAGTAGATTTCTATTCTCGGGAATTGAAATCAGCGAATTCGATGGATTTGAAGTTTTACTCGAATTTTCTATGCTATATAAATTAGTTTGGGCCTGAAATAAGGGAAGGAATCAACAAAAAAGAATAGGGAATTGAATCCTGAAATTTACCTTTTTAATAATCTGAAAATTCAGGGGATTAGAATGGCTTGACGAAATATTTAAAACAGATTTGAATTGATAATTCCTGAAACTCAATAATTAGATTAGCCAACCCCCTAATTTTTCAATTAGTTTGTTTACTTGAATATCTTCCATCGGCTTTTCCCAATAGTCAATCACAATCTTGTATTCTTTTGACCTTTCTCGCTCGGACACACTTAAAGATGAAGTAACCATAACTACCTTTATGTCTGCATTTTGGATTTTTACCTTAAGGATTTCCAAGAAATCCCATCCAGAGACTTTTGGCATGTTTATGTCTAAAAAAATCAATATTCGGGAGGTGTTAACATCAATTGGAAGCAGGTGATTTAAGGCATCTTCGGCATTTGTAAAAGTTGTAGGATTTACACTTAAATGAGTTTCGGTAACGATAAGTTCATGAAGGAACAGCACTCCCGGATCATCATCAATTATTAAAACCTTTGCCATTTTCTCTTTTATGATTTTTTCAAATTCTCTGAAATTGAGTGCGTCTCTTTTACGATTTGATCAAGTTCTTTTAGGGTTTCCAATAGTTCCAACTCCAATTCCTCTTTAGTTTTTCCTACTTTGTTGTAAGTGGGATATTTGATAAGTAATTGATTTATCCCTATTGCTTTGGTAAGAGGAGCCCGTACTAAATGGGACTGTTTCCAAGTAATTTCTTTTAGAATGGAATTTTGGTTTTCAATTTCCTTTAGTGCTTCTATTAATTTTTCATTTGTATGGCTTAATTCCAAGGTTCTCAGGGAAACCATAGACTCAAACCTGTTTTTCATCTTCCAATTGAAGTAGTATTGGAAACTGATGTAAATCAATAGAATTAATGAAACGACTATTAAAACCCTAAAAAAAGTGGATTCAAAAAAGGATGGAATAACTCGGATAGGTAGTGATTTAATTGTTTCTAATTGCCCATATCTTAGGATTTTTACCTCGAGCGTGTATGAGCCAGGCTTCAGCCCGTTGAAATTAAGTTGCCTTTGGTCTTTAATCGGAAGCCAGTTGTCAGTTTTATTATCAATTCTATAAAACAAGGAATATTGATATGGATTTGTAAAATCGATCAGGTTAAAGGAAATCTGAAACATTCGGACGCCTTGTGGAATGATAACTTCATCAGCAATTGAAGTGAATTGATCTCCAATTTGAAGCTCATCCCAAATAAAATTGGGAGAATTGGTTGGTTTTTGTGAAATGGTGTATGGATCAATTACCCCTACACCCTCTACTGTGGGAATCCAAATTTTCCCGGAATAATCTTTCAATGCTGAAGGGAAAATCAGTCCGTTGGTTTCTGAATTTGGCATTCCCATTTGTTTGTTGTACAAAGTTGAACCCAAAAAAAATTCTTGGTCAGTACTGTTCTTAAAATATTCAAGCTCCGAATTTGAAAAATATTGGACTCCAAAATTATTACTAATCCATAGTCCATTTACCGGATCAGGAGTAATGCTGTATACACTTCTCGATTTAAGTCCATTGGATTTTTTTAATGACTTAAATCGATTTTCCTTGTAAAGAATGATGCCTCCATGGGTTCCAAACCATAAGTCATTTTTTTCATCTTCATAAATGCAATAAATAACATCTTCGCCAGGGGTAAGAGGGAGAGTCTGATTTTGAATTAACTTTCCATCTTCAATTCTGAAAATCCCCTTGTTCATCGACCCAACGACAATTTGGCTATTTTTTAATTCCAAAATGCTGATAAAACTGGTTTGATCATAAAGGGGAGGGAGTTCCACCAGATGTAAAATCCCGTTTTGGTCTAAATAATGGATACCGCCATACCGGGTCAGAATCCAAAGCCTTCCTCCGGAGTCCTGATAAATGGCATAGATGTAGTCACTTTTGAGTCCATTTTTAGCGGTAATCGTGTCAACAACTTTTCTGGTCTTTTGATCAATTACTGTTATCCCAGATGTGGAACCAACATAAATATTCCCTTCTTTTGAACCTATTGAAGTTACCCCATTTTGGATAAGCCCCTCATTTACTGAGATCGATTGAAGGTCGTCTCCTTTTATCCGGTAGATACCGTTGGCCTTTGTTCCTATCCAAATACTTGAATCGTTTGCCTGAAAAACCGCTTTGACGTTCTTTTCTTTGAGCGAAGCAAATTTCAATTGGTTAACCTTTGCAGGTTTCGCTATAACCAATCCTTTTCCTAAGGTTCCTAAGTAAATATTATCTTCTTCTTTGATGATTTTACGAACAGTATAGTTTTTTAGCTCTGGGAAATTGATCCGGGAAACATTCCCATTTTCAATTACAATCAAACCTTTTTCCAAAGAACCCGCCCAAATCCTGTTTTCGGAATCTGAAAACAAACTTGTTGGATTAATGTCCGGATATACATCATAAGAGACTATGATTTCCATATCATAATCTTTATTAATTCGAAAAATGCCCGCCTCGGAAGAAACAAATACAGCGGAATTCGAACCAAAAACCTTTCCTGCCAAGAAAGTATCTGAGGTTACTAGCCTGGAACTTTTCAGTTTTAAATCCAGCTCATATAACCCGTGGGTGGTGCCTACCAAAAGTTTGGTTGAATCCAACTGAAAAAAACTTAAAATTTCGAGCGGAACTTTCGGATTCCAAAATTCAAGCGGACTAAATTCATTGTTTTGTAAAACATGTATTTTCCCTGATTGAGTCCCGATAAGTACTTCCCCGGTATCATTTTCGAATATTGCTCTGATCCAGGTGTTTTCCGTAATAGATGAACAATCAATTACTTTTTTAATATTTTGCTCAAGAAGTGCAATACTTCGATCGGCAGTTGCCCAAATCCCGCCTGGGGTTTTAAAGAACGTGTAATAAGTCTGTTCCAACATAATCGGATAGGTCTCCTGATCAAAGACTTTTGGAGTAGTTCCATCCAGTCTGACCAAACCCTCCTCAGTTGCAACCCAGAGGTACCCCAGGTTATCCTTCTCCAGTGCAAAAACTGCATTTTGAGGCAACCCATTCGAGTTATCCCATATTTCCACTACATAATCATTGGAATACTCGATTGAATCCTTGAAAAACGTATTGCTCTGGGCGAGGCAATTGTTTTCCCAGTTTAAACCGAAAAAAAGTTCAATCAGGATAAAAAATGAAAATTTGAGAAAATTAGTATTGCTCAAAATAGTTGATATCAGTGGGTTGATGTATTAAGGGCAATGTATAATCAACAGGGCACAGTCGGAGTTTCAAAACCTTTTGATTCAAGGAATATTCGATATTTTCAAACTGAATGAAATTTAAATTTTTTTCGGGAAAAATGGGGTTTTATTTTCTGGTGAAAAATTGATTTGACTGATCAATTAAAAAGCAGTTTGTTGGTAATTTAATGGGATTAAATACTCCGATTTAACTGGTTAGCTGATTTTCTTCCGTTTAAGTAAAAATAATTAGGTTTTAAAGAGTTTCAAATAAATTGGACTAAATAGTTAAACAAATGAAGGTTTGATTTTATAAAACAGGGATAGACTTTACTTCCCATTTTAATTGAAATCCTCAAAACTTTCAATGCTCGATTTTTTCCACCTTATTTTTTTGAATTAATATTCAACTTGGAGGGAAAAAGGATCTTTTACTTCCAGATATTGATTTTTTAATTAGTCTCAGTCTCCCAAGACCTTCAATAGTTCTAGTCAACAGTTGGAAATTGACGGATAATCAATTTGTCTTTTACTACTCCCTGCTCCAGCCAAGTCAGCGGGGAATGGTCACACGCGACAAGAGACTACGGCATAAAGCCACCTCAATTCCCTAGGTATTCTTCCCCAAAAATTAGCAAGATAAAAGGCGATAAAGTCACTTAGCTTAACCTGGATGAAAAGTCAAGATTTACCGAAAGTCAGCTCATTAAGGCAATCAAGATCATGAACCAAGAAGAGTATTTGTCAACTTTGTCGATAATTTGGTTTCCATCTATGTACATTTTATTTCTGGAAAAAGATGTATAGAGGAATGGAAGTTCAAAAACTCATGCAGATGAATGCTGAACTTTACTTGGACAACAAGATTTTAAAGGAGGGTTTCGGAAAAAGTTTTAGGCTCCTAATAGCAGGAGCCTCCGGGTAAATTTCGTTCTGGAATGCAATCTCGAAGGTATTAGTAGGGTCCGTGGATTGCTTGATTATGCACCACTTTTGATTTGATAAGTTCTACCCTAAAAGCCTATTTTTAAAAAAATACTTCCAGTGGGGCTTTTCCAAGTTGGCTAAGGATATGGTTATTCCGGAATTTCTGAAAAAATCAGAGGGAATTTAGCTGATCCAATTCCTGTCGATTCTGTTACCTTATTGCTTGTCAAACGGATTAGTCAATTTTTAAAGTTGAAGTTTTTGTTCCTTTTATCAACTTCCACTTCATTCATCTAATCCTTTAGGCGGTCCTTTCTTGTGATTTGAAAGAAAAATAGCCAAATGTGGCAGATGGAACCCATCCATTATCCTGCTTTTTTCCACCTTCAGTTTGCTCCGCTCCTTAAACTCTATTTGTTCCACGAAAGTCCATTTCGTTTTGTCCAAGATCTGACTTTGCCCAATCCGGGTCAGGAATGGCTTTAACTGGATTTTTTTGACTTTTCTTTTTGCTCTCTGGTCTATTCATGGACAAAGGTCCAAAAAGTTTTACAAATGCAGATCTCCACATATTCATGGGATTTTTTTTAGGCTATTTCACCAGTAAACAATCTCGATTAATCCCATAAAGAACTATTTCTAAAAGTCACATGTCGATTATAAAATCAGCTAAAAATGGATTTGAAGGTCTCTTCAATTTTTTTGAGTGCCTAACTCAGGATTTTCAGTCTTTTTTTTGGAGATGGAAACTCCCTGCCTTCCTGGTCTTGGGTCTACTTTCAAATATCGCTTTAGGTCAGACTTATCAGTTTCCAAATAATTTGCAAGTTGGTGGAGGGTTTATGATGGGAACCAATGAAGTTTCCACAGTCTACACAGAAGGAACAAAGGATCCTTTGTTATTGACAATGAAAGAGGTTGGAGATCTATCCTGCGAATCACCAACAATATACATGACCGGTGGTAGGCTCTTAATTTTGGGTTGTGGGGTTAGCAATAGCCAGAATTATGATAAAGTTTTTGAAATAAGAAAAAACAACGGAGATTCATTTAATGCCGAGTCTGTTTTGTTGACTCCTTCAACCTATCGTGCTTTTCCTACTTCTCCATATGAGCTCTTATTTAATGTTTATTTAAGAGGTTTTAAAAATAATGTTCAGAAAGGGGAGATTCATCTGACTAATCTGGTTCATGCCCAAAATTATCCCATTAATTTTTCGAATTATGCTGGCTTCAATGATATAGACATGCTCTATATTTTTGTCGATAACCAGGATCTGTTTGTTGATGACCTCACCCTATCTCCCTTAGCTGCTGTACCTGTATTGCCGACTTTGACCACAAATTCAGCTACGGGAATTTTAAGTGACCGCGCAGTTTTGGGAGGTAATGTAACCAATGACGGTGGGGCAACGATAAGCGCTCGAGGAATAGTTTGGTCAACTTCACCTAACCCTACTGTTACCTCAAACAGAGTCAATATGGGTACCGGATCCGGATCATTTTCAGCAACTGTTACAGGTCTTCCGGCTAGCTCTACAGTTTATGTCAGATCTTTCGCAGTTAATTCGGCTGGAACAGCCTATGGAAACCAAATTTCATTTACTACTCCAGCCAAGCTTGTTGCCCAGATTTTATCGATTACTGGAGAATCATGTAATGGGAATGATGGTTCAGCTTCAATCGGGGCTATCGGTGGCACGCCCCCCTATTCTTTCTTATGGGAATTTGATAACAGTACGCTTTCAAGCCGGAACGACTTAACGGCTGGCACTTATACGATCCGAGTTTCTGATTCAGCTGGTGATAGGTCAACGGCAATTGTTAATTTGGGTGCACAGGCTCCTTTAAACATTAGCCTTAACCTTTCGCAGGTTTCATGTTTCGGGGGATCTAATGGAGCCGCCTCGGTAACTGTGACTGGTGGAACTGGAGTTTATACCTACACTTGGTCTGTTGCCGGTCAGTCAGGAAGCAGGATTGAAAATTTGACAGCCGGTAGTTATTCAATTACCGTAAGGGACCAATCCGGTTGCCAGTCAGTTCAAAATTTTACTATTACGGAACCTTCAATGCTTTCGGCTTCGGTCACCTCAGTAACTGATGCTACTTGTATCGGAGGGAATAATGGTGCTGCGCAGATTTCTGTTTCCGGTGGAACTCCTCCTTACACCTATAGCTGGAGTCCCAGCGGCGGTAGTTCACCAGCAATTTTTAATGTTTCAGCTGGAACCTATCAGGTTCTAATCCGTGATGCAAATTTCTGTGAGGTGACCCAAACTGTAACCATTAGGGAACCCAACTTACCGCTGCTGGTCAGCACGAACTCTGCAACTGAAGTTTTATCCACCTCTGCCAGAATTTCGGGCAGTGCCACCCAAGATTTATCCGGTTTTGGAGAGTCTGAATCATGCGTTTCTAAAGTTGGTTTTGTCTATTCAACTACCTCTAATCCTGAAATTGGCAACGGAACGGTAGCTTACGTAAATCCATTTACCCTTTCCGGATTTTCTGGCCTTCTACTAAATCTTCGCCCTAATTCGGTTTATTATGCAAGGGCTTTTGTTGAAAATTCGACGGGATCTGTTACCTACGGAAACGAACAATCATTTACCACGGCTCCGTTAAATCTGTCCATAGGAGGATCATTTTCTGTTTCTCCAAAAACGTATGATGGTAATTCAACTGCTACAATTTCATTTTACAGCTTAGTTCTTTCCGGTTTGAATCCTTCATTTAATAGAGTTGGACTTGAAGATGTAGTAGTTGAGTTTGAAACTGCTGAAGCGGGAATAAATAAACCAGTCCGAATTGTCTCAGCCAATATTACTGGGCCTGACGCGAGCAGCTATAATTTTTCTTTGCTTAATTCTCCAACATCTACCGGGACCATCCTTAAAAGAAATCTCTCCATAACCGGTTTAACAGCGTCTTCGAAAACCTATGACGGGACCACTAATGCGGTGGTAACCGGCACCCCGGTATTGTCCGGGGTCCTGGATGGGGATGATGTTACCCTTTCCGGAACTCCCGAGTATGATTTTGTCACATCGAATGCAGGCCAAGCTATTGAGATTGGGGTTACGGGGATTTCACTTTCAGGATCGGAGGCTTCCAATTATGAGCTTTTCCCTCCGGTATGGTTTGGCGATATTCTAAGAAGGCAACTGCTGATGGGAGATCCTTCGATTACGGTTCAAAAAGTATTTGACGGAACCCGGCAGGCATCATTTGTCTTGGGTGCTCCGCTTAATCTGGTTACCGGGGATGAGGTGGTTGTCACGGGCTCTGCCCAGTATGAGGACGCAAATGTTGGAGTTGGGAAGCAGATCGTACTTACCTATGGTGTTTCAGGCAATGCTGCTTCGAATTACCTGGCTCCGGTACCGTTTACCCGAACCGACGGTGAAATAACCCCTGCAGACTTGAGGATCACTGTTTCCTCGGAGACCAAAGTATTTGGTGAACTGGATCCGGTATTTACACTTCAATATTCCGGATTTGTCTTCGGGGATGATGTTTCGGTGGTAGTCGGAACGCCTGTTTTCTCCAGAGATCCAGAGGAGAATGTGGGTAATTATCCGGTTGTCGTTTCGGGCTTGAGTTCCGCCAATTATGCTGTTCAACTCGTTCCGGGGAACCTGGAGATCACCCAGCGAAGGATTCAGGTAACGATGCCTTTTCTGTCCAAGTCGTATGGGGATGTGGATCCGGCTTTAACTTACACCACAGCTCCTGCTTTAGGCACGGTTCTACCGAATGGAATTCGGGTAGAGCTAAACGGTTCGCTGCAGCGTGAGCCAGGGGAAGATGTGGGAGACTACCGCATCGATATAGGCACGATCAAGGATTTGAATCCGAATTACCTGATTGGCTATGTAGGAGGGCTTTTGAGCATTGTTCCCAAGGAAGTCCGGGTGTCAGCTGATTCCAAGTCCAAGACTTACGGAGATCTTGATCCGGCCTTTACCTATACTTCCATTCCTGGTGAAGGAGAGGAATTGGCCAACGGCCTGCGGGTAAGTTTTACAGGAGAATTGGAGAGACAGCCTGGAGAAGCGGTAGGTACTTATGTCATCTCCAGGGGCACGCTGTCCAATCCAAATTTCAATATTGTATTCCAGAACGGTCAGTTGGAGATTACGCCGTTGTCGGTAGAGGTGCGGGCAGATGCCAAGACCAAGGTCTATGGGGAGCTGGATCCGACACTGACCTATTCCACGCTGCCAGCCTTGGGAACGGTTTTGAGTAACGGGGAAATCCTAAGCTTATCCGGAGTGCTGAACAGAATGGAAGGAGAAGATGTGGGGAGGTATGCCATAGGAGTGGGCACTCTGAATCACCCTAACCTTAGCCTACGCTATGTGGGTTCGGAATTGGAAATTACCCGCAGACAGGTGGTGGTAACCGCTGAGGGCAAAACCAAGGTGTTTGGTGAAATTGATCCGGCGCTGACCTATGGTTCTGTTCCGGCTATTGCTTCGGTCTTGCCAAACGGGGAGGTGGTTTCCTTTGCAGGAAGTCTGACCAGAGAGCCAGGGGAGGAAGTAGGGACTTATCCGATTAGACTGGGCTCTCTCACCAATCCAAACTATTCTGTGGTATTCAATGGCGCTGACTTGGAAATAACTCCTCTTTCAGTTACCGTCAATGCAGATTCCCAGCAGAAAATTTATGGGGATTTAGATCCTGAATTCAAATTTTTATCGATCCCAAGTTTGGGCACTATTCTACCTAATGGATCCATCCTTTCATTTTCAGGGAAGCTTTCAAGGGAAGCAGGAGAGAATGTGGGTTCTTATGCAATTGAGCTGGGGAACCTCACTAACCCGAACTATGTGATTTCTTACATTGGAGGCGAATTGGAGATTAAACCTCTACCGATTAAGGTCACAGCCAACAATCAATCCAAGGCATTTGGGGAGCTGGATCCTCAATTAACCTATGCTTCAGTTCCTGCGGCAGGTTCAATTCTGGAAAATGGACAAGTAGTTTCCTTTCTCGGAACTCTGGATCGTGAACCAGGTGAAAACGTTGGAAATTATCCAATCAAGCAGGGCAGTCTAACCAATCCCAACTACCAAATAGACTTTATATCGGGAATTTTGACAATCAATCCCTTCAAAGTCAGGATTGTTGCCAATGCGGGAAGTAAGGTTTATGGAGAGAATGATCCATCGTTGACATTTACCTCCAGCATTCAGCCGGAAAGTACGCTTCCCAATGGTCAGGTATTTACCTTGACAGGAAGCCTGTCAAGAAATCCGGGTGAGAATGTGGGGACTTATTCCATCAATCAAGGCAACCTGAACAGTCCAAATATTCAGTTTGAGTTTGTTGGAGCTGATTTCACTATCCAGCCTAAGAGTTTGGAAATTGTCCCCTTGGGTAATCAGCGTAAGGTATATGGAGAACCTGATCCCGATTTTCAATTCAGGGTCAACGGTTTGTTACCAAGAGATCCTTCCTCAATTATTTCCGGTGATATCTCAAGAGTCCAAGGGGAGGATGTGAATGCGTATAAGTTCACTTTGGGTAATCTGTCTGCAGGACCTAATTACAGCCTGATTTTAAAAGAGGAGGTATTCAAAATTGAACCAAAGGCACTAATCCTTCGAGCCGGGAACAAAGAGAAACGATACGGCGATCCAAATCCTGAATTGACCTACACGTTTGAAGGATTGGCTAATGGAGACACCGGGATTGACCAATTACCCACTATTTCCACTTCCGCGAATCAGTCTTCTTCTGTAGGAATCTACCCGATAAGATTGACCGGTGGATTGGACCGTAATTATTCTCTGACGTTGATCAATGGTGAATTACGGGTACTGAAACGAAGCATTCTTGTGAAAGCCAATGATCAGGAAATGATTTATGGTGACCAAGTCCCAAGTCTGACTTATCAGTATGTGGGTCTGGTAAACGGTGACCGGGATCTGGAAACAAATCCAAGTGTCGAGACCATTGCTTCCTCCAACTCCAATGTGGGTACCTATCCGATTCGCGTTTCGGGCGGGGCAGACCGGAATTATGAATTGGCCTATCAAAATGGTTTGCTTACCATCAGACCAAGGGAACTTCAGGTGGTTGCGGATTCCAAAATGCGGGAATTCGGTGATCTTAACCCTGTATTGACCTATACTCTTTCTGGATTGGTAAATAAAGACAATGACTTGACCGTCCGGCCTGTTTTGAGTCTTTCAGCCAACCAAAGTTCTGTTGTGGGAACTTATCCAATTGGAATTTCAGGGGGTAGTCATCCCAATTACAGCTTGGTATACAAAGAGGGAGTATTGGAGATTTTACCTGCTAAGCTGACCGTAACTGCTCAGCCTGCAAGTAAGGTTTTTGGAGCTAATGACCCTGATTTGTCCTTTAGCGCAACCGGATTTAAGCTCTCCGATGGAATTGGTTTGGGGATCGGTAAATTGAATAGACCGGCTGGAGAAGCTGTAGGCACCTATCCGATAGGTATTGGTTCATTGTCATTCGGGGTGAATTACATGGTCCGGTTTGAGGGAGCTGATTTTAAAATAGTTCCTGTGGAAATTCTGGCTTACAATGAGCTTGCCGAGATCCAAACCCCATGGGGAATTGTGCCGGAATTGCCTGATGAAGTTCAGATAGTGACCCAGGATGCCAGAATCATTTCAGTTCAGGTGAATTGGGCTTCCAATGAGCTGAATGTCTTTGCCAAGGGAGTGTATTTTATCAAAGGTGAGATTCTTGAAACTGGGGATATTAAAAATCCGGAAGGTATAAGTCCAACACTTAAGGTTACTGTTCTTCCTAAACCTTCATCTGAAGATCTAATCCTGAGTAACAACAGGTTTATACCTGATCCGGATAATTTCTTCCAAGCAATCGGCAATTTCAGGGTGATAGATCCAGTGGATAATGTGCATTCAATATCACTGGTGCAACAGGAATTGGATAATGGATTCTTTGAAATTAAGGAGAATATTCTCTTCTGGAGCAGTGCTGATCAAGCTTCGGGCAAGTCTCAATTTACCATAAGAGTTCAGGTGAAAGATAGGGATGGGAATACCCTGATCAAAGATTTCACAATTCTCCGTGAGCGGGTTGTTTTGGAGTCTCTTGAGGTTTACAACTCCTTTTCTCCAAATGGAGATGGGTTCAATGATACTTGGGGAGTTCCTGATCTAAGGTATTACAAAAATGTCCGGGTACATATTTTCAATAAGGAGGGAAGAAGAGTCTTCTATACCGAGAACCCTGATTTTAGATGGGATGGCTCCTTTGAGGACGTTGAGTTAGCTACGGATACTTTCCAGTGGGTCATTGAAATCAAAGAAACAGGTGAAAAGAGAAATGGTACTCTTCACCTTATTCGATAAGTCAATAGTTAGAATGAACTAGGCGTTAATTACTCAAAAATGAAAAAAATAGTTTCTCTTTTCCTTGTGATTTTGTTTTGGGACCCCATCGTAAGCTGTGCCCAGTCAAGGAAAATTATCAGTCAGTTCCAGGACATTCAGGGATACTTCAATCCATCCCTTGTAGGATATAATGGAACTGAGCTTAAATCAGTGGTCAGGAATCAATGGTCCTCTTTGGACAGAAATCCTAAATCCCTCTATTTAGGGGCTGATCTTGATTTTGCCAATTTAAACGGAAAGTCGGATTCCAATGTGGAAGGGAAAAATGCGGTTGGATTTTCTTTGTTTTCGGATAGTCATGGTGCATTTAAGGAAAATCAGTTCTTATTGAATTATTCCTCCAGAATCAGAATCTCGAAGAATGCGAATCTTAGATTGGGTGCAGGGGTGTTTTATCAGGCTGTTCGATTGGATGGCAACCTTCTAACGTTTGAACAACAAAACGATCCGAGATTAAGCCCGCTGCAGGGAAGAGTGTCAGATCAACAGTTTTTGGACCTAAATCTGGGAATTGCCCTGACTCATGCCAATTATTACATTGGATTGTCCTCCCAAAGAGTAAACTCAGGAAGGATTTCATCTGGAGATGATTTTATAGACTTGGTTCCTAGAGAGCAAATCATACAGGCGGGATACAGGAATTCCATTACCCCTAATATGAAGGTGACCACTGATTTTATGTTCAGGACCTGGAATGGAGGGAAAGATATTCTGGATATGAATTTCAGGGTTCTTTTCAAAGATGCTTTTTGGATAGGATTTGGCCATCGGTTCGATTATGCATCAAGTATCCAGACAGGAATCCAGATTAAGAAATTACGGTTCGGTTACATCTATGAAATACCATCAATAAGTAGTGATTTACTCTCTGGTAATATTCAGGAATTTATGCTTTCGTATACCTTGTTTAATAAATAATAATTAGATGATAAAATTGAAAGTTATGTTTATAGACAATGTGCAGTTTGAAACAGGAGTTATATTCATGTACTTGATTCCCTAAAGAGTGCTTATGGATTTGTTAGATAATATTGATGATAAAATCACCCATTTTGGGTGTTCGGTTTATCGATAATTTAATTCACCTTTGAACGGTTGTTTGGTGTTTAAATATGATCGAGGCAATAGATTGATTTTTTATTTTCTTTCTGAAGTTTCGAAATTAATTTGTTGCCTCCTCATACGATTTGACAAAGTTGCTGCTCACCCTCCTAAAATCGATCCCTCATTCATGAGGGATTTTTTTTTTTAATAATTGAATTTATAAGGTTGAGCTTGTTTTCTTTTAACTTTTTCCAGCCTACTTATTAGATATAATTCACCCATTTTGGGCTAGTGCTCTACTTTTTTATTTCTTTATTTTTGAGAAAAAACACAATGAAGATTTTCATATCACTTCTTTTATTCCTCTTAAGCAGTTTTTCTTTTTCACAATCTATAATTAGGCCTGGAGCGGAATTTGAATCCAAGTGGCTTACTGATAGAAATTGGAAAATGAATATGACCATGCGCGCTAATGGGAACTCCAGAGATCTGGGTGTGATTCATTATGCCTGGATAAAAGATGGAGTCAATTATGACATAATCACAGATGTAATTCTTCCCGGTCTTCCCCCAAAAAGTTGGATTGATTCATTGGAAATTAGTTCAAAAACGCTTGCTCCAAAAAGACATAAATCCACCAATATGCAACGGGATATTCTGATAGAATACGCGAAATCCATCAGTGGATACTATCTGGATAAGCGGAAGAACGTTTCCACACCTTTTACCTATGATTTGGATTCACCTGTTTTTGACTCAGGATTTTACTTCTTTCTTCTTCAGCTTTTGCCGCTGGAGACGTTATCAACCCCATCCGAAATCGGAATATTTGACTTTAAACCCGAGGGGAATCAAGGTGCTTTGAAAGCTTTTGTTACCTCGGTGGAAAGCGGAATTTACGAGTCGCCTTCGGGTGAGAAAACCGAAGTTTGGATTGTAAAATCATACGATACCATCGGAAGGGGAGAGCAAACAAACTCTTACATCTCCAAATCAACAAGGGATATTCTAAAACAGGAAACTTTGGATAAAGAGGGAAATGGGATGGTTCTTGAAAGGATTTGGGAAGAAAAGTAGACCCTTTTGCCAAACTTTCCTTTTGATTGTAGGTGAGTTGGGTTTCAAGGTTAAGTCATTGTGAATTACTTGTCTATAAGTATAACAGAAATATAGGTTTCATTTGGTTTGATTAATTGTTGATGAGTTGCTTTATCCGTGGGGCACTTGATTATTAGTGCCCATAGTTTTTGGAGGGATTTTGTCTAAGTAGTTTTAATGGTTTTAGGGTGTAACCAGGTATGGTCAGATAAATGATTATATTAGGAAGAGGTATAAAAATAATTTCTGGTTACAGTTATTGGTTATACTTACCAGATATGCATTTGGTACAGCATTTGTTTTTACATCTTTAATCAAAATTAAGGGCAAGCGATTGACCAGTGAAAGTCAAGAGGATGCTGCCTTTGGGACTATTGGTAATTTTTTCGAGGCCATGTACCAAACTGGTCTTTTTTGGGGGTTTTTGGGTTAGGCCCAGCTAGTTTCTGGTTTCCTGTTGATGACTCATCATTTTAGCAAGCTAGGTGCAGCAATTAACTTTGGAATCCTGCTCAACGTCTTTGTAATTACCATTTCTATGGATTTTAATTTTACCCCGGTAATAACCTTTTCTATGCTCTTGGCTAATCTTGGGCTTATTTTTTGGCATTGTGGAGAATTGAAATCCTTTTTAAATTTACCCTATGTTCCTGATTCCGCTGGAAGGGAAGAGAATAAGACAACCCAGAAAGTTACCGGTTGGGCTTTATTTTAACATACAGCAGGTTACAAGGCTTTTTTGACTTTTACGATATTTTTTTCTGGGCAGTAGGTGAAATGCTAATTGGATTAAATGCACTTCTCTTTCGTTTCTTTGACCAGTCGGTCTCGATACCTGCTCGATTTTATCCTGATTTTTTACTCACCAGATTTGATGTTTGACGATTTTCAATTCTACTGAGCTCGCCTTAATTGATGATTTATTTTTGATGGGTTTTAAAGCCTACAATTCAGGAGGAACCCTTGAAATTGCTTGTGATAAGGATATCTCCCGGTAACTGTAGCAGAAACTGATTAAATCTCGAGCGTGCTGAACTGCTAATAATCTGGTTTGGAGCCTGAATTCTGATGGTCCTCGATTGCTCCGGAAATTCAATAAACAAGTAGTTAAGTCTTTGGTCTTTTTGAATTTCCAAACCTTAATGATGTCTTTTTAAACTACTGTTGGAATTCAATAATTCATTGGATGGTTTTTGCTAGAACATTATTTTTTCAAATCTTGATTGAGATTTGACTTGACTTTTTTAACACGTTGATTATTCTTTTTAAAAAAGAAATCAGTCGCCTCATCCCCCCGTTTCTCCAGGACCTTTTTTAAATCTTCCTGGCTGTAATAGATTACTCCTCCTAGCCGGGTAAAGGGGATCATTTTTCGATTCCTTAACGTCTGTAGGGTTCCCGGAGATATCTGAAGAAGCTTTTGCACATCTTTGGATTTGACCCATTTTCGGTCTTCCTTAATTTCATTTTTAGGTTGTAATAAGGTTTTGATTTCAGAAAGGAGTTCTCTTTTAAGATTTTCCAAATCAGCCCGTGTAATCAATTCTATTTCCATTGGTCATGTATTAGTGGCTAAAACTTAAAGGGTTGTTTTCTTTTTTTTTCAGTAGTAAAAACCAATAAGGTAAAACGGGTCTGAAGTTTTTGTGTCCAATCAGGTAGTCTAGTTGGTGGTGGAATAATTTTTTTTGGCTCCATTTTTTTTTCCTGAAGGTGAGCTACTACTGAATATTTCTTTGAAATGTTTTTCAGTTTCATGGTCCAACTAAACCACTATTAACCATGATACACGACCAATTAGAGTACCTGCGCCCTGCCTTCAAAACCCCGAGTTTGGAGGATGTTCAAGATTATTTTGCAACCCGCGATTTCTCAGGAGAAGAAGGGGAAGTATTTTTCTTTTACTACCAAGGAATGGGATGGACAAATGAAAACGGAAGTCCCATCAGAGACTGGAAAGCAGCCGCTTCCCGATGGCTTTGGAATCTTGAAAACTGAAGGATGGGATGCAAAGCTGCCGATTTTAATGCATCTGCCCCGGCCGTTTTGATTCAGTCGGGGCAGCTGTTTTCAAATCTTGGAAACCAAGCCCCTGCAAGGGGAAGTACTGCGCCCCGGTGCAGTAAGCAAGATGTAGGATTGTCTACAACAATCCGCCTTGGGCTTGCTCCGGAGTCGCATTCTCAAATTCTAAAAAACGCAAGTTTTAATGACTAAAAAACATTCTAAACCATTGTCTAAGGGGTTCCCTCGAAAGATAGAAGGTCGGATTTCAGAATCCCGGTATCAGGAATTAGTGAAGGTTTTGGACAAAGATTCTTCCCTGACCATGAGTGAACTGATTCGAAGGATTTTGCAAAATCAACCCATCCGTATCCAAGTCCGGGATCGAAGTGTATCAGATCTGATCGAAGTGTTGATTTCAATAGACAGTCAATTAAAGAAGATAGGTATCAACCTCAATCAGGTGGTAAAATCCTTTCATGGAAATTCAAGCACTATTGAGAAATTTCTCTTGGGGAAAAAACTTCTGGCTTTCCAACATGAACTGGGAAATGAGCTGACAAACTTGGGTGAGGTATTGGCTAAAATTCAGGTTCTGTGGTTGTCCGAATAAGTACAGGAAAATCGATTCAGGGTGTCGTTCGCTACAACGAGACCAAACGAAATCAATCTATGGCCCAATTGATCGGATCACAGGGGTTTGCAAAAGGAGTGGAGAATTTAGCGGTCAGTCAACTGGTCAAGAGGTTTGAAATGTTAACCTCGCTCAACCGAAGAACCAAAACCAACGCAGTTCATATTTCCATCAACTTCTCCCCGGGTGAAAAATTTTCGGAAGATAAATTGAATGCCATCAGTAAATCCTATTTGGATAAGATTGGTTTTGGTGATCAGCCTTACCTGGTCTATCAGCATCAGGACGCTGGCCATCCACATGTTCATCTGGTCACGGTGAATATCAACCGGGAAGGCAAACGGATCGAAACCCATAATCTGGGAAGAGATCAGTCCGAAAAGGCGAGAAAGGAAATTGAGTTGGAGTTTGGTCTGGTGCCTGCTGAAAAGCAGCAACGAATAGGTCCTAGCCTTCAGGAGTTGGGCAGGGTTGTTTATGGGAAAGAAACCTCTAAGTCAAGTATCCATACTGTGCTTAACCAGGTCTGGAATAATTACGCATTTACCTCCTTGGGGGAGTACAATGCGATCCTTTCCAGTTTTGGGATCACGGCCTACCGCGGTGAAAAAGACTCACAGCGCTACCAACGAGGAGGCTTGGTTTATCATGTGCTGGACGAAAAGGGAAGGAGAAAAGGGGTGCCCATAAAGGCGAGTAGTTTTTATTTGAAACCTACCCTCAAAAAACTGGAGCGTAAGTTTTTAATGAATCAGGGTAAAAAGGATCAGCTCCTTGAGACCGTTAAGGCTAGGGTTTCGGGAATTCTGCCCAAAAGTAATTCCCTAGACCAATTCTCAGAGAACCTGAAGAAGAAAGGTGTGCATCTGGTACTTAACCATACCCAAGAGGGAAAGATTTTTGGAGCGACTTATGTGGACCATGCTCACCGGATTGGAATGAAAGGCTCGGATTTAGGGAGGGAATTTGGTGCCCACGGATTAGCGGAACGCTTTGGACTGCTTTCGGCAGGGGATAGGGTTCCAAAAGTAATACCCACTGCCAAAGAGGTGGAAACGGATGGATTATCTATTCTTGAAAATCGAATTCCCGAGGTGGTGGCGACTCTTGACCTTCCGGTTCAGTTTTCAGATTCGCCTTTCCAAGGTTCTCCTTTTGGAAGTAGGAAGAAAAGGAAAAGAAAGAAAAAGGACCAAAAGGGGGATTCATGAACACAGGAGAGAATCAGGAGGGATTAAAAAAAATCTTGGATTTTACCCGTTTGGGATCCTTGGTGGTATTGGGTATCCATACCTATCTGATTGCGTATTCTCAATTGCATTCGTGGGCTTTGACTCACGAATGGATTGACTTTTTATTAGCCCAGATCGGAAAGACAGGATTATTCCAGGGAACTGTTAGGATACGCATTTTGGCCTTGGGCTTGCTGTGGATTTCCTTGCTTGGTGCAAAAGGAAAAAAAGACCCTGATCTAAACTGGAAGCGCTTGGTATTTTGGTTTTTGTTTTGGAATCTGGTTTTTGTATTTGCCGAACCAGGGGTTCGGATGATGCAATGGGGCAAACTGGTTTACCTTGCAGGCATTGGGATGGCCTGGATGGGAGTGTTGACGGTGGGAGGAAAGTTAAGTCGGGTAATCCGGGATGGGTTTTCGCCTGAAGTATTCAATCACCTGAATGAAACTTTTCCCCAAGAGCAAAGGCTGTTGGAAAATGACTATTCGGTCAATCTTCCCACACGGTTCAGGGTTCAAAAGAAGGTCTTTTCCGGTTGGTTGAATATCATCAATCCCTTTCGGGCTACCCTTGTGGTTGGAACTCCAGGGGCAGGCAAGTCATATTTTGTCATCCGTCACATCATCACTCAACACTTGAGCAAAGGCTTCTCGATGTTCGTCTATGACTTCAAATACGATGACTTGTCCAGAATCGCTTACAATAACCTGATCAAAAATCGATTGTCCTATTCCATTTTTCCCAAGTTCTACACAATCAATTTTGATAACCTGGAAACCAGTCATCGCTGCAATCCACTGGAGCCAAGTTCGATGACAGATATTACCGATGCTTCAGAATCATCCCGAACAATTATGCTGGGGCTAAACAGGGAATGGATCAAGAAACAAGGAGATTTCTTTGTGGAGTCTCCAATTAATTTTGTTACGGCAGTAATCTGGTTTTTAAAGAAGTACCGAAGCGGGAAGTATTGTACTCTGCCTCACGTGATCGAGTTGATGCAGGTGGAATATCCCAAGCTGTTTTCGGTCTTGCGGACCGAACCGGAGATTGAGGTTCTGATCAATCCCTTTGTTTCAGCCTTCCTTCACGGTGCTGCCGAACAGCTGGAAGGACAGATTGCCAGTGCCAAAATTACCATGGCCAGGCTGGCATCTCCCCAACTTTATTATGTCCTAAGCCAAAGTGAGTTTACCCTGGATCTGAACAATCCTGCTGAACCCAAGGTCATCTGCATGGGGAACAATCCTCAAAAGCAGCAGGTCTACGGGGCCGTACTTTCCTTGTATATCTCCAGGATCACCAAGCTGGTCAATCGGAAAAATTGCCTAAAGTCCAGTCTCATCTTTGATGAGTTTCCAACAATCTATTTCAATGGGATTGATTCCCTGATTGCCACGGCGCGTTCCAATAAGGTGGCAACTACCCTAGGGGTTCAGGATTACAGCCAGCTAAAAAAGGACTATGGTAGAGAACAGGCAGAAGTCATTATGAATACGGTGGGAAATATTATCTCAGGCCAGGTTTTGGGAGATACAGCGAAGCAGATTTCTGACCGCATCGGAAAAATCAACCAAGTGAGGAGAAGTCTGTCCATCAATTCGGGGGATACTTCCATCAGCCATTCTACTCAGTTGGAATTGGCAGTACCTCCATCGACCATTTCACAGCTTTCCTCCGGCCAGTTTGTGGGAATAGTAGCGGATGATCCTACCCAAAAGATTGAACTCAAGTCCTTTCACTGTGAGATTCAGAATGATCATAAAGCTTTAGCCCTTGAAGAAAAAGGCTATCAGCCCATCCCTCAAGTCAGGAAACTGAGTGGGGAAGAAGTCCTTGAAAACTACCGATGGATCAAAGCCGAAGTCCGTCAGCTGATCGAGGAAGAATTGGAACGGATGATGGATACGCCGGGGCTGACGGGATTGATGATCAAGTAATCGAAAGAAGATGTTTGGAAGTTTACACTTTGACTCTAATCATTTATATAGTCTTTCAAACTCATATATATCTGTGAGTGCTTTGCCGGGTTGTTTTTCTTTAAGATTTCAAGATTTTGGAATTTCCATCGGATTGATGGATAATTTACATAATCATAGGTCTTCCAGACGGGTGTTGCATTCTCAAATTGTAAAAGAAATTCTTTATCCTCCTTAGTCAAATTTGACTTAATCAGGTCGATTAGATTTATTCTTGTTTGATCATATTCCTCATAAGTAAATGGTTCTAGGGTCATGCCATTGAACTGAAGTTCCATTGCTTTTCTTTGATCAAAAAAATTGGGTTTTAGTAGCTCAAAAATTGGGCGTTCACTTCCCAGTAAGCAATACAGAAATCCGGGAATAATTTTTTCTGAAATTCCTTCATGTTGAAGTAGGTATTTGACGTCAAAAAGGTCTCTGGGATGCTGTCTGTTTAATGCAGCGCAGATTTTTCCCACATAAAGTTGTCCAAGCGGTACAATCTGAATTTCACAAAATGTTTCAAATTCCTCTTGCGCACGTTCGCATCAGGTCATCATTTCTGGCTTTGCAATCACTCCCCTTCCGATGAGGTTGACTTCCGGTTTGATAGAAGCTTCTTTAGTAGTGATCAGGAGCTTTCCAGTCTCCTTTTTTAGTAAAGCCGAAAGTCCCGGAATATTGGACTTCAGCTTGGTTTTTATTCTGAATCAGGCTTGAGCTATATTTTCGATGGTGCTGGGTCTGTCCTCTATAGGGAGATAGGTCAGGTCGATGTCCACAGAAAGCCTTGGCATATTTCTAATGAACAAATTTATTGCAGTTCCCCCATGCAACGCAAAGCAGCCTTCATGAGAAACTTCAGGTAGTACATATAGGCGTAATTTTACTTGGTTTTTATAGGTTTGATTCATTTTCTGCCAATTCGCTGGGAACTGTTATTTTATATTTCTTGATAAACGTTCCACCTGCCACCATACTTCTGGATCCTGAACCCAAATCTATTTTTTCCAAATCGATGTGCTTGTACCAAGCGTGCCCTGATTTTTCGGCCAAGAATAGAAACAGTCTTTTTACCTTGATTGAATTGCATTCCACAAGCATTCTCTCGACTGTCTTTGGAACTAGGTTATTTAAACTTTCCATGAACTCATTGCATTCAATTAAACTTTGATTTTCTGGAGCTAGGTAAAGACATTCCATCATCGCCCTTATCGGACCAGATATACGGATGGAGTAATTTTTTATTTGGAGATCCACCATATTCCACTCTTTTGGTAGAAAATTGCTGGAATGATAATTTAATTTTTCGTCCCACGGAAAGTTTAAAACCCACTTTGGAAGTAATTCTTCCCTCTGACCAAATAGCGTGAATCTTTTTTGTCGAATTCAAGGAAATGAGCTTTTCCAAGAAGACCTAATGCAGATTTACCCCCGATATGAACAGACAGGTTAAGTTGATTTTGTAGCGCATAAATAGCTCCTTCAAGTTGAACAGACTCACCAGTACTTTTCATGGCACCTTGTCAGATTGATTCCAGCCACTTACTTTTCCTGTATTTTTTTTCTAACTCCAGACTGTAGCCTTGATCCCTAAGCCAGGAGCTTACAAGTATGGTTTCTTGGGGAAGGTTTTGTAAGAGTTTGTTTATTTTTTATTTTAAAAAGGTACTTATGGTTACTTTTTGATTGATAAGGTGAACTATTCGAAAAAGCCTGTTTTTAAACCCATCCAAATTTGGCTCTATCTTAAAGTTTTTTGTAGTAGGTCTATCTGCTCTTATTTCATTAAGAGTATGTTTTTTGGGATTGTGGCTATAGCTAAGCTGGAACTGTGAACCCTCTTTATAATGTAGAAGATCCTTGTTTCTGTTCTATATGGCTTTTTTAAAACTGTATCAATCTGATTTTTAATGGACTGAATTAGTGAGGATGAATCCAAGCCGTTAGTCTTCTCTACTCCCTGTTCCAGCCAAGTTAGCGGGGAGCGTGCACACGGGACAAGAGACTACGGCATAAAGCCACCGCTCTTCCTACGCCTTTTTATTCCGTTTCCTCTTGCCCTTAGTGCCCTCTTTCCGCTCGGGACTGCTGTATCAGTTCATTTCAACTTAAACCGTAAAAAGATGAAAACAACAGCAAATCCCGGATGGAAAACTTCTGAAGGCAAAGTTTCCAAAACCCAAAAAGGTGAGGTATCCACCCAACATTCTCCAACGGATGTATATGAGCATTTCACCAAGTTAATCCTCGATAAATTGGAACAGGGGATTATCCCATGGTATCAACCCTGGAATTCCAATGGCTTGCCTTCCAATTACCTGACCAAAAAGCCTTATCGGGGGATTAACCTTTGGCTATTGGTTTCACTAAATCACGATTTACCCTATTATCTGACTTTTCAGCAGGCAAAAGAGCTCGGAGGTATGGTAAAGAAGGGATCCAAGGCGATCCCTGTCTGCTATTGGAATTTTGTTTATAAGCACAAAGAAACCGGCAGAACAATTCCCGAGGGACTTCTTGGAGATTATCCCATAGATTCCCTGACGAAAGTATGCTTCCTCAAAGAATACAAAGTGTTTCCAATCGAACAGATTGAGGGGATTGATTGGGAGCTACCTGAAATAGGAGAGAATCAGAGTTTGCCTGTTTTGGACCGTTGTGAGTCTGTTTACAACGGAATGTTTGATCCTCCTCGATTGATTCACGAAAAGGAAGAAGCCTATTATCATCCCAATCTGGACCTGATCAATCTTCCCTCAAAACCCAGATTCAGATCCGCCGAAGATTATTACGCGGTACTCTTTCACGAATTGGTTCACTCGACAGGACATAAGAACCGACTGAACCGACCCGGAGTGGAGGAAATTGACTACTTCGGATCGGAAAATTACAGCAATGAAGAACTGATAGCCGAGATGGGGGCTGGATTTCTTTGTGGATTCAGTGGTATTCAGCAAGCTAGATTGGTAGAAAATCAAGCAGCCTATATCCAAAGCTGGATTGCCAGACTGAAAAATGATAAACAGCTCCTAATTGATGCTGCATCTAAAGCTCAAAAAGCAGTAGACTACATTCTGAATGTCTGTCCATTCTAAAGAAGGGGGAAACCCCTTTTTTGGTCGGCGGTAAGCCAAGTTTTGATTTTAGTGAGGTTTGGGATTACTTCGTAAATATTCTCTTCCATGAAGGCTTCTATCCCGATTCGAACCAGGCATCTTTTTCAGGAGCTTGACCTACTCTTGATTACCAAACTTAAATCCATTTCTCTTGACCAATGGGATTGCCCTACTTTAGCAGGACATTGGACAGTCAAGCAGGTAGTGGCGCATTTATTGGATGGAAATCTAAGGTCAGTTTCCATAATCAGGGATGGTTTTTTCGGGGAAGATCCTGGGTTTATTTCATCAAAAGAGGATTTGGTTAGGTTTCTAAACAGGTTAAACGCAGACTGGGTAAGGGCCATGACTCGGCTTAGCCCTCAGGTATTAATTGCGTTGATGGAGGTAAGTGGAATTGAATACAGAACGTTGATCAATAGCTTGAAGCCTTTCGAAAAGGCTCTTTTCAGTGTAGCTTGGGCAGGGGAGAGGGAGTCGTTCAATTGGTTTCATGTTGCAAGAGAATACACCGAAAAATGGCATCATACCCAACAGATTTTTCAAGCATTGGATCCCAAAGACCAGTCACTTTTCAGTGAACGACTTTATTTGCCCTATTTGGAGACTTCGTTCAGGGCTATGCCTTATCATTATCAGGATTTGGATGGTCCGAATGGCACACTAATCAAAATCACAATTACCGGGCAATTTTCTCATTCCTGGTGGTTAAAGCGAATGGATTTGGGATGGCAACTGCTTCCTTTTTCTAAACTTAAGCCAACTACCCAAGTAATGATTCCGGGAGAACTTGCTTGGAGAATGTTTACCCAAGGAGTTTCCGACGAAGAAAAAGTTGAGGGATTGACGTGTATGGGAAATCTGGAATTGGCTGAGCACTTTTTCCGGATGAGGGCGGTTATGGTGTAGCGGTTATTCTTTTCATTTTACTTTAGGCCAATCCTATCTTTTGGAATTTCCAAGTGGATTTGATTAGCCATTTGAAGATTGCATCAAGTGCCTCTAATTGTAGGATCAGTTATTGACACCTTGATTAAAAGGCACATTGTTTCGCAGGTTACTTTTCTCAAACTTCATCTTGAAATAAGGAGTATTTATTGGCTGTTTTGTGAATTTTTCAAATCTTGGAAGTAGTACAGGATCAGGAGATCCTTTTTAAACCAGCTTGAACAGCAAGTTGACATTTCTTTATTAGAGTGGGTTTATGGCAATGAGGAAAGGATTGAAGAGGTTTGACCTGTATATTCCTTTTGTAAAGCGCACTATTCCCCTACAAGAAAATGGATCACAGATTTCAAGATAAAAAATACAGACTTGCTGATTTTCATAAGGAGGTCGCGGTACGCTGCCCTTCCTGTCATCGAAAAGCCATAGCCACAGTTGATTATGAGCAAAAGAAGGCAAAAATGATTTGTTCCTATTGTGGCCACCTAGAAACTAAAGAAACTCTACTTAACCACTTGGGTATGTTGGATTATTTCGAAACTTCGGCCAACGTTTATTTTGATGCTGAACTTTGGTATTTATACCCATTTAAGGATGATTATTTTTTTGCTTACAATCACTCTCATCTCATTTATTTGGAACAATACATTGGTTCCAAATTAAGAGAACATAAAAATAGAACCCATTTCACGCTCTTAGAGAAGTTGCCAAAGTTTTATCATGAAGCCAAGAATAGAGAATCGCTTTTGAAACTCATTGAAAAACTGAAAAGGAAGTAGATTAGGGTGTAGGATTCTTTAAGCCTGGGCGAATGGATAGACTATTATTTGTAGGTGGATTGGACTGTCTTTCCTTTGCACAATTTAGTTCAGAAATTAAAGGGATGATTGGCTTAGGTTTTATTTAGCTACTTGGAGCCGAATCGGGAATTGGATTTGGATCAGGTTTGTCAATTGGTTTTTCTTTAAAGTAGGAGTCTTTTGCCTAAACAATTTTTGACTTTAATCCCCTTGAGTTTGGAGCTAGTATGATTTAATGGTTGTCATTTTATGTCCAAGATTTGATAACGCTTCTTCATTCTGGTTTATGAACAAATTAATCCATGATATTGGAAGGAAAATATGACTTGGATCGTGGTTTTTCGAGTAGTTAATAGGTTTTACTTGGTTTAAAGTTTAAGGCATGGGATTTAGGTTACAAAAAAGAGTGGGAGGAAACAGGGGCTTAGGAGTGAATATCAGCGGTTCCGGATTTTCGACCAGTTACCGTTCTAAGTACGGGGCTATTGGTTCTAAAGGGTTTTCCATACGTACGGGCTTACCCGGCTTGACTTTCAGAAGTAATTGGGCTAAAGGAAACAGGAAAGGAAATGGGGCATCGGTACTTACCTTAATCCTGCTTACGCTCTTTTTATCCTACCTCGCGATCGTAGTCATTTATAATGTGATCAGATTTTTTGGCTGGGTCATCACTGAAATTTACCATTTAGGGCTCAGGCTATATTTTCAATGGAAAGAGAAAAGGGCCGAAAAACTTAAATCAGAGCATCCGGATTCTGAACGGGAATTGCCCAGTCCTTAAGTGAGTATCCACTGGATTTGATGGGCTGTTTCTCTTGATTTGGAAGAGAATAATCTATTCGAATTGGAGCCTATTTTCCAGGCCAGAAAAGCCGATTTACAGTGTTCGAGTTTTATGAAGTTTTTAGGAAACAGGCCCATTTATACTCATACTTTTCTCATTCTTTTGGGGATCGACTTCTTTTGGGCAACATTTTTCCAATTAATTCTTTTCCTTCGAACGAACGATTTTTGTTTGAAACAGTCAAATTTCAAATGAATAGAGGGTTAGTTGATGAGATTTGTGGTGCCCCATTTATGGAACAGGTGCCAAAGAAATTTCCCGAAAAATGGAATCAAAAGAAGTATGAAGAAAAGGTGGTTGAATTTACTTGAGGAAAAATGACATCTGACGAAAAAAACTTTATTGTTCAGCAAGGGCTTCCAGATGAATTGCTGATGGATGCAAAAGGCCAATCCGTCAAACAAATTGTGGAGACTATGAAGTCAAACGGAAAAGTCTTTGCATACAACACTACACCTTGTGATCAATTTGGACATACCATTAGAACAAGGGCCGGCCATTGTGTGATGTGTGACACTGCTAGAATAGCATTTATCCTCAGGCAAGTTTCTTTTGGGACAGTGTATATCGCAGGAAGTATTAATGGGCAATTGATTAAAATTGGAACTACAAGCAGTAAGTTAATTAGGGCAGAGTCCTTAAACCGAACAAAATATGGAAGCCAGGATGATTGGGAAATTTTATTCAGCTTTAGGTGTTTAAACTCAGGTACAATTGAATTTGAAACCCAAAAAGTATTAAAACCTTATATGGCTGCAAATATCAACTATCTTCACGAAGGTCGAAGTCAAAAGTCGAATGAACTTTTCAGATGTAGCTATAAGCGAGCAAAAGACTCGATCTTACAGGTAATTGATGAATTGAATGTTGAAATTTTTGGACAGTCTGAAAAGGCTTTTCGGATAGAAGATTACAACTTTAGAACCTTGAGGAAATTGTGAGGTAAAACTAAAGCTATGGCTCAGAATGATGTGAGTGTAGGATCCCATTTCTGTATTGGTACACTTGCATTTTTTTTAGTGATGCTAGTTTGTAGGTAGATCTATTTCTCTTGAATCCTCTACTCTATCAATTTGTTAAACTTTTTCAAACCCATTGTTTGGACAGGAAGATTCCTTACTTGCTTTTGGGTAAAGAATTGAATCGTGCTCTTTTTTCCTGATTGATACAAATTTGGAGATCGGTTTTCATATATTTTATATGATTCAGGGATGATTTGAATGTGCTTTGTTCCTAGGTGGCAATTTCTTAGGTAGCGTAATTTGGTTTAAAAAATAGCTCCAAGTATCATTAATTTCCTGCGCTCTTCCTTATTTATTACTTACTGCTTTTTTAATAGTCGATATCCTTATGGAAGTCGAAACTATTTCAAATGTTAGGTAACAGGTTTGTTACCTGTTTCACCTAAAAATCCTAGTAATAGCCATTTTTTTTCATTAAATTATTATCAGTAAAGCATCTAGCTGCTCAAAAACCTATTTATTTAAGTATATCATGGGATATTAGGTATTTTAACTCTTTCTATTTCACGGCTATGGAAATCGTAGAAAAAGAATCTTTCTTTGAGAATGGAAACCCAAAATATAGGGTTACTTACGATTTTAAAAATCAAAGAAACAACATGGAGTTTTTCTATGAAAATGGTCAGGTAAAATGGAGAGGAAGGTTCAACCATGGAAAAGAGGATGGAGAATGGATTTACTACTTCGAGGACGGGAAAGTGTTTTGTAGAGAAAATTGGAAGAATGGGGTGAAAGTAGATTGTTTTCTTGAATAGATTTTTGCATTTAAGCTGTTAAAGCTAGAAACCAATGACCTAAGATTTGAAGTTCAATGGATAGCTGGTAAGTGATTGGATGGTGTAGGGAGACAATTTCTCACTTATCTAAAATCGAAACTTGAATGATGTTATCAAAATCAAGATTTTAATGATCAATTGGAGTAGGTAGGATAAGTCTCCTTGGATTACTAATACTGGATTTTGCACCGAACGATTACTTTTTTTAAGTACAGGGGTGGTTGAGGTATTATGATCAATTGATGATTGGTTATTACAAGTCAATGGTCTGTAAACTCCACGCAGTAACCAATTCAACTTCAGGGGTATATCCATTTTCCTATAGGTAAAGAACCAGAGAGGATATTTTAAAGGGTCTTAAGTATTGGTAAGATTACATCAGATTTGTTGGTGTGACCCACAATCTTGGTATGTCTCAGTCTATTCTTTGTAATAGGGATATAGGATCAAGGCTAAATACCGATATGTTAGGATAGAAGAAATACATAATTTAAAAATATTGATTGAATTGATATTTATCATAAAGCTCTATGAGGGTAGAGAAAATGATCTTTTCCTCAGTGTTAGTATAGCCTAGGTGGTACCTTCCAAACACTATTTAATTGCCTATCCAAGAATCAAAATTGACAGACAGAATTACCTAAAGATCACTTAGAATTAACGTGACAATAGAGAAATGCTAGCTGCTGCGCACGATGTGCTCAAAAAGACACCGACTTTGCAGCCTATTCTACTGGAGACTTTGAGATTCTGAATCCTGAATTTGCCAATTTCTCCTCTCCAAAACCATTTTTGGGACAGACCTCTCCGCTTTCCAACGGATTCAATTTTTCCCTAGCTTACCTCAAAAGTATCCTAGATTTAAATAAAAATGAGAAAGGCTGTCTTGGCAATTATGGATATTCCTATTATGACATCTTATCTATCGGACAGGCCCAAAGCCTGCCGGTATTGGATGGGAAGATGGATTTGGGAATAACTTGATTTTCCTATTCGATTTGGATAATACAAAGGGTTTTGAATTTGATCGAATGATTATCATCAACTATTTTGATGGGATTCTACCCAATCCAGATTAAGCTTGTGAAGAATTGTTTACAGATATCTTAAAACTCTATGTAGCCATGACAATAGCCAAGCGCGAGCTAGTTATTTCTTTCAATGAGAAGGTTTCTTCTCTTTTCAAAGATTCCTCATAATTCTTTACTCAAGACAAATAGATTGAACATGTGGCCTTTGATCAGATTGGTACTTATGAAGTTCCTGAGGCGAAAATTGTGAGATCGGAAACGGATATAAAAAACTGAAAGGGAAGGAATTACTCTATACCCACAGAGCGATTGGGCTTTCACCTGAAGCTCAATAAAAGCTCATAGATGTGGTAAACGGCAATGATACCACAGATCAAAAAACAATGTATTTTCTTATCGTACCATCTGTATCATAAAGACTCAGATTGAATCAAAGGTGATGGATTTGCCCCAATTGACAAAGGTTTTTGGTCCAGTTGTTTTTCCTGAAATTGAAAGTCGCTTAAAAGAGAATTGATGACATGAACTTAGGTCATAATTTATATGTTTAAAAAATTCTTCTCACCTTTATTAAGATCTTATACCTAGTCAAGGTAAAAAGAGTTGAGAATTTGATGAAAGTGATAAAATCACCATTCTATAGCAAAGTTCAACTTATAATGCAACCTTAATTTCATGGAAAACCTAAAAAGTATTATTGATGAGCATCTTTTGTGGCTTAATGATAAAGAAGGTGGCAAAAAAGCAATTCTTGAAGGATTGGATTTGAAAGGAGCTGATTTGAAAGGTGTTATTTTGAGGGGAGCAAACTTAAATCGAGTTAATTTAAGTGGGGCAGATTTAACTGGTGCAGATTTAAGTGCCGCTTATCTGATTGATGCGATTTTAATCGATGCTAAATTGATTGAAGCTAAATTAAATGATGCTGAATTAAGGCGAGCGGATTTTTGTGGAGCAGATTTTTCAGGTGCCAATTGTGAAAATGCAAATTTTAGAGAAGCATATCTATTAGATGTAAACTTTAAAAATGCTAATTTGAATAAAGCGAATTTTTTGGGAGCAATTCAAAACGAACATTTTTTTACACTTTTTATTGATTCAGATCGCCTAAAAAAAGATCCATATTTCGAAAGAAAGTATTTCGAATACCTGCAAAGGTTTTAATTTTCTTTAAACTATCCTATTGGTTTACATAATGTAAATAAAAACAACGAAGGCAGTACTGCCTATTATGGGTATTCCTACTTCGATATTCTATCCATCGAACAACCTCAAAACCTGCCTCTATTGAATAGGAAGTTGGATTTCGATGTGAACTCAATTTTCTTTTCTGATTTGGAAAATTTCATGGGTTGTGAATTTGACCGAATGATCATTATCAATTGTGATGAATGAATTCTACCCAATCCAGATTAATTAATAGAAGTATGGTGAAGAGAAATCTTACTGCTCTATGTGGACTTCAAGAGATAAAAATTCTATCCTTGATTGCACTTTTAAAGACAATTGCCGTCACTCAATTTTTTCCATTTACCATACTGCAAATGTTGTTTTAACTTGTGTGGAAATTATAATGAATCATTTTTCGAATGTTTTTAAATTAACAAAAGATGGTAAATCCAAAAGAAAGACTTTCTTTCAAATCTCAAGAATTAATACAAGCCGAACCTGCACTACTTTACTCTCAAAACAAGAAGGTGGTTTACGCTTTGGCATGCCCGCCTGATTCTGTTCATAGTGGGGATATTGAATATTCAAGATGGGGAAAAATGGAATTACCTGAAAGGTTGAATGTTTCTTTAATGCCTTCTATAGCAGTTGTTAAGGATGGATTTTTCGATTATGCTCCTCATGATCAAAGTCAATTAGCAAAAGAGTGGCATTTGAATTTCGCAGATGAGGATTTGTTTGTAGCCTACGGGAGTGATCTTTTTGCCCAGGATGAAATGCAAGTTGCAGAACATCCAATTTTAGCTTCACTCAAGCAAAAATTAACTGCTCTCAATATAGATGGTTTAACCAAGGAAGGTGGAAACCCTACCCCGATTTTAATTTCTGGAGTAGAGAGAAGGTGTTTCGTAAAGACGGATTGTAACCCGGATGAAGGACGACCTTATGGATTATATGGAAACGAATTTGGTTGGGTGGCAGAGGATGTGGTTAGAAGAGCTACAGTGGTTTTAAATCCACCCACCATAACCAACTTTATTGCCATTACTGCTCCTTACGGGGGTGTTGGGAAATATTCTTTCGATGAAATTGACTATATTCTTAATACAGCTTTTAGCGGATTTAGAGCCGCTGTTATAGAATCAGGCTCATTGCCTTCAATTATTCATTCCGGTTATTGGGGGTGCGGTGCTTATGGAGGAAACAGAATACTAATGACTTGGCTTCAGGTTGTTGCAGCAAATTTAGCAGGAGTCAGTCAATTAGTTTTTCATACAGGAGAGCCAGACAATGGAGATTTAGCAAAATCCTGGAAAGAAATTGAAGTTATTTTTGAAAAAGATTCCTACCTGATTAAAGACTTTATTGAAAAGGTTGTGGAATTGGGCTTTGAATGGGGAGAAAGCGATGGGAATTGAACTAAATGACTTAATGTATAAGTATGTATCAGAAAGCAGATTCTACACTTTGGCTCGTATGGCCTCCGATTTAATTTTGAGCGAAATAAGTTGAGAATGAGATTGTTCAAATAGCTGTGTTAAAATTTAAACCATTAAATTTTGACTATGAAAGAAAACAAAGAAGAGTTTGATTTCAAGGCTTTCGCCAAGCATGCCTTTTTTGCCTTCAGTCAGGAAAGTGGGTATTCCTAAGACAGGCCCCTTTCCAATTAGGTGTATTTGGGGGAGGTGTGGGCTTAAAAAGTCAAGAAATTTCTATCTGAAATTTTTGAAATCTGAAGATCCATTTATTTCAACCCGAAATTTCTCCCTTCGAATTCGATTTTTCCTCATTCCCCCTCAAAAAATACCCATTACCCGGTATTTTTTCATCACTAATATTCCCTTTCTTAGCAAAACGAAGCTTTTGATACCAAGCCAATCGATTGTTGAATAAGCCTCTATGGATTTCTGGTATTAAGTTTTCTACTGCATGATCGCCTTCTCTTCAAGGAAGCTTGTCACGCAGGATTTCGGGAAGGATTGGGGTGAGTTGGTGAAGCCAATTACAAATTGGTAAGAATATAAGGGTGAAGTTTCAAACTCACCCAGCATCCAACTGAACTTCAGAGATGGTGAGTAGATAACACGCCTAGAGGGGTCTCTTATGAGGGATTGAACAGAAAGGGTGAAAAATCTCAATTCTGGATTTTACGCAAAAACAACAAAGTTTCTGCCATCCATTTTTATGGAATAAATAACCCTATACAATCGTCCTATGAATTGCTTTGGCGAGAAATAAAGGAATGGGAAAATAATTCGGGTATAACTATTCAAAACACACTAAGACGAATTCTTGAAAACTATTTCAGCATTTTAGGAAGCAAACGAGATGATGTTTTAATAAATAAGTTTTCAACTCAAGAAGAAAGAGAAATTTGCAGGTCTTTATTAAGTTGGGCAAATGAGGGTTCTCATACCTTGCCTGATGATTTATTTATTGAAGCTCCTGACGGAACTATTACTAAATACTTGGAAGTGTTTAAAAATATATTTAGCCACACAGAAAATATTGGTCATTACAATATGATGATGGGGATTGGCGAAGAAATTGAAGTGTAGCTATGATAAAAAATCCAAGAGGTATAGTATGGTTAACTTTGCAATGGAGTTGCAAAGTTAACCATACTTCATTAGATTTCAAAATGTCCAGTTTTTTTGCTAATAAACTGGACAAATTAACTATCTTTGCACTACAATAAAAAGAATGAAAACAGCTGAATACATAGCATTTACTATAGACAGGCTACCCAAAGGCTATGTGTTCACCTATGCTGATTTTGCTACAGAGGTGAATCAAAAGGAAGCGGTGATAAAAGCCCTAAACCGTATGGTAGCTTCGGGCAAAATTGCCAAACTATCCAAAGGCAAATACTACAAACCCGAAAATACCCCTTTTGGTAATCTTCAACCCAATCAGGCACAAGTAGTAAAAGACTTATTGGAAGAAAACGGAAAAATAGCAGGCTATCTCACGGGTTATAGTATTTACAATCAGTTGGGCTTAACCACACAGGTAAGCAATACCATACAAATCGGGAAAAATCAAATTCGCCCCAATTTTAAAAGAGAACGCTATACGATTGCTTTTGTAAAGCAAAAAAACACCATCACCAAAGAGAATATTCCTTTGTTGCAGCTATTGGATGCCATCCGATACATCAAAAAAATACCTGATGCCAGTATAGAAGCATCCTGCAAACGGTTCTTAGCCATAATAAATAACTTTACAGACAAAGAAACAATTACCTTGGTCCGCTTGGCATTAAAATATCCACCTGCTACAAGGGCTTTATTAGGTGCGTTGTTAGATCAATTACAACAGGGCAATACAGCTGAACCACTTTTTAAATCATTGAACCCAATTACTAAGTATAAACTAACAGGTGCAGCGAAAGCAATTTCCAACATCGAAAAATGGAATATTGTATGAACCTACACGAGAATAAAACCTTATTCAGACAAGCTGTTCAGTTTACGGCTGACCAAATGAAAATCCCTGCTATTTATGTGGAAAAAGACTATTGGGTTACCTATGCTTTGTTTACCATTTTCAATAATGATATTGGCAAAGACACCGTGTTTAAGGGAGGAACAGCACTATCCAAGTGTTACTATATGATTGAACGATTTTCGGAAGATATTGACTTGGTAGTATTAAGGCGAGAAGGAGAAACAGACAGCAAGTTAAAATCAAAATTAAAAGCAATAAGTACAGTTGTAGAAACCGTATTGCCCGAAGTAACTATTGAAGGTATTACCCATAAAATGGGAATGAACCGAAAAACGGCACACTCATACAACAAAGAATTTAAAGGTGATCACGGACAAGTAAGAGATGTGATAATTTTGGAATCAACTTGGCTTGGATACTGCGAACCATTTACTACCAAAAGCATTATTTCATTTGTTGGTCAAATGATGTTGGATAATAAGCAGTCTGATATTGCCAAAGAAAACGGGCTACTTCCTTTTGACCTATTGGCATTAGAACCCATAAGAACCATTTGTGAAAAAATAATGAGTTTGGTTCGCTTTTCTTATGGAGAAAATCCGATAGATGATTTAAAGAAAAAGATACGGCACACCTATGATTTACATCAGCTACTTAAACAAGAGGAGTTCTTCAAGTTTTTTCAATCAACGGCTTTTGATGAAATGCTTTTAAAAGTAGCTAATGATGATGTCACCAGTTTTAAAAACAACAATCAATGGCTTGTCTATCATCCAAATGAAGCACTTATATTCAAAGACTTGGAAAATGTGTGGAATGAGTTGAAGACGATTTACAACGGTGACTTTAAAAATTTGGTGTACGGAGAATTACCCAAAGAAGAAGCGATTTTGGAAACCTTAAAATTGATTCAAGAAAGGTTAAAAGCAATTTCTTGGACAATAAAAATTGAACCCAAGGAATGAAATTCACGGAAGAAAAATTAGAAAAGGCATTTACCGAGTTGTTGGGGCAAGAAAGATTTTGCAGAATAGTCAACGTAACAAGTCACAATAAACAATAGGCAATAGAGTAACAATAGAAAAGAACAACGAAGGCATCACGGCATCTACCCAAAAGTGGCGGTTCAGTGGAGACAATCCCAAACCAGAGATTCTGAAAAGTCTTTTGAAATGTATTGCGTATAGTTTTTTCCGCTCCTTCCCAGCGAACCGTTCATTTCCAGCAGGTACCCACCTCTCCAGGGCCTTGCCAATTCAATGTAGATATAGTCATCCCTCTGGATGTAATCTGTGATATGGTGGATTTCATAGGTACTTTCCGAAAGACCCAGGATGCTTCTTGCCAGGGTATTGTTGGAACTTTTTTCGGATTGCTCACGGGTAAAAACTTCAAATATCAATTTATCCAATACCCGATAGCTAATGGCGGTGGGTTTGGAAACCGGCTGTTTGAAACTGTTCTCTAAATCAAGTTTTACTAAGTTTTCTTTGATAAGGGATCGGTCAGGCCTGAAAGCCCCGAACCAGAATCGATCGGATGTACCTCCGTAGAGAAGCGTATTTCCATTTTTGTCCAGCTGGAAATACCTGAGGAAATTCAGGTTCGAGGTGACTATCGATTTGCCGTAAATAGCCATGAGGCTATCCGTTTCCACTCGTTCAGGATTCTCTGGGACAGGATTAGGGATCGTACTGCAGGAAACAGCTAATCCGAGAAGCAGAAAAATAATGACCAGTCGTATCATACAAAAAAATGGTTTTCACTAAGATAAAAAGAGGAAAACAAATGATAAATACCCACTACCCGGTATTTTTTCTTCCCTAAAATTCCCTTTCTTGGCACGACGAAGCCTTTGATAATCAGAAATAGTAATCGAGTGAATTGCCAAAGGATTACAAAACTTGGAAACTCCACTGAATGATCGCTTTCTCCTGGAGAGCCTGTCCCGAGTAGCGTAGCGGATCGGGAAGAAGAAGGGATGAGGTAGAAGAGGAGGGGCGTGGTAATAAAGCCAATTACAAATTGGTAAGGATAGTAGGGTGGAATTGCAAATTCCACCTAGTCCCAACGATAATTTGACTACTCCCAGAGGGGAGCCTGTCCCGATATTTTAATCCCGAAAGATTACGAATCGGGAGCGAAGCTTATCGGGAGAGGGGTAAGGTAGGAAAATACCCAGTTGTGGGTATTTTTTTTCAGCCACAGATTGTCTAGTTTACAAAACAAAGAGGATAGAATTTAACCCGATTACCAGGGCGATTTTGTTCCTTTGTGGGAATTCTATTGAATATGGCAAGAGCAGATTTGTTGGTTAAATTGGTAAAAGCAGGGCTTTCAAGTGATCTGGGTCTTTTTACCAGGGTGACAGAATCCATTATTGCGGAGGAGAGAAGCAAACAGCACCACATTCTTGCTGACCAGCTTGATGAGCTCCTGAGGTCTGCAGAAAGCAGGGGATCTCGGGGTAATTCCGGTAACTCAAATCTACTTGGACAGCGGTTCGAAAACTTCCTTTTTAAAGTCAAACCAGAGAAAAGATTGGATGATTTGATACTTTCCGAAGAAAATTTTGGAAAAGTAAATGAAGTGGTTCAAGAGCACTTTCGGGCAGATATTCTCCGTTCTTATAATCTCGAGCCGCGAAACCGAATTCTGCTTTCCGGTGCACCGGGAAATGGAAAAACTTCATTGGCCGAAGCTATTGCCCAGTCCTTGATGATTCCGTTTTACGTAATTCGTTACGATGGTATTATTGGAAGTTACCTTGGGGAAACTGCCACACGGCTAAAGCAAATGTTTGATTTTGTTCGTACCCAGGAGTGTGTGTTATTTTTTGATGAGTTTGATGCAATCGGAAAGGAGCGGGGAGATCAGCATGAAACCGGGGAAATCAAGCGAGTGGTTAGTTCCTTGCTGATGCAGATTGATCGCCTTCCTTCGTATGTGGTGGTGGTCGCCGCTACCAATCACCCCGAACTATTAGATCGTGCGGTGGGCAGAAGGTTTCAGGTAAAACTGAATTTGGACAAACCCACAAAAACAATGATTGTCCGCTGGCTTAAGAAATTTGAAAATCAAGTGAAATACTCTTTAGACCATTCCTTGGATAAAATCGCGTCGAAACTGGAGGGCCTAAGCTTTTCCGAGGTGGAAGACTTTGTACTCGATATCCAAAGGAAGTACATTCTTTCCCTTCCAGAAGCCAATGTTAAAAAAATCGTCGAGGAGTGTTTGACTTATCATACACTCAAAGGCGAACCGAATGGCAGATAAAAAACCACTTTTAATTTTTCCAACTCCGGGTATAGCTGCTAGAGAACCTTTAGGTTCAGGTAATTCCGGTATTCACCTACCTGACCATGAAAGGCAAAAGGAAAGAATAGGAAGACGATGGCAAACCCTTAAAGATGCCTTCGATAAAGAAGCGATAAGCCTTTCTCTCAAGCCGGAAGGATTTTTTACCGAGTATATTGTAGTCTTTGAGATAGCAGGTTCGATCGATGAGTTTTACAAAGCGATCAAAGAAGTACCTGGAATGTTCTTTCTAAAGGAACTATTGGAAGAATTTGAACCGGATGAGGATTTTTACAAAGGCGATCATGATAAATATAAAGGTCGGATTTTTGTTTCCATGGTTAACAAAAAATCCATAGATGAAATAATAAGGCTTTGGAAGATTTTTGAAAAGAATAGAGAAGCCACTTTTGATTCAGGATTAGCCAAATTCAAAGAACTGTTCAAAAGATTAAAAAATGTAAGGCATTATTCTGTAGAGGATAGATTGATGGATACAGGAATGCCTCAATACTTGGATGGAATAAGAGAAATGGGGCAGGAAACTGTTCGTTTTGAAGTTGAATTTACCTATCCCGAAAGTAAAAGAAGAAGAGAAATTGCCTTTGAAGAATTCCAAACTTTAATCTCTGAAGCTGGCGGAAGTGTTTTAGTGAGCTCCAAGTTTGATTTGATGGCCATTCGGTATTTCGCTTGTCTCGCTGATGCTCCTGTCTCTGCATTTGAAAATATCACTAATCAAACCAGCGTCAGATTTTTAAGAGCATCCAACGTTTTATATTTCAGACCACCGGGACAGGCAAAAGTTTCCGTGGAATCAAATGAAACCATCGAACTTGAAAGTGAATTTCGGGCAGATGAGCCCTTAGGAGATCCGCTAGTAGCGATGTTTGATGGCTTGCCATTGGAAAATCATGAATTGCTTCGTGGGCGGCTTTTAGTTGACGATCCCGATGGATTTGCTTCCAAGTATGTAGCCAATACTAGAATTCATGGAACTGCCGTGGCATCTACTATTTGCCATGGAGATTGGAATGGGGAGAAACAATCGCTCTTGCGACCCATCTATGCCAGGCCTGTGATGCATTACAATGGATTTGATGGCGAAGAATTTCCTCAAAATAGATTGTTGATTGATTTGCTTCACAGCGCCATTGTGCGAATGATCAAAGGCAACACTCATCAGGCGCCTGTTGCTCCTAGGGTAAAAGTGGTTAATTTGTCGCTAGGAGATGTTTTTCGCCCGTTCAGAAGAGAAATGAGTTCTTGGGCAAAATTCTTGGATTGGGCAGCTTTTGAATACAACCTACTCTTTATTGTCAGTGCAGGTAACTTCGGAGAGTCTATAGAATTTACAATAAACCCTTCTGAATTCACGAATCCAATTTCGGAAGAGGGCAAGAAGTCTTTTTTGGATCAAATGCTGAAGCAGGATTTCAATCGCAAAATTCTGTCACCTGCTGAATCGATTAATGCCCTATCTGTTGGAGCATTGAATAAGGATGAGGCTGAAATCGATCCAAGCCAACCCATGTTTTTCGCTAGAATCCATGTTACCGCTGATCACGGATACATAGCCCCCTATTCCAGATTTGGCTGGGGGATGAATGATTCAATAAAACCGGATATTCTGATGCCCGGCGGGAGAGTGTTAATGAGGAGAGTTCCGGCTGACCGGGGTAGAGATCATGTCAATTTGGTGTTTGGACCAAATGGAAATGATCAGCCACCTGGGGTATTGGTAGCCACTCCAGGATCCGAAGGTCAAAGTAATCGTGTTTCTTATCAATTTGGAACGACTTTTTCAGCAGCTCAGACAACCCATTTAGCCGGAAACCTTATGGAAGTTTTACTCCAGCTAAACCAAGAATCCGGTCCAAGTCAGCAGATACCTGAGACCTATTTTCCGGTGCTGGTCAAGGCTTTGATTACCCATGGGGCAAACTTGGGAGAGAACTTTAGCCTCTTCCGGGAATTGATTGAAAGATTTCCCTCGGTGGCAAATAATCAGGTAAAAGCTCGAACTGTAGCCTATACTGGCTATGGTGAAGTAAATGAAGCCCGTGTCCTTTATTGTACTGCGCATAGAGTCACACTTATTGGGGTTGGAGAATTGACTTGGAATGAAGCCCAGAGTGCACATCTCTTCAAATTTCCATTGCCTGCCTCTATTTCTTCACAGGTTATTCATAAAAGGCTGGTTACGACCTTAGCATGGCTCTCACCTTGTAATGTCTGGTCAAATAAATACCGGATAGCTCATCTCTATCTTTCCAATTTCAGGAACAATGAGGATATCTCCTTAGACGATGGAATGTATGATTTCAAGAAAACAAGTCGGGGCACCTTGCAGCATCAAGTCTATGAAGGCACGCGAGCTGATGCCTTTATTGAAGGTGGATTTATGATCGTCAAGGTAAACTGCCGAAAAGATGCTTCCGACTCCGAACTCAAATTTTGGAAAAGAATCAAATACGGCCTGGCAGTCACCTTGGAAATTCCAGAAAATGTAGAAGTTGATATCTATGAAGAGATTAGAGCTGCTATTCAGACTCAGGTAAGGGCTTAAAAATTCTACTTCAATTATGGTAAATACCGATCAACCAATTTCGAAAAGAGAAGACGACTATTTTCAGAGATATCTCTTTGCAAAGCGAATAGCAACAGTTATTCAAGGTCATTCAAGTAAAGAATCTTTTGTTGTAGGAATTTACGGCAAATGGGGAGAAGGTAAATCCTCCGTGCTGAATTTTATGAAGGAGGAACTAGACAATGATTCCGAAATAGTCATCATTGAGTTTAATCCATGGCTTTTTTCAGATGAAAAGCAATTATTGATGTCGTTTTTTGGTGTTTTGGCAACAAGGTTAAATATCTCAATAGATAAGAAAAAGGAGAAAATTGGTAAAAAACTTCTGGACTATGCTGACGCTATTTCTTCAGTTGGTGCTTTAGCAGGATTTTCAGGAGGTAAAGGAATAATGGAATTTTTTGGTAAAAAACTTTCCAATGTTTCTCTTGATGAATATAAAGTCAGGATCAATGACTCTTTGGAAAAGGCAGGCAAGCGTGTGGTCGTCGTAATGGATGATATCGATAGGTTGAGTATTTCAGAGATAGAGGTCGTATTTCGTCTGATTAAACTAGTGGCTAATTTTAATAACACAGTCTACTTGTTATCCTTTGATGATGAGTTGGTAGCCTCTGCTTTGGATAAATCCTATTCTAAAGGAGGATATGATTATTTGGAAAAAATTGTTCAATTGCCTCTTGGATTACCCAAAGCCCAAATTTCTGCAGTCCGTGATTACACACTTACTTTGATTTTAAAACAGTTTGAAGTACACGATATAAAATTAGTCGATTCTGAAAAAGATAGATTCATAAGGTTATTTGATCAATTCTTTCTAAAATTCATTCTGACTCCAAGAATTGCGGTACGTATTTCAAACACAATTTCATTTTCAATTCCACTACTAAAAGGTGAAGTTAATTTGGTTGATTTATTGTTCATTGAAGGATTGAAGGTTACATTTCCACAGACCTATGAGTTTATTAAGAAAAATCCATCACTTTTTACGGGTTCTTCCAGATCATTTGGGTTTCAGGCAAAAGACGAACACCAGAAAAAAGAAGAAGCAAAATTGCGGATTAAAGATCATCTCAAGTTATATTCTGAGCAAACCCAAAGTCAAATTATTGATTTTCTAGCTGAGTTATTCCCGCAACTCAAATCTGTTTTAGGATTGTATTCTTATCGCGATGATAGTGTGAATGAATGGTATTCACAAAAGCGGATTTGTTCGGCAAGGTATTTTGATAGGTACTTTACCTATGTAGTATTAAAAGGAGAATTACCTGATGTGGTTTTTGATGACGTTATTGAAAGATTAGGTTCCAAAGACTATTTGGATAGCAAGGAAGAATTACAAATTCTTTGTTCTGACTTGAATGGGGCCGAATTTGCTTTAAAGATTCAGTTTTTAGAAAATTCCTTTTCCTCAAGTCAAAAAGAATATCTCGCGCTAAATCTTGCCTTGATGGCATCAATTTTTCCTGTTAAGGATTCCGCCGGTTCCAAAATCATGGCTCCTTTTCAACAAGTAGCCTATTTTATTCAAAAATGTGTGGAAGATCAACCCACTCAAAGCAGGGGAGAATTTGCCGTGAAATTGGTTGATCGTGCTGATCCACTCAATTTTGCCTTTGAGATCTGGAGAGTGCTTCATCCAAAAAGTGACGGAGGATCAAGACCCGACGTACTTTCAGAAGAAGCGTTCAGCAAAGTTTCAGAAAGACTTTATCAAAGATGTAAAGCCGAATTTTCATGGGATCAGCTATATGAACAAATTGAGGATTCTTATTTCAGATATCTACTCGAGATTGGAAGTAGCATACAAAGGGATAGAATCAAGGAAGAAATGAAACTGTGGCTAGAAGAAGACAATAACAACTTTCTGAAACTACTTTATGCCTTTAGTCAAACTACACATTCATTTTCTGGGGGAAAACATGGAGGTAAAACATACAAGTCAAATTTCAGTGAGGCCTTTTATAGATTATTGAAAAAAGTAGTAGATATAAACTTTTTCTATTCCATGTCACTCAGACTATTTGGAGATCGGTCCGATTTTGAACCGACCTCTGATCGGAACGAGCTTACTAATGAACAACTAGTAGGATGGTTTCAGAGAATCCATTTGGAAAAGGCAATTGGCGAACTAAATCAGGATGATCTAAATACAGATTCGTAATTGTTCTTTGAATTTAGTAGGTTCAATTCCCCCAAAACCCTCACTTTTTCCTCATTCACCCCAAAAAATACCCACTACTGGGTATTTCTCCTTCCCCAAAATTCCCTTTCTTAGCAATACGAAGTTTAAGTTGATCAGTGCGTAAAAGGCTAATGCCTTTCGGAAGCGATTTTAAGGATTTTTGGCCTATACCAGTTCCAAGGTAGAAGAGGGATTAACGGATACTCCTAGTCAAGTTTTAGAGTTTTATCATTTTATAAAGTATGGGCTTTTTTAACAAAATACTGGGCAATGCTAGCGAGGTTTCCTCCGAAAAACTGCTGGAAAAGTACGGCAGACTTCTCTGCGAGAATGAACAGATCGAACTTGGATTTAAGCTGATCCGAGACACCTTTATGTTTACCAACAAGCGCTTGATTTTGATCGATGTGCAGGGGCTAACGGGAAGTAAGATAGAGTACAAGTCCATGCCTTATAAGAATATCACCAGATTCTCGCTCGAGACTGCGGGAACCTTTGACCTGGATGCCGAACTGAAGATCTGGATTTCCAGCGAGTCCCTTCCCTCGGTCAGCAAAAAGTTTAACAATAGCATCGATGTCTATGAAGTACAGCGATACTTGGCCGGAAAGGTGGTCGGGTAGGGCAGTGGAACTGTAAATCCCACCCAGTCAGAACTTACGATCTGACTACGCCGGGATTAGGGATTCGACCAGAATAAAAGTTCTTTTGATGAATTGGATATGGACGACCAAAATTTAAAAAAAATACTCGAAACTAATTTCGCAATGTATTCCAATCGGCATGCCTTACGAAACTGGTTTCGAAATCACAAACGTTGTGCAACATGCTAAAAAGCCAACTCACATTCAAGCACATTTGGTTTTTGCCGACACATAAGCAAACGCAAAAACCAAAAGAGCTTGAATTTTTGCCAAAGCTTAGACAGATAAATTAATTTGAAACAAGAATAAATGGATAAGAAAAATGAACTTTCGGAATTTGCAGCTAGAGAGCCTTCATTAGGCTATTTCTATCAAATTAGATATAGTCTGTTCTTGCTGCTTTCAAATAGAGCTATTCAAAACCCACTATTGAGAATTGAAAGCTTAGATGACATTGAAATTCAATCCCCTGACAAAACTGAAATATTTCAGACTAAACTTAAACTAAAATCAAAGGCGAGCTTAACAAACTCTAGTGTTGACTTTTGGAAGACCATAAGAGTTTGGGCGGATAATATAAACAATAACAGAGTAGAACCTGAAAAGACAATATTTACTCTAATTTCAACAGAAGAAGTCTCAAATGATAGTTTTTTGAAAGTTATAAGGGACGAATTAAAATCAGATGTCACCATAAGTTCATTGATAAGTCAAATGGACACAATTGCAACAACATCAACAAATGCAACGAATAAAAAAGCCTATGATGAATACTTGAAATTATCAATTGACAACAAAAAATCGCTTATCAAAAATATTCACATTATAGATGCTGCATCTGATATAGCTCAAATAACAGATAAGCTAAAATCAGAATTAGCCTATTCTGCGCCCTATAATCAAATAGATAGTTTTTTAGAGATTTTAGAGGGTTGGTGGTTTCAAATAGCAATCGAACATCTTATAGGAAATAAGGATTGTATTAACTCAAAAGAGCTTCAATCGAAAGTTTCGAGTATTAGAGACTCTTTTAGTCAGGACAATCTGCCAAACCATTTCGGTAAGCAATTAGAAATTAGCGACCAAGAAGTCAAAAACTTCAAGGATAAAACATACATAAAGCAACTAGAAATAATATCCATCAAACTCTCATCAAACACAGCAAAACGTGCAATAAGTGATTTTCGAAGGGCTTTTCAACAAAGATCAAAATGGTTAAGACTAGAGTTATTGAGTCCTGATGAGCAAATCGAGTATGACGAAAAGCTTTATGACTATTGGAAAAATCTTTTTGACATAATTCAAGATGAATGTGCTGAGAAAGAAATTGAGCAAATTCGAGAAATTGGGAATAAATTCTATCTAAATCAATTTGCAAAGACTTGTCCTCCTGTCAAAATTAGAGAAAAATTTAATGAAGATTATTTAACCCGGGGTAGTTATCAGATTCTATCTGACAGTAAGAGAATAGGTTGGCATCCTAATTTTAAAGATTTATTATGATAAAAGCTTGGAATCAAAGAAACCCGATTGTTGCAAACCTACTAAACCCTGCTTTTTGTGGCGAAGTTCTAAGAAGAACTGCTGACGCCTACAACAAAGCAACCAATACTAATTTTCCTTTTGCATTTTCATTTATCGTCCTTCCAATTCTCTTGCACAAAGACACCAGGGATAGGATGCCTAAAACAACACGCTCATACCTTTTTGCATGGGTTGAAAACAATGAAGACCTTTTCTACAATTTCTCAATTAGAGCTAGACAGATGGTTCCATTTACAAAAGAATCAATCTTATTTCTGCTTCAAAACGATTTAATTGAGATAGATGATAAAAGTCAAATAATTGTAAAAGCAAGAAGAATAAAACGGTATAGTGGTGATGATTTAGAAGAAGTGGATACCATTTTGAAAAAATCAGAAATGCTTGGAAAGTGGCTATCTCACAACAGTAGTATAAATTCGGTTTACTCATTTTTCAGAATAACCCCTTAATTATGCAAATAGAAAAAATCATTCTCTACAATAAAATCGGTGAAACTAGAATCTTGCCTTTTAACTTAGGCCAAGTAAATATAATTTCAGGCGAATCAAAATCAGGAAAAACAGCATTAATTGGCATTCTAGACTATTGTCTTGCTAGTAATAGCTGTGATATTTCCGAGGGAAAAATTAAAGAAACAGTAACCTATTTTGCTGTAGTGGTGAAATTTAATGATGGTGAAAGAACCTTTATCGCAAGGCAGAATCCAAATATAAAACAGGTTAGCGTTGTTTCTTCGGTTTGCTTAATTAGAAATGTTGGGGACGCCGTGCCTGATTTCAACGATTTAGATTCCAATTTCAACGTTGATAGTTTAAAAGAGTTTCTCTCCCGAAAAATTGGAATTAATGAAAACATCCATATTCCAGACTCCCTTACACGAGAACCACTAAAGGCTAACTTTAAACATTCTAGGTTTTACTGCTACCAACCTCAATACTTAGTTGCAGACCCTAATCAATTGTTTTATAACCAAAATAAAGACTTTGTTCCTCAATCTATAAAGGACACTTTGCCTTATTTTCTTGGAGCTATAAATGAAGAAAGCTTAAGCATTGAATCTGAAATAACACAATTAAAAAAAGAACTCAATAAATTACTTCGAGAAAAACGAGAATCAGAAAAAATAAAATCAGAAGGAATTAGTCAAGCTTATTCTTTGATTGAAGAAGCAAAGGAAATTGGACTCATTCAAAATGTCGCCAAACCTGAAACAGAAAGTGAAGCATTTAAGCTCCTCAGTGAGATTTCAAAATGGGAATATAAACCGTTAGAAGTTAAATCAGAGAATAATGTAACAAAAGACCTTATAGAAAGAAGAAATGAACTTCGAATTGAATTAAATAAAGTCGAAGACAATTTAAAAGCTGCTAGAGATTTTACTAAAACAACACTAGGCTATAACGATGAAGTCCGCCAACAAGAGATTCGTCTATCAAGCATTCATATTTTAGGTTTGAATGAAGATAACGAAAATGGTGATATATGTCCGCTATGTTCAAGTGAAATGAATACACCAATCCCTTCAGTAAAAGAATTAAATAAATCTTTACTTCAACTTAGGGAAGACTTAAAATCAACTAATATAGAAAGTCCTCGACTACAGGCTTATATAGACGCGTTGAAAGGAGAAGAAGACAATGTAAAGACAGAATTGAGAAATGTAGAAAACAGTATTGCGTCAATTTATCAGGAAAATGAGCGAGCTAAGACATTAAGAGATTTAAATATTCGAAGGGGTAAGATTTTAGGCCGTATCAGTTTATTTCTTGAAAGCGCACAAATTATTGATGACTACACAGAACTTGATGTGAAAATTGAAAATATCAAGGGACAAATTAAAAGTTTGGAATCTCAAGTTGACACTGATAGTGAAAAAGAAAGACTATTATCAATTCTGAATAAAATTAATTTGCAAATGAGTAAATGGGTGAATCAGCTTGATGTTGAATACCAAGACTCACCAATTAGGTTTGACCTAAATAAGTTGACAATCTATGTAGATACGGACAAAAAGCCAATTGCTTTACCGCAAATTGGTAGCGGAGCCAATTGGGTGGCTTATCATTTACTCATACTATTTGCATTACAGAAACATTTTATACAAAACAACAGACCAACTCCAAGATTCATAGTTTTTGACCAACCTACTCAAGTTTACTATCCTCCAGAAAAAAGCGATGAAATTATCGAAGTAGGACAAAGTTCAGACGATATTGCAGTAAATAAGATGTTTAATTTTATGTTGGAGGTGGTTGATTCATTATCTCCAAACCTTCAAGTAATTGTAACCGACCATGCTTATCTTATAAATGAAAGATTTGAAAAGGCAGTGATAGAAGTTTGGAGAAAAGGAGAAAAACTAATACCTGAAGAATGGGAAGAACTTTAATAAAGCCACACACATTGCCAAGTAGCAATAGCCGAAACGCAAACCAAAGCTTAGCAAAGAGTGTGTCTTTCCCAACGCACAGACGAAAAGAAAGCACGATTGCTCAACAATGAATAAGAGCAATAGCGGGTGAAGTGGTAAATCGAAAGTCTGTGCATTTAATAAACATTTGTGTTTGCGGAAAGGTAATCGCCTTGAAATCCGCTACTGCTCTTATACTTGACCGTAACCTGCTATACTTAGACGACAATGCCAATTAAAACAATTCAACTTAACGGACGACCAATTTTAGTTCATAAAGCTTGTGTAAATCCAGACTTTAATGAAAAGACTGTTTTAGTTGAAGACACGTGGACTTATGTTGACATGTGGCTTAAACGACAACACGCCAATTCGGACGCAAAGTTTTATTGGCAACAGGCACAAGATTTTTATTCCGCAACAAAACAATTACCTAAAACATCTTCACCACTAACTGCATATTACTGTATTTTGAATGCTGCAAAATGTTTATTGAAGGTAAAGGGAATTGCATTTAGTGATAAACATGGAGTTACTGGAAATACAACCGGTACGAAAGCAGCATTGGTTAATGAATTGGTAATTTTTAAGGGAGCAGGCATATTACCAGCTTTATGCACTTATCTCAACGAACCTTCACTCAGTGAAACTTTTACTCTTAGAGACATATTCTATAATTTACCGTTCATTCATCGGGCTTACAACTTAACTTTTGAAAACCAGCCTGAACTTTATATCCCAATTGTTAATCCGCATTTTGTTAAACAGACAACCAATCCTAAATCATGGGTCTGTGCAGAAATAATAGACAAAAAATATCAAAATCAGAACACAATAAATAAACTTCCTGCTGGGTATGAAAGGGATATGGGATTTCCTGATAAATGGATAATTCGTAGAACAAATCGTTTCAATTGGAATTCTGGAGTTGCGAACAAAGCTGCTAACTTCACTAGACTAAAGAATTATCATCAAGCGACCAGAAAACAAATTCAATACATATATGGAAATAATAAACTATGGTATATTAAAAGAGGTGGTGTTCCCAATATCATTGACAGAAATTCTCTAACACTGACATTTGCCGCAATGCATAAACTTTCGGAATTAGCAAGGTATAGACCTACTTCATTAGCGAGACATTTTGAAAGTCAGCATAATTGGTTATTGTCTGAGTTTATTGACATTGCACTTTATCAGTATATTGACGGAATATCCTCAGAAATTACTGGCAAAGAGTTTATGATACCTGGAAGAAGGAATCCTAAATAGTACAGCAGGTAACAACTAGGTTTTCGTGCGGCTTGCAAAGCCAAGCATGAAACCACTGTGTGTGTCTTCAATGGTGAATATAGGTCAAAGCGATTACCCCTCCAAAGGATGAAAGTCCCTAAAGCTCGGGAGTAATTATTCCTAAATCGGTCCAGCTTCAATAAAAATTATTGATCAATCCTTTTTATCTAGGAAGCCTATAAATGAAAACAGCCCCCTTTCCACTAGTATCCTCTCTTTCTAGTTTACCTTTATTTACCATTCGAGAAAGCTCTCTTGAAAGGGATTTACTATTTATAGGATCATCAGGAAATAATTTGAGGATATCCGAAACTGTAAGTCCGCTTTTCATTTCGTTGAGAGGAATTAGTTTTAGGCGGATGAAGTCGGGTACAGATAATGAGTCCATGAAATACTCTGGAAATGACCTATAATTCTTTCTAAATTCTTCTAATTCTGTAAGGTCTGATCCTAAGCTTAGATTTTTCTTCTCGAGGAGGTCTTCAATAGTGACCCCATAAAACTTTGCGAATTGGGTGAGGGTGGTAACATTTGGAGTTATTTGATTTTCAGGATTCTCATATTTGCGGTAATGATTTCCATCATTACCAGTGTAGGCTTCTATTCCCTTGATTTTTATTAGAGCTTGAACCCTTAAAGATTTCAGATTTTCTGCTAATCTTCTTAAGTCGACCTTATTTTTCTTTTTCCTTGCCATCAGGCAAATTCAAAGAAAATTTTGTCCTCATTATTTGTGTTTTAATTTGCTTTTTGATTACAAGTTCCTATATTAGCAGTGATTAGAAATAAAAAGTTTTAGGCGTCTAGTCGGAGTCCAGTTGTAGAAACGTAGGAAATTTCTTAAAACGCAGGACAAAGAGTAGAAGCCCATCCTCTATATTTACAATGTAGAGGTGGGTTCTCTCTGCATGCGTTTTAGTTGACCTTTGTCAGCAAGGTTCCCTACGTACCTTACAACTTGCAGCTTGAGAACCTGCCTCTATTCATGTGGCTTGGTCTCAACTTGGACATAGTTATAACCCAAGTATCATGGAACAGACCTTGATTTTTTCTGGATTTAGCCACTTCCAGGGAGAACTTCTCCGGAAGGGATCGCTGTTTGTGCCTTGCGTCTCTTGGGTAACCTGTTTCTTGTTTTTCAAACCTATTCGATCCAAGCTTGGATTTTCGTATTCCGGGATCATCGCCTCCGATTGGCTCTATCCCCTGAAGCCGAAAAATCCTATCTGAGGATCTTACGATTCACTTTTCTACTCGGATTGCTCCTATGCGCAGGGACATACCATTGAAAATTCGAGTTGCTCTTTTCCTGATCTTGGGAATACAGTTGAAATAGGGTAGAAATACAGTGGAAACACAATTGAAATAATGTCGCCTTCTGCGTCTGAAATAGTTGGTTCCACCAGTATCTCCAGTATTTCACGACCGCAGGGAGCTTATTTCGCTTTAGCCTATTTCGCGAAGCGTATCTCTGAATAGCTGTATTTCCCTCTAACCTATTCTTTGCCGCCAGAGGTATTCCCTGGCACGGTGGAAATCAATGATTTCTATAAAGTATCAAGAAGTGGACGGACCGAAATCCGAATTCCGCAATCCGAAATTCCAATTTCTTCAATTATGTCAGCACGTTCAATCCCGACTCCCCGAGTCATCCAGAGCACCAAGCTGCTCTTCAAAAACCTGATCAAAAACCCCACCTGATCTTTTTTGCCCCTGATTGCTCCCGAGCGATTTATCGATTGGGACTACCATCAAGAATCAGGGTGTAACGATACGTCACATAGGAAAATCCAAAAGCTGGATTGTTACCGTGAATCCAATATCTCACCGACCGTAGGGAGGTGTATTTCGCGTAGCATATCTCAGCACAGCGGTATCTCTTTCCTAGTGATCTTTCCAGAAGGAGCCGATCGACTGCAGCGCATCTTTTTCCTTCTACTTTCTGCTTATTTCTTAACCACTTACTGACCGTTCCGATAGCTATCGGAAGGCAGAACGGGAAAGCTATGCTCACGTCATTGCGAAGGTTCATCGATAACTACTGATGGATTTCCCAAGCGGGCGAACCTGAAGCAATCTCCATTTGGGGAGCAGTAATCAATTCGATAGACTGCTTCGCTTCGTGCATCCGCTCGCACCTGTCCCGAAGAATTTCGGGAGTGACGTCTCCGGATTAAGTTCACGTCATTGCGAAGGTTCATCGATAACTACTGATGGATTTCACAAGCGGGCGAACCTGAAGCAATCTCATAATTGGAGTGCAGTAATCAATTCGAGAGACTGCTTCGCTTCGTGCCTCAGCTCGCACCTGTCCCGAAGAATTTCGGGAGTGACGTCTCCGATCTTCCGTCTTCCGTCCCCGGTCTTCCAACTCATTACAAGCATGAAAAATCTTCTACTCACATGCTTCCTGGCATTGCCATGCCTTGTCGGAAGCCAAACCTCAGTCCAGAGTCTAGTTGCTGAGTCACCCCCAGAACCGTCCATTCATAGTTCGGCGGTTCCCGTCTCCCCGCATTCAGGAGACACCCATCGGGGAGAGGAAACTCTCTCCGATACTTTCACTCAGGTGGATTATGGGGCAGAAGTCTCAAGTCCTGCCAATTACACAACTAGCCTGACCACCCTCGATGGCGGACCTATGCTTCGGTCATCGGACATCCGACATCGGACTGCTCTTCTGTCTCCCGTCTCAGGTCTTCCTCCTTTAAATAAGGAGACTGCTTCGCTTCGTGCCTCCGCTCGCAGTGACGCCCCTCAACATCGGACATCGGACACCCAGCATCGGACTTCTCTTCGGTCTGCGGTCTCCCGTCTTCCAGCTTCATTGGAATTAAATTTTGGTTTAGTTGATAGCGACCAGGATATGAGGGTAGGGTTTAAGGCTTCAATCCTTAAATCTCCCTCTGTCCCAGTCTTCAGAAATCAGGATAGTTCAGGCCGAGAAGCTTATAGCCGAAGTACCGAAGCCCAAAGTCTTGCGTCTAATGTCTTGTGTCTTTCGTCTTCAAGCAGTCTTGCTTCTCCATCTCCGGCTCTAATCTATGGAGAGCTGATCAACCCGGATTCTCTGGCACCACTTCGGTTTACTTGGAAAGAAAACTTGTTACCGGGAGACTTGGCTTTGAAGGATTCGGCCTTTCAGGTTCAACCGAAGCCTGGAACTTTCTTTGACGGCGTGCTGGACCCTAGAGCGCAGAAATTCCTTGTCAAAATCCCGGTTCAGTCCTCTTTGGGAAGGCTGTCTTTGGAGCTGGGTAATCGCTCACTAATAAAAGAATTTCTGGTTTTCCCCGGCGACAGCATCAAAATAGGCATCGACCTTCAGGAGAATACCCTGGTTTTCGGAGGACCTGAGAAAGACTGGTTTGAAGCTCAGCATGCAGTCTTTCGAGCCCGAAAAGCAACCCAGTTTGACTCGCCCAGAGCTCTGCTTCAAGTAAACCGGGAAGCTTTCCTTGATCAGGAGGATTACCGAACTCAGTTGGAATCCCAAGATTCCATATTTGGCGCCCGGGTCGGAATATATGAACTGGGAAAAGACGGTTTGGATCGGGAATATGGAGCCCTTTTCCCCAAAAATCCGGAAGACATTCCAGGCCTGCGTGAAGCTTTATCCTATTCAGAAAGGTTGGACCCATATCGCTTGGATTTGCTTAAATCCGTGATTGAAGCCTCCTACTATCGGGATCACCTGAGTACGCTGAGGAAATACAATTACTCCATGATTTTGTCCCTGGGGGATTCCGTCAGCGCGCAACGAGCCATGGCCTTGTTTCCTGAAATTCTTGAACTCACCGGGAGAAAGATCAGCGAACTGGAAAATAAGGACGGGTGTACGCCCTGTATGGATTTGGCCTTGGAATGGGCTCTAATCAATCGAATCCTGAACGGTACTTCTCTGGAAAAAGGACTTGCTATCGTATTGCGTCCCGAGCTCGCCGACCGGGTTCTCCTATCCAGAGGACTGAGAGACCTTAGGTCACGAGGGTTAAACTTTGAGGAACTGGCGGCCATTGAAAAAACCTTGCAAGGTGAAAGCACCAAGCAAACCTGGAGGACACTGACCGCAGCGTTTATGCCGGGAGGTAAGTTGCCTGTCACGGACTTCATTACCCTCGAAGGCACTCGGGCGCAGCTCAGTGAGCTGATTGACCGTCCCACACTTCTTTACTTCTATTTTTCCACCTGCACCCACAGCAGCAATTATTTCAAAAACTACCTGAAGCCATTTTTTGAGAAGCATCATGAAAGTCTGGGATTTCAGGTGGTGGCCATTTCTGTGGATAAGGATAAGTCCCTGTGGCGTTCCCAATTGTCTGATTATGCCTTGCCCCAATGGACAAATCTTAATCTGGAACCAAGTGATTGGGAAAAGTGGACTTCAATGTACCAGATCCAATCCTTCCCCAGAACACTCCTGATCGATTCCTCGGGAGGAATACGGGCATTTACCATCGGTGGGCAAGATTTCGAGGAGTATTCCGAACGCCTCATTTCCCTGCTCCGCGCTGTCCAAGAACCCATTTCACATCATCAATTCAAACCATACTAACTATGAAACGAATACTACTCCTCTTTTTGCTGGCGTGGATCGCCGGCAGTTCACTGGCCCAAACCGGAAATGGTTTTCCCGTTCAGGGCAAAGTGATTCAATGGTCTGACGGCCTGCCCTTTCCCGGGGTGAATGTGCTGGTCAAGGGGACTACCTTGGGTACAGTCACAGACGAAGAAGGGAAGTTTGTCTTAAACCTCCCTAAGGGCACCCATACGCTTTCGGTAAGTTTTATCGGGTACATTTCCCAGGAACTTACCCTTGAGGTTCCGCTCAGGCAGGAAGTGCTGGTCCAATTGAAAGAAGACGCTTACAGCCTTTCCGAAGTCATGGTGTTTTCGACAGGATTCCAAGAAATACCGGCAGAGCGTGCCACCGGGTCCTTTGTAGGAATAGACCAAAAGCTGTTCAACCGAAGGGTCAGTACCAATTTACTGGATCGGCTGGAGGATGTCACCCCAGGATTAATCTTTAACCGGGACAGGACAGACTTATCATTGGGAGAAAGTATCAGTATCCGGGGCAACTCCACCATTCAGGCGGATCGGAATCCGCTGATCGTGGTGGACAACATGATCTATGACGGTCCCATCGAGAACATCAACCCCAACGATGTGGAAAGCATTACGGTCCTTCGGGATGCTGCGGCAGCTTCCATCTGGGGTGCCAAGGCAGGGAATGGGGTACTGGTGATCCGGACTAAAACCGGTCAGCTGGCCAGACCCATGCGGGTTAACTTCACGGCCAATATTACCCAGGGCAGGGCATTCGATCCCTTTTTCCTCCCTCAAATGCCCGTTTCGGATTTTGTGGATGTGGAACAGCGTCTCTTTAAAGAAGGGTATTATGAATTTCTGTATGAAAGCTTTGACAATCAGGCAGTATCTCCCTTGGTGGAGGATCTCTATGCGCATAGGAAGGGAAAACTGACGGATTCAGAATTGGCCGGTCGGATTGAGGGCTATCGAAATGCAGATGTCAGAAATGACTTGAGCCAATACCTGTATCGGCCAAGTCTTTACCAGCAGTATGCCGTAAATCTAAATGGGGGGACCTCAGGCTATTCCTATTTTTTCTCCTTGGGCTATGACCAAAATCAGGAAACCCGGGTGGCGCAGTCCAGGGATCGTTTTACCCTGAATGGGAGACAGAAGTGGACGGTGCTGAAATCCAAGGGTGAGGTAGAATTGGGCACTTACCTGGTCTCCAATCAATCTAAAAATGGCTTTCCGGACATTGGCTCGCTGTATCCCTATGACCGCTTGGTAGACGCGGAGGGTAATCCTGCGGCCGTGATACGCGATCACAACCCAAGATTCAAGCAAAATGCCATGGATAGGGGAGTGTTGGACTGGAATTACCGGCCCTTGGAAGAAATAGGATTGTCCCCTCTGAAAAGAAATGATTTTGAGACACGAATTAACTTTCGACTAGCCTACCGTTTTACCCCTGATATTCAGTTGGAAAGCAACTATCAGTATTGGAATCAGAACGGCAATCAGGAACAGGTCTTTGCGCAGAACTCCTACTTTTCTAGAAATCAAGTCAATCTCTTCGCCCAGCTTCGCCAAGGACAATCCCCCCTGTTTGTACTGCCACAGGGAGCTATCCGTGATCTGGCCAACAGCAGCAGCCAAAGCCATACCTGGAGAAATCAGTTGAGTTTAAACAAAACCGTGAATGTGGTTCACTCCATCACTGCCCTAGCAGGAATAGAAATCAAGGATTTTAATTCGGAAATCAATCAAAACCGATTTTATGGATATGATCCTGAAACAGGCATTTCTCAGGCTGTAGATTATCTGGGATTCTATCCCCGGTTAAACACCGGTTTTAACACCCAGATTCCTTTTCTGCAAAGTGTTTCAGGAAAAACCGACCGCTTTGTGTCGGTTTTTGCCAACGGCGGATACACCTACCGGGACAGGTATACCTTCACGGTTTCGGCCAGGTCAGATGCTTCCAATCTATATGGAGTGGAAACCAATCAGCGCAGAGTTCCCCTTTGGTCCACGGGGATTGGATGGACACTTTCAGAAGAAGATGGGTTGACTGCATCCTGGGTAGACTTTTTGAAACTGAAGGCGAGCTATGGATTCACAGGCAATACCAACCCTGCTGCAACGGCTTTTACCACAGGAGTTTTGTTCCCTGGGAATACCAATCCGCTGGTGGGGACCTCATGGATGAGTTTACTGAATCCTCCCAATCCGGCTCTCCGATGGGAAAAGATAAAAATCATCAATGCCGGTGTGGAATGGGAACTGTGGAAGGGTAGGGTGATGGGTTCGTTTGAGGCATACCGAAAGGAAGGGATTGACCTGTTCGGAGTTCAACCCTATTTCCCATCCTCGGGAAATCTGACCGTGACCCGGAATTATGCCAATACCTTAACCAATGGATTTGACTTATCAATCACCGGGCGAATCATTCAAGGAGCGATAAGCTGGTCTAGCACCTGGTTTCATTCCCTAGTGAAGGAAGAAGTGACCCGATATTCCAATGTGCCAACTCCTCAAAATGTGGCTTTTTATTCTTCGGGAAGGGAGGGCTTGATCCCCGAGCCTGTGGAAGGGTATCCACTGTATAGCATTTTCAGTTTTGCATCTGCCGGTTTGGATCCTACCAATGGCAATCCCAGAGGTTTTCTGGACGGCGAACCGAGTTCCAACTACCAGGCAATTCTCAATCAGACTACTTTGGAAGACTTGGTTTTTCACGGTTCGGCCATCCCAACTCAATTTGGAGCTTGGAGAAATCAGTTGAACTGGAAAAACTGGGAACTTTCAGCCAACCTGACTTACAGGTTGGGGTATTATTTCAGAAGAGAGAGTGTCAGCTACATCTCACTCAACAGGGGATCCATCACCCACTCCGATTACACTGAAAGATGGCAAAAACCGGGTGATGAGCTGACTACAGATATCCCTTCGGACCCACTCACAGTCAATCAAACCCGAAGCACCTTTGAACTGGTCAATTACAGTCGGATCAGAAAAGGAGACCATATCCGATTTCAGGACATTCAGTTAGCGTATTCCTTTTCCAAGGGAGCAGATTCAAAGCTGCCTTTTGAGTCCCTGAGGATTTACGGCTATGCCAATAACCTGGGCATTCTTTGGAAAGCAGCTAAGGATGTGAGCGATCCTGACTTCAGAACCATTCAAGCTTTGCCCAGCTTTTCCCTGGGACTATCCATTCAGTTTTAACCCCATTGGGGAGGGTAAAAGAGTCATGAAAAATTTCTCATTTGGTTAGGGAATATAAACCCTTGATTTCTGAACTCCGGTGGCTGGTTACCATCACCCTCTCCCAATACAAACTCCTAAAAAAATGAAAAACATCATTCACGTTGTTCTATTGATTTCCTTGGCTGTATCACTGGTGTCCTGTGAGGATTTCCTCGATGCAAAGCCTCAGCGCTCCTTGGTGATTCCCGATGAGTTAAGGGAGTACCAGGCGATTTTGGATGCCGTTCCCCGGCAGATGAATTATGCTCCCAAAAACCCGCTTTTGGGTTCCGATGAAATGCTGTTGGGTCAGTTTGCTTTGACCAGACTAAACCAGGAAGACCTCTCCACTTACCGCTGGGAGGAAGGGCATTACACCATAAATGATTTTGGGGTGGATTGGACTCTTGGCTACCAGTCCATTTACTATGCAAATGTGGTGTTGGATGGACTAAAGGATTTCAGTCCTCAAAATGAATCAGATCGACTCGAAGCACTCAGGTTGGAAGCTTCTGCCCGGTTTTACAGAGCCTGGGCACATTTTTACCTGCTTCAGATTTATGCCGAGCCCTACACTCCCTTAAATCCGGAACAGCAGGGGATACCTATCCGACTTACAGCAGATATCAACAATTCGACCACAATTTCATCTCAAAAAGAAGTCTATGAATTCATTCTCAATGACCTTAGTTTGGCCAAATCTCACCTTCCTGCTATTTCGGAGCTGAAAACAAGACCAAGTCAGTGGGCGGTTGAAGCATTGAAAAGCAGGGTTTACCTGCAAATGCAGGATTATCCCCGTGCGCTGGAGGCGGCTGATCAGGCTTTGGAAATCGGGGATCGGCTTATGGATTATAAAAATACCCCATCGGTAGGAAGATACTTTTTCCCACGGTTCAATCCGGAAGTGATTTTTCATGCAGATTTGGCTACAACCGGCTATACATTTAACCGGGAACAATGGGTGGACCCCACCCTGTATGCCTTATATGAAAGAGAGGATTTGAGAAGGACGATTTACTTTCAGGTGAGTCGTGTGGCAGGACTTTTCAATTTTGTCGCGCGATATTCCGGAGATTTTGTGGAGTGGGGTGGTCTTGCTACGGATGAAGTGCTGTTGACCAGGGCTGAATCAGCTTTCCGAACCGGAAATGAACCCATGGCTTTAGCGGATTTGAATTTCCTGCTGAAGAACAGGTATTCAGCAAAGTTTGAACCTTTGGTATTATCCGGAAGGGATCTGTTAAAAAGGATCTTGGAGGAGCGGAGAAAGGAATTGGTGTTTAGAGGTTTAAGGTGGATGGATCTTAGACGTCTGAATCAGGATCCGGAATGGGCTATCACCCTCCGAAGGGTAGTTTCCGGAAAAGAATTTGTGCTGGAGCCAGGAGGGCGAGGATACACGATTCCGATTCCGCCACGAGAATTGAAAAATAATCCAAGTTTGAAGTAAAAAAAGGCGGGAGTTTTCTCCCGCCTAAAACCTGAATCAATCCATGTTATTGATGAAAAGTCCAGTTTTCACCGGGCTTGCCGATGAATTTGGCGCCTGCCGAGTACAGACCTGGGGGTCTTGGTTACACTGGTAAGTGTCAGGTCCGGGGACCAGTCCGGTTACATTGATCCAATTTTGCCCATCAAACCCATGCTCGGAACTTTGTGAGCTGGCAGGAGTGAAGGCTACTGCGGCGGTTGCTCCCAATACCAATGCAAGTACCGGAAGAAGTTTTGAAAGTTTATTCATTGTTAGGAACCCTTTTTTTACGATCAAAAAGGGCGAAACCGTTTTTGGTTGTTTGCCTACTCTGGAAAAGGGTTTTCGGCATCTCCCTTGGGGAGGTTCATTGGATACTGACCCGTCTCTCATCCCGGGTCATCGAGAGAAATGATCCTCTTTTTCTTTGATAGGGAAGCGTTTGATGCTTCCTCTTCTTTAATTCATTATTTTTTGCAGCCTTGGTTTGGTACTTTCGGCTGCGGAGCGGTGAAGACACCCACCGCTCCATTTTTTGGTTTTCCTTTCTGATTTGAAAACCTTAGGAATCTTAATCTGCTGGTTTCATGCCTTTTGGAAAGGTGAATTGCAGTTAAAGGATTTTGCATCCCGAAGATTCTTTTTCAAGATCTCTTCTTGCAAGCTGCTCGAATTCCAATTTTTTTGCCTTCTCCCTTCAGCTTTCTGACTTTTTTCCCATCTCCAGCCTCATTCCGGCCACAGAAATCCCAATCAAGAACATATTCAAAATAAAGTGCGCTCCCCATCCGAGGTTTTCGATGATTCCGGCACAGTTGCAGGGTACACGGGGAAAAGCTCCCACCCAGATCAATCCCACGTAGGTGAGGAATACGGTCAGAAGCAGAATGCTTCCTAGGTATCCCCACCATCGCGTGATGGAAAAGAGCAGGAGCAGGGCGAGTAGCAACTCCGCAATGGGTACTAAATGGGAGAGGATTTCTGCCAGTTCTGCCGGGAAGGTCTGATTGTGGAATGCCTTTCGGCTTTGCTCGAATCGGAGGAGTTTTTCCACCCCGCTATAGGCCCAAATTAGGATCAAAAGGACACTAGGGGCTTGGCTTAAAGAGGCTTGGATGTTCATTTCGAATTTGTTTTCGGAAATGTCCATGCATGGGGCATTATGATTTCAGTACTTGGGAGATGGCAAAAGAAATTAGGCCAATGGCGTGAAGTCAGGAGGTTTACTAAAAATTATCTTCGAAATATTTGATTTAAAGGTAGTTGTGGTTTTAAATTCCTAGAGTAGTAAGGGATAGCTTTATCCTGTTTGGATGGGAAGTCAATTTTAGGAGCTGTACAATCCGCTTGTCATCGGGGGCCTTCATGGAAGGCAGTTTTCAGTAGGTATATTTTTAACTAAGGTGTCTATGCAAACGATTCAATGGAATCCCATAAAGCTCAGGTCTTTATTGGGATTGGAAGATATGGCCAATGATTCGGCCTTTCTTAAACTAGGCAAATACATGTCGGTCAGGGAAATGCTTGCTCAGCAAATCATCCGACATGCCGGTGCTGTGGAAACGGAATCCCATGTGCTGGAAAAGGGCTTGGTGGGAATGTATTACAATGGAGAATTGATTCGACTCTATTTCCCGGGAGATATGTTTCTCGATTTTGATTCCTATCGGGAACAGGTGCCGAGCAGGTATGAATACAAAGTCCTTCATGATGCTCTTTTTACGGTGCTAACCTACGAGAATGAACAAAAAGTCCTAAAGGAAATACCGGAATTCAAACAGGTTTCCGAGTTCCTGATTTCAAAAGTCAGGAACTCAAACGAGCAATGGACTGCGTTTTCACAATTGCCTTACGAAGACAGGTTAAGAAAGTTTGAAGAGCGAATTCCGGGCTTGAGGTACTTTTTGAAAATAAAGGACTTGGGAAGTTTATTGGGGATTAGTCCCAGATCAGTCACCAGGCTCAAGTCTAAAGATGATCCTAAGCCATCCAAGAAGGATTGGAAATCTGAAGTCAGCAGGGAAATTTCTTATCCATTTCATGCTGTTCAGCATAATCAGGCTTTGGAAATCGAACAGCAGGCGATTTGCTGGGCCAGTGAACTTCATGCTTTGTTGCGAAATCCGGAAGAAGTCAAGGCCGTGCAAAAATGCAAACTAGCCCTGCTATCCACATTCTTGTACCCGGAGATTGAATTTCCTAGAGGGGTTTGGATTTCAAAGCTTTACCTCTGGCTATTTTACCTGGACGATTTGACTGATCGGATGCCTACAGGTCAAAAGGAACAGCTTTGGAAAGGCCTGCAGACTTGGCTGTCTTGGTTTTGGGAGGATGGGAAAAAGCAAAGTCCTTTTTTGCCGTTTCGGCTGATTCAGCTCTGCAATGCCTTTGAAGACCTTTGGAGAAATCTTTGGGAGCTGGAGGGGGTAAATGAAATCCAAGTCTCTTTGATTCGGGAGGAGATAGAAGCTTATGTCTTTCACAACAAAGTAGAGGCGGGATTTAAGGATCAAAATTTCCTGCCGGATAGGGAAACCTATCTGAAATACAAACCCTATTTCTCCGGTGCCCAGCTGGCGGTCAGTCTAAGCTGCCTGGAACTCAAGGAAGGCATGGACGAAGAGTCCGAGGTCTGGCAAAAAACCGAACGGCTCAGAGCATTGGGGGCTGAGCTCATTTTCCTGGATAATGATTTGATCTCCTTTTCTAAAGAAACTAAACTGGGGGATTCCATGAATTACCTTTCCTTACTCAGGGTACATCACGATATCTCTCTGGAGGAAGCGAAGAAGCAGCTCTTGGAGTTCAGACAAACCGTCCTGGAGGAATTTATTGAACTCAACAGCAAATGGTTGGGCGATTTTAATCCCCAAAACCACCTCATTCTTCAACACCTCAAGTACATTAAATACAAAATCTCGGGATCAGCACATTGGTCTCTGAATGTCTCTAATCGCTATGACCTATCACATCAGTAAACTAAACCAACTATCTTATGAAAATTCAGGATTATTCCAGACAGATCAGCTCAAAATTGGAGCAGGATCTTAGCGTGTTGACGATGGACAGTGAAAACAAACTGATCCAATTTGAGTCGGCTTTTTACCTTGTGGATCAAGCCTTGGAGCGGGTGAAAGCATTCTTGGCAACGTATGAGTTTGCCTCGGAGGAAGAAGAAATCCAGTTCTTTAAGAATCAGATGACTGAATTTTTAAAGGAATCTATGTTTTACTCAGAGCTCTTCAATTTGGAATCTTCCCGAACTCCCGGTACCAATAAAGAATTGAAGCGATTTTATGAGACCGAACAGGCGGCAATGGGGAAGTTTCTTCAGGCCAACCAAAACCTGTACAACTACCTGTTGCTGAAAAAAGAAAATCAGGACAAGGTCTTTTTTCTCAGAAGTGCCCAGGCACCGGTTTACAAGCCGACCCTGTTTTGGCATACGCTTGATACCCGCTATTGCACGGTTTATACGCTTTACTTTGCCAGAATTAAAGGCACGGTAGCCCTGATGGATTACATCCACGAGCAACTCAGAATCCTCAACGGAGAAGAAGAAGGGGAAGCCAAAAAGCCTGCTTCCAGCTTAAACTGGACAGGAAAAAAGGTCGAACTCGTGGAATTAATCTATGCGTTGAGGCAGGGAGGTGTTCTCAACCATGGGAGACTTGGGCTCAAGCAAATTGCTTCCCATTTTGAAAAAATCTTTGGCGTCAACCTTCAGGACTTTTACAGGACATACAATGAAATCACATTCCGAAAGAAAAGCAGAACAGCCTTTCTTGATTTTTTGAAAGATCGGATGGAAGAGTACATCGAAAAAGGCGAAGCCCTTAATTAATCAACTCAAAAACGGTAAAACATCATGAAAAAGCTCATTCTGGTGCTTTTAATGGCATCACTCATTCAAAAATCAAGTGCGCAGGTAGTCATAGAAGGTAGATTTGATCTAATCAATCCTCAAAATCAGCTATGGGATGGGAGGTATTTGGTCTATACATTTTATAGGGATGTGTTTATTTACGATACACAAACGGAGCTTCTGCATAAAGAAAAGGGGCAGTACCTGAACGAAATGGCCTTCAAAAACGGCTTGTATTTCAGAAAGACCTCAGGAAAATACCAACTGCATAAGGTGGGGGAGTCCCAACCTGTACTTCCCAATAAGTTCTCCAGGGTCAACCAATGGTTTGGCAATACCATGCTAGCATGGGAAATGACCGAACCAAACCCAAAAGGGATGAAGGGCATCTGGTTTGATGCAGATCAGAGGATCATTGCCAGCTTTTCCATTTCCCAACTCTATCAGGCAGTGGGATACCAAAAGGAAGGCTCTTTGGATGTATTTAGCATTTTAGGCAGGATGCCTTGGGAGGATTTTAATTACTTTTTCAAGGATGGAATGATCACACTCAGGAATCCAGAGACCAGAAAATTCTCATTTTTTGATTTATCTCTCAAACCTGCCTTTCCGGGACAGTATTTGAATGCGGATCCTTTTTTCGGAGGCTTGGCTGCTGTCCAAAATGATAATGGACTTTGGGGATTTATCGACACCTCGGGTAAGGAAGTAATTCCTTTCATCTATACTTCCAAGCCTTCGCCTTTTCATTCTGGTCTTGCACGGGTGTCCAATAAGGAAGGGAAATCGGGATTTATCAATCGAAAGGGTGAACTGGTTATTCCCGCAATCTATTCCTTCGCTTCCAATTTTCACAAGGGGGTAGGATTGGTTGGGAAAACTGGATTTCCCGGCACATTTGTAGGGTTGGATACCCTGGGCGTCGAAAAATCATTTCCCTGTTCCTGTAGTCCGGATATGGGTCACTATTTAGGTCAGAATTACACGGACTACTTTCCGTTGAATACCCTATATGATTTTGTAGAAAGTGGGTTCTTGACGGTGAGGAAGAATGGTCAAAGTGCCGTCTTCGACAAGCAAGGCCAACAGATCTTGCCCTTTGAATATGCCATGTTCAGGGATTTGAAGGCTGGAAAAGCAATCGCAATTCAATGGGGGACAGTGGGTAGCGATCAAAACCTGCGCTTTTTTCTCATGGACTTGGAAGCCCGAAGACCTGTGCTGGAGCTCAAATACACGGAGTTTTGAAATTTTCTTTTCCCCACTTGGGATATCCTACTGAATGATTTGGTGTATTTCTTCGGAGGTTTGAAGCCCTTCTTTCATAAAAACAAACAGATATGGGCTATGAAGTACTTCAATCCAACTGGTTTTGGCCAACAATAGGCATCTCCTTAGCAGGATATTATGGCTGGGTATTACTCACCTATTTCAGGTCAGTACTTACCCTGGGCATCGGACAGGTAAAAACAAGTAGTCCTGAAGCAAGGAAAAATCTCTCTTTATCCTGGGATGATCTGGCAATGAGTTTTGCCATTCACCGAAGACTGCTGACAAACCCACACGCAGATTTAGATCCGGATGAAAGAGCTCTGCTGGGAAAATCTCCTTTCAAAGAGTTGATTCAACAAACCACGATAAAATAAAACTAAACCAACTATTGACTTATGAAGAATCAAATTAACAGGTTCCGTCAGAGCCTACTCCTTCTTGGATTGTTGCTGATCACCGTGTCCTATTCCCAGGCACAGGGTGGAATACAAGGAATTGATGCGGCTACGACACAAGTAAAAGGATTTTTTGCAGGTGGGGTCAACCTGATGTATGCCATCGGTGCCATAGTGGGCCTGGTTGGTGCAGTAAAGGTTTTTAACAAATGGAATTCAGGTGATCCGGATACCGGTAAGGTAGCAGCTGCCTGGTTTGGATCCTGCGTGTTCTTGGTGGTGGTAGCCTTGGTGTTGCAAAGCTTCTTTGGCTAAATCCCGGATAGGCATGCCAAAATCACTTCAAGTCTTCAAAGGAGTGGATCATGAAATGGAGTTTAAAGGACTGACACCTCCTTTTCTCTACTACATGATTGGATTACTGATTGGCTCCCTTTTTCTCTTCCTCCTTCTGAAGGGGGTGGGTCTGCCTTTGGTTCTGAGCTCAGGTATCACCTTTGGGACGCTGGCATGGCTTGGAAACAAAATTTTTACGCTCAATCGGGTTTTGGGAAAAAACGGCTTGCTGAAAAAATCTGCCTATGCCGCTGTACCCCTGGGAATTCGAATCAAAGACCGAAGTCCAATTCAACAACTCAGGAATCAAAAGAATAAGCGCTAGTAGTCTAGCAGGAGGGTAGGTTCACTGGACCTGCCTTCCTTTTCTCTCTCCAATCAGACTTTTCATTCCAGTTTCATCCCTTCAACCGGTAATTTCCTATGACAGCATCCAGGAATATGGAAGAGGTATTGCCTTTGTTTTCCTATGAACAAGGGTATCTGGTCTCCAAGCAGGGGGATCTAACTGCCTGTTTCGAACTGATACTTCCTCCTTTATTTACCCTGTCCCAATCCGAATTGGATGGACTCCATACCGCTTTTGTCAAAGCATTTCGGCTACTTCCTCCTCACACCTTGGTCTGGAAACAGGACTGGTTTATCAAATCGGAGTTTTTGCCGGCTTCTGAAAAAGGCTTCGAGGAAGAAGAGAGTTTTCTTTCCCGTTCCAGTTCCCGGTTTTTTCAGGGAAAGCCTATCCTCGACCATGCCTGTTACCTCTGGATCACTTTTCCTTTTTCAGGTAAAAAACTGTCTGATTCCAGTTTGTCCAATTTATTCCGTAGCCATTGGGTAGGTGAACCTGCTTCGCTCAAGACCCAAGTGGAAAGCCATACGGCAGTTTTGGCCCAAATAGAGCATCTTCTTACCTCGGAAAACATCGCCATCTCCCGAATCTCAGAGGACAAGCTTCTGGGAACACCCCTTAAAAAAGGCCTGATCGAGGCCTATCTACTTTGTCCGGGCAAACAGACTTTTCCTGAAATCCAGGACATGGAATTCAAACCTGAGTGGAAAATCGGACAAAACTTCCTAGGCATGATATCCATTTCGGGATTGAATCAATTGCCCATGGAGCTATCGAACTCAAAAGTATTTGAGCCCTATTCCACGGATCAGAGCAAATTTTACCTTGGATTCGCTTCTCCGGTGGGTCAACTATTGGATTGCAATCACATCTATTCTCAGGTATTTCAGATGGAAGAAAAAGAAAAGTTTTTTTCCGAACTGGAATCCAAACGGTTACGGTTGCATGCACTTTCACGCTATTCCAGATCCAATGACTTGGCCTCTGACTCCATCGCCTCTTACCTGGATGAATCCATCCGGGAAGGAAAAATACCGGTTAAAGGCCATGCCAACCTGTTGATTTGGGCTGATTCCTCCCATGAACTGAAACAGACTCTCCGTGAGGCTTCTGCCTCGATTTCCAAATTGGGCATCCTTCCCAAAATCGAAACTTGGGGGGCACCTCAATTGTATTGGGCTGGAATTCCGGGAAACGGAGCCGCACTCCCATCCAATGAATGTTTTCACCTGAATCTGGATCAATTTATCTGCCTGTATAACCTGGAGGGAGCTTCCGCTTCGGGGGTTCTTCCCAAAGGACTCCGCATGGGAGAACGAAGGTATGGGCAGCCGGTATGGGTGGATTTATCGGATGAACCCATGCAAAAAGGGTGGATTACCAACCGAAACAAGTTTATCCTGGGACCTTCCGGTTCCGGAAAGTCTTTCTTCACCAACCACATGGTCCGAAGCTATTTTGAACAAGGAACCCACGTCGTACTGGTAGATGTGGGGCATTCTTACCAAGGGCTCTGTGAATTGGTAGGTGGCTATTATTTCACCTATTCGGAAGATTCACCCCTATGCTTTAATCCCTTCTTTCTGGACGGTGAAGGGCTCGATACAGAGAAAAAAGAAAGTCTGAAAACCCTGCTCCTCGCTCTTTGGAAAAAAGAGGATGAGGTATTCCGAAGATCGGAATATGTGGCCATTTCGAACGCCATTAAGGCTTATTATGAGTATTTAGACCGTTCCGCAGGAGTGTTTCCCTGCTTTGATACTTTTTATGAGTTTCTTCTAAGTGATTTTTCAGGGATCATCGAGCAGGAAAAGGTGAGTAGTCAGGATTTTGATCTCAAGAATTTTCTCTATGTCCTGCGGCCTTTTTTCAGGGGTGGTGAATTTGATTACCTGCTCAATGCCCAAGAGAACCTCAATCTCTTAAATCAGCGATTTATCGTTTTCGAGCTGGATAAGATCAAAGACCACCCCATCCTTTTTCCAGTAGTCACACTTATTATCATGGAGATTTTTATCTCTAAGATGAGAAAGCTGAAGGGACAACGGAAAATGATCCTGATCGAAGAGGCTTGGAAAGCCATAGCCAAAGAGGGAATGGCTGAATACATCAAATACCTCTTTAAGACGGTAAGGAAGTTTTTTGGTGAAGCTATTGTCGTCACCCAGGAAGTGGATGACATCATCCATAGTCCGGTTATCAAAGATGCCATCATCAACAATTCGGACTGTAAAATCCTGTTGGACCAAAGCAAATACCAAAACAAGTTTGAACAGATTCAAAAGCTTCTTGGATTGACCGAGAAGGAGAAAGCTATGATTCTTTCCATCAACCGGGCAAATGATCCTTCCCGGAAATACAAGGAAGTGTTTATTGGGCTGGGATCTCACAGTCAGGTGTTTAGAACGGAAGTGAGCTTGGAAGAATACCTCACCTACACCACCGAAGAGAAGGAAAAACTCCGCATCGAGGAGCTCTGTCGTCTACACGGTGGAAGTAGGGAAAAAGCCATTGCAGCATTGGCTGAAGAACTGCAGTCTTAATCATTCATCAACCTATCTACCTATGAAAATGCTCCATCTTCGAAAAATCAGACCCCTATTGCTGATGTTCGCCTTTACGACGATCAGTATACAATCCCGGGCGGCAGTTCTTCCCATAGCGGAAATCATCCGACAAGGGGTCACCAAAATCATTGTTGCCGTGGATTTAAAGATCCAACGGCTTCAAAATGAAACTATATGGCTTCAGCAGGCCCAGCAAAAAATCGAAAATATCCTTTCGGAAAGTCAACTGGAGGAAATAGCCACCTGGGGCCAACGACAAAAAGAGCTCTACGGGGATTATTATGAAAGTCTGGCCAAAGTCAAACAGGTCATCACCCAGGTCCAGCGTGTCAAATCCATTTCTCAAACTCAGGCGGAAATGCTCAAAGCCTACCAAGAATCCTGGAATATGCTCAGGCAGGATGGGAGGTTCACTGTTGCAGAATTAGAGTTAATCCAAAGCAGGTATGGGGAAATCATGCGGAAAAGTGCATTCCACCTTACTGAACTGAGCTCCCTGCTGAAGTCTTTTTCTTTTCAGATGAGCGATGGGGAGCGATTGGAGAGGATCGATGTTTTGGATCGTCACATGAGTAAAAACTTTGGAGACTTGGTCAGTCTTAATCTGCAATTGGAAACCATCCATGCGCAACGAAAGCAACTATCCAAAGAAGGACGGGTTTTGGAGGGACTGCTAAAATGAACAAGGCTATTTATCCATACCTGCTTGTTCTTTTCTTGGCTTGGCCTGAATGGGTAGTAGCACAGACTTGGGATGAGCTTTTTCGTCAAAAGGAAACCCAAAAGGAATACCTCCTCTTACAGATCGGCGCATTGCGAGTACAATCCGGATTGCTCAAGGAAGCAGGCCAAATCGCCAAAGTCGGCCTGCAGACCATTGGCACTTACCGAGCGGTAGAAAAGAATCTCCATGATGATTTTTTCAAGACTTTTCGGGTGTTGGGGCCTCGCTCAATTGAATCCCTTTTCCGAATAAGCCAGTCAGGAATACATCCTGAAGGGCTCAAAAAGAGAATCAACAAAAGTCTTGCCCATTGGAAGTCGCAAAGTAGTGACCCGTTATTCACTCAATGGACTGAACTAATTCATCTGGGAATGTGGAATAAGTGTGTTGAGCTCGCTGATGAATTGCTTCGGATTGCAGGAGAAGGGTATCAACTGCAGGATGCGGATCGGGCGAGTCACCTGGATGGATTGGGAGAGCAGCTGAGCAAACTATCCCATGACCTTGGGGCAGTTCAACTGGCATCCCTGTTTCGGCTCTCACAAGCAAGAACTCAAGCATATTCACTTCAATTTCTTGACAAGTATTGACATGAGGCTTCTAATCGTCGTGATCATGATGGGTTTATCCAGTTGGCTGTCTATTCAGGCCTGTAGAGCCCAGACAGACGAGATCCAGCAATTGCTCCTAAACGTGGAAAAACTGGATCAGCTTAAGGAAATGCTGGATAACATGCAGGAAAAGTACCGAATTCTCAGTCAAGGCTACCAACAGATCAAAGGGATAGCAGAGGGCAACTTTCAACTCCACCAAGCTTTTCTGGATCGATTGGTTCGGGTTAATCCAAATGTTCGGGCTTATTACAAGGTAGGAGAGATCATACAGCTTCAAATAGGGCTTGTCCGGGGAATTGAAGATGCCAGGACGCATTTTCAGCTGGGGGATTATTTGCAGGACAAGGAATTTCAACAAGTGAACAGGCTTCTGGGAACTTGGTCAAAGTCAAGTTTCCACCTGCTGGAAGAGCTGATGCTGATTCTTTCTGATAATCAACTTCAAATGGATGACGGAGAGCGGATTCAGGCCATCGATCGGGTTCATGAGTCACTCAGTGAGCTCAGTAAGGGAGTTGGCAAGTTTTCAAACTCTCTTTCCCAACTGGGAGAATTGCGGAAAAGTAAGTCTCAGGATCTTCAAACCCTTCAAACTCTCTTAGGAAGTGAAAACTAAACCTGAAAAGCACAATTTCACTTACGGTTTTTCCAAAACCTGGCTTTTCCTTTTGCTTTTTGTCTTGGCACCCGGTGCCGCCATGGCAGGAGAGTTTAGTCAGTTTATTGATGATTTTAACAATATCATACAGGAAGTTGGATCAACCCTGCAACAGGGTACGGTTTCCTTGAGTGATCCAGCTAAAGCCATAGCGAGTTTGGGTGCCGTATTCTATATCGGTTTCAGGGTTTGGCGGCATATTGCCAATGCTGAAGCGATTGACTTTTTCCCCTTGTTCAGGCCCTTTGTCCTAGCGATTTTGATTGCCAATTTCCACTGGGTTACCGGTCTGATAGCTGGAATTTGTAATCCGGTTGTAGCAGCAACCGACTCGCTAAGAAAAAAATCCCAAGAGCAAATTAACCGCCTGATCGAGGTTAAGAAAAAAGCGATGAAGGAGGGGAAATTCTGGAACATGTATGTGGGAGATTCCGGCTCGGGAGACAGGGATCTATGGTATGAATATGCCAATCCCGGAGCAGGCGAAGAAGGATGGATGGAAAGTATCGGCAACGGAATCCAGTTTGCCATGGAAAAAGCTTCCTTTCAAATGCAGCTGAACATTAAGACTTGGATGTCGGAAGTGCTGCAGGTCCTTTACCATGCCGCAGGCCTGGCGATCAATGTCATCCGGATGTTTTATTTGGTGGTCTTGGGGATTTTAGGTCCTATCAGTTTTGGTCTTGCGGTCTTTGACGGATTTCAACACACGCTGGTGCAGTGGATTGCCAGGTACATCAATGTGTATTTCTGGCTTCCTGTAGCCAATGTATTCGGCTACATCATTAATGTAATCCAAAACAAAATGCTTCAACTGGATCTGTCGCAGATCGAATCAGAAGGCAAAACCTTTTTCTCATCCACGGATACCGCTTTTCTCATCTTTCTGGTGATTGCCATCATTGGCTATACCACCGTGCCCTCGGTGGCCAACTACATCATCGCCGTGGGCGGAAAGGATTCACTGCTTCACAAAACGAGCAATATCCTCTCGCAATACCCCAGTCAGTTTCAAAAAATGCTCAGGTAATCCATTTCATCTATGCTTGTAAAACTCAAACAACTGGATTCGGCCTTTGTCCATCTGAAGTTTTGGACACTGGTTTTGCTGGCTTTTTGCCTCGGTTCTTCTGCGGCGGTGGTTTGGTTTAGCTTCCATGCCATCCTCAAATCCAAACAGGAAATTTACCTGATCTCTCAAGACCAGGTGATCAAGGCCTTTGCCAATCCCAGGGATGCATTGGTTTCTGTGGAGGCCAAAAGCCACCTCAAGCAGTTTCACCAGCTTCTGTTTACTCTTTCTCCTGATGAAAAATTGATAGAAAGCCAATTGGCAGAATCACTTTACCTGGCTGACCACAGCGTCAAATTTCACCTGGACAACTTAAAAGAAACGGGGTATTTCAAAAAACTGCTGGCAGCCAACGTCTCCCAACGTCTCTTGCTGGACAGTATCTGGGTGGACGAAACCCGTTCAGACTATCCGTTTCGTGTTTATGGAAAGCAGGAGATTATCCGTACTTCTTCGGTTTTGTTTCGCTCCTTGATCACCTCAGGCAACCTTCGGGCTATCCAACGCACCCCTGCAAATCCCCATGGATTTTTGATTGAAAATTGGGAAATCCTTGAAAACAGAGACCTGTATCAAAAAGACAGATAAGCCATGAAATCCATCACCTATTCCCAGTTTTGGCAAAACATCCGGGGAATTTCCGGCATCCCTCAGGATAATTCTCCCGCTTCGAAAGCGGCTCCTTACCTGGCCTATGTTTTCGTTTGGCTTGCCATGTTTTGGTCTAGCCAACTTTCGGCCTTGGATCTGAAAATCAGGCCGACTCATAAACCATGGATTTACGGAGGGCTGTTGGTGATTTTTTTTGCTGCCATTCTTCTGCCTCAAATTATTCCCAAGAACAAAAGCGAGACCGCTGCTCCTGCTTGGGTGATGAGCCTCCCTTTGGTACCCATCGAGCCTACCCTGGTTCCCGATTCCTTATTTATTCCATTTCAACTAAACCAACCACATCATGAAAAATAACCTCAATGAGGCAGCCCAACGAAGAAAGGGACTGTTTCTTCTCTGTTTGCCATTGGTTTTATTGCCCATCCTTGCTTTGGTGGCCAAGAATGTCGGACCGACTGAGTCTCCTCAGGAGATGACAAAGGGTTTAAATCTTGAACTTCCCAGTCCTCAGCTTGGGAAGGGCCAAAAATCCAAAGCAGATGCCTACCTGGAGGCCAGTAAGGAGATGAAAGACAGCAAAGACCTGGAAGAATGGCCATTGCCCGAATTTTTGAATCAACCGATGCCAAGTGCTGAATCACACTCCTCTCCCTTTGGAGCTGAAATGAGGACAGTTTCCTCTTCCTCCATTCCGGGAGAGCTCACCAAATACCAGATTCCATCGGAACGGGAAATGACCATGCAACTTAAGGAACTGGAAAGTCTGCTGGCTGGTCAAGGCCAGGAGGTGAGTCCTAGTAGTTGGCAGAGAGTGGAGGTACTTCCATCCAAACCCAATCCTGAATTGGATCAACTTCAGCAATTGATGGAACAGATGCAGAAAAGCAAAGCAGCGCCTGATCCTGAAATCCAACAGTTGGAGGGCTTGATGGATAAAATTCTTCAGCTGCAGTTTCCGGATAAGTATCCTAAGGAATCAACAACCAAAGAATCTGATATTTTGCCTTTGCCTGTAGATTCAGAAATTCTGAGAGAACCTTTGACCGACCAATTTCCAAGCTTAGAAAGTGAAGAGGCAGGCCTAAACGGATTTTTTAGCCTTGAAGCAGAGGATAGGAAGGTTGTCAGAAAAAATGGTTTTCGTAAAACCATTGCAGCTACGGTGGGTAAAACCCAGGAGATCGTTCCTGGGGATGCATTGGAGCTGGTATTGGAGGAGGATCTCAGTATGGGAGGGACCCTTTTTGAAAAAGGAACCGTGTTGTATTCCAGCACCCAGCTGGAAGCAGGCAGGCTACAGGTTAGGATTTCCGGAATCATCCGTGATGGGGACTTGATTCCCGTTTCCCTACGAGGTTATGGATTGGACGGTATTCCCGGGATTGCATTGAGTGATATGAAGGGGGCTTCTCAATGGGTAAGATCATCGGGGCAGGGGGCTGAATCCATACAACTCAATTCCATGGGAATGGATTGGCAAAGTCAGCTGGCCAACTCGGGAATCCAGGCAACCCGTAGCCTGCTCCGAACTAAGTCTAGACTTAGAAAAATTGAAATAAAGTCCGGACATCCCCTTCTTCTCATCGATTCGTCCACCTCTAAATCTCAACTCCCGTGAAATCATTTCTGATCGTAGTTCTATTTTTGGGATCACTGGTCCCATATGCAGGGTCTCAGACGATCGAAGTGGCCTGGGATAAAACCACCGTGTTGATCTTTGACAGTCCCATACAGTCCGTGGATAGGGGCTCCCGATTGTTGCTTACCCAACAGGACCCCCATGCCCTTAACTTGCTTAAACTTAAAGCAGGCTCCAGGGAATTTCCGGAGACCAACCTTCATGTATTGACAGAAGATGGAGACATTCATGTCTTTGAAGTGATTTACCGAGACCATCCCCAGGTCACCACCCTGGATTTGAGAAAGGTTACCCAAGGCAAAAAAGCAATCACTCCGTATAAATTCGATAGCGAAGAATTTGGGAAGCTGGCAGATTTTCTGGGTTCAAGCCCCTCAAAAATCATCCAAAAGCGATTTCGGTATGAGGTTCATTTTTGGTTGAGAGGGATCTATTTTGATGAGGGGCTCCTCTTTTTTGACTTGGGTGCCAGAAATAACTCCACCATTCCTTTTCAGGTAGCCGGACCTGAGGCGAGGATAAGGGATACCAGATCCAATAAGCAGGGCTCATCCCGGGAGCAGATCCTAAGCCCTTGGATGGACCTTAGTCCCGCCAAGCCCATTTTAACTCCCGGTGAAAACAAGTCCTTATTGATGGCTTTTCCAGCCTTCACCATAGCGAACCGTAAGCGCCTGGATTTTTACCTGAAGGAAAAAAATGGAGATCGAGAGCTTCAGCTCAGCCTGAAAGGCCGGCGCTTATTGAAAGCAATTCCTTTACCGATGTTTCACACTAAACCAACAACAGCACATGGATCAGGAGAATTATGAGTTTTTGACAGAAAAACTCAAGTACACAGGCTTTGAAGATAAGCTGAATGCCAAACTCAAAGAAGAAATCAAATCCGGAAAGGAGTCCTTTTCCATCGGGACCACCTTGGACATAGAAGGAAAGAAAATGGATGTGGACCTTCATTTTAAGAAATCAGCCATCTCTGACCGCTATTTCTTTAACAAGTTTGATGCAAGTCTACGGAATGAAAATCCTGAATTGGAGCCCAAAAGGCATACGTTCTACCAGAATCAGGGAGTGACTGCCAAAGAGGCTTATAACCTGCTGGAAGGCAGGGCAGTATTCAAATCTTTGACAGATTCAGATAAAGAGCCCTACAAGGCTTGGCTTCAGTTGGATCTTTCTGCAAAAGAGGATAAAAACAACTTCCAAGTCAATCAATACCATGAAAAATATGGGTTTAACCTGGAAGAAGTGCTCAAGAAGCTTCCCATCAAAGAGTTGAAGGACGAGACCAAAACCGAATGGTTGGTCAAAGCTCTTCAGAAAGGAAATACCTACCCTGTAGTTATGGAACGAAAGGGAATGGAAGAAGTGATGTTTTTGGAGGCCAATCCCAAGTTCAAGTCCATCAACGTTTACGATGCCAGTATGAATTCAGTCAAAACCACTGAATTGCTGATCAAGGACCAAAAGCCATCAGCCCGACAAGAATCGGAAGAGCTTTCCGGTAAAAAAAAAGACCTGAAACAGGGGGAGAATAGGGAAGCTCCTGAGCCTACTCTGAGTCAAGCGGTAAGCAAAGCACGTAGGGGAGTCAACATGTAAAATGGGCCAAAGTGCCTCAGGTCAAAGAAGCCCCCATTGCTTTAGATGGGGGCTTCGATTTGAAACTGTTTTTGGAGATTGAACCTCTGGTTTTACTGCAATCGTGCTTGAATTTCCTCGATTAAGCCCTGATACTTTTTCATAATTCTTGACCAGTCCTTAAAGGCTTCATCATCCTTCACCGTGACCGTTTTCAAGTTTCTGGATGGATCGTTAAGCTCAGCTACCTGACTCACCAACTTAACCGCATACGTAATTTGATCTGAGTTACCTCCAGAGCTTACGATCACACGGGTTCTGATGACAGAAGAATTGAAATTTTCAACTTGCCACGAAGTCGTCAAATATCCTGTGTTGAAGTCAACTGTCTCCAAAATATCAAAGTATCTGGTCACGATAGAAGATAAAATTTTCCAGGATTCTTCGGCTGCTATCCCTGCCTTTACCGGCACTGTGATCCTGACATTAGCCAAATCAGAAGAAA
>JAGXRF010000081.1 GCA_018335925.1 Flavobacteriales bacterium
TAAGTTTAAAAAACAGAAAAAACTTTTTGAAATGGTATTTGTATTATAAAAACCAAATCAGTAAATAGGTTTTTTTAGCCATAAAACATACCAAAAAATGTAATAAAAAAGGCAGTTTTTACACTGCCTAATTTTTCGTATATGTGTCAAACTTATTGCTAATTGGTTGCTCCTCAGCAGAGCCAATGTCCTCTTCAGTTTGATGCGGTAATTTAATGAATCAAATTTAAAAAATCACCAACTATTTTTGACCACATTACCTAAAATCGTACTGCACAAATCGTTTAGCGTAGCACTAACTCAAACAAATCTATGAAATAACGTTCGAGTTAAAAATATATTGTGCTGATTTTCAAAAAAATATATTTTACCAAATTTTTACTCGATCTTCTGGCTTTACATACAATTTATCCTCCTGACGAATCTGAAATGCCTCGTAAAAAGCATCAACATTTTGCAATGGCACATAAGCTCTGTATAGTCCAGGTGCATGCGGATCGGTTTTCACTTGATTTTTAATAGCTTCATCTCTGGCCTTGGTTCTCCAAATGGTTGCCCAAGAAATAAAGAATCGTTGCTCTGGTGTAAACCCATCTATCAAGCCCGGATTTCCTGCTTCTTTTAAGTGGATTCGCAATCCGTCTAAAGCAGCACTAACGCCTCCTAAGTCTCCAATGTTTTCACCTAAAGTAAACTTACCATCTACAAAAATTCCAGGGAGTGGCTCTAATTGCGAATACTGATTTGCCAAAGCTCCACCTAATTCGGTAAACATTTTCAAATCGTCTTCACTCCACCAATTTACTAAATTCCCATCTGCATTATATCGAGAGCCGCTATCGTCAAAACCATGAGAAATTTCATGACCAATCACGGCTCCAATGCCACCATAATTTACCGCTTCGTCAGCTTTATAATCATAAAATGGTGGTTGTAAAATTGCTGCAGGAAATACAATCTCATTGTAGGAAGGATTGTAATAAGCATTCACCGTTTGTGGCGACATAAACCATTCGTTTTTATCCACCGGTTTGCTTATTTTTTCGTAGTTCTCTTTGGTTCTGAATCTGCTGATGCTCTTCATATTTTCAAAGTAAGAACCTCCTTTTTCTGGAGCAACAATAACAATGGCACTATAGTCCTTCCATTGGTCAGGATAACCAATCTTAACTCTTGATTTTCTAAGTTTTTCTACCGCATTTACTTTGGTTGATTTTGCCATCCAAGGCAGTTGATTGATTCTGTTTTCAAATGCAATAAACACATTTTGAATCATTTTTTGGGCTTTTGCTTTTGCTTCTGGTGGAAACATTTTTTCCACATACAATTTCCCAATAGCCTCTCCCATCACGTTGTTTACTGTTTGTAAAGCTCTCTCTTCTAATGGTCTTTGTTGGATGGCTCCTGTTAATGTTTTTCCGAAAAACTCCCAATTGGCATCTGCAATTTCTTCTGACAACATCGAAGCGTTTCTGTTCACTAACGTCCAACGCATGTAGGCTTTCCAACTTTCTACATCTTTTTGCTGAAAGATATTTTCCAGTGCCTGCATGTATCTAGGCTGAGAAACAATTACTGAATCTACTTTTGGCAAACCAACCGCAGTCATCATTTTTTGCCATTCTAAAGAAGGTACCATTTTTTGTAACTCTGCAACCGACATTGGGTTATAAGTTTTTCTTCTATCCCTTCTTTCTACCCTATCCAATCTTGGTTTTGCCATAGCTATTTCCAATGCCAACACTTTTTGTGCTGTAATGGCCGCTTGTTCTGGTTTTTCTCCAACAAGAGCCATCATTCTGGCAATATGTGCCACATATTTTTCTCTTTTTTCTTTGCTATCTGCATCTTCTCCAACATAGTAATCTCTATCTGGCAATCCTAAAGAACCCAAACCAATATTTACCACATTTCGATTGCTGTTTTTGGCATCGGTTCCTACACTTATTCCTGTAAAGCCTACACCTCCAATGGCATCCATTTCAATGATCAATGCTTGTAATTGTTGTATATTTTTTACCTTTTGAATTTTAGCCAAATAAGGTTTCAACGGATTTATCCCAGCTTTGTTTCTGCCAGCTACATCTAATATACTTTTATATAAATTCAAAGCTTTGCCTTGGTCGGTAGCATCGCCATATGCTGGGTTTTTTAATGCTTCTTTTACAATAGACATCACATCTTCATCTGTTTTCTTTCGTAGCTCATCAAAACTACCCCAACGAGTTCTATCGCTTGGAATTTCGGTTTGGTCGTACCAAAGTCCGTTTACATATCTAAAAAAATCGTCTCCCGGCTTCACGGTTCTATCCATATAATCCAAACGAATGCCGGGGTTTTGCTGTGCAAAAGCAGCACCAAATACCAGTAGTAAGCTTAGTTTTTTCCAGTGTTTCATTTTAGTTTGTTTTTAAAAAGGAAGTCTAAAATAGAAAACTTAGTTCAAGAGAAGGGCAAACAACATGTTAAAGTTGTGTTTATTATAGATTGTACTCGAACCAAACCATGCGTTGCTGTTGTATTTTTGTAATATAAAACTTAGTGTTGTATGTGGAAGAAATATAAAAGTCTCCTCCTGTTTTTTTCTTATTTTTCGGTGATATTTTTAGTGATTGCTTATCGTTTAATGGTACAAGAGCCCAAATTAAAGGTTTGGTATCCTGCAGATGTAAATCCGAAATTGGTAGATACCAGTGTACAATTTATTAGAAAAGACCACAAAATTGCCGACTTTTCTTTTATAAACCAGAACGGACAAACCATAACCAACAAAAACTATGAGGGAAAAATATATGTGGCAGATTTCTTTTTTACAACTTGTCCGAGTATTTGCCCAATCATGAAAGACCACATGGTTTTTTTGCAAAAAGAATTGCAAAATAACCCAAATGTGTTGTTGCTTTCGCATACCGTAATGCCAGAAATTGACAGTGTGCAAGTACTAAAAGCTTATGCTTTGAAAAAAGGAGTTGATGATAAAAAATGGAACTTGGTAACAGGGAATAAAAAAGATATATTTTATTTGGCTCGTACTTCGTACTTGGCTGTGGAAACCGGAAATCCGGAGGAATTATATGACATGGTACATACAGAAAACTTTGTTTTGGTAGACCCGAAAAAACAAGTGCGTGGGTTTTACGATGGCACCAATATGGAAGACATGAAAAAATTACTAAACGATATTCAAATTCTGGAAAAAGAATTCTTTCCGAAAAAATAAATCGAGATTTTAAAAAATTAATCTCTATTTTTGTATTTAAAATCATTCTAAATAAGATGGCAATCACCTTAGATTCTTTGCTTAAAAATCAAAAAGCAACTATTGTTGGTTTTGATGTAGTAAACACTCCTTTAAAATTAATTGAAATGGGATGTATGGAAGGCCAAGTAATTGTTGGTAAAGGAAAGGCTCCATTAGGAGACCCTTTATTGTTTGAAGTAAATCAAACCCAAATTGCCATCCGAAAAGAAACTGCACAATTAATAGAAATTGAAATTCTATCCAACTAATTCGTTGTTTATGGCTGAATCGTTAAAAATTGCATTGATTGGCAATCCGAATACCGGAAAAACTTCTTTGTTTAATCAATTGACTGGCTTGCAACAACAAGTTGGGAACTACCCGGGTGTTACTGTAGAAAGAAAAGTAGGCTCCTGTACTTTACCAAACGGACAAAAAGCAAAAATTATCGACCTGCCTGGTACTTATAGTTTAAACACCACTTCAAAAGATGAAAATGTAGTTTTAGAATTGTTGTTAAACGAAAATGATCACGACTTTCCGGATGTGATTGTTGTGGTAACGGAAGTGGTTAATTTGTCCAGAAATTTATTGCTTTATACCCAAATCAAAGACTTGGGAATTCCAACTTGCTTGGTAGTAAATATGATTGACCAAATGCCAGTAAAAGGAATTGAATTAAACGTGCCATTTCTGGAAGAATTACTTGGCACAAAAGTCATTTTGACTAATTCAAGAACCGGAGAAGGTTTGCATGAATTAAAAGAAAAGCTATCAGCTTCTATCACCGAAAATCATAAAAGTTCGGTGGATATTTCTAAAATCGACCCTTTGTATTTTGATGCTTTAGAAAAAGCTTTTCCGAATACCTCTTTATACAAACTTTGGTTGGTAATTACTCATGATTTGCATTGGAACCAACACACCAAAACATCCGTTGAATCAAAAGTTGGGGTAAAAAACGAAAGTGAAATTAAAAAAATGCAACATCGTGAATCGGTGATTCGCTTTCAGGCCATCAAACAAATACTGGCAAAAACCTACCAAATACAACCCGAAAAAGCACAAAATTGGCAAGCAAAATTAGACCAAATTTTTACCCATGCCATTTTTGGTTATGTTTTCTTTTTTGGATTGCTGTTTGTGATGTTTCAATCGATATTTCATTGGAGCAGCATTCCGATGGATTTTATTGACGAACAATTTGCAAACTTAAGCTCTTGGGTGAGTCAAACACTTCCTGAAGGCATGTTAAACAGCTTGATAACAGAAGGAGTGATTCCGGGTATTGGAGGTGTTGTAATTTTTGTACCTCAAATTGCCTTTTTATTTCTATTTATTTCATTGTTAGAAGAAAGCGGCTACATGAGTCGTGTAGTTGTATTGATGGATCGATTAATGAAACCTTTTGGGATGAACGGAAAAAGTATCATTCCGTTAATTTCCGGAACTGCTTGTGCCATTCCGGCTGTCATGGCAACCAGAAATATCGAAAATTGGAGAGAACGATTGATTACCATTCTTATCACACCATTTACCACTTGTTCAGCCAGAATTCCGGTATATACCATTTTAATTGCTTTAGTAATTCCTAACGAATATTTTTTAGGCGTTTTTCAATTGCAAGGAATGGTAATGTTTTTGTTGTATGTAGCAGGGTTTGCCGTTGCTATATTGTCCGCATATGTATTGCATAAACTTTTAAAAGTAGAAAAGAAGAGTTATTTTGTGGTAGAATTGCCAAGCTACAAAGTCCCATTTTACAAAAATGTAGGGTTGAATGTGTACGACAAAACCAAAGCGTTTGTGTTTGGTGCAGGAAAAATCATTGTTTCTATTTCTATTTTGCTTTGGTTTTTAGCTTCTTATGGCCCAAACAATCAAATGAATCAAGCAGAAGAATGGGTTGTCTCTCAACCTGAGTATCAAAATGCAAAAATCGAAGTAGTAGAAGATGCCATAGCATCCTATAAATTAGAAAACTCTTTCATTGGTTATTTGGGTAAAGCCATCGAACCTGTTATTCAACCATTAGGATACGACTGGAAAATTGGCATTGGTATTATTGCGTCATTTGCTGCAAGAGAGGTTTTTGTTGGCACTATGGCTACCATTTATAGTGTTGGTAGAAGTGCTGATGAAGAAGCTACCATCAAACAACGCATGCAAAACGAAAGGAATCCTACCACCAATCAACCAATTTATAACCTTGCAAGCGGTATTTCGTTGTTGTTATTTTATGCCTTTGCCATGCAATGTATGAGTACTTTGGCAGTGGTAAAAAAAGAGACCAACACTTGGAAGTGGCCTATGATACAATTGTTTTTTATGAGTGGTTTTGCTTATTTAGTGGCTTTTATTTCCTATCAATTTTTTCAATAAGTCATGGTAAAATGGATTCCTTTGGTGCTTTTGGCAATAAACTTTGGATACAGTCAAAATAAAATTGACAAAGCTAAAGACGAATTAAATCAGCCATCAAACACCACTGTAGGTCCTTCCAATTCGAACCATGCTGGAGGTAGATCCAGAGGTAGAACCCATCAAAGCGACCCAAGTTTGTTGGAGTTTTTTATCACAGATATTGCTTTTGGATTGGTGAAATATGGCCTGATTGGTTCTTATGCAACAGAAGACCATTTACACTACGGTGCAACCCCATATCCGTTGCAAAAACTCGGGAAAGGTTCTTATAGTTCAGATTCGGACTATCCGTTATGGAGAACGCATTTTCAAAACAGATTTTTATATTCCAACAACACTTTGATTGGCAACGAAATACAATGCAGCATTCATCCTTCAAAATATTTTTATGCCAGTGTTTCTTATGCTGCGTTTTGGGAATTTAATCGGATAGAAGACCGCACCAACCACTTAAATCTCTTCTATTTTCATTTACATTACGACCGAATTCGATTAGAGCAATTTCAATTAGGATGGAAAATCGGAATGTCGTATATAGGAACTGGAGTAAATAAAGCAGGATTTTCTTATGGTTTGCAAGCTCAGTATTTTTTTCAGAAAAACTACAGCATTGCCGGAAACATCACTTGGAGTCAGATCAATCAACAACCGGTAAACCAATTAGACGTTCAAATCAAACGTCATTGGAACAACTATCATTTGCATTTAGGGTACCAACACTACCGAATCGGAAGTCCACAATTTCGTTTTATTGGTTTAGGTGGAGGAATTTATTTATAAACTTTAAAATTAAAATTATGCAGAAAAAAATCTCTTACGTAATCGTTGTTTTATCCATTGTTTTGGGTTTATTTTTTATTTACAAAGGGTTGAACAAACATTTTTTGAGTCCGTGTAAAGTGTATGATGCCACATCTACCATTCCATTAGCTTACCAACAAGTTATTACTGGTATGTGCCAATCTGGAATGTTAAAAGTGGTTGGCTTTTTTCAAATTTTATCCGGTGTTTTACTGATTATTCCTAGAACCAGATTGTTTGGAGCTATCACACTTTTACCTATTATTTTTAACATTTTTTGTTTGCATTTGTTTTTAGATAATCGTCCGGAAGAATTGGTAGAAACTGGAATTCCATTGGCTATGAACTTAGCAATATTGGTTTTGTTTTATCCGAAATGGAAAGTATTGTTTCAAAAATAATTTTTAAGGTTTCTATATCCAAATGGACATTCTTCAAAATATCGTTGCTTTTTTGCTCTTAGGATTCTCCTTATTTTATTTGGGTAAGAAATTTTTCTTTAAAAAAAAGAAGAAAAGTTGTGGAGAGAACGATTGTGGTTGTCATTAAACAGCTTCGAACCATTTTCCGGGTAAAGGCCTAATGACTCCTTGTAATTCCATTTGCAATAACATAGAAGACAATTGGTGGATTGGAATGCTGCAATGCAGTGAAATTTCATCTAACAATTGTTTTCCATTTTCTAAGAGATAGTCATAAACTATATGCTCTTTTTCGGATAATTGCACAAACAATTGCTTTTGAATGGTAGGTGTTGGCTTTTCTTCTAGCTTCCATTGGAGCAAATAAATCAAATCTTCAGCACAGGTAATCATTTGTGCTTTTTGTGTTTTAATTAGTTGGTTGCAACCTTGGCTATACTTATCACTCACTCTTCCGGGTACTGCAAAAACATCTCTATTGTAATCATTGGCTAAATTGGCTGTGATAATAGATCCTCCTTTTTCGGCACTTTCAACAACTATGGTAGCTTCTGCAATTCCGGCAACGATGCGGTTTCTTTTTACAAAATTCTCCTTATCTGGTTGAGAAGAGCTCCAAAACTCCGTTAAAAAACCACCATTTTCCTCCATTTTTTTGGCATACTTGCTATGCACTTTTGGGTAAAACTGATTGAGTCCATGAGCTAAAATCCCTATGGTTTGTATATCGTGTTCCATTGCTAGTTTATGGGCTGTAATATCTACGCCATAAGCAAATCCACTCACAATAATCGGCTGAAAAGGTTGTATCGTTTCCATGAAAATTTTCAAAAACTCTGTTCCGTAATTTGTGATGTTTCTTGTACCAACAATACTAATTATTTTAGACTGTTTCCACTGCATTTTTCCTTTTCCAAATAACAATACCGGACCATCTACACAATGTTTTAATTTTTCAGGGTAATTATCGTTTTTAAAGTAAAAAATCTCATGTGAACTTTTTTCCAAGTATCGCATTTCACTTTCAGCCAAAGCAAATACCTCTTTATTTTGTAATCGTTTGACCAATACTTCTCCTACACCATCAATTTTTTGCAACAAACTTTTTTTTGAGGTAAAAACAGCTTCTGCAGTTCCGCAATGATGCAATAATTTTTTAGCTACTATATCTCCAACACCCTCTACTTGCAACAAAGCCAATAAGTGAATTAATTCTTGTGGATTCATAAAAATATCACATACCAATATTTCAAAGATACTACAAGGTTTAGAAATTGTTATGAAAAACCTAATTTTTTGTGATGTGAGTTCTAAATAGATACTTTTAGGTTGTTAAAGATTAAACCAATACAATTAAATGAAAAAACTCACCTTATTAATCACGACCTTTATGATTACTGCCACAGGATTCGCTCAAAAAACATCCTTTCAGTCGGTCGCAAACGACCCATTAAAGGCACAAATCTACACCTTAGAAAACGGTTTAACCGTTTATTTAAGTGTGAACAAAGAAGAACCACGAATTCAAACTGTAATTGGCGTTCGGGTAGGAAGTAAAGACGACCCAAGCAACACAACCGGTTTGGCACATTACTTTGAACATATGATGTTTAAAGGAACTCCAAACTTTGGTACCACCGATTGGGAAAAAGAAAAAGTGATGATCCAACAAATTGAAGATTTGTTTGAAGTGTATCGCAAAACGACCGATCCGGAGCAACGCAAAAAATTATACAAAGAAATTGATGCGTTGTCTTTTGAAGCTTCCAAATTGGCAATTCCGAATGAATACGACAAATTGATGAAAGCCATAGGATCTACTGGTACCAATGCTGCAACCGGAAATGATTACACGTATTATGTAGAAAACATTCCGAACAACCAATTAGAAAACTGGGCAAAAATTCAATTTGATCGTTTTACCTATCCTGTATTACGTTTGTTTCATACGGAGTTAGAAACGGTATATGAAGAAAAAAACATGTCACTTACCAACGATGCTCGTAGAGCAAGCGAAGCTATGTTGAATGCCTTGTTTCCGAACCATCCATACGGAACACAAACTACTTTAGGTGATCCGGAACATTTGAAAAACCCATCAATGTTAGAAATTCGCAAGTTTTTTGACAAATATTATGTAGCCAACAACCTTGCAGTATCTATGTCGGGTGACTTTGACCCGGAAGTAGTGATTGAAATATTGAAGAAAACTTTGGGAAAACTAAAACCGGGAAATGCTCCTAAATTCCAAGGACAACCGCTTCCTGCTCTTACTGGAGTTAAATCGGTAGATGTGATTGGTTTGGAAGCAGAAAACGTAAGAATTGCTTACCGTTTACCTGGCTTAGGAAGTCCGGAAGCCATGAAGGCAGAATTGGCAGCAGAAATTTTATCTAACTCCAAAGCTGGTTTGTTAGATTTGAATGTGAACCAAAAACAACGTATCCAAGGAGGTGCAGGAGCTTCTACTTGGACCTTAAATGACCATAGTGCTTTGATGATTTCTGGAAGAAATAAAGCCGGACAAACTTTAGAAGAAGTTAAAGACATTTTATTGGAGCAAGTAGAATTATTGAAAAAAGGTCAATTTGAGGATTGGTTAATAGATGCTTGTATCAACAACATCAAATTGTCAGAAATTCGTCAGTTAGAAAGTAATCGAAGCAGATCGATGAAAATGGTAATGGCTTATTTGAATCGTCAAAGTTGGGAAGATGTGGTAAGTTATACCGACAGAATGAGCAAAATTTCCAAAGCAGAGTTGGTAGCTTTTGCCAACCAATACTTTGGAAATGATTACGTGGTAATTTATAAGCGTCAAGGAAAACCATCGGATATTCCGGTAGTAGATAAGCCTGCTATCACTCCAATTCATATCAATAGAGATGCACAATCTAATTTTTATAAAGAAGTTGCTTCTGCTAAAGTGAATAAAATTAGTCCTGTTTTTGTAGATTTTGACAAAGAAATCACCAAAGGAAAAACCAATAAAGGACAAGCTATCTTATATAAAAAGAACGAAACCAATCCTACATTTGACTTGGTGTATTATTTCCCGTTTGGAAGTAATGAAGATAAAAAAATCAATTTGGCGGCTAGTTATTTGAATTATTTAGGGACTTCTAAATACACTCCGGAGCAAATCAAACAAGAGTTTTTTAAATTGGCTTGTAACTTTAGTGTAAGCGCTTCGCAAGACCAAACTACTATTCGTGTGAATGGTTTGAGTGAAAACCAAGAAAAAGCAATGGTTTTGTTAGAAAGCATTTTAAAAGATGCTCAACCTGATGAAAAAGCTTATCAAAACTTGGTTGCAACCATTTTAAAATCAAGAGCAGACAGCAAGAAAAACCAACGTAGTAACTTTGCAGCATTGGTAGATTATGCTACATATGGTCCGGTTTCACCAACCACATTTACCGTATCTGAAGCAGAATTAAAAGGGATGACTCCTAATGATTTGATTGCCATCATCAAAAACATGAATAACTATGTGCATGATGTAATATACTATGGGCCAAGTTCTTTTGCTCAAATCAAAGCACTAGTAGAAAAACACCACCAAGTACCTGCTAAATTTATTCCAGCTCCAAAAGGTGTGAAATTTGAAGTACAAGACACCAAAACCGATCGCGTATTTTTTGCTCACTATGATGGACCACAATCAAACGTGCAAACAGTAAGCAAAGGAGCCATGTACGACGAAAAAATCATGCCTTCGGTAAACTTATACAACGCTTATTTTGGTGGAGGCATGAATGCGATTGTATTCCAAGAAATGCGTGAAAAAAGAGGATTGGCATATTCTGCTAATGCAAGATACAATGCTCCAGGCAAACCAGATGAACATTTTAGAAACACCAGTTTTATTGCCACTCAAAATGACAAAGTAGTAGATGCTTTGAATGCATTTAACGAATTGTTTAACGAAATGCCTGTTTCGGAAAATGCTTTTAACTTAGCTAAAGAAGCTTTGATAACCGACATTGAAACCAACCGCATTAGCAATATGAACATTATTTGGAGTTATATTGCTGCCAAAAGAATGGGTAGAAACTACGATTTCAGAAAAATGATGTACGAAAAAGTTCCTTCGATGACCATTCAAGACGTGTTGAAATTTAATGACACTTACATCAAAAATCAACCAAAAACCTATGTGATTTTGGGTAACGAAAAATTATTAGATTTTGAAACCATCGAAAAGAATTTCGGAAAAATTACTCGTTTACAACCTGAAACTTATTTCGGATACTAATTTCTTAAGTTACTAGATTAACCAAAAGGTGTTCGTTTAAACAAACTGTTTTCGAACACCTTTTTTTATTTCCTTAAATGCTTCTCAAAATGATCTAAAATTCGTTGGTATTCGTCTATCCACGAAGGAGTTTCTTTAAAACCATGAGCTTCGATTGGGTAAGAAGCCATTTCCCAATTTTTCTTTTTTAGTTCTATCAATCGTTGCGATAGTCTTACTACATCTTGGTATTGCACATTGTCATCCACCATACCGTGTAAAATAAGCAATGGATCTTTTAAATTTTGTGCAAAATAAATAGGAGAACTTCTTTCAAAAGCAATTGGATCTGTTTCTGGGTAATTCAAAATATTTCCAGTGTACGGATGGTTGTAATGAGCCCAGTCTGTAACAGCACGTAAGGCTGCTCCGGCAGCAAATTGTCCGGGTTCGGTAAACAAGGCCATCAAGGTAATAAAACCACCATAAGAGCCTCCGTAAATACCAACTCTGTTGGCATCAATTCCATGATTTTGTACCAAATAATTTTTCCCATCTACATGGTCTGACAAGTCCAAACCTCCCATGTGTCGGTAAATACCGGTTCTAAAATCTCTTCCATACCCATCACTACCCCTGTAATCAATATCTAATACCATATATCCCTTTTCCATCAACAAATGATGGAACATGTACTCCCTATGATAAGTGCTCCAATAGTGATGAGCATTTTGTAAATATCCCGCACCATGCACAAAAATTACCGCAGCTTGATTTTTTACTTCTTGTTTTGGGGCATATAATCTTGCATACACTTTAGTACCATCTTTGGCAGTAAAAGTGACCACTTCTGGAGTAATCCAAGGGTATTGGTTAAAGGACTTGGTTGTAGATTTGGTCAATTGTTGCAGTTTGGCATCCTTTTTATTTTCTGCTAGATATAATTCCCACGGCTGATTGGCTGATGAAAATCGCAAAGCCCAATACTTTTCGTCTGGAGAGAGCTCTGCTTCAAAAGCACCTTGTTTCGCAAACAAAGTGGTTAACTTTTTGGTTGTTACCTCTAATCGTTGTATTTCTCTATTCCCCGGATGGGTTTGGTTGGTAACTAAATACAGAATTTGGGCATTTTTAGATGCGATAACCTCTCTTACTTCCCAATTACCTTGCGTTAGTGCTTCTTTTTTACCGGAAACCAAATCTACCTGATACAAATGCGAATACCCATTTGCTTCAGATTGAAAATAAACGCGATAGGTATTTGGGAAAAACTTCAACACACCTCTACTTTGGGCATAATTAGGAATTCCTGGACCTGCAATCCATGCTTCATCATATTGTGCATCTAATTCTTTGATGTTTGCCTCTATGAGATTCAATTGCACCAACCACCTTTTTTTATTGTTTAAACTTCTTACTTCCAAAACTGCATATTTCCCATCATCAGAAAAAACAGGTGCTTGCATCACTATGTCATCTACACCCAATTCATCTATCTTCGCATCCGGATATTCCTCCCAATATTTGGGTTGTTTCGATAAATTGGAGAGTTTTGAAAAATCTACCGAGTAAACCGTATCTCTTTCCACATCCATCAAAAACATTTGTTGTTTTGGGAAGTTTTTTATCGAAACTTTTGGTCTGGCATTTTTATTTTCTGTAAAACCATCTTGGGTTACAAAATGTTCAACTTTAGTATTTACAGGTGATGGATATTCGGTAACTCTAAAAGTAAGATGCTTCCCACTCGGACTTACCGTGATTTGCTCTAAACTTGCTCTGCCATAATAATAAGGTTTTGGAAAGAACTCTTTTTGCAACTTCCTAATGGAGTCTTGCCATTTTTGCTGATGTTTTTGCTTTTGAATTATGGCAAATAACTCTTCTTGTTGTTTTTGTAAATAATTGGCTTTGGGAGCTTTTTCAGGAGCTTTCCCAGATTGAAAATTGGTGATTTGCAACAACTGATTCGTATTTTGGTTCCACTGAAACAATTGTTGGTTTTGTTGGAAATAAATAATTCCGGGAGAATTACCAAGTGTAACATTTGAAATTGGTTGACTACTTTGGTATATTTTCTTACTTTTTTTGGTAGTTTGATGGTAGGTAAACAAGGCTCCTTCTTTGATGTAATATATATTTCCTAAAGCATCCTTAGCTGCATTTCCAAGATAGGTTTCTGCTTGGTTCCCATTATATTTTTGGGGAGTAGTCATTCCTTTGCTCCAAAAATAGGTTTCTGCTAAAGGATATTGGTTTGGATTCCATTCAAAAAAAATAGTATTCCCATCTGTTGACCAACGAGCATTGGTAGGAGAATGGCCAATAAAATCGTCTCCTTGCATGATTTGATCTAAGGTAAGTTGCTGGGCAAACAAAGCACCGGTAAACAGATACCAAAACAAAAGCTGTTTCATTCGATAAAAATTAAGTGTATTTCAAAAATAAGACTTCCCAATCAAACCTTGAATAGTTTTAAGATTATTATCAAAAAACAGTATAAAAAAAGCCACGATTTCTCGTGGCTTGATATCTCAAAAAATCAATTCTTATCCATTTAAAGCTTCGGCTCCACCTACAATTTCTAAAATTTCTCCAGTAATTGCAGCTTGACGAGCTTTGTTGTAAGTTAATTTTAATTGGTTTCGCAAAGCAGTTGCGTTATCAGTTGCTTTGTGCATAGCAGTCATACGTGCACCGTGTTCTGCAGCAAAAGAATCGCGAATAGCTTTGAACAATTGGGTTTTTAAAGCCTTTGGAATTAACGTTAAAATGATTTCTTCCTTACTTGGCTCGTAAATATAATCTCCGGTAGCATTGCTATTAACTGTAGCTTGTGCTACCAATGGTAAAAACTGTTCTGTTTTGATGATTTGTGTAGCTGCATTTTTAAATTGGTTGTACACCAATTCAATTTTGTCGTAATTTCCAGAAGTGAATTTATCAGCTATCTCATTGGCTAACTTGGCAGCATGTTCAAAAGTCAATTGGTCAAAAATACCGGTTTCTACGGTATTTACTGTCATGGTTTTTTTCAACACGTCTGCACCTTTTTTTCCAATGGCATATACCTCTACTTCTTTTCCGGCATAGATTTCTTGCAAGTTTTTCACTTGTTTGATTACATTGGAATTAAAAGCACCACACAAACCTCTGTTAGAAGTAATGGCAACAATTAAGACTTTTTTCACTTCGCGTTGCTCGGTAAATGCACCTCCTAAATCGCCTTCGATGGTAGCACTTAAATTTTGCAACAACTCCGTGAGTTTTTCTGCATACGGACGCATGGCAGTAATGGCATCTTGTGCTTTTTTCAACTTAGCCGCAGATACCATTTTCATAGCAGAGGTAATCTGCATGGTACTTTGCACCGAGGTGATTCTGTTTCTAATTTCTTTTAAGTTGGCCATTTTAGTAGTATTAAGTTAAAAGTATTAAGTAACAAGACTTCTTACATCTCGAAACTTAATACTTCATACTCATTAATTATATTTTGCAGAAACTTCTTTGGCAGCTGCTTCTAAAACATCGGTCAATTCATCTGAGAATTTTCCAGCTTTTAAAGCATCTAAAGTATCGCGGTGTTTGTTATTTAAGTATTCTAAATAATCTTTTTCAAACTCCTTCACTTTGTTAACCGGTACATTTCTTAATAAGTTTTTGGTACCTGCGTAAATAATGGCTACCTGGTCTTCTACCTTAAACGGATCGTTTACCGATTGTTTTAAGATTTCCACGTTTCTCTTACCTTTTTCAATTACGTTCAAAGTTGCAGCATCTAAGTCAGAACCAAATTTAGCAAATGCTTCCAATTCACGGAATTGAGCTTGGTCTAACTTTAATGTACCAGATACTTTCTTCATCGATTTGATCTGTGCGTTACCTCCTACACGAGATACCGAAATACCTACGTTAATTGCAGGACGAACCCCAGAGTTGAATAAATCAGACTCTAAGAAAATCTGACCATCGGTAATCGAAATTACGTTGGTTGGAATATAAGCAGATACGTCACCTGCTTGAGTTTCGATAATTGGCAAAGCAGTTAAAGACCCCCCACCTTTTACGATTGGTTTTAACGATTCTGGTAAATCGTTCATGTTTTTAGCAATATCATCGTCTGCAATTACTTTTGCAGCTCTTTCTAACAAACGAGAGTGTAAGTAAAATACGTCTCCTGGGTAAGCTTCACGTCCTGGTGGTCTTCTTAACAACAACGACACCTCACGGTATGCTACAGCTTGTTTTGACAAGTCATCATAAATAATCAAAGCAGGACGACCTGTATCACGGAAATACTCTCCGATTGCAGCACCAGCCATTGGAGCATATACTTGCATTGGAGCTGGATCAGAAGCATTTGCAGCAACAATCACAGTATATGCCATGGCACCTTTGTCTTCTAAAGTTTTAGCAATACCTGCAACGGTAGAAGCTTTTTGTCCTACAGCAACGTAAATACAAAATACTGGTTGACCAGCATCGTAAAATTCTTTTTGGTTTAAGATGGTATCAATACAAACGGTAGTTTTACCGGTTTGACGGTCACCAATTACCAACTCTCTTTGCCCTCTTCCTACAGGAATCATGGCATCGATAGCTTTAATACCTGTTTGCAAAGGTTCATTTACCGGCTGACGGTAAATTACCCCTGGAGCTTTACGCTCTAATGGCATTTCGTACAATTTTCCTCCGATAGGACCTTTTCCGTCAATTGGGTTTCCAAGAGTATCTACAACACGACCCACCATTTCTTCTCCAACTTTAAGAGAAGCAATTCTTTGGGTTCTTTTTACTGTAGATCCTTCTTTAATACCGGTAGATGGTCCTAACAATACTACCCCTACATTGTCTTCTTCCAAGTTCAAAACGATGGCTTCCATGCCGTTGTCAAACTGAACTAACTCTCCGTACTGAGCGTTAGACAATCCGTACACACGAGCAATACCGTCACCCACTTGTAATACAGTTCCTACTTCTTCTAAGGAAGCTCCGGCATCAATTCCGGATAATTGTTTCTTTAAAATTGCTGAAATTTCAGCAGGTTTAATTTCTGCCATTTTATATAGATATTAATGGTGTTTAATTGATAATTTCTCTTTTAATTTCTTGTAAACGACTTGCCACAGAAGCATTTAATTGTTGGTCACCAACTCTTAAAATAAAACCTCCTATGATACTTTCATCCACTTTATGGTCTAAAACTACTTGGTGGGAAGTCATTTGTTTTGCCTTTTCCAAAACTTGTTTTTCCAATTCTGCTGTCATCGGAATAGCTGTAGTAACAATAGCCTTTACTATTCCATTTTGTACCAACAACAATTCTTGAAATTTTTGGGTAACGGCAAATAAAATGTCAAAACGTTTGTTTTGGTATAACAACTCAAACAATGCATTGGTTTCTTTTTGTGCTTGTGGAAACACTTCTAATAAAGCGTTTCTTTTCATTTCTTGCTTGATTACAGGATTGGTCAAAAACACTTGCAAGTCTTTGCTCTGTTTCCAAGCATCCTGCATCAAAGTCATATCAGAATTCACTTTGTCAGTGGTTCCGTTTTGGTTAGCCAATTCTAAAATGGCTTTGGCATATCTAACAGCTGCTCTTGACATGAATGCTATGGATTAGTTTAATTTGGTTTCAGCCAACATTTTTTCTACCAACTGGGCATGAGCTTGTTTATCGCTCAACTCTTTACGCAACAATTGCTCTGCAATTTGTAAAGAAAACTCTGAAACTTGGTTTTTCAATTCAGCCATCGCAGCATTTTTCTCTGCTTCAATAGCTTGCTTAGCTTGTACAATCATTTGCTCTCCTTGGTGAGCAGCTTCATTTTTAGCATCTGCAATCATTTTCTCTTTCATTTCTCTTGCTTCTTTCAACATAGCATCTCTTTCAGCTCTAGCCTCTTGCAATAATTTTTCGTTATCTGACTTCAAATTTTGCATTTCTTTTTTGGCATTCTCAGCAGATTGTAAGGCATCTTTGATTCCTTCTTCTCTTTCTGTGATAGAATTCATGATTGGTTTCCAAGCAAATTTCACCATCAAAACGATCAAAATAATCATGATGATTAACTGCCAGAAAAATAATCCAAAACCAAAATCGTTAATTAATTTCTCCATTATAAATGAATTAAATGATATAGTGTTTGCAAATAAATTTTAGTAAAAAACTCTGGGTTACACCAACCGTGTAAACCAGAGTTTAGTTTTTTAAGCTTTACCTAAGATCAAGGCAGCAAATGCCAAACCTTCAAGTAACGCTGCGATAATAATCATCGCAGTTTGAATTTTTCCTGCAGCTTCTGGCTGACGAGCGATAGCATCCATAGCAGAACCACCGATTTTTCCTAAACCTAAACCGGCTCCGATTACTACTAATCCTGCACCTACTAACATTGGAATGTTCATGATAAATATATATAAAAATTAAACTTCAATTAATTAATGATGCTCCTCATGGTGATGGTCTTGTACTGCCATACCGATAAATAAAGAAGACAACATGGTAAATATAAATGCTTGCAAAAATGCAACTAACAATTCGATAACAGAGATAAACAAAGTCAATGCTAATGAAATTGGCAAATCGGCTGCTAAATTCTTTCCAACAAAAATCATGGCAATCAAACTCATGATAACAACGTGCCCAGCAGTAATGTTGGCATACAAACGCACCAATAAAGCAAATGGCTTGGTTAGTGTTCCTAATAATTCTATAGGAGCTAAGATGATTTTCATAGGAATTGGTACCCCTGGCATCCAAAAGATGTGTCCCCAATAATCTTTATTCGCACTAAATTGTGTAATTACATAAGTAAACAAAGCCAAACAAACTGTGATAGCGATATTTCCGGTAACGTTGATTCCTAGTGGGGTCATCCCTAACAAGTTCAACAACCAAATAAAGAAAAATACAGTTAGTAAATACCCCATGTATTTGCGGTATTTTTTTTCTCCAATATTTGGGATGGCAACCTCATCGCGAATGAAAATGATCAATGGCTCTAAAATTCTACCAAAACCAGTTGGAATAGGTCCTTTTTTGTAAGATTTAGCTAAGGAAGTAAACATGAATAACAACATGATGGACACCAACAACATAGAAACCACATTTTTGGTGATGGAAAAATCTAATGGCTTGGCATTGGTTGGATGGTGGTGATCGTCGTAAGTAATAGTTCCTTCCGCATCGGTTTTATATATTTTCCCGTGGTATAATTTGTAGTAATTACCATCTACTTCAGCAACATTTTCTCCGTGATGAAATTTACCAGATGAAAACACTTTTAATCCATTGTCCCATAAAATAACAGGCAACGAAAAGCCATAGTGCTTTCCGGTAGCTTCGTCTGAAAAGAAAGTAAAATCGTGAGAATCTTGTAAGTGGTGCTCAATAAAAGCAGTAATTTTATTTCCTCCTTCTTCGTGATTTTCATGATGCTCCACTTCTTCTGTGGCAGTTGCCACAACAGGAGTTTCCGTTGAAGCTATTGAATCATTAACCGATTGGGCTTGAACAGTTAACACTGCTAAAAGAGTGCAAAACAACGAGAGTAAACGTAAACGGTTTTTGAAAATCACCATACCTATAAAAAATACTTAAAATTAGGTCCTTAAAAATTTGTGCAAAGGTACATTTTTTCTTCATTATGCAAACCTAATCGAAGTTTTTTTTTGAGGAATTGAAAGTCAGAATTTTAGTTTATTGTTTTTTGTTCAAAATTTGGGTGGTAAAGATGGTTTCTATTGCCAAAAATACCAAGAATATGAAGATGAGTGAGTTTTTTTCTAGTTCGTGTTGGTCGTTAATGATTTCTAAAAATATCACGTAAACCAAGATGGCTTTAAAGGTGGTTAAAAACAAAAACAAATACCCAACTTGTGCCATGCTTTTTTTGGAAACATAATCTAAAGCAATTAATATGGTTTTGGTAAAAACCCAAAAAAGCAAATAAACTATCGGAATGGGAAACACAAAATTGGCATAATCCTCTTTAAATGGCCCGAATGCAAACAGCACGTAGTGAAGTAAAAAGAAGGGCAAAACCCAAACAAAAGCCTTGATTAAAAAGGCATATTTTTGAAACAAAGCAATCATGAATCTTTGGATTGATTTAATTTTTGAACCGTGGAATATACCGTGTATAATGCTACAAATACACCTATTAAAGTAAATAAAGTCGTGTTAGGAGTTTCGGTTTGGTTTTCTAATTTTTTATCTAACCACGTTCCAAACCAAGAAAACAACCAAATGGTAACTCCCATTTGAAAGGGAATTTGTGCTAAAATCAACCATTTGTTAGGCTGTTTCTGTTTCATGCGAAAGTAATGCATTGCTTTCTAAACCTTTCATTACACAGCTGGCAGAAAATTTAGCTCCAGGTTCCACAGACAATTGCCCAACAATGACTTCTCCTAAAATGGTGGCAGTTCCTTTGATGCTTAACAATTCCGTTACTTGGATTTTCCCTTCGTAATACCCTTCGATATCGGCACTTTTGCAAACCACGTTTCCTCGAATGCTTCCGTTGGGACCCACTACTATTTTTCCTTCTCCAAAAAAATCTCCAACCAAGTGACCGTCTAACCTAAAATCTGCTACAGAGGAAATATTTCCTACTATTTTAGTTTCTTCTACAATTCTGTTGGTTCGAACACTTAAAGCACCTCCGCTATTATTTTTTGAAAACATGTTTAATTTATGGTTTAGGTGGATTTTTAAATAATTCCCATTGTTTTTTTGCTTGTACCACTTTGTAGTTTTCCGAAGAAATAACCACTCCTTTTTCCGCTACTTGATATTCTTTTGCATCTTTTAACAACGACACCAATTCTTTGGCCAAAGTTTCTGATTTTATTTGATGTAAAATCACCATTTGGGTATCTAAATTATAAATGTCGACTGATTTTTTCAGTTTCAAATCTTGACGATTTTCTAAAAACTTGTCTAACTTTTCCAGCAAAACTTTTTTAGCTGCTTCTTGGTTACTTTTTAGTTCGTAAACAATTTTCCAAGAAGTTGCTTCTTCTGTTTCCAATGCCATTGCTTCTAGTTTTGGCACTTGGGTGTTGAGTAATTCAGCTGCTGCTTTTCCTTCTGCTGCGTTTGGATAGTTTAACACCAAATAGTTCAAACTATTTTTGTACGCTTCAACTCCTTCTAATTTGGCGGTTAAAGAAGCTTTTAACAATTCTAATTTCGGAACAATTTCATCTCCTACAAATTTGTTGATGGCAACTTCCACCAACTCATGCACCAACAAATAATTTCCTAACTCGTATTGTTTGTATAAGTTTTTATAAGCAATTCTCGGATCGTTGTCTAACACATCTTCGGCAACTACTTTACCGCTCAAAATAGAAGCATATCTAGATTCTGGAAACTCTTGGATAATTCTGTTTTTCCACAAATTAGCTTGGGCTGTATTACCTTGTAATTCGTAAATTTTATACAAATGATACATGGATGGCAATACCAACTTTTCTTCTGGTTGGTGGTTTAATAACGAATGAAACTTGGTAGAAGCTCTTTCTAATTCTTTGAACTTTTCCTTGTAAATCAATCCTAATTGATACCAAGCAAAATTTCTGTCGATTTTTAAACTGTCTATTTCTTTTTCCGATGTAGGTAATTGATCGGTGTAATAGGCTACGGAATACCTTTCGTCCGACTCATCTATTCCATCCAACTCTTTTTTCTTTTCTTTTTCTCCGTCTTTTTCTTCGTCTGTATTGGCATTTTTATTTTGAGAGTATCTCCAATACGTTCCCGGAGTTCGTTTTCCCCAAACACGAATGAATTCTCTTTTTCCGTTTTCTACCAAAGTTTGGTTATAAAAGTAAAATTGTCCAGAAGTTCCACCACCCGAAGCAGAAGCTACAGAAGTATTGCTTTTACTCACCGGTGGAGCTGGTGCACCACCTTTAGAGGTTTCTTCCATAGATGGAGGTGGCATCCCTGGAAAAGCCATCATGTCATCTCCTCCTAAATCGCTTTTTGTAACAGTTTGACGCAATTGGTTATTTTGTTGGATTTCTTCTTTCTTTTGTTGTTCTTTTTGCAATTTTGCCAATAACGCATCTTGTTTCTTTAGTTTGACAATGTAATCAGAAAAGAATTTTTCTCTTTCAGCTTCACTCATTTGCCAAATTTTAATGATGCTATCATTAGTAGTGGCAATGCCTTCGTATTTGATCACATCTGCCAAGTTTTCAATTTTCTTGGCAACTGCTCGGTGTTCTCTTGTTTTTGGTGTTAAATACACCAAGGTACTGTCATAGTATTTTCCGGCTGTTACATATTTGGCTTCGTTAAAGTAAATTTCAGCCAAACTTTGGTACACTTTTGCGGTTAATACTTTGTCGTTTTTTTTGTATTTTAAAGAAGTCTTGTACAATATTTTGGCTTTTTCAGCATTGCCAATGGCATCGTAATACCATGCTTTTTGGTAGTACAAGGCATCAAAGTATTTGTTGTTTTCGTAGTCTGCTATCAACTTATTGGCTTTTTTTAACCAAATTACCGAGTCGATGTTCTTTGGATTTTGCAAAAGTGATTGTTGCACATGGGCATGAATCCAATAGCTTTTGGGTGATTTGCGATGCATGTTGATCAACTTTTGGAAAGAAGCATCTGCCAAATCTTTTTGGTTTTGTTTTTGGTATAAATGTCCGAGGATATATAAATACCTTGCCTTTTCTTCTTGTTTTTTGGTGAAAGAAACTGCTTTTTCCAATTTTATGGCAGCACTGTCTAATTCTTCCAAATTAATATGTGCCTGAGCCATGATGGCATGTGCATCGGCAAAAGTTTGTTTTTTGAATTTGGTTTCTTTTAAAAGCTTGTTCAAATTTTCTAAAGCAACCGTTTCATTTTCCAAACGAATGTTGGTTTTTTCTCTCCATAATTTTGCCTCAGCCAATTGATTTCCTCTTGGGTATTTGTACAACACATAGTTAAATGCTTCTAAAGCCGGAATAAATCGCTGTTGGTAATATCTTGTTTTACCTAATAAAATGTGGGCTTCATCCATTTGAGGATTTCGTTCAATTCCTTGAATAAGCATCGAACGTTTTTGAATGGATTTGATTGATTTATCTTCTGCTCTTTCAAAATCCGGATTTTTGGCTTTTTCTTCTTCTAGTTTAGCCAAATCAATCTCCTGAAATCTTTCAATTGGCAATACATCCCAAAAGTTATCTTGGTAGGTTTCTATCAGCCCTGCTTTTCCTTTTTCCAATGCGTTATTTCCGTGGTACAACACATTGTATTTGGTGTTTAAAGCTTGGAAGTTTCGGTTTGCAAAGGCATTTTTTTTGGTAGAACAAGCTGCCAAAAACCAAAGGATGCTAAACAAACCTAAAATGTATTTTGTTTTCAAAGTATTCAATATTGCAATCAATAATAACTAAAAAAGCTGGATTTTATTGTAATTAATGGCTAAAATACACAAATTTGATTTGCTTTACACGCCATCAAACAAACCTCCTTGGTTTTTGGTAGAAATTTTTCCTAAATGCTTGTATGCTTTTTCGGTAGCTTCTCTACCTCTTGGGGTTCGTAATATAAATCCTTCTTGTATTAAAAATGGTTCATAAACTTCTTCGATAGTTTCGCCATTTTCCGAAACTGCAGTTGCCAAAGTAGATAAACCAACGGGACCTCCTTTGAATTTATCGATAATGGTATGTAAAATTTTGTTGTCCATTTCGTCCAAACCATAGGCATCCACATGCAAAGCTTGCAAGGAATATTTTGCAATTTCTTTATCTATGGTGCCATTCCCTTTGATTTGTGCAAAATCTCTTACCCTTCGCAACAAGGCATTGGCAATACGAGGAGTTCCTCTACTTCTGCCAGCAATTTCTATGGCTGCATCGTGGTGAATGGGAGTTTTTAATATAGCAGAACTTCTTTCCACAATCGTAGTGAGTAATTCGGTGTTGTAATACTGCAATCGGCTTTGGATGCCAAAACGGGCTCGCATTGGAGAGGTCAACAATCCTGAACGAGTGGTTGCTCCAACTAAAGTAAACGGATTTAGATTGATTTGTACCGATCTGGCATTTGGACCACTTTCAATGAGAATGTCTATTTTAAAATCTTCCATGGCAGAGTACAAATACTCCTCCACAACCGGGCTCAATCGATGAATTTCGTCAATAAATAAAATGTCTCTTTCTTCTAAATTGGTAAGCAATCCAGCCAAATCACCTGGCTTGTCTAACACAGGCCCGGAAGTAATTTTAATGCCAACCCCTAATTCGTTGGCTAAAATATTGGCTAACGTAGTTTTTCCTAATCCGGGAGGGCCATGAAACAAGGTGTGGTCTAAAGCTTCTCCACGCAAATTGGCTGCTTTTACAAAGACCTTTAAATTTTCTAACACTTGTTCTTGTCCGGCAAAATCGTGAAAACTTAACGGACGAAGTTTTTTTTCGATGTCGATTTCCTCTGGAGAAAAATGCTGGTTGGTTGGATCCAAATTTTCATTCATACCACAAAGATATTGGATTTGATGGGTTAGAAGAAAGTTCCTTCAATAAATTTACCCTAGCTATTTTTGCTCTCCCTTGATGGCATCTTTTACTTTTTCAACCATTTCCTCTACTGCTTCGGTAACTTTTGGGGCTACTTCTTGCACTTTTTGATGGGCTTGCTCTACCAATTCTTCCGCTTTTTCTACCAATGGAGCAGCAACTTCTGATGCATTTTGAAAAAACTCATTGGCAGAAGTCTCTACCTTTTCTTTTACTACAGGAGCATATTCTTCCACTTTCTCTATTACTTGTTCTTTGGCTTCTTCCAAAGCTTTTTCTACTTCATCAACTACCGGAGCTATTTTTTCTTTGGCCTTTTCTGAAGTTGCTTCTGCTTGTACTTTGGCTTGTTGCAGCCAGTTTTTTAATGAGGATATCCAGTTCATAATTATTGGTTTAGTTTTTAAAGTTTTTTCTATTTTTAATTTTAAGATTATACTATCATCAATTTTTCCAACTCCTCCCAAGTTTCTATTGGTTGTAAGCAAGCTCCGTGTTCGCAGACATAAAATAACGTTTGCTCGGTGTAAGGTCTTTGAAAAAAAGGAATTGGCAAGCTTTTTTCCGAAAAATACACTTGGTGCTTTAACGAGTAAGTTTGGGTAAACTTTTTAAAATAAAATGCGGCTTGTGGTCCGAAAATCAAAATTTCCTTTGCTGGCAGTTCCCAATGCAAGGCTTCTTGTAACCAATGAGAATAGGCAGAAGGATAATCGACTTGTTGCATCACTTGCTGGGTCATTTGTTTGCTTAGAGTTTCGTAATAGGCATTAGCATACAGCAACCCTAAAATTCGTAGATTCTTTGCCATGATGGCGTTAGCAGAGGGTATCACATTGTCTTCTATTTCATAATGGGCATTCCAAGTATTTTTTTGTTGCGGATGAAACGCAAAAAATCCTCTTTCGGCATCGTAAAATTGGTCTAACACCAAATCGGTCAATTCTTTGGCTAAAGTTAAGATTGCCAATTCCGGCTTGCTTTTAAAGTAATGCAACAACGCTTGTATCATATATGCGTAATCTTCTAAAAAGGCTTCGGTTTTGGCTATTCCGTGGTGGTATATGCGATACAACTGGTGGTTTTGGTACAAGTTTTGGATTAAAAATTGCATAGCTTGTTCTGCCAATTGCCAATATTTTGGTTGCTGAAATACTTCGTAAGCATCTAACAATCCAATAATGGTCATAGCATTCCAAGAAGTGATGACTTTATCGTCTAACCTGGGCTTTGGCCTAAGGTCTCTGGCTTCTTTTAAAATTTGCAACCATTGGTTTTTTAAAGAAATTAATTCCGCAAACGTCATTTGCCATTTTTGGGCAAATTCCAAATAGGTTTGGTTTTGAATCAACACATAATTGCCATGCTCCCAATAACCAAATTCGTTGATGTTGTATAAATCGGTAAATTTTTCGAAGTCGTGTTTTAATAGGTCTTGCAGTTCTTCTTTTTTCCATACATAAAAGGCTCCTTCCTCTAAAGTTCCGTTTTCGTTGGTGCTATCTGCATCTAAAGAAGCATAAAACAATCCTTCGGGACTCCTTAATTGATTTTGTAAAAAATCGACTATTTTTTCAACAACTTCTTGGTATAAAAATTCGGGATTTTGCTGAAATGCTTTGGCATAAACCGAAAGCAACTGACCATTGTCGTACAACATTTTTTCAAAATGAGGCACATGCCAACGAATATCTACCGAATATCGGGCAAAACCTCCTTCTACCACATCAAACAAACCACCCCAAGCCATTCTGGCTAGTGTTCGGTGTAATTGCTCTTTTACAGCTGGAGCCTCTTTTTTTTCGGAAAACTGCCAGAAGAATTCCAAATTGGTTGGCATCATAAACTTAGGTGCTCTGGCATGTCCGCCATATTCCAAATCAAAACTTTTTTGCCATTTTTCGATTATTTCCTGCCATGGCACTAAAAAATGTTCCTCTAAAGCCACAACGGGGTGCATACTTTGCAATCCCTCTGCCAACTGCATGGCATAACCTTCTACTTTTTCGGGATCGTTTGTAAACAATTGATGTAACTGTTGCAAAACCGAAAGCCAATCTTCTTTTCTAAAATACGTACCTCCCCAAATGGGTCTGCCATCTGGCAAACAAACCACGTTTAATGGCCAGCCTCCTCTTCCGGTCATGATTTGCACTGCCTTCATGTATGTGGCATCTACATCTGGTCGTTCTTCCTTATCAACTTTTATATTTACAAAATATTGGTTTTGAATAGCTGCAACTTCATCACTTTCAAAGCTTTCGTGTTCCATCACATGGCACCAATGACAAGCAGCATAGCCAATGCTTACCAACAACAATTTGTTTTGGCTTTTTGCCAACGCTAAGGTTGCTTCGCTCCATGCCTTCCAATGAATAGGGTTGTTGGCATGTTGCAACAAATACGGACTGGTTTCTTGATTAAGTTCGTTTGCCATAATGGAGTAATTTAGCAAAGCAAATTACGAGTTCTGTTTGATTTAACAGTTTATAAAAAAATAAAAAACAATACGAAATTCCTAATTTGTTGTTATTTTTGAAAAAATCCTATGGAAAAACTAGCTAATGAAAAGAAACATTGCCCTTATCTGTATTTTTTTAACCTCATACTTAAAGGCCCAACAAGCAGAACAAATTATTGCAAATTTTTTTAACCAAGAATTTGCCAAGTATGATTTGACTTGGGAAGATACCCGAAATTGGACCATTGAAAGCCAAGCTACTTCAAAAAAAACCGGAATTACCAATTATTATGTAAACCAGTTGTATGATGGAAAGTATGTGTTTGGAGCACAATCTAACTTTTCTATTAAAAACGGAAAGGTATTTCATTATTTTGATCGTTTTGAAAAAAACCTTTCCAGTAGAATAAGTCAAACGGTTCCCACCATTACCGTAACTCAAGCGGTTGGGTTGGCTTACCAACATACCCAATTGCAAGCAATTAACAATATAGAAATTATCAAAACTAAAACCCATCATTTTTTTGAATTAAACAATGGTTTGGAATTGGATTACCCGGTTCAGGCAAGATTGGGTTATGAAAAACTCCCAACAGATGCTTTGGCTTTGGCTTGGGAAATCACTTTTTTTAGCATCAATTACAAAAATTTATGGTTGATTAAAATTGATGCAACTTCCGGTGAAGTTTTATCGCAAATCGATTTGGTATTGCGATGTGATTTTGGGGCAAATTCTAACCATCAAAACCATGCCCATGAAGGCTATTTTGGAAAGTCGTTTGATGTGTCAGAAGCGTTGTTTGCCAACAATAGTTTAGGAAGTTATCGTGTAGTTCCATTTAACTTTGAAAGTCCCAACCATAGTCCTCGTCAATTAATTACCAATCCACACAATATTTTGGCATCTCCATACGGGTGGCACGATACCAACGGAATTCCAGGACCGGAATTCACTATTACAAGAGGCAATAATGTTTGGGCAAGAGAAGATTTTGACGGAATCAATAGCACCATTGGTGCTTCTGCTGAAGGAGGAGGCAATTTGGTTTTTGATTTTCCTTACAATCCTACCTTACAAGCTCCTGCAGAATATATTGATGCTTCTGTAACCAATTTGTTTTACATGAACAATGTGTTGCACGATGTATGGTACCAATATGGCTTTGATGAAGAAAACGGCAATTTCCAAGCATTAAATTATACTTTTTCATTGGGTGGAGACAACGACCCTGTTATTGCAGAATCACAAGATGGATCAGGGACAAACAATGCCAATTTTGCAACTCCTGTTGATGGCAATAGTCCTCGAATGCAAATGTTTATGTTTGGAAGCACTACTTCTAGCAATATTCTCAACATACTTTCACCTAGTAGCATTGCAGGTGTACAACCAGGCTTAGAAAGTGCATTTAGCCCTGGATTTGTAGCTTTACCGCAAGCACCTAGTGGTATTACCGGACAATTGATATTGTACCAAGATAGTGTTGGAACACAAGCATTGGCTTGTTCTAACCCGTTGAATGCTTCTCAAATTCAAGGTAAAATATGTGTGATCAGAAGAGGTGATTGCAATTTTACCGATAAGGTATTGAGAGCTCAAAATGCTGGAGCCTTGGCAGTAATCATTGTGAACAATACCACCGGAACCATTAGTATGGGTGGGGGCAATGCAAGCCTTACCATACCTGCAATTAGTATCACCCAAGCATTGGGAGAAAACATAATTAGTACCATGGTTACACAAACCGTAACGGTTACTTTAAGCAGACCAACCCAAGGGCCATCCAATGCTAGAGACAGTAGCTTTGACAATGGAATTGTAGCTCATGAATACGGACACGGTATTTCCAATCGATTAACTGGTGGGAAAAATGCTTCCGGTTGTTTAACTATACAAGAACAAATGGGAGAAGGTTGGTCGGACTGGATTACATTGATGATGCAATTAAAACCTGGAGATAATGGAGTGCAGCAACGAGGTATTGGGACATTTGCTGTAAATCAACCAACTACAGGAACCGGAATCAGACCGTTTCCATACTCTACCAACACCACTACCAATCCGGTAACTTTTCAGTTTACTAATTCGCTATCCGTTCCTCATGGAGTAGGAAGTGTATGGGCAAGTATGTTGTGGGATTTAACCTGGGCATACATTGCTAAATATGGCTATCATCCGGATATTTACAACGGTAATGGAGGTAATAATAAAGTAATGCAATTGGTTTTAGATGGCATGAAAATACAACCATGCAACCCTAAATTTACCGATGCCAGAGATGCCTTAATTATAGCTGATCAAGCTACTACAGGTGGGGAAGATTATTGTTTGATATGGCAAGTTTTTGCCAATCGAGGTTTGGGTCAATTTGCTTCTTCTGGTACCAACTCAGCTAGTGACCAAGTAGAAGATTTCACTGTTCCACCAGCAGGTCCTAATTGTAATTTGAGTGTTGCAAATTCGTTGCTTCAAACGCTTAAAGTGTTTCCTAACCCAGCAACTACCGAAATTTTTATCACTTTACCTGAGTATTTTGGAGAAATGCAAATTGAGCTTTTTGATTTGAATGGTAGAATGGTGTTACAACAAAAAGTGACTTCTTTCCAACAGCAAGAAATCCTGTCGGTTAATCATTTGCAAAATGGAATGTATTTAATAAAAATAGAAACCAATCAGGAAACTTATATCCAAAAAATCATCAAAAAATAGTTCATGAGTACTTATGTGGTAGGAGATATACACGGAGCTTACTTGGCTTTGGAAGAATTGTTGCAAACCATTTCGTTAAAAGCCTCTGATAGTCTCATTTTTTTAGGAGATTATGTAGATGGATGGAGCCAAAGTCCGGAAGTAATTGATGCGTTGATTTCATTAAAAAGTCAATATAACTGTATTTTTATTCGTGGAAATCACGATGATTTATTTTTGAATTATCTAAAAACCGGTAGGTTTTCTCAGGAATGGATCATCCACGGAGGGCAATCGACTTTAGATGCTTATCGAAATATTTCGTTAGAAAAGCTAAACCAACACATTGCTTTTTTAGAATCGTTGCAACCCTACTATGTAGATGCGTCAAATCGGTTGTTTTTGCATGCAGGTTTTACCAACCAAAAAGGAATTGCATTTGAATATTTCCCGGAAATGTTTTTTTGGGACCGAACCCTTTGGGAAACAGCTGTTGCGACAGACGAAAGAATGACCGAAAACCATCCGTATTTCCCTATGCGATTGCGAATTTATACGAAAGTATTTATCGGACACACCCCTACCACACGTTTGGGCTCTACCATGCCTCTTCATTTTCACAACGTGTGGAACTTAGACACCGGTGCAGCTTTTAAAGGCCCTTTAACCGTGATGGAAGTTGAAACCGAACGAATTTGGCAAAGTACTCCGGTTTATCAATTATATCCGAAAGAAAACGGAAGAAATTAGTACTTTTGTTTTTATTAATTTACGTAAATTCTTACTTAATTGAAAAATGCTGTTGTTATGAAAAAATTTTTAACCCTTTTTATCCTTGGAACTTATGCTTTGTATGCACAAAGCGATTATCCTAAAAACGAGATTAAATTCAACTTTTTAAATACGTTGGTAGTAGCATCTGCCGAAGTTGGTTATGAGCATTTGATAGATAACCACCAATCGGTAGAGGCAGAGTTCTTGTTTAACGACCGAATGAATTACCAATCGGAAAGTGGCAGCAGAAACTTTAAAACCAATAGTATTAAAATAGGCTACAATTATTACTTTGGCCAAGACCATGCTTGCTCCGGATTGTATGTAAACCCATTTATCAAATATCGTTTTGGGGATTTTGTAGACGATGTTTCTACAGTAAACATGAATGCTTTTATTTTAGGTGCAGGAATTGGGTACAAATGGAACCAATCCGATAAATTTGTGTTTGGCCCATATGCCAATATTGCTCGAAATTTTGGAGAAGAAACAAAAAATCGTTTTCAATCTATTGAGTTTAATGCCGGTTTTTCTATCGGATATCGTTTTTAATTTTTCAAACTGGATGGAAATTCAATTGCTGGAGACTTCTTCGTTGGAAGAAATGAAAAATAATTTTGATTTGATACAATTGATGTATCCCGACCTATCGTTAGAAGCCTATGAAGCGATGTTACAGGAAATGCTTCCGAATCAATATTTCCAATTAATAGCCATTCAAAACAACCAAAAAATTGGCCTTACCGGATTTTGGATCAACACCAAACTTTGGTCTGGTAAGTACTTGGAAATAGACCATTTTGTGATTGCTCCTGCGTTTCGTTCTTCCGGAGTTGGAGCCCAAATGGTAGCTTATTTAGAAGAAAAAGCAAAAAGTGAGCATTGCAAAATGCTCACTTTAGATGCCTATACCAACAATTTTAAAGCCCACAAGTTTTTTTACAACCAAGGTTTTATTCCAAAGGGATTTCACTTTTTAAAAGAAATTTAAGCTGCAACTACTGCAGGTAATTTTCGTTATTTTTGTTCCATTAAAAAATCATTTTGAGTAAGTACCAAGCACTTTTTAAACAAACCTTTATTTATGGTCTAGCCACCGTACTGCCAAGGATGTTTAGCTTTTTGCTGGTGCCATTGTACACCAGCAATGGCATGCTCACCAATGCCGAATATGGTTCGGTAACCATTTTGTTTTCTTACATCATTTTTTTTAATGTGGTGCTTTCTTACGGTATGGAAACCGCTTTTTTTAGGTTCTTTCACCAACACAATGAACCAAATGATGTTGCGAAAACCAGTTTGTATTCGTTATTATTTTCTTCTTTCGGATTTTTGTTTATCGTAGTTTTGGCCAAAAGTTGGCTGGCTAAAAGCATCGGTATTTCGGAGGATTTGTTTACTTATGCCATTTGGATATTGTTTTTAGATGCTTTAGTAGTAATTCCGTTTGCACAATTACGAGCAGAAAAAAGACCCGTTTTTTATGCCATTATTAAAATTACCAATGTAGGATTGATGTTGCTTTTGAATGTGTTTTTTTTAATGGTTCTCCCTAAACTTTTTGACAAAAACCCACTATTACAAAGCATTTACTTTCCAGATGCCAAAGTCAATTATGTGTTTGTTTCCAACCTTTTGGCAAGTGCGTTTACATTTTTAGTTTTTATTCCAAAATACTGGCTTGCCAAAGGAAATTTTGATTGGAGTTTGTGGAAAAAAATGATTCGTTATGGTTTTCCTATTTTATTGGCAGGTATAGCCTTTGCCATTAATGAGCATTTAGATAAAATTTTGTTAGAAAAACTCCATGTTCCTATGGCACAAATTGGTTCCTACAGTGCTTGCTATAAAATTGGGGTTTTTATGGTGTTATACAGAACGGCATTTACTCTAGGTATCGAGCCTTTCTTTTTTAGTCAGGCCAAAGAAAAAGATGCTCCTCAAACTTATGCCAATGTCACCAAGTATTTTGTGATTTTCGGAAGCATCATCACCTATGTAGTAATTTTGTTTTCAGACATTCTAAAACCATTTTTAATTAGAAATGAAAGTTACTGGGATGCCATGACTGTGGTACCAATCATCGTAATTGCAAATTTCTTTTTAGGTATTTACACCAATTTGTCAGTTTGGTACAAAGTGGTAGATAAAACTTGGATAGGAGCGGTAATTTCTCTCATAGGAGCATTATGCACACTTTTGATTAACTGGTGGACCATTCCGGTTTTAGGATATGTAGGTTCTGCATTGGCTACCATAGGTGCATATGGAAGTATGTTGTTGTTATCGTATGTATGGGGACAAAAAAAATACCCCATTCCGTACGATTGGAAAACCATGGGAATGTATCTGATGCTTGCTTTTTCAGGAAGTTTGGTGTACTTTTATGGTTATCGTGAAAATTATTGGATAGGATTCGGTATTTTATTGGTCTTATTGCTTTTTACTTTTTATCAGCAAAAAGCATTTTTGCAAAAAATAATCCCAACATGGAAAAAATAAACGTTAAAGTCATCAATCAATCACCTTACGAGTTGCCAAATTACGAAACTCCAGGTGCAGCCGGAATGGATATAAGAGTACATATTTCGGAGAGTATCTTGCTAAAACCTTTGGAAAGAACTTTGGTAAAAACAGGATTATTCCTAGAAATTCCAATTGGTTTCGAAGCTCAAGTGCGACCAAGAAGTGGTTTGGCATTGAAAAAAGGAATTACTGTACTCAATAGTCCGGGTACCATTGATGCCGATTACAGAGGAGAAATTGGTGTAATTTTAGTCAATTTATCCAATGAAAATTTTGAAATTCACCCTGGAGATCGCATTGCTCAGTTGGTATTTGCAGCTCATGCAACTGCTCAATTAGAGCCTGTAATTTCGTTAGAAAATACCGAAAGAGGAACCGGTGGCTTTGGAAGTACCGGAGCAAAATAACCCAAAAGAAAATTCAACACATGATATTATCCATGACAGGTTTTGGCAAAGCTTCTTTGCAATTACCTACCAAAAAAATCACTGTAGAAATTAAATCGTTAAACAGCAAAGGTTTAGATTTAAACACACGAATGCCTTCTGTTTTTAGAGAAATGGAGCTAAGTGTACGCAACCAAATTTCGCAACGATTAGAAAGAGGAAAAGTAGATTTTTCTTTATTTGTGGAAGTTACAGGTGAAGAAACTTCTTCCAAAATAAATGTTCCGATTGTAAAAGGATACATTCAACAAATGAAAGCTGTGATACCAAATGCAGATGAAACCGAATTGATGAAGATGGCTGTAAGAATGCCTGATGCTTTAAAAACCGAACGCGATGAGATGGATGAAAACGAATGGAAACAAATTCAAATTGTGATAGACGAAGCTTTGGAAAATATCATCCAATTTAGAAAAGATGAAGGGGCATCGTTAGAAAAAGAATTTCAATTACGCATTGCCAATATTGAGAAATTTATGAAAGATGCGGTTTCTTATGATACCGAACGTGTTGAAACCGTAAAAACAAGATTGCGAACTGCTTTAGAAGAAATTAAAGTTTCGGTAGATGAAAATCGTTTTGAACAAGAACTGATTTTTTATTTGGAAAAATATGATATTACGGAAGAAAAAGTTCGACTAACCAATCACCTGCATTATTTCTTAGAAACTTTAAAAGGTACAGAAGCAAACGGACGTAAATTAGGCTTTATTACCCAAGAAATGGGAAGAGAAATCAACACCATGGGGTCCAAATCAAATCATTCCGAAATGCAAAAATTGGTAGTGCAAATGAAAGATGAATTGGAGAAGATTAAGGAACAGGTTTTGAATGTTCTATAAGTATTTAGACTATTTTTTAAATTCTTTGGATTTTTTAGATTAAATAACAACACAACAATGAATAAAGGCAAACTTTTCGTATTTTCTGCACCATCTGGCTCTGGTAAAACCACCATTGTTAAACATTTGTTGGCACAACCGGAATTAAATTTAGAATTCTCTATTTCATGTACTACTAGGGCACCACGGGGAGAGGAAGTTCACGGAAAAGATTACTATTTTATTACCTGGGAAGCATTTAAAAAGCACATCAAAGCAGAAGATTTTGTAGAGTGGGAAGAAGTATACACCGACAACTTTTACGGCACTTTAAAAAGCGAAGTTGAACGTATTTGGGCCAAAGGTAAACATGTAATTTTTGATATTGATGTGGCAGGAGGATTGCGAATCAAAAAGAAATTTCCAGAAGAAACCTTAGCCGTTTTTGTAAAACCTCCAAGTGTTGATGAATTGAAACGCAGACTCAAACAACGTTCTACCGAAAGTGATGATAAAATAAATATGCGAATAGCCAAAGCCCACGTAGAATTAGCTACTGCTCCACAGTTTGATGTAGTAATTAAAAACTACGATTTAGAAACTGCTAAAGAGGAAGCTGTGAAGCTAGTCAAAGAGTTTATTAATAATGATAAATTATAAATGTTGAATGGAAAGGGATAAATTTTGTAACACAAATCACTAACAACTAAAATCTAAGACCCATCAACCAAAAATGAAAATAGGCTTATATTTCGGAACGTTTAACCCCATACATATAGGGCATTTGATTATTGCCAATCATTTGGCTGAGTTTACCGATTTAGACCAAATTTGGATGGTGGTTACTCCGCACAATCCTCACAAGAAAAAACAATCTTTGTTAGACGATTACCATCGATTGCATATGGTGCATTTGGCTACTGAAAATTACCCTAAAATAAAAGCATCCGACATTGAATTTAAGTTACCTCAACCAAATTATACGATTCATACGTTGGTTCATTTAAACGAAAAATTTCCACAACACCAATTTGGATTGATTATGGGAGAGGATAATTTAAACTCCTTACACAAATGGAAAAACTACGAGCAAATTTTAGCCAACTACCCTATTTATGTGTATCCACGTAAAAATGATGAAATCCCAACAACTGAATTGTTATCGTATCCTAACATTCATGTAATAGATGCACCAGTGATAGAAATTTCTTCAACCTTCATTAGAAATAGTATTGCTATAGGTAAAAATGTGGAACCCTTACTACCTCCAAAAGTTTGGGAATATGTAGAGCATAATTTGTTTTATAAAAAATAACTTTATGAAAAATTTTGCCATTAGCTTGATGTGTTTGCTATTTGTTTTTTGTGCTTAAAAATCTGAGAAAAAAATAATCGTAAACACTCCGCATCTTTCCATAGAACTGGAGAAAAAACATTCTGTTTTACCAAACAAATCAGTTGAGTTTTATCGAGAAAATCACGACACTTTGCTTCATGCAAAAAATATTTCTGTACTAAACATTGTAAAACTTTTAAACCCGATGAATTCCGGGAATATGATGATTAAATTCAACTCGGCTAAAAATACTAAAATCCATTTGTGTGTTACTTTGAAAGACTAAACTTCTTCTGATTTCCAGAGATTATTGGAAATATCAACTGTTTTGAAAAGAGAAAATCTATTGGACTTTGAATTAATTGAAAAATAAAATCCCTTACTAAAATAATCAGCAAGGGATTGTAAAACTAACTACTACTAACTTTATTTTTTGGTTGCTAATTTTTTAAATAATGCAACTAGCTGACGGGCATTTTCTACATCTGTAGCTTGTAAAGTGATTGCATTTTGATAATTTTTAATAGCTCCATCCTCATAATATTTTATGATCTTTTCTAAATAATTGGTCTTTATTTGTACCAAAACATTTAGCCCAGAAGTGTTAAATTGAACACTTACCGGATTGATATCGTGAATGTTAAATTCAAAAACTTTTTCTTTACTTGTTTTATCGGTTACGTCAACCAATTTAATTTGTACAGTTTTATCATCGATAACGGAAAAATATTGATCGTAGGTTGTTTTACCTAGAACAACTTTCTGAATTTTTTGTGCCAATTGTTTGAGTATTTCTGCATTGGTATTTGGAATTTTTAGTTCCTCTTTTTCACAAAACTCAATCATTTGAAACAATATTGCTTCGGTCTTTTGTGCATCTTCCACTTCGTTAAATAGCAATTCGATTTTGTCTGTATAGCTTTTTGGTTCGCCATTTAAAGTTTGTTTGATATACTTATCGCCACTTTTGGTTCCAATTTCAATAAATACTTGCTTACCTTTGGTTCCAAATTTGATGTTGTTTTTTTGTAAGTCACTCCAATTAAAATCAAATAGTTCTTCTATAGTTTTTGAAACAGCAACTTCTTTTCTTTTAAATTGAGATAAACAGTTGCCGTCAAAATTTTGATGAACTGCAGATTCTTTGCTTTCAATTAACTTGATGTAGTCGTTTAATAACGACAACCCTTTTGAAAATGTGGTGACTTTTGGAATAGATTCTTCGACCTTTTTTTCTGCTAATGGAATGACTTCTTTTAGTACCTTTTGTAAGTCCCTTGCTTTTTCAATTGACTCACAATAAAGCACAAACTCTGCAACATAATTTCCGGTTTCTCCTGATGTTGTTGTTTTTATTGTCTTTAATTTTCTTCTAGTTTCTACTGTTAAAAAAGCCAATTCTCCTTTTGTTTCTAATAGAATAGCATTGGCATGGATATTTGCCAAATTAAAATAAAACCCTTTTTGAATAGTTTTTTTATCTGTTATTTCCTCTTGTACTAATTCTACTCTACCAACTATTCCGGAAGTTGTAGATAATTTTTGAGTAATTTTCTTCTCTGCTTGTCCAACCTCCATTACATTTTTCACCAACCATTGTAAATGGTCTTCATAAGTTTTTAAGGATAGTCTTTTTTCAGTAATTTCAACCGCAACAGGTACCATTTTTTTAAATAAGTCAACCAAACTTCTACCATTATCTATATTTTTAGCCAATACTTGAACAGCGTCTACATAAGAAGTTTTTTGCTTGTTTGTTATATTTTGTACCATTTTTTGTTTTCTGGTTACCAATAACTGCACATAAATAACATCTTTAATTGTGGTAGTTCTAATAGTGTTGATATCAATATCACTTAAATTAAAAATAAACTCCTCTTCTGTAGATGTTCCATCTTTAATTTTAGTACTAATTTGCTTGATGTTCACTACCCCGGGCTGCACTTCTTGAATAGTTTGAGCAACTTGAACTTGTATGTTTTCAACCACTTGAAGTTCTGAACCTAATTGGTCAACTAATGTTTTGAAATTTTGAGCACCCAAGCTGAATGAACACAAAAAAAATCCAATAAATAAGTAAAAATGATATTTCATCTTAAAAAAATAAAATATCCACCGAGAGTATCGGTGGATTTAGATTAATTTGAGGTATATGTTTCGATGTAGGTAATTCCGCCTTCAGTATACCTTAGCCGAAGTCTGGTATTTGTTAATTCAATTATGGCAGCTGTTTGAGAAAAACCTCCCAAATTTGCAGTTAAGTTGTTCCCTGATCTGGTCCATGATCCTGAATAAGTATCCATCACAGTGCAATCTTCATCGTGATCAACTGTAGTGAATGTGTTATTTGCTTTGAATTCAACAAAATCTTTTTTAGTAGGACAAAGATGGTCATACATATCGGTAACACTTCCATAAGTATCTGAAAAATAATACCATTTTCTGATCAACAAGGTATTATTTCCAACACTACCGGATCCAATATCATCTCCACCATCTTCATCATCATCGTCCTCTTTGTCACATGATACCATTGTCATTGCTGTTAGTAAGGCTACAAAAAATACGGTTGTAAATTTTTTCATAATTGTATTAGTTTGTTTATTAGTTAATATTAGTCATCGCAAGAAACACCAAATCCTTTTACTACCACATCTAATGCTCCATTTGTATTTAAATTTGCACTTAAAGTTACCGGTACACCATCTACAGAAATTGCAGCAGTATTTGGAGGTAAACTTCCTAAATTATGTGCATACAAAGTAATGTAATTATACCCTCCATTTTTGAATGTGTGTGTTACTCTAATTTTATTAGAAGGACCGTCTAATTCTTGTTGGCTAATGATGATTTCTTCATCTGCAGTTCCTTTGTTTGCATAAATAGAAATAATATCTCCATCAATGGTTTGACCATCCCAAGCTTCTATTACAACGGTTCTTTTTTCAATTTCGATACATCCTTGTACTTGATTATTTCTGCTAGCAGTAGTTAGCGGAATAATCGAGGACGTATTCACTTCTACTTCCTCTTCTTCGCTACAAGCCAATAAACCAAAGATAGGGATAATAGCTAAGTAATAAATAATTTTTTTCATGATTTGTGTTTTAAAGGTTAATATACAAATATATAGGTAAGTACTTACTGAAAATATAGCTCTTTATAGTCATTTTAAATCCAATGATTTGTTAAGGCTAATTTGACCAACTCTGTTGAATTTTTACAATTTGTTTTTTGAAGCATGCTCTTCCTGTGATTTTTTATGGTATGCTCACTTAAAAATAATCGTTCCGCTATTTGTTTACTAGTACATCCTTGTATCATTAGCTCCAAAACTCTTCTTTCAGATTTTGATATGATTTTAGACCTATCTTTCTGAAGCTCTTCTTCATGAATCGGAATCTTTTTAATCTGCTTCTCATTACTTGCATCTATGATGTAATGTGTATAAGTTGGAATCAATTGTAAAGAACTAATATCTGTAATAATTGTTAAGATATAAATAGGTTTCATCTCATCATCAAATAAAATCGGAATTCCTTGAAATAAAGCGTGTTTGGTTTGACCATTTTTACAAATAATATTCATAGTCCTATTCACTTTAATGAAAGGCCTGTTTTTTTTGGGTTGTTGGTACAAGTATTTGTAATATTTGGTTCCACCCTTTAAACTTTTTAAAATATCCCTTACGGTATGAAACTTTAAAAACAAAGCATAACTTTTGTAAAGTAATTCCTCTCTTTGATATCCAACCATTTGCTCTACAGCTCCTCCAACTTCTATTACTTTAAAAGAACTTACTTCTGTAACCAAATAAAAATAGGTATCTATCGCACAAAAAACTTGTAAATATTTGCTCAAATCAAAATTCTGAATAGCTTTATTTGCAGTAAGAGATCCTTTAGATTTTTGAGAAAGTACACTAAACTCTTGAAACAAATTGTTAAGTTTCTTGTATAATGTGATGTTCATACCTAATTTTATTGAGTTAAAAGTAAACATTTTAATTGATATTCAAAAAATTAGCAACATGAATAACTTTGATTGGTTTAACCCAGTAAATTATGTATTTGGAAAAGGACAAATTGCAAAATTGAGCTCACTGATTTCTAAAGATGAAAAAATATTGATGGTATACGGTGGAGGAAGCATCTTTAAAAACGGAGTTTATGAGCAAATTAAAACAGCACTTCATGGTTTTGAAGTATTGGAATTTGGTGGGGTAGAGCCCAATCCGAGAATGGAAACCTTGGTAAAAGCTGTAGAAATCATTCGAAAAGAAAACATTACTTTTATTTTAGCTGTTGGTGGAGGAAGCGTGATTGATGGTGTAAAATTCATTTCAGGAGCAGTAAAATTTCCAGGAAATCCGGAAGAAATTTTACGCAAACGAATTTTATTCAAAAACCCTACGGAAACCATTCCGTTTGGCACCGTATTAACACTCCCTGCAACCGGTAGCGAAATGAATTCTGGTGCAGTAATCACTATCGAAGCAACCCAAGAAAAACTAACCTTAGGTGGTAGTGCCTTGTTTCCTGTTTTTTCTATTGTTGACCCAACAGTAATTGAATCGTTGCCAGTTCGTCAATTACAAAATGGTGTGGTAGATGCCTTTACCCACGTAATGGAACAATACCTTACGTACCAACACCATGCCTATTTACAAGACAGATTTGCAGAAAGTATTTTAACTACCTTAATTGAAATTGGACCTAAAGTAGTTGTCAATCCACATGATTATACCTTGGCATCTAATTTTGTATGGTGCTGTACCATGGCATTAAATGGCATGTTGCAAAAAGGAGTTCCTTCTGACTGGGCTACACACATGATCGGACATGAGCTTACGGCTTTGTATGAAATTGACCATGCACGAACCTTGGCCATTATTGCTCCAAATTTATATACCGTGATGCTGGAGGATAAAAAAGACAAGTTGGTACAATACGGCAAAAGAGTTTGGAATATTTCTGGGAAAGACAACAACGAAATTGCTTTGGAAGCCATCGAAAAAACCAGAAGTTTTTTACAACAAATGGGAATGAAAACGAAACTTTCTGAAAATACCGATCAGTACCAAGAAACTGCCAATACCATTGTAGCCCGATTTGAAGAAAGAGGTTGGAAAGCTTTAGGCGAAAAGCAAAGCGTTACTTTAGATAAAGTAAAGCAAATAGTAGAGCTATCTTACTAAATATCATTTTATTAAATAGCCTTATCAGTAAAAGCAATCAACTTGAAAAAAAACGAATTATTTTATTTGTAACTTTGTACACTTTAATGAACTAAATTAATATATTATGGCTTTAGCAATCACCGATGCTACTTTTGAGGAAGTAGTTTTGAAATCAGATAAACCGGTAATGGTAGATTTTTGGGCTGCATGGTGTGGTCCTTGTAGAATGGTTGGTCCTGTTATTGACGAAATTTCTACCGAATACGAAGGAAAAGCAGTAGTAGGAAAAGTAGATGTAGATGTAAACCAAGAATTTGCAGCAAAATACGGGGTAAGAAACATCCCAACCGTATTAATTTTCCAAAATGGAGAAGTGGTTGGCAGACAAGTTGGTGTAGCACCTAAAGATACTTACACCAAAGCAATTGACGCTTTGTTGTCATAATTCCATTCTGAAAACGATACGTAAACTGCCTCCAATTTGGGGGCAGTTTTTTTATGTCAAATGTTTATCTTTGATTTTATTTCAACTTATGAGCAAATTGTATTTGGTACCTACTCCCATCGGAAATTTAAAAGATATAACTTTTAGAGCCATTGAGGTATTAAAAGAAGTCGATTTAATTTTGGCAGAAGACACCAGAAACAGCAGTAAATTATTGCAACATTTCAACATTAGCACTCCAATGCAAAGTCACCACATGCACAACGAACACCAACAATTGACTTATTGGACACAGCAAATAAACGCCGGAAAAAAAATAGCTTTAATTTCTGATGCAGGTACTCCAGCAATTTCCGATCCAGGTTTTTTGTTAACTCGTGCTTGCATCGAAAATCAAATAGAAATAGAATGTCTTCCGGGTGCAACAGCTCTAATTCCTGCCTTGGTAAATAGCGGTTTGCCTAATGATCGATTTGTTTTTGAGGGATTTTTACCTGATAAAAAAGGCCGACAAACCCGCTTATTGGCTTTGCAAGAAGAAACCCGCACCATGATTTTTTATGTTTCTCCACACAAACTAACCAAAACGATAGGTGACTTTAAACAGTATTTTGGTTCTGACAGAAGGGCAAGTATCTCCAGAGAGCTCACCAAAATGTTTGAAGAAACCCTTAGAGGTTCGTTGGAGGAATTGTTTGCCATTGCAGAAAAGAAAACTTGGAAAGGGGAAATAGTAATGATTGTAGCAGGAAAAACAAATAAAGAGAAAAAAGAAAAGCATATCCAATCATGAAATGGACGTTAAAACCAGCTCCTGACAACAAAACGGTTGCATTGCTTGCACAACAACTGCAAATTACTCCTGTTTTGGCATCTTTATTGGTGCAAAGAGGCATCCATAACTTTGAAGAAGCCAAACTTTTTTTTCGCCCCGAGTTAACTCAATTACACGAACCTTGGTTAATGAAAGACATGGACAAGGCAGTGAAAAGAATTTTATCCGCTTTGGAAAGTCAAGAAAAAATCATGGTTTATGGAGATTATGATGTGGATGGTACCACTGCGGTTTCGTTGGTCATGGATTATTTACAAGACAAATGCTCCAAGTTAATCTCTTATATTCCGGACAGATATACCGAAGGATATGGTATTTCGTTTCAAGGAATTGATACTGCCGAAAAAGAAGGAGTTAACTTAATTATTGCTTTAGATTGTGGTATCAAATCGATAGATAAAATAGCGTATGCCAACCAAAAAAATATCGATTTTATCATTTGCGATCACCACTTACCGGGAGAACATATTCCACAAGCAGTTGCTATTTTGAATCCCAAACAACTAGATTGTAACTACCCATACAAAGAACTGTGCGGTTGTGGCATTGGATTCAAACTAATCCAAGGCATCGAAGAAACTCTGGGAGGAACCATAGAGAATTTAAAACCCTATTTGGATTTGGTTGCTGCAGCCATTGGTGCAGATATTGTACCCATTACCGGAGAAAACAGAATTTTAGCCAAGTTCGGTTTAGAAATAATCAACCAAAATCCTCGTCCGGGATTTCAAGCAATTTTACAGCAACAGAAAAAGAGAACTTTTACCATATCCGATGTGGTTTTTTACATCGCTCCCCGAATTAATGCTGCTGGCAGAATTGAGCATGGCAAGCATGCAGTAAAACTTTTAACTTGTAAAGAGCTTGCGTTAGCTGAAGAAATTTCGAAAGAAATTGAAACCTTTAATTTGGAACGACGACAACTAGACCAATCCAATGCCATCATGGCTTTACAACAAATTGAAGCCAACCAAGAACAAGAGCAATTTGCTACAGTAGTGTATGACCCTACTTGGCACAAAGGTGTGGTTGGTATTGTGGCTTCAAGACTAATTGAAACGTATTACCGACCTACCATAGTTTTTACCAAAAGCGGTGATTATTTGGCTGCCTCAGCCCGATCAATCAAAGGGTTTGATTTATATGCTGCTTTGGAAGCTTGCTCGGAGCATTTGATTCAGTTTGGTGGACACATGCATGCTGCCGGGATGACGTGTTTGCCGGAAAAATATGAGGATTTTAAACAAGCTTTTGAAAGTTTGGCAAAACAATGGTTGACCAAAGAAATGTTAGAACCAGAAATAGAAGTAGATGCAGAAATTTCACTTGCTGAAATTACTCCAAAATTTATTCGAATCCTACAACAAATGGAACCCTTTGGTCCCGGAAACATGCATCCGGTATTTTGTACCAAAAATGTAGTAGATACCGGTTATGCCAAAACATTAGGAAGTGACAACGAGCATTTAAAATTATTTGTAAAACAAGCATCTTCCGAGGGAATTCCCGCAATCGGATTCAAACTCGGACAAAAAATTGCGTTGGTAGAAAATCGAAAACCTTTTGACTTACTTTATTCTATTGATGAAAACGAATGGAATGGCCAAACCAGCCTGCAATTAAGAGTGAAAGATGTGAAAGGAAAATAATGAAGTTTAAAAATATAAAATTTGTTAAGCTGAGGGAGATTTTTGTAAGTTTTAAAATAAGATAAGTATCTTGATTGCGAAGTCAGGTTCCGATAGCTATCGGAATCGCAAAGCGAGGCGTTGCTTATATATGAAATTATGGAACCAACTTATTGCCAAAAATGGAAAACTGTGAATTGGATTCCTATTAAATAATAATGTTATGAAATTTATTAATCTACTCATTCTAATTTTGCTTTTTAGTTGTAACTCCGGTAAAAATGAAGTTAATACAATTGTTAAAAATAAGCATATTGAAAATGCCATTATTGATTTGGTAAATTACAGGAAAGAAAATTTGGCTATTATTATTTACGAAGATGATGTAAAAAAAATGAAAGACAGATATAAGGTAAGTGATCATAATGAATTATTAGATGTGTCAAAATCCAAGTTGGTTTATGACAAATGTATACTGATTTCTTTAAGGGAAAACAAAAATGATTTTGAATTTAAAGATGTTTTAGGAGGTATTATATTGGAGAAGTGGAAGAAAAAGAACTATCTTGAAAAATATCATTTTGAAAGCTATAACCACAATCCTTCTTTAAGTTTGATGAAGATGTTTGATTTTTATAATAGTAAAGATTTAAAAAAATATTCAGACTCTCTTTTTAATGAAACCTTAAGAAGGTATAAGTCGGGTCAATATCCTGATTTAGAAGATTGTTTAAACAACCCTGAAATGTATTTGAAATAACCAAATTCTTAGTATTTTCATGCAGCTTACTATGTTAAATATTTTAATATCACATATTAAACTTGTAAACTCAACTCCCCGAAAACTAATTCGATGCATTATGCTCTGCATCCCGTTGGCAATCGCAATCATATAGCGTGGAAATGAATTTAATAAGTATTTTGTCTTAATACTTAATACATCTGTCTTAATACTATTATTACGTTCTCTGCGTCTCCGCGGTAAAAAATATTACATGGCATTAAATCAATAAAAAAAGAGCCCGATTAAATACCGAGCTCTTTTTTTGTATGAGTTATAAATATTTTTCAAACTTATTTTTGAGTTGCATTTTCTGTTTTCACCTCCGAAACCACATAATTTTGGTCTACTTTTAATACCAAATCCACAAAATCTTCTGGTTTTTGCTTGTTGGCATCGTATTGAATGGTAGCTAGTTTGTTTTCAAAATCTACCATTGCTTCGGTAACCCCATCCAATTTTCCTAATTTTTTTTGAATTCTTGCAGCACAACCTTCTTTGCAATGCATTCCTTCAATGTTAAAAGTGGTAGTGGCCATTACAGCTGGCAATTCTTCTTTTACTTCTTGCTTACAAGCAGTGAACAATAGTCCTAAAAACAAGAAACTTAATGCAACTATTTTTTTCATATGTATTTAATTATTTGTTTTTCTGCGGTCATATGTAATCGCCTTATACAAATCTGTATTTACATACAACATAAAGTTGTAAAGGCGATTTCATAACCTATTAATTTTTAAATATTACAAACGATTTTCAAAATTAACTTTTTTTGGAGTGCCAATTCCTAAAATTATCAGAGTTTTGTAAACTTTAACGAATTCTATGGAAAACAAACAACTTCGCTTTTTGTATTTATTGATATTGGCTTTGGTTTGGGGAAGCTCTTTTATTTTAATCAAAAGAGGTTTACTGGGCTTAGAGCCTTTTCAATTAGGTGCACTTCGAATTTTATTTGCCGGACTTTTTATTGTTTTGGTTGGATTTAAAAGCATTGCAAAAATTCAACAACGTCATTGGAAATATTTGCTTCTTACAGCTTCGTTAGGAACTTTTTTTCCGGTTTTTTTGTTTTCATGGGCTCAAACGGAGTTAAGCAGCTCGGTAAGTGCTATTTTAAATTCACTAACACCGCTAAATACACTTTTGTTGGGAATATGGCTTTTTAAAATTGACTTTCAACGCAGACAAATTTGGGGAGTAGTTATCGGGTTTATTGGTAGTGTATTATTGGTTTGGAATGGAGCTGTAAACCAACCTGACCAAGACTATCGATTTGCCTTATTTTTAGTAATCGCCTCGTGGTGTTATGCAACCAATGTAAACCTAATTAATAAATATCTTTACGATTTAAACCCTTTGAGTATTACCGTTGGTAACTTTATTATGTTATTGATCCCTGCTTATTTGGTATTACATTTTAATGGTTTTTGGGAAATTGCCACTTTGCCAAGTACTACTAATGCCATGGGATACATTATTGTTTTAGGGGTGATTGGTACTGCTTTGGCCAATGTGTTGTTTTTTAAATTAATAAAAATTTCTTCTCCTGTTTTTGCATCTTCGGTTACTTATTTAATTCCGGTAGTAGCGTTTTTTTGGGGATTGTTAGACAACGAAAGTTTAACTGCCATCCAAGGATTAGGAGCTGCCATCATTTTGTTAGGAGTTTATTTATCGGCAAAAAAGTAAAACAAAAAAGCAGTCCGAAGACTGCTTTTTATACTACTACTAAACTTATTTTTTAGTTGAAATCAGCATCCGATACTCCTTCATTGATTTTCACCTCAGAGAATTTGATATCCAATTCAAAACCTACATTTTGTACCATATTAAAAGGAACTTTAACTCCTTTTACTTCTTTGTAATCTTTATAGGCAGTAATTACTTCCATTTTCTGACCAGCTTGTTCAACCGCAACACTAGTTCCTAATTTTAATCCGGTATTTCTATCGTAATAATGAGTAGTTTTTCCATCTACAATAGCATAAACATCTACCTCGTTAAATTTTTCTGCAGAAACTTTCAAATCTTTGTTTAACATAGCTAATTCTGCAAAAGGTTGTGCAGTTTCTTGAGCTTCTTTTAAATCATCTCCTTCTAAGTTCATTTTTTGTCCTTGCTGCATCATATAACCAGATGTTGGAGTTACTACTTGTTTCATGATACTCATTCCCATCATATTTAAGTCTTGCATAAACTTCCCTTCGCCATATTTTATCACTACATTTAAATCGGCAGGGGCTCCAGGCACTTTTGCAGAACCTACATTCATTAAAGTTTTTACCGATTTTACTTTTTCCATTCCTCCAATTGCTTGGAAGTATTTTTCTAATACTGCTTTGGCAGTTACATTAGCTTCTACTTTTTGTGCAACAGGCTTGTCAATTTTATTTCCGTATTTGTCAAAATAGAATACCGGAATTTTGGTAGCTTCTAATTTGTCCATTACTTCACTTCCTTTGGCAGCTACTACAATTCTAGCATTTTCGGTTAAGAAATATTTCTTAGCAACTCTCATGATGTCTTCTTTGGTCACTTTATTGATGTTAGCCAAGTAAGTTTCGTAAAAGTTGGTAGGCAAGCCTTGGGTTTCGATTCTTAAAGCATAACTAGAAATGGTTCTAGGTTTTGCTGACTCACGAATAAAATCTCCTGAAAAAGTTGCTTTGGCATTTTTCAAATCTTCTTCGCTTACAAACTGGTTGCGAATTTTATTGATTTGGGTTAAAATTTCAACCACAGCACTATCAACAGTAGCTTGTTTTAAAGAAGCTCCGGCTCTAAAACGAGTAATGTTTTTGCTTGCAGGCAAACTAGAACGAGCACCGTAAGTCCATGCTTTTTCTTCACGTAAAGTTTTGTTTAAGTAACTTTCAAAGCTACCACCAACAATTTCATTAGCAATCAACACTGGGAAATAATCCGGATCGGTCATTTTTAATCTAACGGTGTTAATGTATGCTACTTCTGCTTGTACTGCATTTGGTACATCCACAAAATTGATTTGAGTAAAAGGTACATTTTGTGGGTCGGAGTAAGAAATAGATGGAGCAGTTGCTTTTTTCCACAACTCAAAATGCTTGGTGATTTTTTCTTTTACATCGTTAAACTTCACATCTCCAATCACAATCATATAAGCTTTTCCGGGCACAAAAAAAGTAGAATAATGATTTCTTACATCTTCTAAAGTAATGCCTCTCATGGCCTCTTCGGTATCGTATTCTCCAAAAGGATGATTTTTGCCGTAAGCCAAAACGCTAGAAACTCTACCAGCAATAGCTGCTGCACTTTTTTCTTGCGATTTTAAACCTTCAATCCCTTTGTCTCTTTCTTTGTCTAATTCTTCTTGGGTGAAGTTTGGCATTAATGCAGCTTCTGCCATCATTTCCAACATACGATCAAAGTACCTTGACAATCCTGATGCATAAGCACCACCGGTACTAATTTCGATGGTTGCACCCATAAAGTCAACTTCTTCTTCAAATTTGTCTTTAGGTGTTTTGGTAGAACCTTTTCCCAACAAGGCACCGGTTAATTCTGCAACTCCTTTTTTCGCACCAAAAGCATACGGATCGTTATCTAAACTCAAGTTAATCGTTACGCTTGGTAACTTGTTGTCTTCTACCACCATTACTTTTAACCCATTAGGTAAGGTAAAAGTTTGTGGCTTGCCAATAACAACTTTAGGAGCTGGTCCTGGTTTTGGCATCTTTTTTCTGTCTACTTGTGCTTCCATAGTTACGGTAAATAGCATGAGACCGATTAGAAATATATTGGATAATTTTTTCATGTGTATCAAATTAAGGTGACCATTTAAAATTTTAAAACAGCCCTATATTACTTTTTAGGTTTTGCTTTTTTGTCTTTTAATTTAGAATCCTCTTTTTGTTTTTTCCACAATTGTAATTGCTCAGAGTTTTCTATTACTTTATAAGAGTATCCTTCCGGTAAATTGGTAGGAATTTCATCCACTGGTCCGTTTTTAGGATTTCTGTTGATGTAAATAATTTTTCCTGGATCTACTTCTTTTGCTGGTTCAGTAACTTTTTCAGCAGGATCTTGGTAGTTTTCAGGAGTGTATTTTAACAACAATCTTTGGTTTGGATTCAAGTATTTATTTACAACGTTGCGAATGTCTTCTCTGGTGATAGAACGATATTCATCTAATTCTTTATTCACCAAATTAGCATCTCCGTGAATGGTGTAATAGTTTGCCAAAGAAGTTCCAATTCCTTCTGCAGAAGAGTTTGACTGGATAAAATTATTCTCGTAAATATTCATTAATTTTTGGTAGTCTCTTTCAGAAATTAATTCTTTTTGCAATAAGGCAATTTCTTCGTCAATTTCTTTAACCAAGTCATCCATGGTATTGTTACCCATTGGTAAACCATAAATTAAATACATCCCGCCTTCTTTTAAGCCATAGTTGAATGCACCTATTTGTAAGGCCATTTTCTTTTCATCTACCATCTTTTTGTATAATCTGGAGCTATTACCGTCACTTAATATTGAAGAAATCATATCCAATACTTTGGCATCTTTGGTGGTTACCGGTGGGGTACGGTATCCGATAACCATCATTGGAATTTGAATGTTTGGATCTTCAAATTTTGACGAAATTGGTTCGGTAATCGGAGTTCCATTGAACTTTTCTCTTTGCACATCTTTTCCTCTCGGAATTGCTTCAAAATATTCTTTAATCCACTTTTTTGCTTGGGCTTTGTCAAAATCACCTGATACTACCAAAACAGCATTGTTTGGTACATAAAAGGTTTTATGAAAATCGATAAAATCTTGTAAAGTAGCATTGTCTAAATCTGCAATACTTCCGATAATTGCGTGCTCATATCCAAAACCAGGATATAATTTTTTGGTTACCTCAGAAATCAAATTCCCATACGGACGGTTGTCTTGGGTTTGTCTTCTTTCCTCTTTAATTACTCCATTTTGGGTATCCACACCAATTTGGTTAATTACAGGATGCAACATTCTTTCAGATTCCATCCACAAGCCTAATTGTAATTGGTTAGAAGGGAAAATTTCAAAATAAGTAGTTACATCATAACTAGTGTAAGCATTGTTTCTTCCACCGTTAGAAGATACAATCTTAAACCATTCACCTCTGTCAATGTTCTTGGTTCCTTCAAACAACAAGTGCTCAAAAAAGTGAGCAAATCCGGTTTTGTTTTTCGGGTCGTCTTTAGAACCTACATTGTACATTACTTCTACTTTAACCAAGGGTGCACTTTTGTCTTCGTGCAAGATCACATGCAACCCGTTGCTCAATTTGTACTCTTCAAATGCAATTTTTTGTGCAAAAGAAGATACAGCTACTCCGGCTACAAGACCTAATGCCATAAGATAACGTTTCATATTACTTTTTGTTTTTTGATTGTATGAGTTACAAAGATGCTGCAAATGTTACAACTAGGTTGGTTTTTTTGCAATAAATTAGGAAAAAATAATATTTGCATAAATAATTAATTGTGTTATCTTTGCACCCTCATAATTTTAAAAACACTGTTATGTACGCAATCGTAGAGATAGCAGGGCAACAATTCAAAGTTACCAAAAACCAAAAGGTATTTGTTCACCGTTTGGCTACCGACGCAGGAAACAAAGTTACTTTTGACAAAGTAATGTTGGTAGACGACAACGGTAACATCCAAGTAGGTGCCCCGGCTATAGACGGTGCTTCAGTTGAAGCAACTGTTTTAGATCACTTAAAAGGTGATAAAGTAATCGTTTTCAAAAAGAAAAGAAGAAAAGGTTACAAAAAGAAAAATGGACACAGACAAGCATTGACACAAATTCAAATTGAGTCGATTTTGTTGGGTGGTGGCAAAAAGAAAGCTGCGAAGAAAGAAGAAGTAGTAGTAGAGGAAGTTGCAACAGAAGAAGCAAAACCAAAAGCTGCTAAGAAAACCAAAAAAACAGAAGAATAATTTTTTAAAATAAAACATCATGGCTCATAAAAAAGGTGTCGGTAGTTCCAAAAACGGTAGAGAATCCGAATCGAAACGTTTGGGTGTTAAAATTTATGGTGGTCAAGCTGCTGTAGCTGGTAACATCCTTGTGAGACAAAGAGGTACAAAACACAATCCAGGAGAAAATGTATATATGGGGAAAGACCATACTTTACATGCACAAGTGGATGGTGTAGTGAAGTTTCAAAAGAAGAAAGACAACAAATCTTTCGTATCTATTGTTCCTTTCGAAGCTTAATACCTGCTTTACAATCTTATTAAAAGAGTTGCCAAATGGCAACTCTTTTTGTTTACAAACCATTATGATTGGTGCTTTTACTAAGTAAAAAACAAAATCAGTAAAAAATCTTCAAAAAAAGACAGAAAAAACCATCTTAATTTGTTGATATTACAATTCAAAAAATTATCTTTGCACTCAAAATTTCAGGTACCCTCAAAAAGTACGCAATAGTTTAAAAATTAACAACATAAACTCATTACAATGTCAAACATCACAGGAAAAGTTTCACAAATCATCGGGCCAGTTGTAGATGTCGTGTTTACTGGTGAAAACATAGAGCTTCCAAAAATTTACGATTCGTTAGAAATTAATAAAGCGGATGGTTCTAAATTAGTGTTGGAAGTACAGTCGCATATCGGAGAAGATGCCGTTAGAACCATTTCGATGGATTCTACTGACGGTTTGAGCAGAGGAACCGAAGTTATCGCTACCAACGCTCCAATCCAAATGCCAATTGGTGCTGATATTTACGGAAGACTTTTCAATGTAATTGGGGATGCTATTGACGGTTTGGGTGATTTGCCAAAAGCTGGTGCAAACGGAACTCCAATTCACCGTGCTGCTCCAAGCTTTGATCAGTTATCTACTTCTACCGAAGTGTTGTTTACTGGTATCAAAGTAATCGATTTGATTGAGCCTTATGCAAAAGGTGGTAAAATTGGTTTGTTTGGTGGTGCTGGTGTTGGTAAGACCGTATTGATTCAGGAATTAATCAACAATATTGCAAAAGGTCACGGAGGTTTGTCGGTGTTTGCTGGTGTAGGTGAAAGAACTCGTGAAGGAAATGACTTGTTAAGAGAGATGCTAGAATCTGGCATTATTAAATACGGTGAAGATTTTATGCACTCTATGGAAAATGGTGGATGGGATTTGACCAAGGTTGACAAAGCTGGCATGAGAGATTCAAAAGCTACTTTCGTTTTCGGTCAGATGAACGAACCACCAGGAGCAAGAGCTCGTGTGGCTTTATCAGGTTTGTCTATTGCAGAGTACTTCCGTGATGGTGCTGGTTCTGACCAAGGAAAAGACGTATTATTTTTCGTAGATAACATCTTCCGTTTTACCCAAGCTGGTTCTGAGGTATCTGCATTATTAGGCCGTATGCCTTCTGCAGTAGGTTACCAACCAACTTTAGCAACAGAAATGGGTGCCATGCAAGAGCGTATTACTTCTACCAAAAAAGGTTCTATTACCTCGGTACAAGCGGTATATGTTCCTGCGGACGACTTAACTGACCCTGCTCCTGCAACTACTTTTGCCCACTTAGATGCTACTACCGTATTGTCTCGTAAAATTGCTGAGTTAGGAATTTATCCAGCAGTAGATCCATTGGATTCTACTTCTAGAATTTTAACGCCATCTATTTTAGGTAATGAGCACTACGATTGTGCACAAAGAGTTAAAGAAATTTTACAACGTTACAAGCAATTGCAAGACATTATTGCCATCTTAGGGATGGAAGAATTGTCTGAAGAAGATAAATTGGTTGTATACAGAGCACGTAAAGTACAACGTTTCTTGTCACAACCTTTCCACGTTGCAGAACAGTTTACGGGAATTCCAGGTGTATTGGTTGACATCAAAGATACCATCAAAGGATTTAACATGATCATGGATGGAGAATTAGATCATTTGCCAGAAGCTGCTTTCAACTTGAAAGGAACCATCGAAGATGCAATTGCAGCAGGTGAAAAAATGTTAGCCGAAGTATAATAGTTGCCTATTGATAGTTGCTGGTAGTGACCTTTAACTAACAACCCCCAACCAATAACTCATTGATTATGATTTTAGAAATTGTATCTCCCGAAGCAACTTTATTTAAAGGCGAAGTAACTGCTGTTTCTTTACCTGGAGTGAATGGAGAATTTCAAATATTAAACCACCACGCACCAATTGTATCTTTGTTGCGTGAAGGAATCGTAAAAATTCAAGGAAAAGAGTTTAAATTCCCAAAAGAATTTCAAAACAAATTTTCCAAAGTAAATGACTCTTGTTATACTTTGAGAATCCAATCTGGAACTATCGAAATGAACAATAACAAAGTCATTGTATTGGCAGACTAAAAAAAGCACCTTCGGGTGCTTTTTTTATGCAACCTTTTTCATTGTTTTGCATCTTAAACAAAACCAAAAAAATTAAAGATGAAAAAAATACATGTCCTTTTTGTTGGCTTATTGCTGTTAACTTTGTTTGGGAACTTTCAATGCAGTAACCAAAACGATCAAGATGCATCTGCGATTGCAGCTGAAATGCAAGTAAAAAAACAAGCTATTTTGCAATTAATTCAAAGTACACCTTGTAACGAAAGTGGCTGTAGTGCTATTGGATTTGGAGAAAAACCATGTGGAGGGTTTTGGGAGTTTTTAAGATATCCAAATCAAATTAATGTGCAACAATTAACTCAGTTAGTAGAAGAATACAACAACCTGAACAAACAATACAATATTTTAACCAATGCAGTTTCAGATTGTTCCCTAGCACTTCCACCTGCTGAAATCAATTGCGTTAACGGAACTTGCGAATAAGTTATTCAAACAAAACATCTCATACACAGCCCTAAAAAAGCTGTGTTTTTTTATTACCTTTGCAACTGCTAACCTCCAATTGGTTGGCAATATTACTCACCTTAAATCGGATATAGCATGCAACTATACAACCAATTATCGGCTGAGGAAAGATTGCGTTTGATTGAAGATGCCGGTCAAAGAAGATTGACCCTTTCCTTTTACAGCTATGCCAACATCGAAAACCCAAAACAATTTCGTGACGATTTATTTCTTGCCTGGAATCCTTTAGATGTTTTAGGAAGAATTTATGTAGCTCACGAAGGAATAAATGCCCAACTTTCAGTACCTGCAAATTATTTTGAAGCTTTTAAGGCTACACTAGATGCTTATGATTTTATGCAAGGCATGCGATTGAATATTGCGGTAGAACAAGACGACTTTTCATTTTTAAAACTCACCATTAAAGTCAGAAATAAAATTGTGGCAGATGGTTTGAATGACGAAACTTTTGACGTGACCAATAAAGGAGTTCACCTAAAAGCCAATGAATTTAACCAATTATTGCAAGACCCAAATACCATAGTGGTGGATATGCGAAACCACTACGAAAGTGAAATTGGCCATTTTGTTGGTGCCATTACTCCCGATGTAGAAACATTTAGAGAGTCGTTACCCATTATTGAAAACCAATTAAAGGAGCATAAAGAGGACAAAAATTTATTGATGTATTGCACCGGTGGGATTAGATGCGAAAAAGCAAGTGCCTACTTTAAACACAAAGGATTTAAAAACGTATTTCAATTAGAAGGTGGCATTATTGAATATGCTCGTCAGGTAAAAGCCCAAGGTTTAGAAAATAAATTTATAGGCAAAAATTTTGTTTTTGACCAACGTTTAGGGGAAAGAATTTCTGACGATATCATTTCCCAATGCCACCAATGTGGCAAACCTTGCGATGACCACACCAATTGTGCCAACGATGGTTGTCATTTGCTGTTTATTCAATGTGAAGATTGTAAAGCAAAATATGAAAACTGTTGCTCTGCAGAGTGCCATGAGGTAATTCACTTACCTCTAGAGGAGCAAGTGAAATTAAGAAGAGGCATTCAAATTGGAAATAAAATTTTTAGAAAAGGAAAATCGGAAAAATTGGTTTTCAAAAAATCAGGGGAGCATGTTTTGCAACATCCTATTGCTCCGGTAACCGAAACCAAAACAACAAAAATTAAAAAACTTAGAATAGGAAAAGGAGAACACTACTATTCCAAATCGCAAGTTGGTTTGTTTATTTTAGAGAATGAATCCCTAAAAATTGGAGATACCATTATTTTTCAAGGACCAAGTACCGGAACCCAAACCCATGTAATTACACAAATGAAGGTCAATGGGACCGATGCTACTTCTGCCAAAGCTGGTGATAAAATTACCATGCCTTTGGCTTTTAAAATTAGAAGCTCTGATAAAGTTTACATACCGGTTTAATTAAGAAACTCATGAAGAAAATAGAATTAATGGCTCCTGCAGGAAATTTTGAATCCTTGCAAGCAGCTATCGACAATGGAGCAGATTCGGTTTATTTTGGAGTAGACCAATTAAATATGCGGGCTAGAGCTTCGATGAACTTTTGTATGGAAGACTTTCAAGAAATTGCAAATCGTTGTCATCCAAAAGGAATCAGAACCTATTTAACTTTAAACACCATCATTTACGACCATGACTTGAGTGTGGTAAAAACCCTTTTGCAAAAAGCAAAAGAAGCCAACATTTCTGCCATCATTGCAAGCGATCAGGCAGTAATAGCAACAGCTAGACAATTAGGCTTAGAAGTACATATTTCTACCCAGTTAAATGTTACAAACATTGAAACAGTAAAGTTTTATAGTTTGTTTGCAGATACGATGGTGTTGTCAAGAGAGCTAAGCTTGAGACAAGTAAAAAAAATCACAGAACAAATTGCCAAAGAAAATATTACCGGACCAAGTGGCAGATTGGTAGAAATTGAAATTTTCGGTCATGGTGCGTTATGTATGGCAGTTTCCGGCAAATGTTATTTGAGCTTACATTCGCATAATTCTTCAGCAAACAGAGGAGCCTGTAAGCAAAATTGCAGAAAAAAATACACCGTAATTGACCAAGAGACTGGTTTTGAAATTGAATTAGACAACGAATACATGATGTCTCCCAAAGACTTATGTACCATTGATTTTTTAGACCAAGTTGCAGATGCAGGAATTCAGGTTTTAAAATTAGAAGGAAGAGGAAGAGCTCCCGAATATGTGGCTACCGTTACCAAATGTTATAGAGAAGCTTTGGATAGTTTGCAAAACAACACTTACAGCAAAGAAAAAGTACAAGGTTGGTTGGAGCAGCTAAACACTGTTTACAACCGTGGTTTTTGGAGTGGGTATTATCTCGGACAAAAATTAGGAGAATGGAGCGATCAGTCTGGCTCGCATGCCATTCAAAAAAAGGTGTATGTTGGCAAAGGAAAACATTACTTCCCTAAGACCGGAATTGCTGAATTTAGCCTGGAGGCTTACAGTGTAAAGAAAGGAGATAAAATTTTAATCACAGGTCCTACCACGGGTGTTCAGGAATTATGGATTGAAGACATGATGGTGAACGACCAGAAAAAAGAAGAAGCTACCAAAGGAGATTCTTTAACTTTAAAAATTCCTTTTCGCATACGTTTGTCTGACAAGTTATACAAAATAGTAGAAAACTAATGGTGGTAGTTACCTTACAACGCGACAAATGTATTGGTTGTAATTATTGTGTAGAGTTGGCTGCCGAATTTTTTCAAATGTCGAAAAAAGATGGCAAAACAGTTTTACTTAACAGCCAAAACAACAAAGGTTTTCACACGCTAAAAACCCCTCGCACAGAAATTTTATACGTTTGTGAAGCAGCATCTAAAGCTTGTCCGGTTAAAATAATTCAAGTGAAACACACTTAAATTAGCCCACTTTACCATTTTTGTAAAACAGTAATTAGGTTATTTATACTATCTTTACAGCACCAACGTTATTCAATATTAATGTTTAGTAAATAGGTATGGCATGTACAAATTGTTCTTCCGGAACCACCGAAAACGGCATTCCGAAAGGATGTGGAAATAAAGGCACTTGTGCCACCGGAAGTTGTAATAAATTAACTGTTTTTGATTGGTTGGCTAACATGAGTTTGCCAACCGGTGCAAAACCATTTGATATAGTAGAAGTTCGTTTTAAAAACGGAAGAAAGGACTTTTTTAAAATCACTGATGGCAACACGTTGCAAATGGGTGATGTGGTTGCTGTGGAGGCTTCTCCCGGACACGATATAGGAATTGTTTCCTTGAGTGGTGAATTGGTAAAAGTACAATTGAAAAAGAAGAATATCGATTACCATCAAGTTACTCTTCCTAAAATTTATAGAAAAGCAAACCAAAAAGATTTAGATATTTGGACTGCAGCTCGTGGCAAAGAAGAGCCTGTTAGAATGAAAGCTCGTGAAATTGCCATTCAACTACATTTAGAAATGAAAATTTCAGATGTGGAATTTCAGGGAGATGGCACCAAAGCTACTTTTTATTACACTGCTAGTGATCGGGTAGATTTTAGGCAATTGATTAAAGAATATGCTCGAGAATTTGGTGTACGAATTGAAATGAAGCAGGTTGGATTTCGACAAGAAGCATCTCGATTGGGAGGAATTGGATCATGCGGCAGAGAATTGTGTTGTTCTACCTGGTTAACCGATTTCAGAAGTGTAAATACCTCAGCAGCAAGATACCAACAATTGTCGTTAAACCCCCAAAAATTAGCCGGACAATGTGGCAAATTAAAGTGTTGTTTAAACTATGAGTTAGATACCTATTTAGATGCGTTGAAAGACATGCCTGGCATGGACACCAAAATTGCTACCGAAAAAGGAGATGCCATTTGCCAGAAAATCGACATTTTTAAAGGCATTTTATGGTTTGCTTATAAAGATGATTTTGCTAATTGGCATGCTTTAGAGCAAGATGTGGTAAAAGAGTTGTTGGCTCAAAATAAAGCTGGCAAGAAAGTTTCTGCGGTAGAGGATTATAAAATTGAGCAAGAAGGAAATCCACAAAAAGATTTCACCAATGCCATGGGGCAAGAAAGTATCACCCGATTTGATGCTCCTAAAAATCCAAAAAACAGAAACCAAAATAAAAACAGGAACAGAAATAAAAAGCCACATAATGCTCCTGTTTCTAAACCAAACCATCCAAAAAATAAAAGGGATTAATATGTGGAGGATAGCTTCCATCTTGGTAATTGTATGCACTTTGGTTGCATGTGATAAAAATCGAATTTTTGACCAATACCAATCCACCAAAAACGGATGGCATCAGGATACTTTGGTTCAATTTTCTTGGAAGCAAGAATCAGCTGAGCCAGTAAACTTATATATTCAGCTTCGAAACAATGAAAAATATGCTTTTAACAACCTATTTGTAATAGCCAAATTAAAATTTCCAAACCAAAAAGTATTGGTGGATACTTTGGAGTATACCATGGCAAATCCGGATGGTAAATTTATTGACCAAGGTTTTTCTTCCATAGTAACCAATCAGTTATACTACAAAGAAAAATTAACCTTGGAAAAAGGTGACTACACCATTACATTAGAACAAGCCAACCGAAAAAATGGTTCCGTAAAACCATTAGAAGTATTAGAAGGTGTTACCGATGTTGGCTTTAGAGTAGAAAAAGTAGATCTAAAAAAATAAAACAACCCTTAGTTAACAATTCATGGCAAGTAATCCGGTTCAATTAAGTCAAAATATCCGAAGATTTTGGAAACTCTTTGGAGGTGTTGTTGCTCTATTTGCCCTTTATTTTATTTTAACCTCCATTGGTTTGTTGGGAGAAATGCCTTCGTTTGAAGAATTAGAAAATCCTGACAGCAATTTAGCAACAGAAATATATAGTTCAGACGATGTGTTGCTAGGTAAATTTTACCGAGAAAACCGAAGTCCAATTCAATACCAAGATTTACCACAGCATTTGGTAGATGCATTGATTGCTACAGAAGACGAACGTTTTAGAGAACATTCCGGAATTGATGCTCGTGGTACCTTACGAGCCTTGAAAGGAATGGGAAAAGATGGCGGAGCAAGTACCCTAACCCAACAGTTGGCTAAATTGTTATTTCACGGAGAAGGTTCGCGAAACATTGTGGTACGTATCCACCAAAAAGTAAAAGAGTGGATCATTGCAGTAAGGTTAGAACGTCATTACACCAAAAACGAAATCATTGCAATGTATTTAAATCGAGCAGATTTTGTGAACCATGCCGTTGGAATTCGTTCTGCTGCAAGAGTATATTTTTCGAAAGAACCGAAAGATTTAGCCATTGAAGAAGCAGCCTTATTGGTAGGAATGCTAAAAAATCCTTCCTATTTTAACCCAAACAGAGCTAGTAGATACGAGTTAGTTTTTAACCGTAGAAACACCGTTTTTCAGCAAATGGTTCGAAATAAATATTTAGAGAAAGAAACTGCAGAACAATTATCCAAACTTCCCATCAAATTAAACTTTAAATACGAAGACCACAACGAAGGAACGGCTACTTATTTTAGAGAATATCTAAGAGACTACATGAAAAAATGGGCAGAAACCCATTTCAAGCCTAATGGTGAAAAATACAATATTTATGGTGATGGTTTAAAAATTTACACAACCATCGATTCTCGTATGCAACAATATGCAGAAGAAGCGGTTGAAGAGCACGTTAAAAACCTACAAAAACAATTCTTTGCATCTAAAAAAGGGCAAAAAAATGCTCCTTTTGTCAATATCAACCAAGGTCAAATAGATGCCATTATGACCAGATCGATGAAAAATTCAGTTCGATGGCAACAAATGATTTCCGAAGGAAAATCGGAAGAGGAAGTCACCAAATCATTCACCATCCCAACGGAAATGAGAATTTTTACATGGAAAGGGGAAAGAGATACGGTAATGACTCCTATGGATTCTATCCGTTATTACAAACACTTTATCAATGCTGGTTTGGTTTCTATAGAGCCACAAACCGGACATGTAAAAGCTTGGGTGGGAGGCATCAACTTTAAGCATTTTAAATACGATCATGCAGGAAAAGCAAAGCGTCAGGTAGGATCATCGTTTAAACCTTTTGTGTATGCAACTGCCATTGAACAACTAAATATGTCGCCTTGCGACACCATTCGTGATGCTCCTTTTACCATTCCAAGAGGTCGTCATAACGTAGGAACCAACTGGACTCCGAAAAACTCTGACGGAAAATATAGAGGTTTGGTTACTTTAAAATCTGCTTTAGCAGCATCTTTAAATACTGTATCGGCAAGGCTAATTGATAAAGTTGGGCCAAAAGCTGTAATTGATTTAACACATCGATTAGGAGTAACCACCAATATTCCCGAGCAACCTGCTATTTGTTTAGGTGCTGTAGAAATTACGGTGGAAGAAATGGTTGCTGCGTTTAGCACCTTTGCCAATCAAGGTATTTATACCAAGCCACAATTTATTACCAGAATTGAAGATAAAAACGGCAACATCATCTATGAAGCGATTCCAGAATCGCAAGATGTAATGAGCCAAGATGTGGCTTATGCTACCCTAAAATTAATGGAAGGAGTAACCGAAGACGGAACCAGTAAAAGGCTTCGTTGGGGAGGCGGTGGCGTTGCTAACTATCCGTATAAATTCACCAATGCTATAGCCGGAAAAACAGGAACTACCCAAAACAATTCCGATGGTTGGTTTATGGGAATTGTACCTAATTTAGCTACTGGTGTTTGGGCTGGTTGTGAAGATAGGTCTGTTCACTTTAGGGATACTGCCAGAGGACAAGGAGCTACCATGGCATTGCCAATTTGGGGACTCTTTATGCACAAATGCTACCAAAATAAAGAATTACAAATTTCGCAAGAAGACTTTTTACAACCAAAAGATATTGCTATTCGGGTTGATTGTAATATTTTTCAACGGGATACCACCCAGTTTGACCAAAATTTTTCAGAGTTTAATTTTTACTAAATACACTGCCTTCGGGCAGTTTTTTATTATTTTTTACTTCAAACTTTTCTTTCGAAATTATTACCTTTACCTCAAACATCAAATAACTATGATTAATCGAAAAGTTGCCAATGTACAAGAAGCTTTAAAAGGAATTGAAAGTGGAATGACCATCATGTTGGGTGGTTTTGGACTTTGCGGAATTCCGGAAAACTCCATTGCCGAGTTGGTAAAAATGGGAGTCACCAATCTAACTTGTATTTCCAATAATGCCGGAGTAGACGATTTTGGTTTAGGGTTGTTGTTGCAGAAACGTCAAATAAAAAAAATGATTTCGTCATACGTAGGTGAAAATGCCGAATTTGAGCGTCAGATGCTTTCCGGAGAATTAGAAGTAGAGTTAACTCCACAAGGAACATTAGCCGAAAAATGCCGTGCAGCACAAGCAGGCATTCCAGCTTTTTTCACTCCAGCAGGTTACGGAACAGAAGTAGCAGAAGGCAAAGAAGTTCGTGAATTTAACGGAAAAATGCATGTGTTAGAACATGCTTACCAAGCAGATTTTTCAATAGTTAAAGCATGGAAAGGAGACGAAGCAGGAAACCTAATATTTAAAGGAACCGCTCGAAATTTTAATGCACCAATGGCTGGAGCAGCAAAAATTACTATCGCTGAGGTGGAAGAATTAGTACCAGCAGGATCTTTAGATCCTAATCAAATACATATTCCCGGTATTATGGTGAATAGAATTTTTCAAGGTGAGAAATTTGAGAAAAGGATTGAACAAAGAACGGTGAGAAAAAAGTAATTTGAAAATTCAAAAATGTAAAACAGTTCAAAAGATAGTTTCAAAAATCATTTCATCAACAAAAAAATACAATCATTTTCAATTACATATCATGGCTCTAGATAAAAATCAAATTGCTAAACGAATTGCTAAAGAAGTAAAAGATGGATATTATGTGAACTTAGGGATTGGTATTCCTACTTTGGTTGCCAATTTTGTGAGAGAGGATATTTCGGTTGAGTTTCAAAGTGAAAATGGAGTTTTGGGAATGGGTCCTTTTCCATATGAAGGAGAAGAAGATGCGGATATTATCAATGCAGGTAAACAAACCATCACAACCTTACCTGGAGCTAGTTTTTTTGACTCTGCGTTTAGTTTTGGAATGATCAGAAGCAAAAAAGTAGATTTAACCATTTTAGGTGCCATGGAAGTTTCTGAAAATGGGGACATTGCCAATTGGAAAATTCCGGGAAAAATGGTGAAAGGAATGGGTGGAGCAATGGATTTAGTAGCTTCGGCAGATAATATTATTGTTGCCATGATGCACGTTAACAAAGCAGGTGAATCGAAAGTTTTAAAAAAATGTACCTTGCCTTTAACCGGAGTTGGTTGTGTGAAAAAAATAGTCACAGAATTAGCGGTACTAGAAGTTACTCCAATTGGTTTTAAATTATTAGAACGTGCACCAGGAGTCAGCGTAGAAGAAATCCAAAAAGCTACAGAAGGGACTTTAATTATTGAAGGTGAAATTCCGGAAATGCAGTTTTAAAAAGTATTATTCCTAAAAATTTAGTCAACAAAAAATTACGGAATAGCTTGCAACAACTTTTGGGTATAGGGGTGTTGAGGTTGTTCGTACAAAGCATCTGCTTCGTTGTATTCTACAATTTTTCCTTGTTGCATTACCGCAACGTGATCACTCATGTATTTTACCACTTGTAAATCGTGTGAAATAAATAAGTACGTAAACTGATAATCGTCTTTTAAATCGTTCAATAAATTCAACACTTGGGCTTGTACCGAAATATCTAAAGCCGAAACCGATTCGTCACACACCACTAGTTTTGGTTGCAAAGCAATAGACCTAGCAATCCCAATCCGTTGACGTTGCCCACCTGAAAATTCATGTGGATAACGATTAAAATGCTCTGCTTGCAAGCCAACTTTTTGTAAAAGTTCTATCACAAAATCTTTTCGCTCTTGCGTATTGCTTAAAATTCCGTGTACTTGCATAGGCTCTAAAATAGCCTTTCCAACCGTTAATTTTGGATTAAGAGATGCAAATGGATCTTGAAAAATTACTTGAATTTGTTTTCTTAATTGTCTAAAGGCATCGTTGCTAAGATGGGTAATATCTGTCCCTTGGTAAAAAATAGCTCCCTTTTGAGGTTGGTCTAATTTTAAAATTAAATTTCCTAGGGTAGATTTTCCACAACCTGACTCCCCTACTAATCCGAGAGTTTCCCCTTCATATATTTTTAAAGAAACATCATTTACTGCTTGGTATGCTTGTTTTTTACCAAAAAAACCAACCTGACTCCAATATGTTTTTTCTACGTTTTTAATCTCCAATAAAGGAGTTTGCTGTTCCATCGCTTGCAATCTTTCTTTTCTTTCCTCTTTGCTGATGGCAACTTTTAATGGTGTATTGTTTAAAAAATCTTGAATAGTTGGCAGTCTTTTTAAGCGTTCATTCGGATTGGGTTTAGAGGCCAACAAGGCTTTGGTATAGATTTCTTTTGGATGTTGAAAAACTTGTTGTGTAACCCCTTGTTCCACAATTTTCCCGTGTTGCATTATCAAAACTCGATCAGAAAAATTTGCTACCAACGATAAATCATGAGAAATAAAAACAATGCTCATTCCCATTTTATTTTTAATTTCAACCAATAGGTCAAGAATTTCTCTTTGAACGGTAACATCTAGTGCAGTGGTAGGCTCATCTGCAATTAGAATTTTAGGTTCGCAAGCAATTGCCATAGCAATCACCACACGTTGTTTTTGTCCTCCAGAAATTTGATGTGGGTAGCTTTGGTAAATTCGTTCCGGGTAGTGCAATTTTACTTGTTCTAATAGCTGCAGTACTTTGTTTTTGATTTCCGTTTTAGCTAATTGGGTGTGCTGTGCTAAAACTTCTTCTATTTGCCTACCACAAGTCATCGATGGATTTAAGGCACTCATTGGCTCTTGAAAAACCATTCCGATGTGCTTACCTCTTAGCTGTTGCCATTCTTTTTCTGTTTGGGCATAAAGGTCAATTCCTTCTAATAAGATTTTACCTTGAGTAATTCTCGCATTTTTGGCAGGAAGCAAACCAGCAATAGCAAAACATCCGACAGATTTTCCGGAGCCTGACTCTCCAACTATGCCCAAAATTTCATTTGAAAATAATTCCCAATTAATTTCGTGTAATACAGTTCGGTATTGGTTTTCTGAACCAAAACCAATGCTTAGATTTTGTATTTGTAGGATTGGTTGCCTCATTTTTTTAAGACTACTTTTTGGGTATGCCATACTTGATTGGTTTGTGTTTTAATCCAATACACACCATCTTGTAGCATTTGTAAATTCAAATCGGTAAGATTTGTTTTCTGCACAACCACTCTTCCCTGCATGTCGAGTACCAAAATTTGTTCTGTTTGATTCCCAAACCATTGGATATTTCCATTGGTTGGATTTGGCAACCAAATTCCTTTTTTAGTTGCTATTTCATCCATCCCTAAAGGGTCTTGAATGTCAATTTGTAGTATTTCGTTAGATATCCATCCGTTAGATTGGTTGCTGATATTTACCTTGAATTGGTCTGTTGCAGCAACGGTTTGTGTGTTTACGAATGTGATATTTCCGGAAGCAATATCGCTTTGAGTAAATGTTGCTCCAATACTTAGAGGTACATTGTTTTTTTGTAAAGTTCCTAAAGATGGCAATTGCAAAAGTGTATACAATTGTACCTCTGGAGATTCGTTTACCGTAGTTGCCAACAGTTCGGTTGGTAAAAGTACTTTGGTAGAATTGATGTTAGCAACAATGGTGTTTTTAGAAAAATTCAAATTATTTACAGGAGTGGTTAAGCTGCAACATTGTAAAGTTACCTGATTGATTTGCCCGCCATCTTGGTTATAAGGATCTACAACACGTAGCACCCATGTTCCTTGAGCTTGTAAACTGTTCAATGCACTTAAGGCTTGTTTTGGTTGAATGGTGCCAGAAATAGCAGGATTGGTACCACAAGTTAATGGCCCACCTGCATCGTCTAATGTTGCGTTGATATCATCTTGGCTTCCGCAAGGCTCTTCTAACAAAACCACTACTGGAGTATTGATTCCGCTTGGTCCCTCTAAAGTAATGGTCATGTCCTGTACATAAGTATGCGAAATGTTCAAAACCACATTCATATCACCAATCATAAAATTATCTGGGACTGAAATGGGTACAGAAGCAGTTGCATTAGGAGTAGAAGCAATGATAGCATCAGAAAAATCGGTAGCCGTATAGGTTAAATTACAATTGTTTTGGCCTGTCATAAAAGTATAAACCGGTGCTTGGGTGGAGATTGCACAACGGTTAGAAGGTAAAACTCTCCAATAATAAACCGTAGTTGGCTGCAAACCTGTTAACAACCATTGGGTATTAGCTGTAAATGTTTCTGCAAAAATGTTGGAAAAATTAGGATTGGTAGAAACCTGAACTTGGTAATCTTCTACATTTACATCATTTTGCCATTGCAACACAGTAGAGATAGGAATGCCATTTTGCCCATTGGAAGGTGCTACCGGTTGGATTGGTTGAAAATTTTCGCTATAAACTCTAAAAAAAATGGTTCTAGTTTCTGTTTCTAAACCATTGGTAGCGTGTAATTGAAAAGAATAATTTCCGGGAGCAACTTGATTTAAATTAATCAAATTTGCTTGGATGATTCCATCATTAGTCAAGTTGTTTTGGCTAAAATTAATACCTAATCCAGAAGGTAAATTGGTAGCCGATAACTGTACCGAAGGACCTCCTACTCTTTTAAAATCAATTGGAATCATTGCCAAATCAGAAGAGCAATAAATTAAGTTATTGGCCAATGGTAAAATTCTGAATGAGGACTCTATCCCAGTAATCACTAAACTGTATGGTTGTATACCTCCAACCAAATTTCCTTTGTGGGTAACTGTAATAGTGTATTCTCCACCATTAGAGACATCTATCTTAACTTGTTCCACATTATCAACCACATTATCACCATCTCTTAATGCCGACAACGTGGCATCACTACGTAATCTCCACGGGTAGAAAGTTTGGTTTCCTTGGGTAATTCGGATGTCTAGATCATTTACCAAAGCAGGAGTTGGATCGTTTAAAATTCCATTATTGGCTACTCCGGGAACATCTGTCCATGTAATGGATGCTATTAAAGATTGACCGTTAATGGATTTCACGGTTTTAGTAAAGCTTGCGTTTTGCGGAAGTACTTCTTCAGAAATCCAAGAAGAAATCCCGTTATTGGTAATGGTTTCTGCTGCTCTTTTGGCATTTAACAGGCCCCAACCAAAAGTTGCATCTGGGCCTGGCAATCCAGTGTCGTCTGCAGTATGGCATGCCAAACCTTTTAATGTGGCAGCTTTCATAAACGATTGGTTTACGTTTTGGTAATGCTGTTGCACCAATAACAAAGTTCCCATCACATTCGGACTAGCCATTGAGGTTCCTGAAAAACTACTGTAACTGGTATTGCTAGTGGCTGTAGAGGAGAAAACTCCAGTTCCATTTCCTGTAATATCTGGTTTTACTCTCAAATCATCTGCTGGCCCTTGGCTAGAACCGCTGTTGATGAGTACAGACACTAAATTTCCATTGGCATCCACGTTGGCATCCTGGGAATTGGCTACAACTAAATTATTTTTTGCAGTTTTGTTTCCGGTTAATTTATCAAATCCGGGTGTAGTAGCATCCGTATTATTAAAATTCCCCTCATTTCCGGCTGCTGTCACCATTAAATAGTATGGATAGGTATGGCTAATTTGGTCCCAAGTTCTAGAAACAAAAGAATAAGCTCCAATAAACCATGTTGGGACAGATGCAGCCGGAGTTCCGTAAGAATGATTTGACAATAATAAGCCTTGAGCTGCTTGTTGAGAAACTTCAGCCAAATCATTATTCCATTCAAAAGTTCTTATGGTGGCCAATGGTGCCATTCCTTTGGCATCTGCATTTACTCCACCAGCACCAACTGTTCCGGAAACATGGGTTGCGTGGGAACTATTTCCGTTTAAAGTTGAATTCCCATCGGTGGTAATAGCTCTCCCCTGAAATTCTTGATGCGAAGTTCTGGTTGGCCCACCATCCCAAACACCACCAATCATGTTTTGTCCGTCTAATTGTAATCCTAAAATACCACCTGTGTTTAAAGTATTTGCTCGGGTAGTTATGGCAGCATTAACATTTTGAGTACTGTAAAATAAAGGGGTTCCATCAGGTAAAAATCCTACCAATTGGTCAAGTGTACCATCTCGATTTTCCTTTTGTTGCTTATCCGTCGGAACATTTTTTAATTGATTTAAAAACACTTGTTGCTGTTGTTGTAGCTCTTTTTGGAGTGTTTCAATCGCCTCCGTAGAATATTGTTCAATTATTTTCTTTTGCTGAGCAGGAGTTTGTGCATTAATCGTATAAAACCCAAATAAAATAAGGCAAAATATTTGATTGAAAAATGTTTTTTTCATGATAAATAGTAGTTTCAAAATTTCTTTTTCAAAAAGCGAATAAATTTAACTATTTCCGTCAGATTATGTCAAAAATGAATGGTTTTTTAGCAAATGTTCATATTAAGTATTGCATTTGTTCCCTCGCAAATAAATCGTTATTTTTATAACGAATAAAAAACTTCTCGCAATGAATTATAAACAATTGATCTGTTTCACTTTATTTTTTGCCATGACAAATGCACAGAATGTGTTAACTCCTGAAACACTTTGGTCTTTAGGACGTTTAACCCCCATAGGAATTTCGAAAGATGGAAAAGAAATTTTATATAAAGTTTCTACCCCAGATGTTGGTGAGAACAAAATGAAAAGTAAAACTTATGCCATTCCGGTACAAGGAGGATCTCCTCGTGAAGTTACTAATGCCAATGAATTGTTGAAGGATAAAAATATTTCATCTGATGGACAATGGAAATTAACCCACCAAGAAGTGAAAATTCAAAAAGTTCACGGAAAAGATTTTTATCCAGAGCTGACAAAATCGAACGTACAAATTTATCCGAGTTTAGATTATCGTCATTGGGATACCTGGAACGAAGGATTTTTTAATCATGTAGGTTATGTAGCAGTTAATGATGAAAAAGCTTTTATCGATATTATGCCCAACGAAGCATTTCATAGTCCGCAAAAACCATTTGGAGGTGACGAAGATTATATATGGAGTCCTGATGGTAAAAAAATCATTTATGTAAGCAAGAAAAAAGTTGGCACGCAAGCTGCTATTTCTACCAATACCGATTTATATGCCTATGATATTGCTACCAAAACTACCGAAAATTTAACTCCCAATAATTTGGGCTACGACACGCATCCCGTATTTTCTCCCCAAGGAAACTTAACTTGGTTGCAAATGAAACGAGATGGTTTTGAAGCAGATAAAAACGACATCATTGTTCGGTTTCAAAATATCGACAAGAATTTAACTGCTGGATGGGACGGTACTGTAGATAGCTTTGTTTGGAGTGCAGATGGTAAAAAAATCTATTTTACTGCTCCTGTTGGTGGAACCAAACAATTGTTTGAAGTTAATTTTCCGGGAAGAACCAAAATTGCGATTACCGTTCAGCAATTAACCGATGGCGTTTGGGATGTAAACGATTTGGTAGGATTTTCGGGAGATGCCATTATCGTTTCTCGAACCACAATGAATCAAGCGAAAGAATTGTTTTCGTTTGATTTAAAAAAGAAAACCTGGAAACAACTCACATTTGTAAACCAAGAAGTATATCAAAAATTATCTTTACCAACTATCGAAAAGCGTATCGTAAAAACCACCGATGGAAAAGACATGGTAGTTTGGGTAATTTTACCTCCAAATTTTGATAAAAACAAAAAGTATCCAACCTTATTGTATTGTCAAGGTGGACCACAAGGAGCTTTGTCACAGTCGTACTCTTATCGTTGGAATTTTTCGTTAATGGCATCGCAAGGCTATGTAGTGGTTGCTCCAAACAGAAGAGGCATGCCAGGACATGGAGTTGCTTGGAACGAACAAATTAGCAAAGATTGGGGTGGACAGGTAATGGAAGATTACTTAAGTGCTATAGATGATGTAGCAAAGGAATCGTATGTAGATACATCTCGTTTAGGTGCAGTAGGTGCAAGTTATGGAGGATATTCGGTGTTTTATTTGGCTGGCATCCACAACAAACGATTCAAGAGTTTTATCTCACATTGTGGGGTATTTAATTTAGAAAGTATGTATGGTACCACCGAAGAAGTATTTTTTACCAATTGGGATATTGGAGGTGCTTATTGGGAGAAAAACAATGATGCTGCACAAAAATCGTATGCCCAATTTAATCCGATTAAAATGGTAGACAAATGGGATACTCCAATATTAATTATTCAGGGAGGAAAAGATTATCGTGTGCCTATCGGTCAAGGACAAGAAGCATTTCAAGCAGCCCAGTTAAGAGGTATTAAAAGTAAGTTTGTGTACTTTCCGGAAGAAAACCATTGGGTAGTTCAACCACAAAATGCTTTAGTTTGGCAACGAGAATTTTTTGGGTGGTTAAAAGAAACTTTATAAAAATAAAAAACGGATTTAAATTGGTTGTAAGAGTTTTTAAGGCTTCAAATACACATCGTTATCTTTATTTACATCTGCCATTAAGCTACTTGGGTCAATCACAATTTTTGCAATATTATCTTTATTGGTAAGTAATTCAAAAGAATAGGTTGGAATTCCCCAATGCCAAGGTTTTTGTACTTCCCAAACCATTTCAGGATTTGGATTTGGCTTTACCCAACGCATCAACGGGTTTGGAATATGAATTTGAGCTTTTGAGCCATCGGTATATTCTACCAAAATATCTAACGGCATGGGCATTCTTCCTATACGTTCCAAGGTAATTTTGGTATTGTCGCCTTTGGCTTCTACGCTTTTTATGCCATAATCGATGGTGTTGGTGGTTTGGGTCCAATCTATCAAGTACCAATCCAATACTGCACCGGAAACTCTTTCGGCAGTTCTTTTAAAATCGTTTGGGGTAGGATGGGTAAACTGAAAATCGTGGTAATAACGTTTCAATGTTTTCATCATGTTTTCCCAACCAATCACATAGCCTAATTGCGATAAAAATACGGTGCCTTTGCTGTAAGAGGAAATCCCGTATACCAAGTTTTCGTCATACCTGTCGGCATGAGTTGTTTGTGGTTGTTCTCTACCAGTTGCAACCATTCTAAAATAATTGTTGTAACTACTTTTAAAAGTAGATTCTTTTTTTCTATTTGGATTGGGCATCACCTCTTCCATTGCCATATCAGAAATAAAAGAAGTAAAACCTTCGTCCATCCATTCGTGTTTAGATTCGTTGGTTGCCAAAACGTGTTGGAACCAACTATGAGCTAATTCGTGTGCAGTAACACCCACCAAACTTGGCAAGGAACGATTTCCTGTAATTAAGGTGCACATAGCATATTCCATTCCTCCATCACCTCCCTGAATTACACTGTATTGTTTGTAAGGATAAGGGCCAATTTTATCGTTAAAAAAACGTAGTAATTGGTTCGTTTTTTCAGGAAGTTGTTTCCACTGTTCTACATTCGGACCGTTTTTTTTGTATAAAAAGTGTAATTCTACTCCATTTTCACCTATTATTTTATCATGTGCATATTCTGCATCTGCAGCCCAAGTAAAATCATGTACTTTGGGAGCTACAAAATGCCAAGTAAGCGTTTTTTGTTTTTTTGGATGCTTTACCACCACCCCTTCATCTTGATAACCATGACCAATTTCATTTTTGTTTTGCAAATATCCTGATCCTCCAACCACATAGTTTTTATCTATGGTAATTTTTACATCAAAATCTCCCCAAACTCCGTGAAATTCTCTTCCAATATAGGGATCTGCATGCCATCCTTCAAAATCGAAAGCACAAATTTTAGGATACCATTGTGCCATAGAAAGCGCAACACCTTCTTCGGAGTTTCTTCCTGCTCTTCTTATAAGGTTGGGAACTTGCCCGGTAAAATCTAAAGTAAAAACTGCTTTTTGTTTGGGTAAAATAGGGTTTGCTAAGGTGACTTCTAAAATAGTTTCCGTAACTTTAGTGGGACAAGTAATGCCATCTTGCTTGAAATTTTGAATGTTTAAATACCCTATTTCATTTGATTTTAAATCTGCTATTCTGCTAGTTTTTTGTTCGGTAGTTCCTTGTTTAAAGGTGCGAATCATTCTTCTGTCTGGGTCTTTAATGGTTTGCAAACGAATGTCCATTTCGCTACCCGGTTGAAACGCATTGTAGTACAAATGATAATATACATGTCGCAACGTATCGTTGGAATTATTGGTGTACTCTAAGACTTGTTTTCCGAGGTATTGAAAAGTTTTTACATCCATGTTTACCTCCATTCGGTATTTAACTTCTTGTTGCCAATACCCTAGTCTTTGTGCACTTAAACAATTAGAAAAATAAAAAGCTAAGTAAATAATTAAGTATTTTGTCTTCATTTATTTGATTTAAATGGTCTAATTTTTTGTAAAAATAGAGGGATTGATCAAAAAAATAGTTTCAATTTTTCTTAAAAGTTGAAAAGTTGGTTTAGATATTGGTATTTTTACGCTCTTTATAAAAAAACCTGTTTGCTTTATTCTTTGAAATGGACTACATCTATTTTTACGGTACGATCATAGGATGCTTGTTGTGGGTAGTTTTTTTTCAATTACGAAAAGATTTACGTAAAAAGCTTGTTTTTTCGAGTATTTTGTGTGCTCCACTAGGACTTTCAGAAGTGCTTTTTGTTCCACATTATTGGATTCCGCAGTTTAATACGATTTCAATTTATGAAGATTTATTTGTAGAAAGTATCTTGTTTTGTTTTTTTTTAGGTGGCATTGTTTCAGTGTTATTTCAAGTAGTTTATAAACAACAATTATTGGATACCCAAGGAACCAATCCGTTAGTTACCTTAATTGCCCCTTTGTTATTTTTTACCTATTTTTTTAAACTTTTCCCATTGAACCTCATGCACTATGTGGTATTTTCTTTGTTGATTGGTAGTACCATTACCATATTTTTTATGCGAAAAATGGCGGTGAAAATTTTAATTTCTGGGGTTTTAAATACCTTATTATATTCCGCATTTTACTTGACTTTTTGGCATACCATGTCCAGCCTACCAAAAAGTTACCAATACCATAACCTTTCCGGATTTATGGTATTTGAAATTCCGATAGAAGAGTACTTGTGGATTTTTTCCTTTTCTATTTATTGGACCCCTATTTATGAAATATGGACTAATTATTTTGCCAAAAGAAAAATGGCTTAAATTATTTTACTTTTTTTGATTTCTTCTCTGCCAATAACAACGCGTTGTAAGCATTAACAATCTTACCAGTTTTACTTAATTCCGAAAATGATTTGGTTACTTTATCCTCTCCTGGAACTATCACATTTTTATTGATTACCACACCTGATTCCATCATAATTTGTTTCACTTCATAAGCTTTTAAAGTTGGGTAGTAAGCTCTAATCAAAGCGGCTACTCCTGCTGCATTCGGACTTGCCATAGAGGTACCTTGTTGGTAGTCATAGCTGTTGTTTGGCATGGTTGCATATATTTTCATCCCAGGGGCAAAAATATCTACATCTATTTTTCCGTAGTTTGAAAAAGGTGCTACTAATTTTTCATTAGTAAAATGGTTCAATGCACCTATATTTAAAAAGTTGTTTACTACTTCTTTATCACCAACTCTATCGTTCGGAAAGCTAGGTATTTCGTCATGAAACTGGCTATCATTTCCAGCAGCATGTACAAACAAAACATCTTTACTTGCCGCATATTGCAATGCTTCTATTACCCATTCTTTGTTCGGTGAAAAGGCTTTTCCGAAACTTCCGTTGATAATTTTAGCACCGTTATCCACCGCATATCTAATAGCCAAAGCAATGTCTTTATCGTATTCATCTCCATTAGGTACTGCTCGCAAACACATAATTTTCACATGCTCTGCAACACCATCTCCTCCTAAATTATTGCCTCTAATTTGAGCTATAATTCCGGCAACATGGGTGCCATGTTCTGCTTCTGATTTGTCTGGCCCGGCAACTTGATTGTTCCCGTATTTTTTGTCTTGAATGTTTAATGGGTCATCTCCAACTATTTTTCTGCCATCAAACTCTAAATTATAATGGTAGTTTACCTGATCATAAATGTATTTTTCATACTCTTTGATTTCTTTGTCAAAATTGTCGGTTGGATTGGACGATAAAATAGAAACCATTACCAATTTGGCATTGCCAAGTGCTGCATCAGAAGTCAGTATTTTTTGAACTTCTGGTAGCGTGTAATTTGATTTTTTTAAATGTTCCGACACCAATTTATGTGCATTGGATATGAAATCAAATTGAAACTTTTCTTTGGATAATTCATTGGTTTTTTCGTCAAATTTTTTCTTGATTTTGTCATAATCCGCATCCCCAGGTTGCAAAGTTTTCATCAATCGAGTAATTTCTAAATTTTCGTGCAAAGCATCTCCTAAAAAGTTCCACCCATGGATGTCGTCTATGTAGCCATTGTTATCGTCGTCTATTCCATTATTTGGAATTTCTTTAGAGTTCATCCAAATTCTTCCATCCAAATCAGGATGTTCGTGGTCAATACCTGAATCAATTACCGCAACTATTACCGGAGTAGGTTTTTTATTTCGCAACAATTCATTGTAAGCTTTGTCCACACTCATTCCGGGAATGGTATCTTTTACAATATCTAAATGGCTCCATCTAATTAATTCTTGCTCGGTTAAAGCTGCTTTTTTCACCCCAATTCCTTGCATATTAATAGAGGAAGCAGAGGAGGTGGTTTTTTGTGTAGAAGCACATCCGGTTAACCACAAAGTGGCAGAGACTAGTAATAAATTGGTATAAAAATTACGATTCATAGGTTAGCTATTTAAAATATCTTGTAAGGTATAAACTTGGTTCAATCTCACTCCTTTTTCGGTTTCTTGCACAGATATAATTGGGTTATGGGCATCGTGTTCTAAAAACAATAGCCAATCGTTTTGTGCAGCTAAGGTGAGGAATTTTTCTTTTTCAGGAAGCGTTAACAAAGGTCGGGTATCGTAACCCATTACATAAGGCAATGGGATGTGTCCGGCTGTTGGCAATAAATCAGCCATAAAACACAAGGTTTTTCCTTTCCATTGGATCATTGGAATCATCATTTTTTCGGTATGTCCGTCTGCAAAAAATATTCCAAATCCCAATTCAGATTGTGCACAAAAATCTGGTGTAGTTTTTTCAATAAACTTCAACTGACCACTTTCTTGCATAGGCAAAATATTCTCCTTTAAAAAAGATGCTTTTTCTCTTGCGTTTGGATTTATTGCCCACTCCCAGTGGTTTTGGTTGCTCCAAAAATGAGCATTTTTAAATGCAGGTTCCAAGCCTGTTTTATGTTCATTCCATTGAATGCTACCTCCACAATGGTCAAAATGCAAGTGTGTCATAAACACATCGGTAATATCATCACGATGAAACCCATATTTTGCCAAAGATTTGTCTAAATTATCGTCTCCCCATAACGAATAATAGCCATAAAACTTTTCGGATTGTTTGTTTCCCATGCCAGTGTCTATCAACACCAATCGATTGCCATCTTCTATTAACAAACAACGGGCAGCGATATCAATTAAATTATTGGCATCTGCCGGGTTGGTTTTATTCCATATAGTTTTTGGTACTACTCCAAACATGGCACCACCATCTAGCTTAAAATTTCCTGCTTCAATCGGATATAAATTCATCATCGGATTATTAATGATTGCAAAGTAACAAATCTAAACCAATATTATTCACCAAAATTTTGGTAAAAACTTCGTATTTCAGATGTTATAAAATTGTTAGAAATAGCCTAAAAATATTTTTTACATTATCTTTGCAGTGTTTATTTAGACAAAATCAAAATAGAGATGATAAAAGTATCAGAAACCGCAAAAAAGAAAGTGATAGAGCTGATGACCGACGATGGCTATGACGCAGTAAATCATTTTGTTAGAGTTGGTGTAAAAAGTGGTGGATGTTCTGGACTTTCGTACGAGTTGAAGTTTGATAAGGAAATTGGCGAAAACGACAAAGTTTTTGAGGACAATAACATCAAAATTGCTGTAGACAAAAAGAGTTTTTTGTACTTGGTTGGCACCATATTAGAATATTCCGGAGGTTTGAATGGTAAAGGATTTGTATTTAACAACCCAAATGCCAACAGAACTTGCGGTTGTGGGGAAAGTTTTTCGTTATGATATAGATTAAAAAAATCTAAATCATCAAAAAAATCTAAAGAATTTTAAAATGGCCAAATACAAATCATTTGAGGAGATGGAAGTGTATCAAAAAGCGTTAAAATTTGGAGTTAATGTTTATAAACTAACGCTATCAAATACAAGAATTTCAAATGATTTAGGATTAAAAAACCAATTACAAAGAGCCGCATTATCTATTTCTAATAATATTGCTGAAGGTTTTGAAAGAGAGACAAAAAAAGAACTAATTAGATTTTTATATATTTCAAAAGGTTCAGCAGGTGAATGTAGAAACATTTTTAATTTTTTAAAGTTACTAGAATATATTGATGAAGACAATTTTTATAGTAATCGAAACGAAATCCTTGACATATCAAAACAGTTAGCGAATTACATTAAATATCTAAAAAATCTCGAAAAATCTACAAAGCATTAATTTTTTAGTTTTTTCAATTTTTTCAATCTTTTAGATTAAAAACTATGAAATACACCGAAGAAGAACTAAAACAAGACCTGGCTACTAAAGAGTACGAATATGGTTTTTATACCGATATTGAATCGGATACTTTTCCGATTGGGTTAAATGAAGAGGTGATAAAGGCTTTATCTGCCAAAAAAAACGAACCAGAATGGATGACCAACTGGAGGTTACAAGCTTTCAGAAATTGGCAAGAAATGACCGAGCCTGAATGGGCAAATGTACACTATCAAAAGCCAGATTTTCAAGCAATATCCTATTATTCGGCACCAAAATCAAAACCTAAATACGATAGTTTGGACGAAGTGGATCCGGAACTATTGGAAACTTTTAAAAAATTAGGTATTTCATTAGATGAACAGAAAAAATTAGCAGGAGTTGCAGTAGATATTGTGATGGATTCGGTATCCGTAGCCACCACTTTTAAAAAGACTTTGGCTGAAAAAGGGATTATTTTTTGTTCTATTTCCGAAGCCATTCAAGAGCACCCAGAGTTGGTACAAAAATATTTAGGAACCGTAGTACCTCCTAAAGATAATTTTTATGCGGCTTTAAATTCTGCGGTATTTTCTGATGGAAGTTTCTGCTACATTCCAAAAGGTGTTCGTTGTCCGATGGAATTGTCAACCTACTTCCGAATTAATCAAGCTGGTACGGGACAGTTTGAACGCACCTTGGTTATTGCAGACGAAAGTAGTTATGTGTCTTATTTAGAAGGATGTACTGCACCAATGCGAGATGAAAACCAACTGCATGCAGCAGTAGTGGAGCTCATTGCTTTAGATCATGCAGAAATTAAATATTCAACGGTTCAAAACTGGTATCCTGGAGATAAAGAAGGAAAAGGAGGGGTATTTAACTTTGTAACCAAAAGAGGTTTGTGCGAGAAAAATGCAAAAATTTCGTGGACACAAGTAGAAACCGGTAGTGCAGTAACCTGGAAATACCCTTCGTGTGTGTTAAAAGGAGATAATTCTATTGGAGAGTTTTATTCCATAGCAGTTACCAATCACTTTCAGCAAGCCGATACCGGCACCAAAATGATTCACTTAGGAAAGAATACCAAAAGTACCATCATATCAAAAGGAATTTCTGCCGGAAAATCACAAAACAGCTACAGAGGTTTGGTACAAATTGGTCCTAGAGCAGATAATGCGAGAAATTTTTCTCAATGCGATTCCTTGCTGATGGGTAATGCTTGTGGAGCTCATACTTTTCCTTATATCGAGGCTAAAAATACTTCCGCTCAAATTGAACACGAAGCTACAACCAGTAAAATTGGAGAAGACCAAATTTTTTATTGCAACCAACGAGGTATTGATACCGAAAAAGCCATTGCCTTGATTGTAAACGGGTTTAGCAAAGAAGTTTTAAACAAACTTCCAATGGAGTTTGCTGTGGAAGCACAAAAGTTGTTGGAAATATCGTTGGAAGGGAGTGTTGGGTAGTTTAGAGTTCAAGGTTCAAAGTTTAAAGTTGAGTAGAATGTTAGCTTGTCTCGATGTACAATGCAGCATCTGTATTTAAGGTTTAAATAATATTAAGACTTTATGGCAACTGTTAAAAACTTTGAGGACCTAGAAATATGGAAAGAGGCAAGAAGGTTATATGTTGAAATTTTAAAAATAACCAAAGAAACTGAACTAAAAAACGATTACAGATTAAGAGATCAAATTAAAGGAGCTTCGGGGTCTATTATGGATAATATTGCAGAAGGATTTGAAAGAAATGGTAATGTTGAATTTAGACAATTTTTGTCGATTGCAAAAGGATCTGCCGGAGAAACAAGATCTCAATTATATAGATTGTTTGACAATCATTACATTAACAAAGACATATTGGATTCTTTGGTACATGATTATCAAAATTTGAGTGGAAAAATAAATAGTTTTATTACATATTTAAATAACAATGATTTTAAGGGAACCAAGTTCAAATAACTTTAAACTTTGAACCTTAAACTTTAAACAAAATAACGATGCTAAAAATAAACAACTTAAAAGCAAGTGTAGAAGACAAACAAATACTAAAAGGTCTTAATTTAGAAGTAAAACCGGGAGAGGTGCATGCCATCATGGGGCCAAATGGAGCTGGTAAATCTACTTTGTCCTCTATTATTGCCGGAAAAGAAGATTACGAGGTAACCGAAGGTGAAATTTTATTTGAAAACGAAGATATTGCCGAATTAGCTCCGGAAGAAAGAGCCCATAAAGGCATCTTTTTATCGTTTCAATATCCAGTAGAAATTCCTGGTGTTACCGTAACTAACTTCATCAAAACTTCTATCAACGAAACCAGAAAAGCACAAGGTTTAGAAGAAATGCCAGCCAACGAAATGTTGAAAAAAATCAGAGAAAAAGCAGAGTTGTTAGAAATTGACCGCATGTTTTTATCTCGTTCGTTAAATGAAGGCTTTTCGGGTGGAGAAAAAAAGAGAAACGAAATTTTTCAAATGGCTATGTTGGAACCAAAATTAGCTATTTTGGACGAAACCGATTCTGGATTAGACATTGATGCTTTGCGAATTGTGGCCAATGGCGTAAACAAATTAAAAAACCAAAACAATGCCGTAGTAGTAATTACGCATTACCAACGTTTGTTAGATTATATTGTTCCGGATTATGTGCATGTATTGATGGATGGTAAAATCGTAAAATCAGGAACTAAAGATTTGGCATTAGAGTTAGAAGAAAAAGGATACGATTGGATTAAGACGGAATTAAACTAAATTATTTGGAATTAGAGATTTGAAAATACTGTAACTTCAAATTTTAAATTTCAAATTTTAAATTTCAAAAATGGATTTAAAAGAAAAAATATTCGCATCGTTCATGACTCTTGAAGAAAGTCGTGAGGTTAATTCTAATTTACATCAAATTAGAAACCATGCTTTTAATCATTTTGAGCAAAATGGTTTTCCTACCAAAAAATTGGAAGCTTGGAAATATACTTCTTTGCAATCGGTGTTAAAAAATGATTTTACCGTTTTTCCTAAAAACGATAATACCATCGAATTAAAAGAGGTAAAAGCCTACTTTTTACATGAAATTGACACGTATAAATTGGTTTTTGTAGATGGCAAATTCAATTCGTTTTTATCGCAAACCACCCATGAGGGCATTGATGTTTGTTTGTTGTCATCAGTACTAACCAAGCCAAAATACCAATTGGTTTTAGAAAATTATTTTCATCAAATTGCCAATAAAGACGAAAGTTTAACTTCGTTAAATACCGCTTTTGCTCAAGAAGGAGCTTACATCAACATCCCGAAAGGTAAAATTGCCGACAAACCAATCGAAATCATTTACTTCTCTACCGGAAATGATGCTTCGGTATTGCTTCAACCTCGAAATTTGATTGTTGTTGGTGAAAATGCCCATGTGCAAATCATCGAACGTCACCAATCTTTACACGGAAATCCGGTAATGACCAATGCAGTTACCGAAATTTTTGCCCAAAAAAGAGCAATAGTTGATTACTACAAAATCCAAAACGATAGTGCACAATCTACTTTAATAGATAACACTTATATTGCCCAAAAACAAGAAAGTATTGCCTCTGTACATACTTTTTCCTTTGGCGGAAACATCACCCGAAACAACTTGAATTTTTACCATCAGGGAGAAAGAATTCAAAGCAATTTAAAAGGAATTACCATTTTAAATAACAAACAGCATGTAGACCATTACACCTTGGTTCATCATGCACAACCTAATTGCGAAAGTCACCAAAATTACAAGGGAATTTTTGCAGACCAATCTACCGGAGTATTTAACGGAAAGATTTATGTAGAAAAAGAAGCCCAAAAAACCGATGCGTTTCAACAAAACAACAATATTTTATTAAGTGACAAAGCTTCTATCAATGCCAAACCACAATTAGAAATTTTTGCAGATGATGTAAAATGCTCACATGGATGTACCATTGGTCAGTTAGACGAAAGTGCCATGTTTTATATGCAACAAAGAGGTATTCCGAAAAACGTTGCCAAAGGTTTGTTGATGTATGCTTTTTCTAATGAAGTGTTAGATTCGGTTAAAATACCCGAGTTGAAGCAACGAATTACCAAAATTATTGCCCAAAAATTAGGAGTAAACCTAGGATTTGAACTTTAAATAAAAGCCAAATGAACGAGTCCATTCGCAAAGATTTTCCCATACTTCACCAACTGGTGAACGGAAAACCATTGATTTATTTTGACAACGGAGCTACTAGTCAAAAACCTCAAGTGGTAATTGATTGCGAAAAGGAATATTATGAAACTTATAATGCCAACATCCATCGCGGAGTACATTATTTAAGTCAAAAAGCAACGGATGCGTTTGAAGAAGCAAGACAAATCATTCAAAAACATTTGAATGCAACCCATGCTCACGAAATTATTTTTACTAGTGGCACCACCCACGGAATCAATTTAGTGGCATTCGGCTTTACAAGTTTTGTAAAACCTGGAGATGAAATTTTGGTTTCTGCCTTAGAGCATCATAGCAATATTGTGCCTTGGCAAATGCTTTGCGAACGAACCGGAGCTACTTTAAAAGTAATTCCGATGGATGAAAACGGAGAATTGATTTTAAAAGATTACCAAAAATTACTATCTCACAAAACCAAATTGGTAGCATTTAACCATATTTCTAATGCATTGGGTACCATCAATCCAGTAAAGGAAATGGTTGCTTTAGCACATGCTGTTGGTGCCGCAGTTTTGGTAGATGGAGCACAATCTACACCACATTTGCAACCAGATGTGAAAGATTTAGATGTAGATTTTTATGTGTTTTCCGGACATAAAGTAGGAGGACCAACTGGTATCGGGATTTTATATGGCAAAGAGCATTGGTTAAACTTATTGCCTCCTTACCAAGGTGGTGGAGAAATGATTGCTGAGGTACGATTTGAAAAAACCACTTATGCTTCATTACCACACAAGCACGAAGCTGGCACACCCAATATTGCAGGTGGAATTGCCTTAGGAAAAGCCATTACATACCAACATCAAATTGGCTTTGCAACCATCCAGCAAATAGAAAGCGAACTATTACATCATGCCACGAAACAATTATTGGAAATAGATGGCATGCATATATTTGGTCCAAAAGATTTGTCTAAAAAAACCTCGGTAGTTTCATTCAATGTAGCAAATATTCATCCGTATGACATAGGTGTTTTATTAGATAAAATGGGAATTGCTGTAAGAACCGGACACCATTGCACCCAACCTATTATGGATTTCTTTCAAATCCCGGGCACAATTAGAGCAAGCTTTGCCTACTACAATACCAAAGAAGAAATTGATACATTTGTTCAAGCTTTAAAGAAAGCTGTTTTAATGTTATCATAAACCAAACAACATGAGGATATTTATTATTTTAAGCATGATGGTATTGCTAAGCAGTAGCAAATGTAACCCGCAACATGTAAAATCTATGGAAGAAGCTATTATTGAATACGAAGCAAGCACAAGAGGGTTTTATTTTGCTTGTACCATTCATGATCAAAAGTTGATTACGATTACCGAAAGAGGTGGCAAAGAAACCGAAATTCCGTTAACCAAGGTAGAAGTACAAAATTTGGCTACTGCTTTTGAAGAAATTAATTTAGAACAATTAGAAAATTTGGAGGCTCCTTCTGAAAAAAGAAAATATGATGGGGCACCACATGCAACTTTAAGAATTTCAAAAGACGGAAAATTATTTCAAACCAATAGTTTTGATCACGGAAATCCTCCAAAAGAAATCAAGAAGTTTATCGATTTAATGCTCAAGTATTCCAAAAAATAAACAACAATGACCATTGCCCAGCAACAACAAGAAATTATTGAGGAATTTTCGTTTTTTGACGATTGGATGCAACGATATGAATACATCATTGAATTAGGAAAAACTCTACCAATCATCAATGATCAACATAAAACAGACGAAAATATCATCAAAGGATGCCAATCAAAAGTATGGTTGCATGCAGATTTTAAAGATAACAAAGTTTTATATGAAGCCGATAGTGATGCGATATTAACCAAAGGTGTGATAGCATTGCTTATCAGAGTTTTTAACCAACATAGTCCGGAAGAAATTTTAGAAGCATCTACAGATTTTTTAGATCAAATAGGGTTAAAAGAACACTTAAGTCCAACCAGAGCAAATGGATTGGTTTCGATGGTTAAGCAAATCAAACTATATGCTTTGGCTTTTCAAAATAAAAACAATTGATCATGGAAGAATTCAACGATACCATCCATTTAGGAGAAGACATAGTGAAAACATTAAAAGGAATTTACGACCCAGAAATTCCTGTGGATATTTATGAGCTTGGATTGATTTACGATGTCATGATTAATGAAGATAATGAAGTGAAAATTTTAATGACTTTAACCTCACCAAACTGTCCGGTTGCAGAAACATTACCTCAAGAAGTGGAAGAAAAAATCAAATCTATTGATGCGGTTAAATCATGTGAAGTAGAAATTACTTTTGATCCGCCTTGGAGCAAAGATTTGATGAGTGAAGAAGCCAAATTAGAATTAGGTTTTTTGTAAAATTTACGAAAAATGTCGGAAGAAATTATCAATAAAGTAGCCCAAAGTTCTTTACAAGTATTTGATTTGGAAGATTACTTTCCAACTCAACCTATTACCGGAGTAGATATTTCGCAATGGTTAGAAGAAGGTTTTTTGCTTCGCGAAAAAGAATTTAGAGCTGCCCTTCAAGAACATTCTTGGGAAAAATATAACCACCATTTGGTATATATTTATTGCTCCACTGATGCCATCATTCCTGCATGGGCAACCATTTTGGTGGCAAGTTACTTGAATCCTTTTGCCGAGATAGTAATTCATGGAAATAAAAAAGAATTGTTGGTGAATTATTACCAACGAGAAATTGCTTCTTTAAATTTTAATAAATACCAGGACAATCCTTGTATTTTAAAAGGCTGTTCCAAAAAACCGGTTCCGGAAGAAGTTTATGTAATAGCTCTACAATATCTTCAAAAAGTAGCCAAAAGCGTGATGTATGGAGAAGCTTGCTCCGCAGTCCCAATATATAAAAAAAGGTAGTATTAATACTACCTTTTTCTTTAATTCTCTTTAAAATCTACTTCTGCAACATCCGGATACAAAAAGTTGTTATACGGGAATCGAGTTATATGAATATTTCGGACTTGTTGGTACACCTTTTTTCTAAACTCTTCAAAATTTTGTTTTTCAGTAGCAGAAATAAACAAGGTATTTTCCTCTCCTAATCGGCTCATCCATGTTTGTTTCCACTCTTGGATGGTGAAATTTTTCGAGGTTTTTTCCACAGTCAAATCACTTGGGTCATAAGGGATATTTTGATAAGCATCAATTTTATTGAATACCATGATGGTTGGCTTATCGTCACTTTTTATTTCTTTTAAAATTTGATGCACACTTTCTATGTGGTTTTCAAATTCAGGGTGAGAAATATCAACCACGTGCAATAACAAATCTGCTTCTCGAACTTCATCTAAGGTACTTTTGAAAGATTCCACCAACTGGGTTGGTAATTTTCTGATAAATCCAACGGTATCTGAAAGTAAAAAAGGCAAATTCCCTACCACAACTTTTCTAACAGTTGTATCTAAGGTTGCAAACAACTTGTTTTCTACAAAAACTTCACTTTTGCTAATGGCATTCATCAATGTAGATTTTCCAACATTGGTATAACCAACCAAAGCCACACGAACCATAGCTCCGCGATTACTTCGCTGTACCGACATTTGTTTGTCGATTACTTTTAACTTGTCTTTTAATAAAGCGATTCTATCTCTAACAATTCTTCGGTCGGTTTCAATTTCAGTTTCTCCAGGACCTCTCATTCCAATTCCACCTCTTTGACGCTCTAAGTGGGTCCACATTCCAGACAAACGAGGCAATAAATATTGACATTGTGCCAATTCAACCTGAGTTCTTGCATAAGAAGTTTGAGCTCTTTGGGCAAAAATATCTAAGATCAAATTGGTTCGATCTAATACTTTGCAATTCAAAATTTTAGTAATATTTTTTTGTTGAGCTGGAGATAATTCGTCATCAAAAATCACGGTTTTAATGTCGTTTTCTTGGATGTATTGATGAATTTCCTCCATCTTTCCTGTTCCCACAAAAGTTTTTGGATTTGGTCTTTCCGTTTTCTGCCAAAAACGTTTGATGACTTCTCCACCTGCTGTATGGGTTAAAAAAGCCAATTCTTCTAAATACTCTAAAAGTTTTTCTTCTGATTGATTTTGGGTTACAACACCAACTAAAATAGTTTTTTCAAAATCTATTTTCTCTTTTTCTAACATGAAAAATTATTAATTCGGTACAAATTTAACTAATAACAAATTAGTAAGCATTAGCAAGAAGTATGATGTTTGTTAAAATGCATAGAATTGTAAAATGAATGTTAAAAATTTCTATATTTGGTGACTTTCCAAAAATCTATAACAAATAAATTACATTATGAAAAAAATTACTCGTTGGTTGGTTGTTTTGGTCTTTATGATTCAAAGCTTACAATCTCAAGTTCTTTTCGAAGATTTTGAAGGAGCATCTTTTCCTCCAACCGGATGGTTGGTTGCAGATAACGGTGTAGGTACTTTAAATTCTTGGACAAGAACAAATGTGGTTGATCAGGTTTATCAAGGAACTTGGTCGGCATTTATGACCAGAGAAAATATTGGTATTGGCAACATTTCGCAAGATTGGTTAATTACCCCTCAAGTTACAGTTCCAACCAATGGACAATTAAAGTTTTTTACAAGAAGTACGCTTGCAGGAAACCAAGGAACAATTTATCAAATTAGGGTTTCTACCAATGCAAATCAAGCTGCACAAGGAAACTTTGTTGTGGTGCAACAATATACCGAAAATGAACTTTCTACATTATATAACGTATATGAAGAAAAAATTATTGGTTTAAATGCCTACATAGGTCAACAAATATACATTGCTTTTGTAATGCAATTTACCCAACCTACAGCCTCATTGGGAGGAGATAGATGGTTGGTTGATAATGTTTCGGTAGTTCAACAATGTTTTGATCCAATAGCATTAACTGCAAACAACATTACCCAAACATCTGCACAACTGCAATGGGGCAACCCGAGTGGTGCAACCCAATGGGAAATTGAAATTGTAGCTCAACCTGGAAACCCAACAGGTAGTGGTACAATAGTTAACAATAATCCTTTTGTTGCTACTGGCTTAACTCCAGCTACACAGTACCAATACTACGTAAGAGCAATTTGTGGAACAAATAATACAAGTGCTTGGGCAGGTCCTTTCTCTTTTCAAACTGCAATTCCAGGAAACAATTGTGCTTCTGCAATTCCAATTCCTTCATTACCATACTCTACCACAGGAACTACACAAGGCTTAACAAGTTCTGTTTCTGGAACTCCTGGAACCGCTTCAACATGTGGAAGTGTAACAGGTGCATATTTAGCTGGCCCAGATATTTTTTACACTTTTACTGCTCCAAGTACCGGATCAATCAATGTGCAAATGACACCTAACGGAAACCATTCTGGAATTTTCGTTTACAATAGCTGTGCAAATGTTGGGATTAGTTGCGTAGGTGGTGCAGCTAACACGGGTTCAGGTATAAGAAGTTTTAATTTTAATGCAATTGCAGGTCAAACTTACATTGTTGTTATCTCAACTTCTGCAAGTGCACCTAATGTTTCTTATAATCTTGTTATACAGCCGTTTAGCTGCACACCCCCTCCAACAAATTTAAATGCAAATAACATAACTCAATCATCTGCACAATTAACATGGAATATAAATGGGTCTGCATCTGCATGGGAAGTTGCTGTTCAACCTTTTGGTGATCCCATTCCTAGTGGAAATGGCACCCCGGTTACAAGCAATACATTTAACGCAAACGGACTTACTGCTGGTACAGCTTATCAGTTTTGGGTAAGAAATGATTGTGGAAATGGAAATTACAGTTTATGGGCAGGACCATTTCAGTTCACAACTCCATTTTGTGACACTGTTGATCAATGTACTTACACTTTTAGAATGACAAGTACGGGTGGTGGATGGCAAGGCTCAAGGATGCAAATTCGACAAAATGGTGTGGTTATTACTACCATTGGAACTACTTTTACTACAGGAATTGGCCCTTCTGATGTAACCGTTACATTGTGTAACAATTTACCTTTTGATTTGTTTTGGTTAGAAGGAGGAACTAATCCTAATGTTGTGGGTGTTTCAATTATTAAAAACTCTCCAATTATTCAAACCATTTACACCAAAGCACCGGGTTCAGGAGCACCAGGAACTGTATTATATAACGGAACTGTTGATTGTGTAACCGCTCAGTGTTTAACACCAAATAATATTACAGTAACTGGAATTACACTTGATAGTGCTACTATTAATTGGACGTCACAAGGAGTAGAAACGCAATGGGAAGTAATTGTACAACCGGCAAATTTACCAGCTCCATTACCCGGTGCTACTGGTACAATTGTGAGTAATACTACCTTTAATGCTACAGGGTTAAACAGCGGAACTATTTATAATGTATATATCAGAGCAGTATGTATCAACGGAAATAGTCCTTGGTCTGCAGCAACTACCTTTAATACTGTTATTTGTTTGCCTATAAACCAATGTAATTATACTTTTAGGTTATCAAGTGCTGCTTCATTAGGGTGGAATGGAGCAGTAATGCAAGTCAGACAAAACGGAATTGTTGTAGCAACTTTAGGCCCTACTTTTACTACAGGTGCAGGCCCTGTAAACATCAGTGTACCTCTTTGTAACGGAATTCCTTTTGAGCTTTTTTGGATAACAGGAGGAAATACACCTGCTAATGTTAGAGTTCAAGTAATAAACCCTTTTAACCAGGTGCTTTATAACATGAATACCAACTCTGCTACACAAGTTGGAAATGTAATTTATACCGCAATGGTAGATTGTTCAAATCCAGCTTGTTTGCCTCCAACAGGTGTTACCGTAAATCAAATGGGGACATTTTCAGCAACAATCTCATGGACACCAAACGGAGGTGTTTCGTGGGAGGTGATTGCTGTACCAGCTGGCTCTCCTGCCCCAGGTTCAAGTGTTTCTGGTACACCTGCTACTAATACTCCATTTGTATTGGGAGGATTATTAGCATCAACGAATTATGATTTTTATGTAAGAACAATTTGTAGTGGTGTGAATACGCAAAGCGTATGGGCTGGTCCAGCAACTGGATTAACCCTTCCCACCTGTCCACAACCCATTAATCTTACACCTGTAGTTGCAAATAACGATTCTGCTACTGTGCAATGGACAGAAGTTGGTGCTGCTACACAATGGGAAGTAGTTATAGTGGAAGCAGGTGAACCAATTTCTTCTGGTACTAGTTATATTGCTAATAGCAATCCATTTACTATTACCGGAATTACACCTGGATTTTATGAGTTTTATGTAAGATCTTTATGTAGCCCGAATGATATAAGTTTGTGGTCTGGGCCTCAAAGTTTATTTATTTTATCTAATTTGCCAGCATGTGCTGGAGTAACAGTTGACATCAATACAACAACTCCTGGACAGCTAGATTTGTGTCCGGGTGAAACATGTGTTCCAATTACAGCTTCATATTTAGAAACAGGAGTTACCAATACCTATGATATATCTGCAATTCCATTTAGTCCACCTTTCCCATTTACTGGAGGAACAGCATTAAATGTAACTACCGATGATTTGTGGTCGCCTTTGCAACCAATTTCATTCCCTTTCTGTTTTTTCGGACAATCATATAATAATGTTTTAGTTGGTTCCAATGGTGTTGTAACATTTAACAATGGTATTGCAAATCATCAACCAAATGGATTTTGTCCTTGGAGTATTCCGGATGCTCCACTACCAAACACCAACTTTCCTATTAAAAATGCAGTTTTTGGTGTATTTCAAGATACCAATCCTGCTGTTAATGGTCCTGGTGCATTAAACGATATCAACTACCAATTTTTAGGTACTGCCCCATGTAGAGTATTTATTGCAAATTTTAATGAAGTTGCACAATTTAGTTGTGGAGTGAGTGTAGGAATGCAAACTAGTCAAATTGTATTATATGAAACTTCCAACGTAATTGATATTTACATCTTAAAAAGAACTCCATGTAATACTTGGCAAAATGGAAGAGGAGTAGTAGGACTACTAAATGCAGCAGGTAATGTTGCATATGTACCACCAGGAAGAAACGTTGGAAACTGGTCTGCTAACAATGAAGCTTGGAGATTTACTCCTAACCAAGGTTCTAACGTTGTGTTTTCTTGGTTAAAGGATGGACAGTTTTTTAGTAACAATACATCTATTAATGTTTGTGTTGAACAAACTACAGTTATGACAGCTCAAGCAGTATATACCTCTTGTGATGGTACACAAACCGTTATTGAAAATGATATTCTATTAAATGTACAAAATCCAACATTAAATGTGCCTTCTGATGTTACTGTTTGTGATTTTTATGAATTACCTACATTATCTTTTGGAGAATATTATACAGCTCCAGGAGGTCCAAATGGTTCAGGAACATTAATCCCAGTAGGAACAAATATTTCCTCAACTCAAACTATTTATGTATATGGATCCATTCAAAGCACCTTTGAATTATGCGAATTTGAGGATAATTTTACTGTAACCTATAATCCAACATTAGTAGATACTCTCTCTAATACGACTGTTTGTAATACTTTCACTTTACCATCTTTAACTCATGGAAATTATTATACCCAATCAGGAGGATTAGGAACTATGCTAAATGCTGGAGATGTTATTAATTCTTCTCAAATAATTTATATTTTTAATTCTGCAAATGGTTGTACCAATGAAAGTCAGTTTGAAATTACTATTACACCACTAGTCACCCCAACCTTTAACTCAGTTGCCGACATTTGTCCAGGGGCAAGTTTATCTGCCTTGCCAACGACTTCGTTAAATGGTATTGTTGGTACCTGGTCTCCGGCATTGAACAACCAAGCTACCACAACTTACACCTTTACTCCAGATGCTGGTCAGTGTGCAACTACAGCTACTTTGACTATTACGGTATTGCCTAACAACATCACCCCTACTTTTACACAAGTAGATGCGATTTGTGCAGGAGGTACTTTGCCTGCATTACCAACCACTTCTAACAATGGTATTATTGGTACATGGTCTCCAGCTTTAAATAACCAAGCTACCACTACC